>NZ_JAXOFN010000002.1:0-590198 GCF_034420155.1 Massilia luteola
TTCGTGGGCAGCATCAACGGTTCCGGCGGCCTGGCGGTCAGCGGTGGCACCGAGATCCTGGCCGGCATCAACAGCTACACCGGCGCCACCACGATCGGCCAGGGCGCGACTCTGAACCTGCTTGCCCTGGGCAATATCGCGTCGTCGAGCGGCGTCGCGGACAACGGCGTGCTGGACGTCTCCGCCAGCATCTTCGGCACGCAGATCCAGTCGCTGTCCGGTTCGGGCAGCGTGGCGCTGGGCGCCCAGACCTTGACGCTGACCAACGCGTCCGACACCTTCGCGGGCAATATCGCCGGCCCCGGCGGACTGGCCGTCGCGGGCGGCAGCGAGACCCTGAGCGGCGCCAACACCTACGGCGGTGCGACCAGCGTCAATCTGGGCGCCACGCTGGCCCTGGCCGGTTCGGGCAGCATCGCCTTGTCGAGCGGCGTGGTCGACGACGGCGTGCTCGACATCGCCGCCACCAACAACGGTGCGCAAATCCAGACGCTGTCCGGCTCGGGCACCGTGCTGCTGGGCGGCCAGACCTTCACCTTGACGAATGCCGGCGCGACCAGCACCCAGACCGGCGGCGGCCTGACCGGCGTGATCGTCGGCCCGGGCGGCATCCTGCTCCCCGGCTTGCCCGGCCTGCCGGTCGTGACCAGCACGGGCGCCGATTTCTCCGGCACCATTGCCGGTTCCGGCGGCCTGACCGTGGCCGGCGGCACCGAACAACTCAGCGGCGCCAACACCTACACCGGCGCGACCAGCATCAACGCGGGCGCGACCCTGGGCCTGGCCGGCCTGGGCAGCATCGCGGCGTCGAGCGGCGTCGCGGACAATGGCGTGCTCGATATCTCGGCAACCAGCAATGGCACGCGGATCCAGTCGCTGTCCGGCTCGGGCAGCGTGCTGCTGGGCGCGCAGACCCTGACGCTCACGAATGCGGCCGGGGCCTTCGCAGGTGCGGTCTCCGGCAGCGGCGCCGTCACCGTCAGCGGTGGTGTCCAGCAGTTCAGCGGCGCCAACGCCTACGCCGGCGCGACTACCATCGGCACGGGCGGCACGCTGGCGCTGGCTGGCACCGGCAGCATCGCAACGTCGAGCGGCGTGGCCGACGACGGCGTGTTCAACATCGCCGCCACCGACCACGGTGCCGCGATCCGCACGCTGTCCGGCTCGGGCAGCGTGGTGCTGGGCTGCAAGGACCTGACACTGACCCATGCGAGCGGCAACTTTGCGGGCACGATCGACGGCGGCTGCGGCGGCGTGAACGTCGCCGGCGGCACCGAGGTGCTGTCCGGCGCCAACAGCTACACGGGCGCCACCACGATTGGCGCGGACGCGGCCCTGGCGCTGTCCGGCTCGGGCAGTATCGCGCTGTCCAGTGGCGTCGCCGACAATGGCAGCCTCAGCATTGCGGCCGCCGGCAACGGCGTGCAGATCAAGTCGCTGTCCGGTTCGGGCAGCGTGGTCCTGGGCGGCCAGACCCTGACGCTCACGAATGCGAACGGCGTGTTCGCCGGCACCATCAACGGTTCCGGTGGCCTGGCGCTGACCGGCGGCGTGGAAACCCTGACCGGCAACACCAGCCACACCGGCGCCACCACCGTTGGCCATGGCGGCACGCTGGCGCTGGCCGGCACGGCATCGATCGCATCGTCGAGCGGCGTCGTGGCCGACGGCACGCTGGATATCGCGGGCCTGTCCGGCCAGGCTGCGGTGAAGACCCTGTCCGGTTCGGGCAGCGTCATCCTCGGCGGCCAGAGCCTGACCCTGACCGCTGCATCCGGCAACTTCAGCGGCGCGATTTCCGGTGCGGGCGGGCTGGCGATCGCGTCCGGCACCGAGACGCTGAGCGGCACCAACACCTACAGCGGCGACACCGGCATCGGCCACGGCGCCACCCTGGCGCTTGCGGGCGCCGGCAGCATCGCCTCCAGCCGCGTCGTGGATAACGGCACGCTGGACATCTCGGCCGCGCGTGGCGGCGCGGCGATCAAGAGCCTGGCCGGCGGCGGCGACGTGCTGCTCGGCGCGAATACGCTGGCCCTCAGCGCGGCCGGCGACAGCTTCGGCGGCCGGATGTCCGGCGCCGGCGGCTTGAGCGTGACCGGCGGCACCGAGACCCTGACGGCGGCCCAGGGCTACACCGGCGCGACCGCTGTCGCCCATGGCGCCACCCTGCTGCTGGCCGGCAGCGGCGCGATCGCGGCGTCCAGCGCGGTGACGGTGGACGGCAATCTCGGCATCGGCGCCACCACCGACGGTGCTGCGATCAAGAGCCTGTCCGGCAGCGGCCAGGTCGACCTGGGCGCCCGGACCCTGGCGCTGACCCAGGCCAACGGCAACTTCGCCGGGACGATCAGCGGTGCGGGTGGACTGAACGTCGACGGCGGTACGGAAACGCTGAGTGGCGTGAACGCCTACACCGGCGGCACCGCGATCGCCAGCGGCGCCACGCTGGCCCTGGCCGGCCAGGGCAGCATTGCGGCCTCGTCCGAGGTCGACAATGCGGGCACCTTCGACATCGCCGCGACCAACGACGGCGCCACGCTGCACAACCTGACCGGCGCGGGCGACGTCAACCTGGGCGGCAAGACGCTGACCCTGAGCGGCGCGTCCGGCGTCCTGGCGGGCAGCATCCATGGCGCCGGTGGCGGCTTGACGGTCAGCGGCGGCAACGTCACCCTGACCGGCAACGACGACTACAGCGGCGCCACCACGATCGCCAGCGGCGCGACCGTCGCGCTGGCCGGCAGCGGCAGCATCGCCGCCAGCACGGTGGCCGACGCGGGCACGCTCGACCTCACGGGCGCCGGCGGCAACGTCGGCATCCGCAGCCTGTCCGGCGCGGGCCTGGTCAAGCTGGGGGCCAACTCGCTGACCCTGAGCAAGGCCCAGGGCCAGTTCGGCGGCGTCATCAGTGGCAACGGCGGCCTGAACGTCAACGACGGCAGCTTCACGCTGGCGGGCAACAACAGCTATACCGGCAAGACCAGCGTCAACAATGCGATGCTGACGATCTCGTCGATGCTCAACCTGGGCACCGGACAGAGTGCGCTGGAGCTGAACAACGCCACGCTGCACACCACCGCCAGCATGAACGGCGACCGCGCGATCACGCTCACCAACCAGGGCACGCTCGACGTCGACGCCGGCACCACGCTGGCGCAGACCGGCACGGTGTCCGGTAGCGGCACGCTGGTCAAGCAGGGCAGCGGCTTGCTGACCATGAACGGCACGCTGGCCAACAACGGCGGCCTGAAGGTTGCCCAGGGTACGCTCGCGTTGTCCGGCGTGAACAGCTATACCGGCGACACCACCGTCAGCAGTGGCGCCCACCTGCTCATCGACAGCGACGCCAGCCTGGGCGCGGCGGGCGGCAAGCTGAACTTCGACGGCGGCACCGTGCAGACCAGCGCGTCGCTCGACTCCGCGCGCGCCGTCACGGTGAGCGCGCAGGACGGCCATCTCGATACGGCGGGCGCGGACAGCGTGGTGACCCTGAACGGCAACGTCAGCGGCGCCGGCCGGCTGTACAAGGACGGCGCCGGCACCCTGGTGCTGGCGGGCGACAACGCCGGCGGCAACGGTGCACTGAACCAGCCGGGCGACGGCTGGACCGGCGGCCTGACCGTCAACGACGGCGTCGTCAAGGTGACCAATTCGTACGGCCTCGGCTGGGGTAGCGTCATGACCTTCAATTCCGGCACGATCTACGCGACCGTCGACATCCTGACCGGCCAGGCCATCCACATGGGTCACGACATCAGCATCAACACCGACTCCGGCACCACGACCACGCTGTCGGGCGTGCTGACCTCGAGCGATGTGGGCGACGGCTGCTTCACCAAGACCGGCACCGGCACGCTGAACGTCACCGGCACGGCCACCATCGACGCCACCTGCGTGGCGCAGGGCAAGCTGCTGGCCAACGGCAGCTACACCAGCAATGTCACGGTGGCGCCGGGCGCGACCCTGGGTGGCAGCGGTCACATCCGGGGCGACGTGATGGTGCGCGGTATCCTGTCGCCGGGCAATTCGCCGGGCATGCTGACCGCCGACGCAACCGTCACGATGGCGACCGGCAGTCGCTTCAAGGAAGACATCGGCGGTGACAAGCAGGCCTCGGCCAGTTCGCCGATCGGCGCCACCGGCTACTACTCCTATTTGCACGTGACCGGCACCAAGCAGTTCGTGATCCAGCCGGGAGCGACGCTGGCGCCGACCCTGAAGGACCTGTATTCGGTCAACGAGTCCGGCTACGGCTCGGCGCCGGTGGCGCCGGCGATGGGCCAGACCTACCGCATCATCACGGCGGACGGCGGCATCGTCGGCCGCTTCGATACGGTGGCCCAGCCGGATGGACTGGACGGTCTGCGCATGGCGGCCTTCTACGATTACGGCGGCAACAACAGCATCGAGCTGAAGGTGCTGCCGGCCTCGTACAAGACCTGGTTCAAGGATGGCAACGGCAACGGTCGTTCGGTGGCCGCGGCGCTCGACCACATCGTCGACCTGGACCAGTCCGGCCAGGCCAGCACACTGCAGGACCAGCTGCTGTACCGCACGGCGTCCTACGATGCGGACAAGCTCGGCATCCTGGTCAAGGACTTGCCGGGCGAGGTGCACGGCGCGCTGGCGGCCGCGGCGCCGCAGGCCGGCTGGAACCTGCAGCGCAGCGTGCTCAAGCGCGACGCCAAGGATGACGGCCGCGCCCTGTGGATCGACATCGGCGCCAACCACGGCGACTGGCGGGGCGACCGGACGGCGTCCGGCTTCGATACCGACACCGTCCAGATCACGGTCGGCGGTGACCTGCTGCACACGCGCGACGCGCGCCTGGGCGTGGGCGCGAGCCGGGCGAACACCAACCTGAGCGCGGGCGCCGCCTCCGGCACCCTGCATCAGAACAAGGTCTTCGTGTACGGCGAAGCCGCCACCGCGGGCCTGATGTTCGACGGCATCGGCAGCGTCGGCCGCGACAAGGTCGACAGCAACCGTTCCGATCCGTTCGAGCAGGCATTCCTGCTGCGCGGCCACGCCGGCGGCAACAGCGCCATGCTGGGCGCCGGCGTGCGCGCGCCGCTCGAGGTGAACGGTACCAAGGTCGAGCCCTTCGCCCGGGTGACCGTGCAGAAGGCCGAGCGCGACGCCTACGCCGAAAGCCCGGATGGGCTGGGCGCCCTGGCGCTGGACCGCTACGCGGCCACCGGGACGCGCATCGTGGCCGGCCTGTCGGCCGACTCGCGCAATACCGACCCGCTGCAGGCCTCGACCTGGCGCTTCAACCTGGGCGCGGGCGTCGACGCCGGTGCGCTGGCCCGGCCGACCCTGGCCGCGTCGCTGGCCCAGACCGGCACCGTGATCGCGGGGCCGGAAAGCGGGCGCGTCTTCGTGCAGGGCGGCGTCAGCGGGTCGCTGCAGATGAAGAAGGGCGCCTACCTGTACTACGGCCTGACCGGAGAAGCACGCAGCGGCTACACCCAGCTGGGCGGCAACGGCGGCGTGCGCGTCGTGTTCTAAGCATTGGGGCTCCACACCACAGGCCGGCTTTTTGCCGGCCTGTGTTTTTTTCGCTAGACTGCAGCCATGCTCGAAGGATTACCGCATTACTGGATCAACCGCCAGACCGACGTCGAACGGCGCCGCCTGGCCGAAGCGGCGTTCGCGCGCGCGGGTGTCGCGCATGCGCGCGTGGAGGCGGCCACGCCCGACACCCTGCCGCAGGTGAATCTGCGCAAGCCCCTGGCCAACTCGCTGCCCGAACTGGCGATCGTGGTCTCGCACCTGCGCGCCATCGGCGCCGCGCACGCCGGCGGCGGCGCGGCCGTGGTCGTGATGGAAGACGACGTGCGCTCGCATCATGTGTACGATGCCCGGGCCCTGATGGCGTCCGCGCCGCCTGACTGGGAAATCCTGCAGCTGCACGTGAGCCATGCGCCGGTGGTGCTGGCGCTGGGCGAGCTCTATCTTGCGCACGGCATCCTGTGGCATGAATGGGAGCCGAGCTTCTATTCGGCCGGCGCCTACCTGATCCGGCGCGCGGCGATGGAGCGGCTGCTGGCGCGCTACTGTCCGGACGGCGAGCACCTGGAGCTGGGCGGGGTGCACGCGCACGGCAAGCTGGTCGCCGACCACCTGCTGTACCGGCGCAGCATTTGCTATACCGCGACCGTGCCGCTGTTCTTCAACGATGTCGCGCTGCATTCGACCCACGCGCCGCAGCGCGACGCCACCCACCATCGTCCCGGCGCGGCCGGCGTCGAAGCGGTGCGCCGGCGCATCGCCGATGCCATCGCGGCCGGCCGCGGATGGCCCGGCGTCCCGGCCCGGGCCGGCTATCCGTTCGCGCTGCGGCCGTCATGAACGATACCCGCCACGCGCTCGCGGTCGTGCTGCTGACCACCTGCCGGCTGTCGCTGGCGCGCGCGCTGCGCTCGGTGTTCCGCCAGCGCCTGGCCGACGGCGCGCGCATCCAGGTCCTGCTCGGCGTCGACGGCGATCCGCACGGCCGCCTGCAGGCCCTGCTGGCGGCGCTGCTGCCGGAATGCCCGGCGCACGTCACGCTCACCCTGATCAATCCCGGCTATTCGACCTCGCGCCGCCACGGCGGACCGCATGCCTCGTTCTACGGCGGCGCGCTGCGTTCGGCCCTGACCCTGCTGGCCGACAGCCGCGTGGTGGTCTACCTCGACGACGACGACTGGCTGAAGGAAGACCACTGCGCGGCCATCCTGCGCGCCATCGAAGGGAAGGCGTGGGCGTTCTCGTACTCGATCTACGCCGACGGCAACACCGGCCAGGAACTGTGCGTGGACGGGTTCGAGAGCGTCGGCGTCGGCCGGGGCATCTACGCCGAGCGCTTCGGCGGCTTCGTGCGGCCGAGCGGCCTGGCGATCGACAAGCTGCGACTGCTGCACCTGGTCCACCTGTGGTCGTGCGCCGCCTTTCCCACCGGCGACGGCGAGGACCGCCTGGTTTTCGAGCAGCTGCGCCACGAGCCGCATGGCTGCACCGGCGCCGCCACCGTCTGCTGCGCGCTCGACCCCAACGACGCGCTGCATGCGCGCCGCGTCGAGTTCATCCGCAGCCAGGGCGTCGACTACGCCGGCGCGGCCAAGATCGAATCGAGCCGCTAGGTGGCCGCCTGGGCCAGCGCGGCGCGCGCATAATCCGCATGCGGCCCGCTGGCGCTTAGGGCGGCCAGCGCCTGGTCGTAGCGCCCGGGTGTCTCGACCAGGCTGGCGGCCTGCCAGATCGCCTCGAAATGTTGCGAGGTCCAGGTGTTGGCGCCGGTCTGCACGTACGTGTAGAGCCAGGGTGCATCGAGCAGCACGACCCGGCCGCGCGCCACCATCGCATGCATCACGGCGGTGTCCTCGCCGCGCGCCAGCGCCGGATAGGCCGGCACCCCGGCGGCCCGGGCCAGCATCGATCCTTCCCATTCGCGTGCGCCGGACACGCCGATCCGGCGCGCGGCCGGCGCCCACAGCATCCAGCGGCTCAGGAACAGGGTGTCGGCCTGCATCGACTGCAGGAGCAGCATGCCGACCTCGATGCGCTGCGGATGGTAGAGGTCGTCGTCGTCCCACTGGCAGATCCAGTCGCCGCGCGCCGCGCGCAGCGACAGGTTGCGCAGCGCACCGAGGCTGGCCGCGTCCGCGGCCGTTTCCGGGTACACGATGCGGATGCGGGTGTCGCCCAGCGCCTGGCAATATGCCTCGACCTCGGTGGCGGGCGCGTCGCACACCAGCACCAGCTCGCGCTCGGCCCAGCTCTGGCGCAGGAAGCAGTCGACCGCGAAGCGCGCCGGGAACAGGCGGCCGCGCGTGACCATCAGGCAGGACACCAGCGGCCGGCGCCCCGGCCACGCCAGCAGGTCCAGCGTGCCTTGCTGGACCAGGGCGCCGTCCTGGCCGAGCTTGAAACCGAGGCCGCGGCCGGGCCGCGGCAGGAAGTCGGCCAGCGTCGCCGCGGTGGACGTGCTCATGGCAGGTAGGGCCGCGCCAGCGCGGCATAGGTGCTGGCGCCGGCGCGCACGTAGTCTTCGGTCAGCAGGCCGGCGTGGAAGGTCGTGAAGTCGGTGCGCCCGGCATCCCACCACAGGTGACTCCACAGGTGCAGGCTGAAGACGTCGCGCAGGTCCGGGTCGCGCCGCTCGAACAGCGACTGGATCCCGGCCACGGTCCACGGATGGCGGTAGAAGTAGTGGCGCGGCGCCACGTGCACCAGTTCGGGGTGCTGTTCCCACAGGCGCGTGGCCAGTGCGCAGGAATGGCTGGTCCACTTGCCGTCGAAGGCGCCGTAGGATTGCTCGAGCCAGCGCGTGATGAACAGCGAGCCGGGTGCGGCGGCGATCAGGGCATTGCACAGCGACGGGCGCAGCACGCCGCGCGGGTCCGCCAGCGCGCCTTCGTCGCCCAGCACGCAGCCGTAGTCGTACAGGTGGTCCGGCAGCGGCGCCACGAACAGCGTGTCGATGTCGGCATACACGCCGCCGTGCTCGAGCAGCACCTTGAGCCGGATGAAGTCGGCCTCGTGCGCGTAGCTCCAGCCGGAGGCGGCGATCAGCCGGCCCTCGCCGGAGCCCTGGTAGGCCGACTGGGGCAGGGGCTCGCGCACGACCTTGCGTAGCGTCAGGTGCGGCTTGATGCGCTCCCACAGCGGGCCGTGGGGCTCGTTCGCGTAGTGGAAGAGAATCGCGTCGGGGCGGTTGACCTGGCGGCAGGATTCCAGGCACAGGTAGTGCGCCAGGTGGAAGGGCCCGGTCTGTTCCTTGAGGCCGAACACGAAGTGGAAGATGCGGGGAACCATGCTGCTCATGCTCCGATGATGCGCCGGAACTGGCGCATGACAGCGCCTTCGGCGTAGCGGTTGGCGATCGTCTCGCTGAGGCGCCGCGCGTGCGCGTCCGGGCGGCCGCGCTGTTCGAAGCGGGCGCGCATCCTGCGGCGTGCGTCGGCGACGTCGGCGACCGCCCACTGGTGGTCGCGGCCATAGGTGGTGCCGGGCCAGTCGATCGGTTCGAGCCTGTAGTCGATCAGGCCGGGATGGTCGCTGCCGAGGAAATCCAGGTGGCCGCTCCAGCCGGTCATCAACACCGGCCGGCCCAGGGCGGCGGCCTCGAACGCACCCATGCCCCAGCCTTCGGCGCGCGCCAGCGAGACATACGTGTCGCCGATCTGGTGCAGGCAGTCGATCCAGGCGCCGCTGACGCCGTCGCCGGCCAGCACGGCGACCGTGGGCAGATGGATGCGCCCCTCGCGCGCGGCGAACGCGCGCGTGGTCTCCTGCACCAGCTGCAGCGAGGTCTTGCCCTGCTCATTGGGCAGCGGGGCGTGGACCGGCTTGGCCGAGGTCTTGACGCACAGCGCGACCGGTTCGGCGTCGCCGAACTCGGCGAGGAAGGTTTCGACCAGGCGCGGCAAGTCCTTGCGCAGCATCCACGCGCCGATGGTGTAGAACACGAAGTGGTCGGGGCCGATGCCGAGCTGGCGCCGCAGGGCGTCGCGCTGCTCGGGTGCGACCTCGTCGTGCGCATGGCGCCGGATGTGCGGCACCACGTGCACCGGCACCGCGACGCCGCCGGCGCGGAACACGTCGGCATTGAAGCGCGACGGCACCATCACGGCATCGAAGCGGTTCAGGATCGCCGGCCAGTGCGCCGGAATCTTGTCCGACTCCCAGGCGCAGTAGGCCACGTTGACCTTGCCTTCTTCGATGCAGCTGGGCAGGTAGTCGGGGATCATGTGCGATACGACGATGCGGTAATCCCTGGGCGCGGCGGTGAGCGCGAGGATGGCCGGCAGGTCGCGCAGCGCCGGGTCGCCCGCGCTGGCGCGCACGGATTCGAGCAGCTGCGGCGCCATGTCCGGGCGCCAGAACTGCAGGCCGTGCGCGCCCCAGAACACCGGCTGCCAGTACACGTCCAGGCCGAGGTTGAGGAGCCCGCGCAGGTAGGACAGGCCGGACAGGCCGTAGCCGGTGGTGTCGCCGTATGAAATGTACTTGATCATGATGGTGTGTCGTCCGGCAGGCGTTCGATGCGCAGGCCGCGGATACGCAATTGCAACGGCCGCGCCTCGCCCTCCGCGAGTATACCGACGATGACGTCGTTGCGCGTGCTCGGCATGTCGAGCGCCAGCGCCAGCGCGGCCGGCCCGGCGCCGTCCTGCCGGACGACCGTGCGCGCCAGCACTTCGCCGGTGCCGTTGGCGGCCGCGAACAGGGTCAGGACGGCGCCCGGCGACGCCTGCGCCAGGTCGAGCAGCACGCGGTAAGCCCCGGCGGCGAAGGGAAAGGGCATCAGCCACAGGGCCACTTCCTGCGCGTCGCCGCCGGTCGCGTCGCCGCGGTAGACCAGTTCGCCGTGTTCGAGGCCGCAGACGCTGCGCCCGTGCCGCTGCAGGGCGTCGGCGCCGAGCGTCACCGGAAAGTCGCCGGCATAGCTCAACCCCGCATGGTAGAACTCGTTGTAGTTGTTGACGCCGTCCTGCAGGCCGAGTTCGCGCAGCCCGGCCATGCTCTTGGTACGATAGGCCACCAGGCGGCCATCGGTGGCGTCGAGGAAGACCAGGGCTTCGGCCGTATTCCGGCCGGATACGTTGGCGACCTCGCCCATGTGAATCTGGTCCGGTTCGCAATGCAGGGCGAGGGCCTTGCCGAACAGGACAGGCCCGGTCGGGCACAGCGGGGACGCGCCGCGATAGCGCGTGCGGCAATGCGCGACGATCATGCGGATCGCGGCCTCCAGCGCGGGAAAGCGGGCCGGGGTGCTGATGATGGTATTGCTGACGATCCAGGGCGCGACCATGGCGCGGTCGCGAAACACCGCAATCTTGCCGGGTTGAACGGGCCAGCCCGCGTGAAAGAACACCGACAAATCGGCATACACGCCGCCGAATTCATGCAGCAGGCACAGGCGCGCCAGATCCGCGCGATAGGCATAGGGCAGCAGTTGCTCGTAGGCCCACAGGACATCGGGCTCCGTGTTTTCGCGAAGAAATGCGCGAATGCCGCGCTGGTCGAACAGGCGATGCGTGGCGTCCGGATGATGGGCCTTGAACGACGCGATATTCCGCGCGATCGCCGGCGGCAAACCGGAGGTGTCGGCGGCTGCCTGGTCGTTGATGAGGATACTGAAGGCATTCATGGTCCGTACATGGTACCGGACCCGGCGATTCCATGCGCCCGTCGCCGATCGCCGAGCCGTGCGCGGGGGGAGCAACGGTAACGAGACCTTCTTCGCGGCGTCCCGGGCCATGGCCGCGGTGCGCGATTTCACGCGGCGCCTGGCGTCGTCAGGCGCCGCTCATCGCCGGCCCGCCTTGGCGGGTCCGTCATTGCGGCGGGTATCGACGGCGATCCAGTTCGTTTCCCAGCGCCGACCGCCATCGGCGGAATACGCTTGCTCGAAGCGCCACCTGGCGGCATCGATCGGCACGATCAGGAACCGAACCAGGACCACGCGCCCGTTCACCGTGTCCCGGCCGTAGAAGCTGCCCTGGCCGTCCTTGAAGGCGCCGTGCATCGGGTCGGTCATCAAGCCATTGGCCAGGTTCGCGAAATGCAGGGTCCACTGGCCACTCGCCGGCTGGTACAGGCGCAGCGACACGCCCGCGATGCGGCCGGCACTGCCGCGCACATCGAGCTCGACGAGGTTGGCACGCGCGCCCATGACCGGCTTCACGACCGACGTGCCCGTGTACTCGACCCAGTCGGTCTTGCCGCTGAGCGGCTCACGCAGGCGTTTCAGGTGCGTATCCCAGCTACCGATTTCCCAATCGAAATCGTGTTGGCCGTCGCGCGGCACCGCGGCCGGGCCGGAGGCGGGAACGTCCGGTCCGGCCGCATTCGCCTGGACGACCGCCAGCGAGGCAGACAGCGCGATGGCAACGACGAGTGGCTTCATGGCAGGGCTCCGATCGACATGCGTGGTTGCCCAGTGTACGTGGCTTGTTGCCGTTCCGGCAACCGCGGATTCGCGGCGGGCCGTATGCACCGCGCCAGGTATGAATTTTTTCGTCGTATCTATGCCATTTCGGGCATGCCTCGCGCGCAAGGGCACCCGTCCGGACGGTGTTTTTAGGGCCCGCTCGTGCTTCCACGCCCGTGGATTCGGGCGCGGCCACCCGGTCGGGACTGCCGCATCCGGCAACACGAGGTAACGATAACAAATCCGCGCCGCTTTTATTGTCTTCGTGATACGATCCGCCCGCTATCGATAACACAACAGGCGGTGGAGACGGTGGAACCGGTGGCATGACAACGATCTGGTTAGCAAACAAATAAGGACAATCATGTATAACCATTCACATCCGAGGTGGAGGGCGTTGCGCAGCAACGCGAGAGGAAACATCGTGGCGCTGGCATTGGCGGCAGCGCTGGCGCTGCCGGGCGGCGCGGCGTACGCGGTGCCGTTCGTCGCCACGCCGATGGCGCAGCCGGTGGTCAGCAGCGCCGGCTTCCGGCATCCGGACCTGGGGTTCACGCCCGAGCAGCTGGAGTACGTTCGCCAGCAGATCCGTGCCGACGTCGAGCCGTACAAGACCTACTACAACATCCTCGCGACCGTGTGCTGCAACTACGCGAACATCAACCTGCAGCCCACCAACCGCGACGCCACGAAGGTCGACACGCCGAACACGCCGAACTACAACGGTTCGACGGCGCAGACGCGCATGATCAACGATTCGCAGGGCGCGCTGACGCAGGCGCTCCTGTACTACGTCACTGGCCGCAACGAGTACCGCCGCAACGCGATGCGCATCCTGCGCACGTGGAGCAACATGAATCCGAACGGCTACGCCTATTTCCCGGATGCACACATCCACAACGGCGTGCCGCTGTCGCGCATGCTGATGGCCGCCGAGATCATGCGCTACACGCCGGCCGATCCGACCTACACCGACTATCCGCTCGCGTGGACGGACACCGACACGCAGAAGCTCAAGGACAACCTGGTCGATCCGATGGAGCGGACCTTCTTTTCCAGTAACGAGCGGTTCCGGAACCAGCAGCAGTATTCGCTCGTGGGCCGGATCGCCGGCGCGATCTTCACGGACAACCGCGCCCGTTACGACGAGAGCGTCGAGTGGCTGACGGTGAACGCGACGTCGACGCGCCAGGACATCAACGGTGCGCTCATGAAGGCAATCGCCCGGATCGACACCGACAACCCGCTCAACAAGACAGGCCAGACGTTCTACGAAGTCGAGGAAATGTCGCGCGACGGCGCCCACGCCGGCGACAACGTCGACATCCTGGGCGGCCTGCTGCGCCTCGTCACGGCCCAGGGCACCAAGGTCGATCCGTTCACGGGCAAGCCCTCGAGCAGCGGCGACGCGGTGAGCGTCTACCGCTTCGGCGACGACCGCCTGCTGCGCGGCGCGAATTCGTATGCCGAGTACATGCTCGGCTACGACACGCCGTGGGCCGACACGACCGGCGGCACGTCCGGCATCTCGTCGGCGTACCGCGGCCGCCTGTACGAGGTGGACGCCATCGCCGAGATCTACAACACCTACAAATACGTCGAGGGTGTCGACGTCGACGCGGAAGCGCCATACCTCGCCACGGCCGCGCGCCACGCCAACGGTCCCGCCATCCCCTGGGGCCCGGCGACGCCCAACAACAAGGACATGGGCCCGACCGCCATCCTCACCTTGCCGCAGGCGTTGACGGGCGTACCCCTGCCGCCGAGCACGCCGGGCATCCTGGAAACGGAGCGCAAATCGATCTTCCTCGACGGCGACTGGACCATGCAGACGGAGGGCGACCGCACGTTCGGCCACGGCGCCGTCACGCCGGGCGGCGCGACGATCGTGTTCCACGACGTGCAGTACGCGGACCGGTCGAAGTACGCGCCGGTCGGCATCATGGTGCGCACGACCGCGCCGGTGACGCTGTCCGCCGCTGCCGCCCGCGACGCCAGCCCGTGGGCGCTGATGACCGTGCCGGACACGCACGGCCAGTGGCGCTACATCGTGCCCGACACGTCGGCGGCCGCCATCGGGGGGCGCTGGCTCGGCGACAACATCATGTACTTCAGGTTTTCCGGGCCCGAGGGCACGACGGTGGACGTCGACCACGTGAACATGGCCGCACCGACTCAGCTCACGCCGCCGCGCTTCGCCATGCCCGTGTTCCCGGTGACGGAAATCGTCGTGCAGGGCATCCCTTACCATGCGGCCTATACCGCCACGGACGCGAATACGGCCGACAGCGTCGCGTACGAAGCCGTCAACGTGCCGGCCGGCGCGCGGCTGGACACGTCCAGCGGCGCGTTCGACTGGACGCCGGGACCGGAGCAGGTCGGCGTGCACGATGTCGTCGTCGCCGCCACGGACGGCGTGGCCGTCAGCTCGATGACGGCGCGCCTGAACGTGCAGCCGGACCGCGCGTCGGCATTCCAGGCCGCGCTCGACGGCTACGATCCGGCGGCCGCCTATACGACGCCGTCGCTGGCCACGTTCAAGGCCGAGCTGGCGCCGCTGCAGCAGTCGATGACGACCGTGTCCGACGCCGATTTCGCGGGCTTGCTGAAGTCCGTGCAGGCGGCCGTGCGCAAGCTGGAGCTGGTCAATCCGCGCGTGGCCTCGGACGGGAGCCTCGACTGGAGCAAGGACATGGTGACGACCACCGGCTTCGGCGCGGATCGCCCGGCGCTGCTCGTCGACGGTAACTACAACAGTTATTCCGGCGACCTGCGCGCCCCGATCTATATGGACTTCGGCGAGAACTACCGGGTGTCCGTCGACGGCTTCGGCATCCAGGCACGCTACATGTTCGCCAACCGCTCGCAGGGAGCGAACGTGTACGGATCGAACGACAACGTGAACTGGACGCTGCTCACGAGCCGCGAGACGACCGATACCAGCGGGCATAACTTCGAGATGGAAGTCATCCCCGTGCTGCCGGGCCTGGAGAACCAGAGGTACCGCTACTTCATGGCGCGGGTCGACCATCCGGGGCCGCCGACGGATCCGGCGTATCCGGGCATTTCGTCGTACGGTGAGTTTCGCTTCTACGGCACGCGCTACGACCTGCAGGCGCCCGTGGACGTGACGGGCAGCGTGCGGATCGCGCGCTCGGGCCTCGCGATGAACCGCTTCACGCTCAAGTACACGGGCACGGTGACCATCACGAACACGAGCGACGCCACGCTCCCGGGCCCGCTGCAGTTCCGGCTGGCCGGCCTGACCGGCGGCGTCACGCTCGACAACGCGACAGGCGTGAAGGACAGTGCGCCCTACGTCACGCTGGGACAGGGGGAACTGGCGCCGGGCCAGACGGTGACCCTGACGACGACGTTCTCGAATCCGGCGAAGGCCGTGATCGCGTACACGCCGCAACTCATCAACGTAAAATACTAGGAGACTCCTGATGCAGACCCTGACACACCACGCGGCCCGCCTGCTGGCCGCCACTTGCCTGTGCCTGTGCGCCGGCGCGGCGCTGGCCGTGCCGTTCGTGCCGTTCCATCACGTCGACATCGACACGTCCACGCTGGGCGCCGGCACGGCGTACCTCGGCCTCGACTTCCTCAGCGTCGGCGGCGCCACACCGGCCAGCGCGACTGTCGCCAACCTGGCCGGCGCATTGCTGGGCAGCCCCGTGGCGACGGGGTCGGTGGCGACCGATCCGGCGGGCGTGCTGACGTTCACGAGCGATGCCGGTGGCGGCGACTGGTTCCAGGCCATCCAGCTGGGCGGCCATTTCGGGTTCGACGTCACCTTCGCGACCGGTGCCGGCAGCGACGGCAGCACGTTCAGCTGGTCGCTGTTCGACGATACGCACTACCTCGGCGTCGACGGCAACCTGGGCAGCATCGACCTGCACCCCGAGGCGCCGGCGGACGCGCGCCTGACCGTCGCGCCGGACAACGCGTTCAGCACCGTGCGCGCGGTGCCGGAGCCGTCCACGCTGCTGCTGGCGCTATCCGGCTGCGGGCTGCTGGCGGCGCGGCGCCGGCGCGCGGGCTGACCGGCGCCCCGACCCGGGCCCGGTCGCTGTGCCGGGCCTGAGGTCGCCGCGAGCCCGCGCGGGGCCGTATATTGCCGGTGACGGCGCGCCGGCGTTGGCGTGGTCCGCTGCCGCCGCAGCTAGCGCCCGCCGGCCTTGCCGCCGCTTCCCGCCGGCGCCGGCGGACTGCCGAGCACCTTGCGCAGCGCGTCCGCCTGGGCGTTGACCTCGGTGCTGTCGATGGCCTGCAGCGCCGTCGTCGGCTTGCCGTAATACGCCTCGGTCAGGCGCCGGTTGTAGCGCACGTCGTTGACGCCGACCGTGACCGCATTGCCGAACAGGCCCTTGCTGCCCGACCACACGACGACGTCGCCCGCCGTCGATCCCTGGGCCATGCGGGCGAAGTTGACGACGGTGAGGCCGGCGTCGGCGCTGACCGAGAAATTGTTGCGGTTGCGGAAGCTGTCGACGGCTTTCTGGTTCAGCAGGAGCAGGGCGATGGGCCCGCCCTCCGCCCCGGCCTGCAGTCCGATGCTGACGCCGCCGATGTCGAAGAACGCCGGGTTGCCCCAGGTGCCGTCCGTGCGCCTGACCATCAGCACGCCGGCGCCACCGGCGCCGCCGACGCCGAGCGCGGCGCGGCCGTAGGTCGGGACGATGAAGACGCCGCGCGCCCGGTCCAGCAAGGCGGCCATGCCGGCCTCGTTGTCCATCGTATGCACGACGCCGACGGCATCGCTGATGTGCTTGACGGCGGCCTGCTGGCGGCGCGTGGCCGTGTCGCCGTCCGCGGCGCGGGCCGCCCGGCCGGACGCGGCGGTGGCAGCCGGCAGCGCGCAGGCCAGCATGAGCAGGGCGGCGATGCCGACCAGGGCATGCCGCAGGGCGGACCGGCGTCGGCCCGTGCGCGGACTCGGGGGTGTTGCGCGTGGCATCACGTGTGTCATGGCGATCTCCTCGGTTCGGCCGGACGCGGCCGGCGATGTGCGGCCGACTCCCGGCGGTTCAGGTGGAGCATATGGGGGCACCCGCATGCGCGCTTGACATGTATCAGTCGTGCGCCGGTGGCGCCCGTCCGCGTGCGCGCACCGTATCATGGGGTCCCGGCCGCACGGGAGTCGCGTCGATGGTCTATCAATTTCTTGCCGCCATGGTGCTGTTGCTGCACCTCGGCTTCATCCTGTTCGTCGTGGCCGGCGCGGCCCTCGTGCTGCGCCGGCGCCGCTTGTTGCCGCTGCACCTGGCCGCCGTGGCGTGGGGCGTCGCGATCGAGGTCGCCGATGCCGCCTGTCCGCTCACCGCGCTCGAGAACCGGCTGCGGCTGCTCGCGGGAACGGCGGGCTATGCCGGCGGCTTCGTCGACCATTACCTCGTGGGGCTGATCTATCCGGCCGGCCTCACGCGCGGCATGCAGTGGCTGCTGGCGGCGGCCGTGCTGGCACTGAACGCGGTGATGTATATGCGCATCGTGCGCGACGTGCGCGCCGACCGGCGTTGACGCAGGTCTTGCCGACGCGCGGAACCGCCGGCGTGCCGTCCGATCCAATCACACGACGGCCGCGTTGCCGGCCTGGGAGAAAGCGCATGGAAAGTACGCGTTCGTGGTGGGTGCCGGCCGTGCGTGGGCCGCTCGTGATCGTGTTGGCGGTGCTGGCCATCGCCTGGCCGGGGCCGACGTTGCTGTCGCTCGCCGTCCTGTTCGCCGGCCATGCGATCCTTGCCGGCGTGGCGTCGGTGGCCGGCGCGCCGGACGGCGGGCGGGCACGCGCCGGACCTGTTAGCATGAGGCCGTATCGTTCCACGATGGGAGACGCGCATGCCGATCAACATGAAGATGCCTGGCCCCGACCACCCGATCACGATCGGTCCCGCGAGCGGTCGTGTGACCGTCCGCGCGGGCGGTGCCGTGATCGCCAGCAGCGACCGCGCGCTCGCGTTGCGCGAGGCGAATTATCCACCCGTGCTGTACATCCCGCGCGAGGACGTCGCGATGGACCGCTTGCGACGCACCGACCAGTACACCCATTGTCCGTACAAGGGCGATTGCGCCTATTTCTCCGTCGCGTCGGCCGGCCCGCAGGGCGAAAACGCGGCGTGGAGCTACGAGTCGCCGTATCCCGCGGTCGCCGCGATCCGCGGACACCTGGCGTTCTATCCCGACCGCGTCGATGCGATCGAGACCAGCTGAGCCCGTTGCCGTGGCACGATGAGCGGCGCCGCGTCCAGAACCTGGACGGGCGGGTGACCTAGACCGCGGCGCGGTTCAGCCGGTGCACGCCGCCGGCGTCGGCGCGGCCCGGGCGCGGGGCTGCCGGCGTCAGGTGCAGGGTCGTGCGGGCCAGTGCATCCATGCGCACGCCCAGGGGCCGCCGGGCCGGGCCGGGTTCCAGGCGGGTGGCGAACATCCACAGCACGGGATAGTCGAGGGTCGCCGGCACGGCCACGTTCAGGATCATGGCCAGTTGCCAGTCGGCGCACTGGAGATCGTCGATGCAGATGAGCAGCGGCTGCTTGCCGCCGTTGTGCTGCACGCGGTGCTGGAGCAGGGCGCACAGGGCGGCCGTCTGCAGCAGCTGGGTCGCCGGCAGCGGCCAGTCCGGCGCGGTGTCGATCAGGCTGACGCAGGCGTCGACGTGGGCCGCGGGCAGGGCCAGCGCGGCGCAGCGTGCACGCACGAGGCCGGCCAGCTGCCCGTCGTCCGGCGCGTCGTCCGTCGCGGCGTCGGGCGCGAGGCCGAGCAGGGCGAGCATCAGGCGTGCGGCCGTGTGGGCGACGGGCTGCCCGGCCGTGCCGCCGTCGAGCACGACGCAGGCATAGCCGCGCGCGCGGGCGTCGCTGGCGCCGAACGCGAGGAGCCGCGACTTGCCGGCGCCTTCCGCGCCCTGGATGTCGATGATGCGGCCGCGACCCGCCACGTGGACGGCGTCGATGACGGCGCGGCACTGCAGGCGTTCGACGTCGGACGGGTCCGGCGCCGGGCGTGACGGCGGCGCGTGGTGCAGCGGCTCGGCATCGATCAGCGACTCGACGCCGATGCCGTAGAACGCGGCCAGGTGGCGCACGGTGCGGTAGGGGACGGGCCTGCCGGACTCGGCCCGGTTGATGGCGGCGCGGGTGAGGCATTGGCGCCGTTCCTGGAACTGTGCGGACAACGCGTCGCGTCCGCCACGGCGCTGGCGCAGGGCCTTCAGGTTGTGCACGTCGAGCATGACGCGGGCGTCAAGGGGCAGGATGGGCGAGGAGGCGAAGTGGAGTGTCATGGCGCGTTCAGGAAAATGGCGCCGCCCCGATGGCGGCACTACCACTATTGCAAGCGCCGTGCCATGCTGATAACCAAGCCTATGGAGGGTGTGGGGCCCGGTTTACGGCCCTTCCGGTGTTTCTGAGTGTAAAATTGCCATGTGTTTTTACATGTAAAAGTGCATCTGACGTGCCGCGCATGAGCGACTCCACCGAATACACCCAGACATTGCAGTTGTCCGCGCAGGGCATCCCGGCGCGGCCGCTGCTCGCGCTGACGATCCTCTGGCACCCGGACCCGGCGCGCATCGGCGAGCAGTTCGTCGGCGACCCCGGCGCGCTGGAAGTGAACCGCTATGCGCCGCTGTTCTATCGGCCGGGCCAGGCCGGCCTGCCGCTCGGCCACGGCACGATCTCGCGCGACCCCGTGCGGATCGTGCGCGAGGGCGAGGGCGTCACGCTGCACCTGCCCGCCACCCGCATGCCGGTCGAACTGAACGGACGGGCCACCACGGGCCAGGTGCGGTTCGACGCGGCCGAGGTCGCGCGCGGCCAGGTTTTGATGCTGGGCCGCGCCGTCGTGCTGTGCCTGCACTGGATGTATTGCCTGCCCAAGCACAATCCCGTGCCCGGCCTCGTCGGCGTGGGGGCGGCGGCCATCGGGCTGCGCGACCAGATCCGCATGGTGGCGCCGACCGACATCCCCGTGCTGCTGCTGGGCGAGACGGGCACCGGCAAGGAAATCGCGGCGCGCGCCATCCACGCGCTCGGCCAGCGCGCGCAGACGCGCCTGGTGGCCGTGAACATGGCGGCATTGAACGAATCGCTGGCGGCCGCCGAGTTGTTCGGCGCGGCGCGCGGCGCGTACACGGGGGCGCAGGAGCGCCGCGGCCTGTTCGCCGAGGCCGACGGCGCCACGCTGTTCCTCGACGAGATCGGCAACGCCCCGCCCAGCGTCCAGCCGATGCTGCTGCGCGTGCTGGAAGGCGGCGATTATCGCCCGCTGGGCGCGAGCCACGACCGCAAGACGAGCGCGCGCCTGATCGCGGCGACCGACCAGGACCTGGACACGGCCATGTTCAACCAGGCCCTGCTGCGCCGGCTGGAAGGATTCGCGATCCAGCTGCCGCCGCTGCGCGAGCGGCGCGAAGACATCGGCGTGCTGATCGTGCACCTGTTGCAGGCGCATGGCGCCCAGCCGGCGCTGCCGGTGGAACTGGTGGTGGAGATCGCGTGCCACGACTGGCCGGGCAACATCCGCCAGCTGGGACACACGCTGCGCCGCGCGGCACTGCTGGTGCAGCACGGCGGCGCGCCGCAGCTCGAACAACTGGTGCGCCTGACGCCGGCGCCGTCCGGCAGCGCGGCGCGCCTGATGCCGGGCGTGGAGGCCGCGCCGGCGCCGGCGCCCGCCGCGGTTGCGGCCGAACCGCCGCGCCGCAAGCCGTCCGAGCTGACCGATGGCGACGTGCTGGACGCCATGGCCGGCAACGACTGGAACATCCAGGCGGCGGCGCGCGCCCTCGGCATCTCGCGGCCGACGATGTACAAGCTGCTCGACGCCCACGCGGAGATCCGCTGGGCCGAACGGATTCCGGCCGATGAGATCGAGCGGACACTGGCAGCGTGCGACGGCGACGTGGCGCGCTGCGCGGTGGCGCTCAAGACGCCGACGGAGTCGTTGCGGCGGGAGGTGCGGCGGCTGCGCGAGAGTGTTTGATCAGCAGTGTGACCCGACTTCCATCTCCGGGTCCGGCAGGTAATAGAACGCTGTCGTACCGTCTCCGGCGTGTGCGGAAAAGGACACGGTGAATCCCCACACGCCCATCTGTTGGCTCACCACCAGCGTCGAGTGCGATTTGAGATTGATGCGGTTTCCTTCGACGAATGGTGACGAGCCGCAGCCGCTCTGCATCTGGCCGCTAATCAACACGCATTCCGCGATGTCGCCTGGACCGTCGAACTGGAACGCAACCTTGTCTCCCGGTTGGGCCGTGAAAGTGTCTCCATCTTGCAGTTGACGCCCGTCCAGGCTCCAAGTGGCGAGGGTCTCGCCCTGAACATAGCTGATGGTAAGTTGATGGGTTTGCGGCATGATGTTCCTTTCGGTGATCGAACGGTTGGATGGGATGGCGCGGGTTAATTGGTGTGGTAGGCCGGGTCGCGTCGCAGCGCGACAAGGTCTGGCTCCGCTTCCACATATTTGAGCGGATAACCCAGGGTTAAGGCCTTCGAGATCGCGGCGAGCGCGAGTGTGCGCTGCCCGAGGAGTTCATAGGTGAGGCCGGCGCGGAACTGGACATCCGCGCTGTCGGGTGCGAGCTTGACCGCTCGCGCGGCCAGAGTTCGTGCGTCCGTTTTGTCTCCGGCGCGTGCCGTGTACAGCGCCATGCGCGATACCAGGACGACATCGTTCGGGGCGCGTTCGAGGCGAGGGGCGAGTAGCCGCCGCGCCTTGTCGTAGGCTTGCCGCGCCTCCTGTGCGCGGCCAGGAATCCAGAGCAGCGTGTCGCCAAGGTTTGCCCACTTGAAATAGGAGCCCGGATCGCCGTGGACAGGCGAGACCGCGTTCTCGAACGCATCGGCCGCGCCGACGTAATCGCCGCGCAGGAAGAGAATATTGCCCAGGTTCGTGTAAAGGCGGGAGTTTGGACGCAACTGGAGGCCGCGCTGAAGCATTCGTGAGGCGTCGTCAGCGCGATTCTGGCGCATCAGGACGGCGGCCAGGTTTGCGTAGGCGATCACCGCGTCGGGTTCCAGTGCGATGCTGCGCCGGAAAGCTTGTTCGGCGGCCTCATAATGGCCTTGTTCATACTCGACGCTTCCGAGCTCATCAATAAAAACACGCTCCCGAGGGAAGCGGTGGATTGCCTCGGCCAATGTGGCGCGGGCGTCTTGAAAGCGACGTGCGTGCCGTAGTGTCTCCGCCTTGACATACCAGGCGAAGTGATTCGCCGGGTCGAGCCGGAGCGCACTGTCGCAGGCCGCGACGGCGTCGTCGAACCGGCCTTGTCCCGCGCGCACCGCGGCAGTGGCCACGTGAGCCAGTGCGAGCTGATCGTCCAGTCTGGCGGCTTGCTGCGCGCTCGCATCCGCTTTCTGAATCCAAGTTTCGTCCTGACTGTCGCCAGCAAAGCGCAGGCTGTCCACCAGCGAAATCCCGGCCACTGCCGCTGCATTTTTCGGCGTCCGCGCGAGGATACGTTCAAAATGGCGCTGTGCGGTGTCGAGTGCGCCGGGCCGGTCGAAGAACCTGAGCGAGGCAAGGCCTTGGTCCATCTCGACGGCTTCGGAATAGGGTGTGATCGCCTTATGCATCGAGGTCTCGAGCGCAGCCAGATGCGGCTCACCCCGCCACCACGCGATCCCGCCGATCGCGACGGTCAGCAACGTACCGGCAGCGAACTTCGCCACACGTGGCAGCAGGTGTCGGCGCGGTGCAGGTGTCGGCGGATGTGTGTTCTGGGACGCTTCGCCGCCCGTCAGCTCCGCCAGTCGCCGAACGACCTCGTCCATGTTCGCGATCCGCTGCTCCGCCTGCCGCGCCGTCATCGCGCGTATCAGCGCAATCAACGGCGTGTCGAGACTGTCCGGATAATCCCACCCGTCCGACGACGTCTGGACGAGCGCGGCCGCGAGCGCCAGTCCGTGCAAGGTCGCGAACGGCCGCGTGCCGCACACGAGTTCGTACAGGATGACGCCGAGCGCATACACGTCCGCGCGCGGATCGGGCGTCGCGCCCTGAAGGCGTTCGGGGGCCATGTAGGCGATCGTGCCCTGGGGGTCGGTCTGGCCCGTGGATGCGGTCGCGCCCAGCGACACGGTTTCCGTCGCCAGCGCGTCGTGGCGCAGCGCGAGGCCGAAATCGAGGATGCGCACGCGGCCATCGTCCTCGACCATCAGGTTGGACGGCTTGATGTCGCCGTGTACGAGCCCGGACGCGTGCGCGGCGCGCATCGCTTCCGCGACCTGGCCGACGTAGTCCAGCGCCGTCGACAGCGGCACCGTGCCGTCCTGCAGGATATGTTTCAGCGTGTGGCCGTGCACCAGTTCCATGATGATGAACTGGCCGGCCGCGTCGTCTTCGACGGCGTGGACGTTGACGAACGCCGGGTGCCGCAGCGATGCGGCGAGACGCGCCTCGCGCACGAGGTCGGTGCCGGCGGAGCCGCCGTGGCGGATCGTCTTGATCGCGACACTGCGCTGCAGCCGGGTGTCCCAGGCTTCGTAGACCTCGCCGAATCCGCCCTCGCCGAGACGGGCGCGGAATTCATAATGCCCCGGCTGCCCGGGCCGGCGCGTCGGTTCGGATGTCCCGTCTGTTTGAGGAAGGATGCTTGCCGCCATGACCGGAAATATGTGATGTACGGCAACATTATAGCGATAAAGCAACTCCACGGAAGGGATATCGTGACCCGTCCGATAATATTTGTTGTGTTTCGGTCGACGGCCGGGATTAACCCCGCGCCGCCCGTTCCGGCGCCACGAACGCCAGCGCTTCCTCGAACGAACGCAACACGATGTCCACGTGTTCTTCGACGGTCGGCTGCGGCACCGGCGACTGGTCGAACGGCAGCTTGACCGTGGCCAGCAGCGCATCCGGCAGGTGGGTGCGCAGTTCCGCCGCCGCGTTCAGCCAGTCGCCCAGCCGCTCCTCGACCGGGTACGGCAGGATCACGGTGGAGATCAGCTCCGCCTTTTCCGGTCCCGGGCGGTCGGCCGAGCCCAGCAGGGTGCTGCGGGCGTCGATGTCCGCTTCGCGCAGGGCGGAAACGAGCAGTTCGCTTATCAGCTCGTCGCGTTCCACGGCGAGGGCGGCGCACAGCACCACCGAGTGGGCCGGCACGTCGAGCGAGCCCTGCCAGCGGCCCTGGCGCGTCTCGCGCATCTGGCGCAGGTAGGCGCCCAGGTTGGCGTCGAGCAGCGAGACGTCGCGCCGGCGCCGCGTGCGCGCGGGCGTGCGGCCTTCCGGGTTCAGGGTCGCGGCCACGCGGCCCATCGCGGCGCGCATGGTTTCCATCTGGCCGGCGTCGATGCGGCCGGCGCGCATGTCGGCGCCGGCCAGCGCGAGGCCCGGCAGCAGCACCTTGTCGCAATAGCGCGCGAAGCTGGCGCGGCGCAGGTAGGCGTGGGCGTCGCGCACGATGGTGTCGCTGTCGGCCGTCAGCAGGCGCTGGTACAGGCGCTGGGCGCCCGAGACGTTCGGCGCGTCGCCCAGCAGGATCGTCACCGGCTCCAGGCCGCGCACGTGGCGTCCGGCGACGACGAAGCACAGGGTCAGCGGCGTGGACAGCAGCAGGCCGACCGGGCCCCACATCGCGCCCCAGAACACGGCCGAGATGATCACGGCGAGCGGCGACAGGCCCGAGCTGTGGCCGTAGACTTTCGGCTCGACGACGTTGGCCACGAACAGTTCGAGCGCGACGAACAGGGCGATGCACGACAGCGCCAGTTGCCAGCCGGGGTCGATGGCCGCGACGAAGACGGCGATGACGGCGCCCGCCGCCATCACGCCCAGGTAGGGCACGAAGCGCAGCATGCCGGACAGCGCGCCCCACAGGCCCGCGTGCGGCACGCCGGCGAGCCACAGCAGCACGCCGATCAGCGTGCCGAAGGTCACGTTCACGGTGAACTGGGACAGGAAGAAGCGCGATACGCCCTGGGCCGCGTCGCCCAGGGTACGGATCGTGCGGTTGATTTCGGTCTGGCCGGCGAGCCGGATCAGGCGGTCGCGCAGCGAATCGTGTTCGAGCGAGATGAAGACGAGCAGCACGAGCACGAGGCCCGCTTCGCCCAGCGGTCCCCAGGCCATCGCGAACAGCCGGGCGAGCGAGTCGCGCGTGGTCAGGCGCGGCTGGCGGATCTCGACCGGCAGCGGCTGCGTCGGGCTGACCGTCACCGTATTGATGCCGCGCCGGCCGCTGACGGTGCCCCGTTCCTGCGGCTGCACGGCGCTGATCTCGGCCTCGATGCGGGCGAACGGCCGCTCGGTCAGCTCGCGCACGGCCGCGACCTTGGTGCGGATCGCGGCACGGTATTTCGGCAGGTCGCCCGTCACGGCCACGAGCTGGAAGGCGAGCACGATGCCCAGGCCGACGACGCACGTGCCGATCATCAGCACGGACAGCATCGTCGCCGGCACCTGGCCCAGGCCGATGCGGCGCAAGGTGCGGATCAGCGGCGCGATGACGAGGCTCAGGATCACCGCCAGCGCGAGCGGTTCGAGGACGTCGCGGCCGAAATAGAGCAGGCCGAGCACGCAGCAGGCGGTGACGATCGCGCTGGAGGTCAGGTGCTTGAACAGGGTGGAATCGCGCATTCGCGGCGGGTAAAGCCCCCAATGTAGCAAAAAACTTGGCCGATCACCAAATTTCGCAATGGAAATTTTTTATTGAGACTCAGGCGCGCCGTCAGCGCGCGACGATCAGGCGCAGCCCCAGCGCGATGAAGATCGTGCCGGCGGCGCGGTCGAGCCATTGCCCGGCCTTGGGGCGGCGCGCGAGCCACTGGCCGATGGCGCCGGAAAAGAAGCCGAGCAGGCCGAACAGTACGACGGCCTGCAAGGTGAAGGTGAGGCCCAGCAGCGCCGTCTGCAGGTTCGCGTCGCCGCGCTGGGCGACGATGAACTGCGGCAGGAACGACAAGAAGAACAGCGCGACCTTGGGATTGATGGCATTCGCCACGAGGCCCTTGAAAAACAGCGTGCGCGCCGGGGCGGCGGATGCGTGGGCGGTATCGAGCCGGGCCTCGCCGCGGCTGCGGATCGCGTGCCAGCCCATCCAGGCAAGGTACAGGCCGCCGCATACCTTGAGCGTCGTGAACGCCAGCGGCGACGCGGCGATGAGGGCGGACACGCCGATCACGGCCAGCAGCGTGTGGCTGAGGCAGCCGAAGGCGCACCCGAGCCCGAAGGCGATGCCCCGCGCCCGGCCTTTCGACACGCCCACGCTCAAGACCATCATGTTGTCCGGCCCCGGCGTCAGCGTGAGCAGGATGGCGGTGGCGAGGAAGGCGAAGAATTGGTCGGGTGTCAGCATGGGCGGTTCCTGTTGAAAGAGCAATGTTACCGTGGCTAGCTCGATTGCACCAGTGCGTGGGGATACGGCGACAAAGGGGAGGGCATTCGTGTACAGTGCGATTTTTACAAGCTTCTTCCGCATGCCCAGGCACAAGCACCAGCGTCCCATCCGCAACGCCACCGAACGCATCCTGAACGCCGTCCTGATGAAGGGCTGGCTGGCCGGACTGAGCTACCGGCTCGGCGGACTGGGACGGGTGCGCGTGACCTACCAGGACGTCGAACTGGGGGCGGAACGGCGGCTCGCGCAGCCGCTGCGCATCGGCTTTGCCTCCGATTTCCACGCCGGCCCGACGACGCATCCGGCGCTGTTCGACGACCTGCTGGCGGCGGTCCGCGCCGAGCGGCCGGACGTGCTGCTGCTGGGCGGCGACTACGTGTCGTTCGACGCCCGCAACGTGGCCGGCCTGCGCGCCTTCCTGGACGGCGTGCGGGCGCCGCTGGGCGTGTATGGCGTGGTGGGTAACCACGATATCTGGAACGGCCGCGGCGTCGTCGAGGACGCCTTGCGCGCGGCCGGCGTGGACGTGCTCGTCAACCGCAACGCGGCCTTGCCGGCGCCGTTCGGCCACGTCAGCGTGTGCGGCATCGACGATCCGTGGACCGGCGAGCCGTCCGCCAGCGCCACGTTCGATGGCGCCGGCGCGGTCCGGATCTACCTGATGCATTCGCCGGACGGCTTGTTCCGCCTGGAGCGCCAGCGCTTCGACGTCGGTTTCGCCGGCCATACCCACGGCGGCCAGATCGCGCTCCCGGACGGTGCGCCGCTGTTCCGGCCCAGCGGTCCGTGCTCGCGCGAATACACCTATGGCCGCTACGACCTGGCGGACAACGGACCGCTGATCGTCAGCCGCGGCGTCGGCTGTTCCGGCATTCCGCTGCGGCTGAACGCCGATCCGGAACTCCTGGTCTGCACGCTGCGCTAGCGTTTTCGGGCTGGCCCGTTCGCCGCGGCCGTAATTATTGAGTATTTCCTTTGATTCTCGATAACAGAATAGAGATAATGGCACGCCGCTAAGTTCCTGACCGGCACTGTTTTTGCATGTCAGGCTGCTTGACGGTCCGAGCCCGAGGAGGAGACCCCCTTCGGCGTATGTATGTGCAGGCCAACCGCCTGCCCGCCGCGCGCACAATAATCAGGGACCGGGATCTATCTACTATCGATTGGAGAAAGCAGTGAGTCTTTTCAGAACCAAGAATCTCGACAACATGGTCGCAGCCACCCGTACCCCGGGCGGGCTGAAGAAAGTGCTGGGGCCAACCGACCTCATCCTCATGGGCATCGGGGCGATCGTCGGCACCGGTATCTTCGTGCTGACCGGTACCGGCGCCTTGACGGCCGGACCGGCGCTTACCGTGTCGTTCATCGTCGCCGCCATCGCCTGCGGCTTCGCGGCCATGTGCTACGCGGAATTCGCGTCCACCGTACCGGTCGCCGGTTCGATCTATACCTACAGCTATGCCGTGCTGGGCGAACTCGTCGCCTGGATGATCGGCTGGGACTTGCTGCTCGAATACGGGCTGGCGACGTCGGCGGTGTCCGTCGGCTGGTCCGGCTATTTCCAGTCGCTGCTGTCCGGCTTCGGCATCGCCATCCCGCAAGCGCTCAGCGCCGCGCCGGGCGCGCTGCCGGGCGTGCACACCATCATGAACCTGCCCGCGCTGTGCATCATGCTCGTGCTGACCGCGATGCTGTCGTGGGGTGTGCGGGAATCGGCCCGCGTCAACAACGTCATGGTCGTCATCAAGATCACCGTCGTGTTGCTGTTCATCGTCGTGGGCGTCAAGCACGTCACGCCGGCCAACTGGCACCCGTTCGCGCCGTTCGGCGGCAAGGGCATCATGGGCGCCGCCGCCGTCGTGTTCTTCGCATTCATCGGTTTCGATGCCGTCACGTCGGCCGCCGAGGAAGTCAAGCGCCCGGAACGCGACCTTCCGATCGGCATCATCGGTTCGCTGACCATCTGCACCATCCTGTACGTGATCGTGTCCGCGATCATGACCGGCATCGTTCCGTTCCGGCTGTTCGAGGGCCATATCGACCACCCCGTCTCGCTGGCGCTGCAGTACGCGGGCGAAAACTGGTTCTCCGGCTGGGTCGACCTGGGCGCGATCCTGGGCATGACCACCGTGATCCTGGTGATGGCCTATGGCCAGACCCGCATCATCTTCGCGATGTCGCGCGACGGCCTGCTGCCGGCCAGGCTGTCGACCGTGCATCCGAAATTCGGCACCCCGTTCTTCGCCACCTGGGTCGTGGGCATCCTGTTCGGCCTCATCGCCGCGTTCGTGCCGCTGAACGTGCTGGCCGAACTGGTCAACATCGGCACGCTGGCCGCGTTCTGCCTCGTGTCGATCGCGGTGATCGTGCTGCGCAAGAAGCGTCCGGACCTCAAGCGCGCGTTCCGCTGCCCCGGCGTGCCGATCGTGCCCGGCATCGCCGTCGTGTTCTGCCTGGCGCTGATGGCGTTCCTGTCCGCGATCACCTGGATCGCCTTCGGCATCTGGCTCGTGCTGGGCCTGATCGTCTATTTCGGCTATGCCCGTTCCCGTTCGGCGCTGAACGGCGCGACCCAGTCGTAAGCAAGGGCGGCCCGAGCCGCCTCCGTCTCCCGGGCGGCGCTGCGGCGCCGCCCGTCGTTTCCGCTCCATCCGAACGATACAATTCTTGTAATCTCTGTCCGACATTCCGGAGGGAAGCGTACCGATTACGCCAACAGCGCCGGGTCCGCATAATCGTGGTAGAACATTGACCACAAGATTTATTATGACCTCCACTTACGTCGTCGACAGCCAGCAACGCGCCGCCGCGCGCGATGCCCGTCCCGCCCAGGTGCCGGCCGCCAAAGCCCTGTATTTTTCGTTGCTGGACGATCCGGCCGGATGCCGCGCCGCGGCGCACGCCTTCCTGCACGCGCAGATCGGGCTGGCGCGGGCCGAACCGTGCGAATTGCCGGACGCCGTCTGGCAGCTGCAGGGCTGGATCCAGGGCTGCGCCGAGTCCGTCGGCATCGCCTACCGCGAATACCTGGGCGCGCGCAAGAACGGCGCGCCGCGCCGCTACTTCACGAACAAGGCGCATGCGCTGTACTTCCTCAAGGGCGTCGCACCGACCAAGCTCGTCGACGGCGCCTGGCTGTACGGCCTGCTGCCGCGCTGGGACGATCCCGACTTCCACCCGCTGATCAAGACCTACCTCGAAGAACTGGGCGACGGCGTCCCGGACAAGAACCACGTCACGTTGTACCGGCGGCTGCTCGCGGCGCACGGCTGCGAACACTGGGAGGCGCTGGCCGAGGACCACTTCGTGCAGGGCGCGATCCAGCTGGCGCTGGCCCATCATGCGGACGATGTCCTGCCGGAGGTCGTGGGCTATAACCTCGGCTACGAACAGCTGCCGCTGCACCTCTTGATCACGGCGTACGAGTTGAACGAGCTCGGGATCGATCCGTATTACTTCACCCTGCACGTCACGGTGGACAATGCCGGCAGCGGGCACGCGCACAAGGCCGTGCAGGCGCTGCGCAATCTGATGGCACAGTCGTCCGATCCGGCCGCGTTCTTCGGGCGCGTGCTGGACGGCTACCGCCTGAACGACCTGGGCGCATGCACGACGTCCGTCATCGGCGGGTTCGACCTGGAAGCGGAACTGGTCGAGATCCTGTCCGCGAAGGCGGCCATCGGCAAGAACATGCACTCGGATTACTGCCGCGTGGGCGGCCGCGCCGTCAACGACTGGCTGGCGGACCCGAAACAGATCCCCGCGTTCCTGACGGCGCTGGAAGACGCCGGCTGGATCCAGCGCGGCGAGGACGTGGAGCACAGCCGGTTCTGGCGCCTGATCCAGGGCGAGCGCGCCGAGATGTTCGGCGTGTTTTCCAGCTACGAGCAGCAGGTGCTGCGCGACTGGATCGTCACGCCGCGGGCCGCGTCGGCCGCGGCCCGCACCACCCGCGTGCTGAGCCACCGCGCGCGCCAGCGCACGCTCGACAGCCTCACGCAGCACGCGCAGCGCGGCGGCCATCCCGAGCGGGGCCTGATCCGGCGCCGCGCCGCCGACGCCGACGGCGACACCGAACTGCACCAGCTGGAACGGCGCGTGGCCAATGCCGCCGGCAAGCCGGAGGCGATGGCCATGCTGGCGCGCCTGATGTCGCCATCGGTGCATCATACGGCGGTGGGCCTGATGGCCACGCGGATGTATTCGCAATTGCTGGACGCCTGAGCATGACCGGGCGACACGAGGATATCCTGTGCAAATACTCGAACAACGCTTCCTGCGCGGACCCAACATCCACGCCGCCACCCCGTGCCTGTTGTCCGTGCTGGACCTGGACGACCTGTATGGCGTCTCCACGCGCGACCTCCCGCGCTTCAACGACGCGCTGCTGGAGCTGCTGCCGTCGCTGGCCGACTATCTCGTGCCGACCGGGCAGCCGGGCGGGTTCGCGCAGCGCCTGCGCGAAGGGACGTATCTCGCGCGCGTGATCGAACACGTGACGCTGGGCCTGCAATGCCTGGCCGGTGCGCCGGTCGCCTTCGGACGCACGCGGCCCGTGACCGGCGAGCCGGGGCAGTTCCGCATCGTCTGCGCCTACCAGCTGGAAAAGGTCGCGCAGCCCGCGTTCGCGCTCGCCGTGGACATCGTCGACGCGCTGGCGCACGACGAACCGTTCGACCTGGCGCCGCGCCTGGACGAGCTGCGCGACCTGACGGAACACTATGCCGTCGGCACGAGCACCGCTGCCGTGCTGGCCGCCGCGCAGGACCGCGGCATTCCGGTGACGCGCATCGCGGAGGACGCCAACCTGTTCCAGCTGGGCTGGGGCGTGAAGCAGAAACGCATCCAGGCCACCATCACGGGCGACACCGGGACCATCGCGGTGCGCATCGCCGGCGACCGGCAACTGACCCGGCGCCTGCTGGCCGAGGCGGGCGTGCCCGTGCCGGAGGGCGAAGCCGTCGCCACCGTCGAAGACGCGCTGCGCGTGGCGCGCGAGCTGGCCGCGCCGGTGACGCTCAAGCCGCTCGACGCCACCGGGGACGAGGGCGTGACGGCGGCATGCCGCACGGACGACGAGATCGAGCGGGCCTATGCCCTTGCGCGCACGTTCGGTCGTCACGTCATCGTCGAGCGCTGCATCGACGGCGCGGCCTGCCGCGTGCTGGTCGCGGGCGGCAAGGTCGCGGCCGCGTCGCTGCGGGGGGCCGTGGACGGCGCCGGCGCGGACGCGGACGTGACGGCCCTGCTGCCGGAATCCACGCGCCGCCTGTGCGTGCGCGCGGCCGCGAAGATCGGGCTGGACGTGGCGGGCATCGACATCGTCTGCCGCGACATCGCGCTGCCGCTGGTCGACCAGGGCGGTGCCGTGATCGACCTGCACGCGGCACCCGGCATCGACATGCACCGCCATGCGGGCGACGCGGCGGCGCGCGACGTCGGCGACGCCATCGTCACGGGCCTGATGGGCGATTCGGACGGCCGCATTCCGATCATCGCCTGCACGGGCACGAACGGCAAGACGACGACCACGCTGCTGATGGCGCACACGGCGCGCCTGGCGGGCCGCGTCACAGGCGTGGCGACGACGCACGGCGTCACCATCGGCGGCAAGGAAGTCAGCAGGGGCGATTGCACGGGCTACTGGTCGGCGCGGACGGTGCTGTCGTCGCCGGACGTCGAGTTCGCGGTGCTGGAGACGGCGCGCGGCGGCATCCTCAAGCGCGGCCTGGCGTTCGACCGCTGCGACGTCGGCATGGTGCTGAACGTGGCGCCGGACCACCTGGGGCTGGACGGCGTCGACACGGTCGAAGACCTCGCGCAGGTGAAGGCCGTCGTGCCGCTGGCGGCGAGCCGCGCCGTCGTGCTGAATGCCGAAGACCCGCTGTGCGTGGCGATGGCGCGCCGCGTGCACCCGGACGTGGAGGTCGTGTACTTCTCGATGGAGGCCGACAACCCGGTGCTGCTGCGCCACCTGGAAGAGGGCGGCTGCGCGGTCTACCTGCAGGACAATTCGCTCGTCGTCGCCGACGCCACCTACCACCAGGAGCTGCTGCGGGTGGAGGCGATGCCGATCGCGTTCGGCGGCCGCGCGCGCTATAACGTCGCGAACGGCCTCGCGGCGGCGGCCGGCCTGATGGCGGCGGGCTTTTCCAGCCTGCAGATCGCCACCGGGCTGTCGACGTTCGTCAGCGACGGCAAGACGAACCCGCTGCGCACGAACGTGTTCGACGTGCGCGGCGTGACGGTGATCGTCGACTATGCCCATAACCCGGCGGCCTATGCGGCCCTGGCCGAGATGGCGCGCGCGCTGCTGCCCGGCCAGCTGGTGGGCATCGTCACGGCCCCGGGCGACCGCCGCGACGCCGACCTGTTCGAGGTGGGCCGCGTGTGCGCCGCCCGCTTCGATGAACTCGTGGTGTACGAATCGTCCAGCCGCGGCCGTGAGTTCGGCGGCGCCGTCGACCTGATCCTGCAGGGCGCCGAGGACGTCGTCGGCAAGACCGACACCCTGCACCGCGAACTGGACGTGGGCGAAGCGATCCGCCTCGGCCTGTCGTTGTGCCGGCGCGGCGACGTGCTCGTGTTCGCGTGCGGCTCGTCGCTCGCCGTGTTCGTGGAGGCGATCCGCCAGGCGGATCCGGAGAGCGCCGCAAGGATCGCCGCGCAGGTCGGGTAGGATGGACGGCCCGCCGTCCACGCGTATTACACGGCCTGGGCCTCGATCCGGCTGGCCGTCGCCGGCGACGTCGGACGAATGGCCTCGGTGAGTTCCGTGATCGACGACCCGCACCCGAACACCAGCACGTCGCCCGGCACGCAGCGCGCGAGGCCGGCGCGGATCGCTTCCTGCGCGTTCAGCTGCACCTGCAGGTGATCGGCCTCGAACTTGGCGACGTGCGCACCCAGCACGAGCAGCGCCGCCACCGCGCCGGCCGCACGGCCGCGATTCTCGGTCTCGTACACGACCAGCTCGTCGAAGCCGGCCGCGCAGGTCTCGCCGAGCGCGATCAGGTCCTCGTCGCGGCGGTCGCCGGGGGAGGCGACGACGCCCACGAGGCGGCCCGGCGTCAGCGCGCGCGCCGTCTCGGCCAGCGCGGCATATGCGGCAGTGTTGTGCGCGTTGTCGAAGATGACCGTGACGCCGTCGACGTCGAACACGTTCGAGCGCAGCGGGTTGTGCTTCCAGTCGGAGACGAACGTGCGCAGGCCGGCCGCGATCTCGGCGTTGCCGAAGCCCGTCGCGGCCAGCGCGGCGGCGGCGGCCAGCCCGTTGGCGATGTTGTAGCGCGCGGCGCCCCGCATCGTGCACGGCATCGTGCGCACGTCCAGCAGCGCCTCGTGACGGGCGCCGTTCGCGAGCACGATCATATTGTCTTCGAGGTAGACGGCGCGGCCGCCGTTTTCCAGGTGGCGCAGCAGGACCGGGTTGTCGGCGTCGAGCGCGAAGTACAGGATCTCCACGGCGTGGCGCAGTCCCGGTGCCATCGCGACGCAATGGTCGTCCTCGGCGTTCAGCACGACGGCGCGGCGGGCCCGTTCGGCGCAGACGTATTTGACGCGCGCCAGTTCCTCGACCGTGTCGATGCCGTCCAGGCCCAGGTGGTCGGCCGAGACGTTCAGCACGACCGCGACGTCGCACTGGTCGAACGCGAGCCCGTGCTCGAGGATGCCGCCGTGCGCGGTCTCCAGCACGGCGAAATCGACGTCCGGCGCGGCGAGCACGGTGCGCGCCGGGCGGTTGCCGGTGCAGTCGCCTTTCGCGATGCGCTCGCCGTCGACGTACACGCCTTCGGTCGTCGTGACGCCCGTGGACAGGCCGGCGAGGCGCGTCGCGTGGGCGATGAGGAGGCTCGTCGTCGTCTTGCCGTTCGTGCCCGTCACGGCCACGACGGGGATGCGGCCGTCGTCGTCGCCGAACAGCGCGTCGACGATGGCCGCGCCGGCGTCGCGCGGCGTGCCGCGGCTCGGATACTGGTGCATGCGGATGCCCGGCGCCGCGTTGACTTCGATGATGCCGCCGTTCTGGTCGCGCAGCGGCCGGGCGATGTCCTGGCAGACGATGTCGATGCCGGCGACGTCCAGGCCGATCGTGCGCGCGGCGCGGATGCAGGTGTCGCGGGTCTCTTCCGGCAGCAGGTCCGTCACGTCCTCCGCCGTGCCGCCGGTCGACAGGTTCGCGTTGCCGCGCAGGTCGACCTGCGCGCCGGCCGCCGGGACGGTGTCGAGGTCGTGGCCCTGGCGTGCCAGCACCTGCAGCGCGAGGTCGTCCAGCGGGATTTTCGTCAGGATGTTCGCGTGGCCGTCGCCGCGCGCCGGGTTGCGGTTCTCGGCGTCGACCAGTGCGCGCACGGTCGACACGCCGTCGCCCGTCACGTGCGGCGGCCGGCGCCACGACGCGGCGGCGATCTTGCGGCCGGTGACGAGCACGCGGTAGTCGCGCCCCTGCAGATGTTCCTCGACGATGACGTGGGGCCCGTACTGGCGGGCGAAGTCGAATGCGCGTGCGACGTCGTCCGGCGTCGCGCAGGCGACCGTGACGCCCTTGCCCTGGTTCGCGTCCAGCGGTTTCACGGTGACGGCGCCGCCGAGCCGGCGTGCCACGCGCAGGGCCGCGTCCAGCGTGGTGACGGTGACGCCGGCCGGCACGGGCACGCCGGCCTGGTCGAGCAGGGTCTTGGTGAGCTGCTTGTCGCTGGCGATGCCGACGGCCACGTGGTTGGTGGCGCCGGTGATGGTCGCCTGCAGGCGTCTCTGGCGGCTGCCCCAGCCCAGCTGGAACAGGTTCGCGTCCTCGGTCAGGCGCAGGCTCGGGATGCCGCGCCGGTGCGCGGCGGCCAGCACCGCCGCCGTGCTCGTGCCGATGGCGTGGCGGTGCGCGGTGTCGCGCAGCGCGGCCAGCGCCGCCTCCAGGTCGAACGCGTCCTGGCGCGCGCAGGCCTCGATCAGCGCCGCGGCCGTGCGCAGCGCCTGGCCGGCCACCTGCTCGATCGTGTAGCCGCAGACGACGCGCGCCCGCAGCGGCCTGGCGGGGTCGGTCAGCATCAGGCTGAACGCGCCGGGCGCGCCCGCCAGGCGCTGCAATTCCATCACGACGGGTTCGAGCGCTTCGTGCGCGGCCTGGCAATCGGACAGGCGCGCGGCCGCCTCGAAGGAAATCGCGGGCAACAGGGCCAGCAGGCGGCTGCCGAGGCCGGCGGCTTTCCGCTGCGCGGCGATGTCGACGATGGCCAGCAGGCAGGGCGTCGCGGCATACAGGCTCGGACCGCGCAGGAAGCGGTGTTCTGCGATTTTCATGAGATCGGATTCCGTTTCGTGATGTTTTCCAAGAACTCGAGCAGCGGCGCGGGAATGCGTCTGTCGTCGCCTGCGCCGCCGGCGCCCGGCAGGGCATACCGGCTGCCGGCGGGGAGCAGGTGGAGGCGCACGTCGATCAGTTCCGGCGTCGCGTGGTCGGCGATCTCCGCCACGTTCGTCGACATCGAGCGGCCGTCCACGATGGTGACGGCGCCTTCGCCCAGCACCTCGATGCCGACCCCGCGTTCGACGACGAGCGCGGTGTCCTCGTCGATGCCGATGCCCTGCAAATACGGGTTCTGGGCCACGACGGACAACAGCCGCGACAGGCGCTGGCGCTCGGAGAAGTGCTGGTCGATGACGACCTTGTGCAGGAAGCCGAGGCCCGCGCCCAGGCTCACGGAGCCCTTTTCCGGGTGCAGCTCGGCGCGGCCCTGGGCCAGCATGTGGCCGGACATTGCGGACGCGCCGGCGCTCGTGCCGCCGATGCAGGCGCCGCGCAGCTTGAGGGCGGCGTGCATCGCGGCGTCCAGCGCGGTGCCGCCGATGATGGCGAGCAGGCGTTTCTGGTCGCCGCCGGTCATGAAGATGCCGTCGGCGTCGGCGACGTCGCGGATGAGCGCCTCGTCGTTGGCGTCGCGGCGGCTTTGCAGGTGCAGGTGCACGTGGCGGGTGACGCCGAGGTCGCGGAACGCGCGGTCGTACGTCTCCCACATGTGTTCGCACACGGCGCTCGCCGCCGTGATGACGACGATCTTGGCGGACGGGCCGCCGCACAGCTCGACGAAGCGCGTGAGGATCGCCATGTCGTCCTGCTTGTCCTCGCCGCCGCCGATGATGACGAGGTGGCCGTGGCTTCTGGCCACCCGTTCCGCCTGTGCGGCCCTGGCGACCGCGCTGTGCTCCTGGGCGGTCATGGCGCGACGATCCTCGCGCTGGGCATGTCCTGGTTGCTGTGGCTGCCCGCCTCCGTGCGGCTGGCGGCGATCAGGCCGACCGGCACCTTGGGGTCGAACAGGTCCACGCCGCGCCGGAGCGCCTGGTCGAGCGGCATGCCGTCTTCGATCCAGCCGTAGACGGTGCGCGCCAGCAGGTGGCGTACGATCTGTTCGCCGATGCCGGTCGTGGCGACGGCGCCCGCCGGGCCGGCATAGAAGCCGCTGCCGATGATGGGCGTGTCGCCCACGCGGCCCAGCAGCGACGGCGCCGAGCCGCCAGTGGACAGCGCCACGGCGAAATGGCCGTCCGGGCCGCGCACGACGGCGCCGACGGTGTCGCAGGCCGCGTGCGCGGGCAGGTCGAGCGGCGTCTGGTAATTCCAGAAGCGCAGGAAGGCTTTCGCTTCCGGCGCGATGCCCGGCATCGCGGGCACGCTGCCGGCCAGTGCGCGGACGACCTTGGCGTGCGCCGCGCGCTGGCGTTCCGAAATCGTCGTGTGGGCCGGGTGGCCGATGGCGGCGGCGAAGCGGTTCGCGCCGTCGCCCGCCAGCAGCCAGTGCGGCGTCTCGGCGACGGCCCGCGCCAGCAATACCGGGTTCTTGACGCCCTGGACGCACGCGACGGCGCCGAGGCGGCCGCGGGTGTCCATGATGGAGGCGTCCATTTCGACGGTCGCGCCGTCCAGGCACAGGACCGATCCGCTGCCCGCGTTGAAGCGGCCGTCGTCTTCCATCGACGCGACGGCGGCGATGGCGGCGTCGAGGGCGTCCGCGCTGATGGCCAGTTCTTCCACGGCCAGTTGGGCCGCGCGCGCGCAGCCGTCGGCGTACGCGCGCGAACTGCCGGCGCCGCCGTGCACGACGATTGCATATCCTTGCGTGACACTCATGTTGTTGTTTTCTCCTTGCGATACTGGCGCCGTGCGCGCACCGGGAGCATGCCGCGCGGCAGATACCGAATTATGCAAAACATAAACTATTAGAAACATCGGTAGCGTGGCCGTGTGGTTGTCGGACGCGGCTTACACGGCTCAGTCGGTCATCGCAGCGCCGATGTTTACGGCCGGGGCGGCGCGCGTGCGTGCTAGCGCATCGCGGACACGCTGCGCAGCGCCTGGCGCAGTTCGCGCGCCACCTGGCGGCGCCGGCTGTCGTCGACGAAGCGGCCGATCTCGACCTTGACGCCGCGCGATTCCAGCCGGATGAGCGTGCGCGGGCGCTCATCCGGCACGACGACGCGGGTCCACAGCGGATCGAGCCGGACGAGCTCGCGCCGGTCGGCGTGCACGCAGGTGACGAGCAGGCCGGATTCGGACAGGGCGATGCGCTCGTGGTCCGTCGCGTGGCGCGCGTGGACGAGCATGGCGAGGCCGACGAGCGCCAGCTCGACCAGCGAGAACGCGAGCACGAACCAGATGCCACGGACCAGGAAGCCGACGGCGACGGCGAGCGAGCCGATGCACAGTACGGCATAGGCGCGCGCGACCTGGCGCGGGGACAGCGAGCAGTTGCGCCGCAATGTCCATTCGCGCGTCATGGCCGGCCCCGCGGGATCGATCGGCCGGCGGCCGCACCGGGATCGCGGTGCGCCCGAGGAAATGCATCGGGGAACGAGGCTTGCGGGGCTCGGGGCACGCGCGGACGCGGACGGGGAACGTGCCGGAATGGCATCTCCGCCGCCGTACGTCGATCGTGTGTCCGGTCCATTTCGGCGCCCGATAGTAATGGGCGGCGAACCGGGCGAACAGCGGCCCGGCCACCGACCCATGGTGGAAGTGCGCGATCATGTCGCCAGTATCCTGCGTCCGGATATGGACGGGCGCCACGGAGAGGATGGGCTCGACGCGCGCGGCGCCGTGGCGCGCATGAGACAAGCCGGCCCGGCGTTGGTTCCGTGCCAATCGGGAGCCGGCCACAGGTGCCGCGCGGCCCGGAATCTGGTAACATTCCGCCCCTTTTCATCGAAAGGCTTCCATGGCGAACGCTTGCGGCGTCGATTTCGGCACGTCCAACTCCACCGTTGGCTGGGTGCGGCCCGGCCAGCCCACGCTGCTGCCCCTCGAGGACGGCAAGTCCACCCTGCCGTCCGTCGTGTTCTTCAATGCGGACGACGAGCAGGTGCGCTATGGCCGCGCGGCGCTGGCGGACTACCTGGAAGGCTACGAGGGACGGCTGATGCGCTCGCTGAAGAGCCTGCTGGGCACGAGCCTGATGGAAGGCCAGACCGAGGTCGCGGGCCGTTCGTTGCCGTTCCGTCAACTGCTGGGCCACTTCATCGGCGAGATCAAGCGCCGCGCCGAGCGCGAGGCCGGGCGCGCCTTCGACTGCGCCGTGTTCGGCCGGCCCGTGTATTTCGTCGACGACGACCCGGACGCCGACCGCCTGGCCGAGGATACGCTGGCCGACATCGCCCGTTCGGTGGGTTTCCGCGACATCGGCTTCCAGTACGAACCGATCGCCGCCGCGTTCGACTACGAATCGCGCATCGAGCGCGAGGAACTGGTGCTGATCGCCGACATTGGCGGCGGCACGTCCGACTTTTCGCTCGTGCGCCTGGGGCCCGAGCGCACCAGCCGCACCGACCGCCGCGACGACATCCTCGCCACCGGCGGCGTGCATATCGGCGGCACCGACTTCGACAAATACCTCAGCCTGGCGGCCGTCATGCCGCTGCTGGGCCACGGCAGCGCGCTGCTGTCGGGCGCCGCGGTGCCGTCGAGCTATTACTTCAACCTGGCGACGTGGCATACGATCAACCAGGCCTATACGCGCAAGAGCATCGTGCAGTTGGCCGACCTCGTGCGCGACGCGGCCGAGCCGGACAAGCTCAAGCGCCTGCAGCGCCTGATCGACGAGCGCGCCGGCCACTGGCTGGCGATGCGCGTGGAAGAGGCGAAGATCGCGCTGTCGGACACGCCGGAGGTCGATCTCGACCTCGACCGGCTCGATCCGCCCGAGGTGTTGCGCGTGGGGCGCGACCTGTTCACGGCGTCGATCGGCGGCATGATCGACAGCGTGGGCGCGACCGTGCAGCGGCTGCTGGACGAAGCGGGGATCGCGCCGGAGCGCGTCGACACCGTGTTCTTCACCGGCGGCTCCAGCGGCGTGGCCAGCCTGCGCGAACGGATCGCGGCCATCGTCCCCGACGCGCGCCGCGTCGAGGGCGACCTGTTCGGCAGCATCGGCGCCGGCCTGGCCATCGACGCCGCCCGCAAGTTCGGCTGATTTCACACAGAAAGGAAGCACCTTGTTCGAACGCCCCATCGTCATGCTCGACTTCGAGACCACCGGCCTGTCGCCCGAAGGCGGCGACCGGATCACGGAAGTGGCGGCCCTGCGCATCGCGGGCGGCCAGATCGTCGAGCGCTACGTCTCGCTCGTGAATTGCGGCGTGCGCGTGCCGTCGTTCATCACCCAGCTCACGGGCATCACGCAGGGGATGGTCGACGGCGCGCCGCCGGCCGCCGAGGTCGTGCCGGCGCTGATCGACTTCATCGGCGGCGACGTCCTGGCCGCGCACAATGCCAGCTTCGACGAAAAATTCCTCAAGGCCGAGGGCGCGATGCTGGGCCACGGCTGCCGTCACGGCGGCCTCGTGTGCTCGCTCAAGCTGTCGCGCCGCGTATTCCCGGGCCTGCCGAGCTACAAGCTGGGGCAACTGGCGCATGCGCTGGGCATCGCGTTCAACAGCCGCGCCCACCGGGCCGAGGCCGACGCCGAAGTCGCGGCCCGGCTGCTGCTGCACATCGGCCGCCACCTGGGCGACGCGTACGGCCTGCGCGCGGTCGATCCGGACCTGCTGGTGTCGCTCAACCGGGTGGCGGCGGCGAAGGTCGGCGCGTTCATGGGCGTGTACGCGGCCGGGCGGCGCGTGCCGGCCTGAGCGGCGGCTTCCGCCCGCTTTATTTCCTGCCGTCAGCACGTCTTCGTAGCGTGCCAGTGGCCCTGTCGGCCGACCCGTCGCGCCGACGTCGTTTTCGCGTCCGTCCATCCCCTCCACGTTGGCGCAAGTCAAATCCATGATGCATCGCATCATTACACTTTTGGCAATTCTTTGACTCCCTGCGTGGGCGGCCGGCTGGCCGGCGGCGCGCGCGCGGGGCCGGCCACGCTTGCCGTCAGGAGCAATCGCATGCACAGTCACGAGTCTCTTCCGCGCGCCGGCGCGCTCGCCTGGTTCGCCCGCGCCGCGGCGCGCGGCAACCCCTATGCGCAGTTCAATCTCGGCATGATGTACAAGGATGGCGACGGCGCGCCGCAGGACGACGTCGCGGCCTGCCGGTGGCTGGAGCGGGCCGCCCGCAAGGGTCTCGTGTTCGCCCAGAACCACCTGGGCAGCATGTATTTCCAGGGGCGGGGTGTGGCGCGGTCCGACCACGAGGCGGCGTACTGGTTCCGCCTGGCCGCCGCCCAGGGCGACGCGTCGGCGCAGCAGAACCTGGGCGACTTGTACCGGACCGGGCGGGGCGTATCGCACGACCCGGCCCTGGCCGTCGCCTGGTACTACAAGGCGGCCGAGCAGGAACTGCCCAGTGCCCAGCGGCTGCTCGCCGCCTGCTACCTGGACGGCGAAGGTGTCGCGCGCAGCCAGCCGCTCGCGATGGCGTGGTTCCGCAAGGCGGCGCTGCTGGAGGACGCGGAAGCCGAGGTCTGCCTCGGCCTGATGTACCGGCGCGGCCAGGGCGTCGCCCCCAGCGAGCCGGAGGCGCTGTACTGGTTCCGGCGCGCCGCCGCGCGTGGCCATGCGCCCGCGCAGCGGCTGCTGGGCCTGTCGTACCTGGCGGGACGCGGCGCGCCGGCCGACGCGCTGGGCGCGCAGGCCTGGCTCGAATGCGCGGCCGAGCAGGGCGATGCGGAAGCGCAGTTCAGCCTTGCCCAGTTGCTGGGTGCGGCCGACGCGGATGTCCTCGCGGGCACGCACGGCAAGGGCGCGGAGGCCGCGCCTGGTGTGCCTGGTGCGCCCGGTGCGGACCCGGGCGGCGCGGCGCTGGCCTGGACGCTGGCGGCGGCCGGGCAGGGGCACGTGGCGGCCCAGGTCAACCTCGGCCACCGGTACGCCTACGGGCGGGGCGTCGCGCCCGACGCCGAGCGGGCGCTGTACTGGTACCGCCGCGCGGCCGAGCAGGGCGCCCCCAAGGCCCAGTTCACGCTCGGTGTGATGTATGCGGGCGGGCAGGGCGTGCGCCGCGACGAGGCGCAGGCCGCCGACTGGTATCGCCGCGCGGCCGAGCAGGGCGACGCGAGCGCCCAGAACAACCTCGGCGTCATGCTGGCCAACGGACAGGGCGTGCCGCAGGACGACGAGCAGGCCGTGTACTGGTATCGCCTCGCGGCCGAGCAGGGTCATGCGCTGGCGCAATACAACCTCGGCGGCATGTACAACAGCGGCCGCGGCGTGGCGCGCGACACCGTGCGTTCCTACATGTGGATGTTGCTGGCGGCCGATGCCGGCGACGCGGCCGCCAGCGCCGGCAAGGCCATGGTCGCGCGCCGCCTGTCGCAGGAACAGATCGAGAGCGCGATCGACATGCGGCGCCGGTGGCGGGACGCCCGGCTGTACGCGGGGCCCGAGCGGCGCGCCGCATGATCGCGGCGCGGAGGGATATAAGCCGTGGTGATCCCGGTTGTTGCCGACCGTGATATGGCAACGGGCGAGAAATCAGTAAAACGTATTACGGAGATCGGAAACGGAAATTGGATTTATATCTGGCGCCACCGTAAACTTGCATCATCACTGAACGAATCGACGATGGAGCTGACATGAACGCCTACACCACGACCACGAGCCCGACCTCGACCCGCAGCGCCACCGAGGGCACCCTTGCCCGCCTGTTCCGCACGTTCTGCGCGGAAGCCCGTCGTGCGATCGAAATCGTCGGGGCGGCCTACCAGAACGGCCTGCAGCCGCCGCTGTAAGCGTCGCGCAAGACCCTCATTCCCGCCGTGGCGGGACCGCGCCGCGCACCGCGCATAACGACCCCCGCCCCGAGCGGGGGTTTTTGTTTGCCCGTTGCTAACGGTGCACGACCACCAGCAACGCCTTCGCCTCCGTCTTCCCGGCATTCCGGATGACATGATTCTGATCGGCCGGATAACGCGCCGTCGCGCCGTGCTTGATTTTTCGCTTCTCGGCCCCGACCTCCAGTTCCACCGTCCCCGTTACCACGGTCAAGTGCTCGTTAGTACCGGGATCGTGGGCCTGCGATGCCAGTTCGCCGCCCGGTTGCAGCGTCAGTTCATACCATTCGTACTTGCCGGCAAGGTCCATCGGTCCCAGGATGCGCAGCGAGTAGCCCGCGTGGCTGCCGGGCAGGGTGGGGATCTCGTGGGCATCGACGACACGGATCAGGTCGACGGCGCGCACCTCGGACGACAGCAGTTCGCCGATCTGTACGCCGAGCGCATTGGCCAGGCGCCACGTGATGGCGATGGTGGGGTTGGCTTTTTCGCGTTCGATCTGCGACAGCATCGACTTGGAGACGCCGGCGATGCGCGACAGGTCCTCGAGCGTGAGGCCGCGCGCCAGGCGCATGCGCTGCAGGGTCGCCCCGACTTCGGGAGGGGCGCTGGTGGTGACCGTTTTGTTCATGGAGCTTGCTTGCCAAGTTCAATGGCCGGGAGTAAGATTCAATATATTGAAATTCTGTTCGAAATATAGAACAAGTTCCATACATCGAACGAATCCACACTATACCATTCGCAACCGACAAGGACGAGGAAACATGAGCGACCCAGCATTCTATAGCGGCCTGCAGCAGAAACTCGAGACGCTCAAGACCGAAGGCCTGTTCAAGCCCGAACGCGTGCTCGCCTCGCGCCAGGGCGCCGAAGTGGTCGCCGCGGACGGCCGCACGCTGATCAATATGTGCGCCAACAACTACCTCGGCCTGTCGGGCGACCTCGAAACGCAACAGGCGGCCGAGGCGGCGCTGCAGAAGTACGGCTACGGCCTGTCGTCCGTGCGCTTCATCTGCGGCACGCAGACGGTGCACAAGGAACTGGAGAAGAAGCTGTCCGACTTCCTCGGCACGGAAGACACGATCCTGTACGCCGCCGCCTTCGACGCCAACGGCGGCGTGTTCGAGCCGCTGTTCGACGAGAACGACGCCATCATCTCGGACGCGCTGAACCACGCGTCGATCATCGACGGCGTTCGCCTGTGCAAGGCCGCGCGCTACCGCTACGCCAACAACGACATGGCGGACCTGGAAACGCAGTTGCAGGCCGCGGCGAGCGCCGGCAAGCGCCACAAGATCATCGTCACGGACGGCGTGTTCTCGATGGACGGTACGATCGCGCAGCTGGACCGGATCGTCGAACTGGCGCAGAAATATGGCGCGCTGACGATGATCGACGAATCGCACGCCTCCGGCTTCATGGGCAGGACGGGCCGCGGCACGCACGAGCACTGCGGCGTGATCGGCAAGATCGACATCATCACGGGCACGCTCGGCAAGGCGCTGGGCGGCGCGATGGGCGGCTTCACGTCCGGCCGCCGCGAAGTCATCGAGACGCTGCGCCAGAAATCGCGTCCCTATCTGTTCTCGAACACGCTGGCGCCGATGATCGCCGGCGCGTCGCTGGCCGTGCTGGAGCGCATCGGCAAGTCGACCGAACTGCGCGACCGGCTGCATGAAAACACCGCATACTTCCGCCGCGAGATCGAGCGCATCGGCTTCACCATCAAGCCGGGCACGCACCCGGTGGTGCCGGTGATGCTGTTCGACGCGCCCGTGGCGCAGAAATTCGCGGCGCGCATGTTCGAACTGGGCGTGCTGCTGTCGGGCTTCTTCTACCCGGTGGTGCCGATGGGCCAGGCGCGCGTGCGCGTGCAGCTGTCGGCCGCGCACACCCGCGAACAGCTCGACAAGGTGCTGGCCGCCTTCGAGCAGGCCGGGCGCGAGCTGGGCATCATCAACGCCGCCTGAGCGGCGCACGGGATCAGCGATCGGCCGGACGGCGCCGCCCACGAAGCGGCGCGCCGGAAACAGGCTCACGAAGCCGCAAAAAGAGCAAGGACGACAAGCATGGAACGCATCCTCATCATCGGCGCCAACGGCCAGATCGGCAGTGAACTGGTGGCCGCCCTCGCGCAGCAGCACGGCGCCGCCAACGTGATCGCCGCCGACATCGGCACCGACAACCTGTATGGCGCGACGCGCTACGTGCGCGTCGACGTGCTCGACCAGGACGCGGTGGCGCGGCTGATCGCCGACGAAGGCGTCACCCAGGTCTACCAGCTGGCGGCGCTGCTGTCGGCCACGGGCGAGAAGGCGCCGTTGAAGGCATGGACGCTGAACATGGACGGCCTGCTGAACATCCTCGAGATCGCGCGCGAGCGGGGCGAGGCGGGCACGCCGCTGAAGGTATTCTGGCCGTCGTCGATCGCCGCGTTCGGCCCGAACACGCCGGCCGAGTCCACGCCGCAGTACGCGGTCATGGACCCGACGTCGATCTACGGCATCAGCAAGCTGGCGGGCGAGCGCCTGTGCGAGTACTACCACGCGAAATACGGCGTCGACGTGCGCAGCATCCGCTACCCCGGCATCATCAGCTACAAGTCGCCGCCGGGCGGCGGCACGACGGACTACGCGATCGCGATCTTCCACGCTGCGCTGCGCGGCGAGACCTACGAATGCTTCCTTGGCCCGGACACGACGCTGCCGATGATCTATATGCCGGACGCGATCCGCGCCACCGTCGAGCTGATGGATGCGCCGGCGGAGAAGGTCGCGATTCGCTCCTCCTACAACGTGGCGGGCGTCTCGTTCAATCCGCGTGAACTGGCGGCGGCCATCCAGAAGACGCTGCCCGCGTTCCGCATCGCCTATCGACCCGACAGCCGCCAGCAGATCGCCGATTCCTGGCCGAAGAGCCTCGACGACAGCCGCGCGACCGCGGACTGGGGCTGGAAGGCGCGCATCGGCGTGGACGAGATGGTCGCGGACATGTTGGCCAATGTCGATGTCGGCATGAGCAAGGCGGCGTGATTTCCGAATGAAAGCGCTGCGCGCATTCACCACAAGTGGAACGCGTAGAAAGACCGTCGTTCCCGCGCAGGCGGGAATCTGATTTCCAGCCGCAGCGGCAACGCACGCAAGATTGGGTTCCCGCCGCCGCGGGAACGACGTATTTGGGGCGGCGGCAACGCAAGCAACATCAGGTTCCCGCTGCCGCGGCAACGACGTATTTGGGGCAGCGGCGACGCAAGCAACATCGGGTTCCCGCTGCCGCGGCAACGACGTATTTGGGGCGGCGTCCACGAGACGTTCATCAGCCCGTCAACAAGTAAAACCAGGAGACAGCTCATGGACATGAGCGTATTTGATCTTTTCAAGATCGGCATCGGCCCATCGAGTTCGCACACGGTCGGACCGATGGTGGCGGCGCGGCGCTTCCTCGTCGAATGCGGTGCGCTGGACCATGCGGTCGGCGTGGAAGTCCACCTGTACGGCTCGCTGGCGCTGACCGGCGTCGGCCACGCCACCGACAAGGCCGTGATCCTCGGCCTGATGGGCGAGACGCCGCAGGACGTCGACCCCGACACCGTCGACGACAAGCTCGCCGAGGCCGAGCTGGACGGCGTGCTGCACCTGCTCGGCACGCAGCCCGTGCCGTTTTCCAGCCGCACGGGCCTCGTCTGGCACAAGCAGTCGACCTTGCCGGACCACCCGAACGGCATGCGCTTCGTGCTGAAACTGGCGGACGGCAGCGTCATCGAGCGCATCTATTATTCGATCGGCGGTGGTTTCATCACGGCGCCGGGCGAAACCCAGGCGACGCGCGCGGCGGCGCCGATCCCGTTCCCGTTCGACACGATGCGCGACCTGCTGGAGCACGGCATCCGGCAAGGCCTGACGATTCCCGCCATGCTGCGCGCCAACGAGTGCGCGCGCATGACGGACGACGCGCTCGATGCCGGCATCGACCGCATCTGGGAGGTGATGCGCGGCTGTATCGCGCATGGCCTCGTGACGGAAGGCGAGCTGCCTGGCGGGCTGAACGTGAAGCGCCGCGCGGCCAAGCTGTGGCGCCAGGAACGGGAAGCGCGCAACGCGGCGAACCACCTGCCGCACGATGCCGTCAACCAGGTCAGCCTGTACGCGATGGCCGTCAACGAAGAGAATGCGGCCGGCGGGCGCGTCGTGACGGCGCCGACGAACGGCGCGGCCGGCATCATCCCGGCCGTGCTGCGCTATTACGCCGAGGATTGCCGGCCCACCGACGCGCGGCGCGGCATCCACGATTTCCTGTTGACGGCGGCGGCCATCGGCATGCTGTGCAAGAAAAACGCATCCATTTCCGGCGCCGAGATCGGCTGCCAGGGCGAAGTCGGCGTCGCGTGCGCGATGGCGGCGGCGGGCCTCGTGGCGGCGCTGGGCGGATCCAACGGCCAGATCGAGAACGCGGCCGAGATCGGCATCGAACATCACCTGGGCATGACCTGCGACCCGATCGGCGGCCTCGTGCAGATCCCGTGCATCGAGCGCAACGGCATGGGGGCCATCAAGGCCATCACGGCGGCGTCGCTGGCGATGAAGGGCGATGGTACGCACTTCGTCAGCCTGGACGAGGTCATCGAGACGATGCGGCAGACGGGCTTCGACATGCAGGCCAAGTACAAGGAGACGTCGCTGGGCGGACTGGCCATTCACGTGGTGACGGTCAACCACGCGGCGTGCTGATCGAGCGGTGAGCGTGGGCGGGGGCCGCCCACCCTTGTATCTTGATAGAGTTGATGGTTAGCTACCATCAACTGAGGTGAAGACCAGCTTGTGCCCACCCTTAAGGCATCGACCTTCGAGTGTAGATTAAGCCCTTCACCTCTACGATATTCGATGCATCGGGCAACGGGCTGCGGTTGCGTGGGCACGGGGTGCCCACGGGCCCTGAAACAGGTCGCCGATGCGCGAATCGAGTGAACAATATTCGGCAAAAAGACAATATTGCCCGGTCCAGACTATAATAAATATCCACCGCCAGCCAACTCCGATCTTTTCTACCGTATGCAATATGTGTCCACCCGCGCGACGAGCGCGTCCGCAGCACGTAATCCCCAATCCTTTTCCGACATCCTGCTGGGCGGCCTGGCGCCGGACGGCGGGCTGTATCTGCCGGCCGAGTATCCGCAGGTCACCGGCGCCGAGCTCGACGCCTGGCGCAAGCTGTCGTATGCCGAACTGGCCTACGAGATCCTGCGCAAGTTCGCCACCGACATTCCGGACGCCGACCTGAAGGCGCTGACCGCGAAGACCTACACGGCCGCCGTGTACAAGAACGCGCGCGCCGACGAGTCCGCCACCGAGATCACGCCGCTGCGCGTGCTGGAGCAAAGCCCGGACCGTACGCTGATCCTGCAAGGCCTGTCGAACGGCCCCACGCTGGCCTTCAAGGACATGGCGATGCAGTTGCTGGGCAACCTGTTCGAATACGCGCTGGCGAAGAACGGCGACGAGCTGAACATCTTCGGCGCCACCTCGGGCGACACGGGCAGCGCGGCGGAATACGCGATGCGCGGCAAGCGCGGCATCCGTGTGTTCATGCTGTCACCGCACAAGAAGATGAGCGCATTCCAGACCGCGCAGATGTTCAGCCTGCAGGACCCGAACATCTTCAACATCGCCGTCGAAGGCGTGTTCGACGACTGCCAGGACATGGTCAAGGCCGTGTCGAACGACCTCGAATTCAAGGTCCGCCAAAAAATCGGCACCGTCAATTCGATCAACTGGGCGCGCGTCGTGGCGCAGGTCGTGTACTACTTCCGGGGCTACCTGGCGGCCACGACGTCGAACGACCAGAAGGTGTCGTTCACGGTCCCGTCGGGCAACTTCGGCAATATCTGCGCCGGCCACATCGCCCGCATGATGGGCTTGCCGATCGCGAAGCTGGTCGTCGCGACCAACGAAAACAATGTGCTGGACGAATTCTTCCGCACCGGCGTGTACCGTGTGCGCAAGTCGGCCGAGACCTATCACACGTCGAGTCCGTCGATGGATATCTCGAAGGCGTCGAACTTCGAACGCTTCGTGTACGACCTGGTCGGCCGCGACGCGGACCGCACGCACGCGTTGTTCCGCAAGGTCGACACGCACGGCGGCTTCGACCTGTCCGGCGCGCCGGGCAGCGACGGCGACGAATTCAGGCTGGTCGCGAACTACGGTTTCCAGTCCGGCTGCTCGACGCACGAAGACCGCCTCGCGACCATCCGCGACGTGGCCGACGACTATGGCATCACCATCGACACGCACACCGCGGACGGCATCAAGGTCGCGCGCGAGCACGTGGAGCCGGGCGTGCCGATGATCGTGCTGGAGACGGCGCTGGCCGCCAAGTTCAACGAGACCATCCTGGAAGCGCTGGGCACCGACGCCGAGCGTCCGGCCGGCTTCGAGGACATCGAGACCCTGCCGCAGCGCTTCGTCGTGATGCACGCGAACGTCGCCCAGATGAAGGAATTCATCGCGGCCCACACGGGGCTGGCAAAGTGAATCCGCAGTCCGCCCACCTTGCGCGCAAGCCCCTGATGCCGGTGCGCGCGGCGCTCGACGTCCTGCTGGCCGCGGCGCGCGTCGTGGACGGCGTGGAGGAAGTCGACACGCTGGCCGCCAACGGCCGCGTGCTGGCCGTCGACCAGGTGTCGGGGCTGAACGTGCCGTCGGCCGACAACACCCAGATGGACGGCTATGCGGTGCGTTCGGTCGACTGCGCGAGCGGTGCGGCCACGTTGCGCATCGCCCAGCGCATCCCGGCGGGCACCGTCGGCCGGCCGCTCGAACCGGGCACCGCGGCGCGCATCTTCACGGGCGCCCTGATCCCGGCAGGTGCGGATGCCGTCGTCATGCAGGAACAGTGCGAAGCGAGCGGCGACCAGGTCACCGTGAAGCATGCGCCGCAGCCGGGCGAATGGATCCGCCGCGCCGGCGAGGACATCGTGGCCGGCGCCGTGATCCTGCCGGCCGGCACGCGGCTGCGCAGCCAGGAGCTCGGCCTCGCCAGCTCGGTCGGCCTCGCGCGACTGCCCGTGCGCCGGCGCCTGCGCGTGGCCGTGTTCTTCACCGGCGACGAGCTGGCGATGCCGGGCGAGGCGCTCAAGCCGGGCGCCATCTACAATTCGAACCGCTTCACCTTGCGCGGCCTGCTGGAAAACCTGGGTTGCGACATCGCCGACTACGGTATCGTGCCGGATTCGCTGCAGGCCACGCGCGACACCTTGCGCGCCGCCGCCGCGCAGCACGACCTGATCATCACGTCGGGCGGGGTATCCGTCGGCGAGGAAGACCACATCAAGCCGGCCGTGGAAGCGGAAGGGCGGTTGAACATGTGGCAGATCGCCGTCAAGCCGGGCAAGCCGCTCGCGTTCGGCGAAGTGCGGCGGGACGAGGGCAACGGCAACGCGTTCTTCCTGGGCCTCCCGGGGAACCCGGTGTCCAGCTTCATCACCTTCCTGCTGTTCGTGCGGCCGTTCCTGCTGCGCCTGCAGGGCGTGACGGGCGCCGTCGAACCGCGTGCGCTGCCGCTGCGCGCGGACTTCGACTGGCCGAAGCCGGACCGCCGCAACGAATTCCTGCGCGCCCGCATCAACGATGCCGGGGGCCTCGACCTGTTTCCGAACCAGGGTTCCGGCGTGCTCACGTCGACCGTCTGGGCGGACGGGTTGATCGACAATCCGCCGGGCCAGGCGATCGCACGGGGCGACATCGTGCGATTCATCCCGTTCAGCGCGCTGCAGTACTGAAAGACGACAATGAAGATCAATCTGCGATTCTTTGCCAGCGTGCGCGAAGCCGTGGGCAGCTCGGGCGAGTCCGTCGACCTGCCGGCGGACGTGGCGACCGTGGGCGCCGTGCGCGACTTCCTGATCGCCCGTGGCGGTCCGTGGGCCGATGCGCTCGCGCACGAGCGCGCGCTGCGCATGGCGTTCAATCAGGTCATGTGCGAACCGGGGACGGCCATCGCCGAAGGCGGCGAAGTGGCGTTCTTCCCACCGGTGACAGGCGGCTGAACCCGGTTTACATGGCACTGCCGCGGGCGTGCCGTAGTCCATCGTTCCCGCGCAGGCGGGAACCCAATTTACGCAGCGTTGCCGAGGGGTCTGCAGCACCCCGTCGTTCCCGCGCAGGCGGGAACCCAATTTACGCAGCGTTGCCGTGAGGTGCGCAGTACTGCAGGCTTCACTTGGGTCCCCGCCTGCGCGGGGACGACGTTTTCAAGTAACGTAGTCGATCAGACGATCGTCTTCTCCGCCAGCGCCAGCAGTTTCGCGCAATCCGCATTGCGCTCGGCGTAGTCGCGCCACGCGGTCGCGCGCGCGAGGTCCTGCCACTTGCGCAGCGAGTCGCCGTCCAGGTCCACCGTGCGGCCGCCGGCGCCCTGGAACAGCGCGGCCACCGCCGCATCGTCCATCTGGGCCGATTTGCGCGCGAACGCTTCCAGGTCGGCGCCCACCGAGAGCAGCACGGCCTGCTGGTCGCGCGGCAGCCGGTCGAAGGCGGCGCGCGACATGATCAGGGGCTCCAGCATGAACCAGTAGGTGCCGCCGCGTGCCGTCGTGACGGACTTGCTGACCTCGTCGAGGCGGAACGAGATCAGCGACGAGGACGACGTCATGGCCGCGTCGAGCTGGCCCTTTTCCAGCGCGCCGCGGATGTCGTTCGACGGCATCGACACGACATTGGCGCCCGCTTCCTTGAGGATCATGTCCATTTCCGGCGAGCCGCCGCGCACCCTGAGGCCGGCCGCGTCTTCCGGGTCGACGATCGGCTTGCCGCGCGACGCCATGCCGCCCGCCTGCCAGATCCAGCTCAGCATGATGAGGCCCTTGTCGGCCAGCACGCGGTTGAATTCCTTGCCGATCTCTTGGTTCTTCCAGGCATAGCCCTGTTCGTACGACGTGACGAGGCCCGGCATGAGGCCGATGTTCACCTCGGGCAGCTCGGCGCCGGCATACGACAGCGGCACGAGCGAGATGTCGAGCGCGCCCCTGGCCAGTGCCGGGATCTGCGCTTCGCTCTTCATCAGCGAGGAGTGGGGGTAGATCGAGAACTTGACGCGTCCCTTGGTCCGCCGTTCCGTCTCGGTGGCGAACATGCGGCACAGGCGGTCGCGGAAATCGCCTTCGGCCACGCTGCCGCCGGGGAATTGGTGGGAAATCTTGAGATTCGTGGGCTGGGCCCATGCAGCGTGCAGCAAGAGCGGGCTGGCCGCGATTCCGACCAGCAATGTCCTACGCGTCAATACCGACATAAACATCCTCCAAGATGATATTACGGACTACCGGACGAATCGTGGACCCCTCTTGACGACCGCCTGAGGCGTACATCGTTCGCGATTTCACATTTTGTTGTGCGTATAAGAATAGGCTCAGCTGTAGGCTTGTCAAGAAAATATTGCAATAAAAAACCATGCGTCGCAGCATAAAACAGGCGCGATAAATCAAGCGGCCAGGGACGCAGTATCGCGCGCCGACGTCGCCTATCCTTGCGCTGGATCTGATGGGCGTCCGGTCCGCGTTTGCTGCGGCGCCGCGAATGTTGGCGCCGTTACCGGACGGTCGTTAGCGTTTTTTGACAGATCATGCAGGGTGGGACAAGGAACCGGGGCGGCGCAGCGCCGGCCCGGCATGCGCCCCGCATGGAACGGGGCGCGACGTGGTCAGCGCGCGGGGAGCGGATACGTGGCCGGACTGACGTTGCCGTCCTTGTCGACGGCCTGCACGCCGAACAGCAGATTGTCCTTCGACAGGTCGAGGCGGTAGTTCGTCACGTTGCCGACGAACGTCGATCCCTGCCACTGCGGGGCCGTCGTGTCGCGCCACACGATGCGGTAGCCGGCCAGGTCCGGCTCGGCGTTCGCCTTCCACGCGAGGTCGGTGCCGTTGTCCAGGTTCGCCGTCCTGATCTTGACCTCCTGCGGCACCGCCGGCGCCAGCGCGAGCGAGGCGAGCGACGCGGCGTTCACGCGCGCGACCTGCGCCACGTAGTCGGGATCGACGTACTCCGGCAGGTCGCCGATCTTCCTGCCGTTGTCGGTGCGCAGGTCCTGGTGCTGGTGGTTGAAGTCTTCGTGCGGTTCCGTGAAGCGCACGGCCGCATAACCGGCGTCGAGGAACGGACTGTGGTCGCCGCCGCGCAGGTAGCGGTCGCGCCGGTAGATGATGTCGACCTTGAAGCCGGGGACGTAGCGCTCGCCCGTCTCCTTGACGTGGCGCGCGAGCTGGCGCGTGATCGAATCGTTTTCGCCGCCGGTCTGGATCGGGGTGCGCAGCGCCGGCGTTGTTTCCTTCACGGGCGGGACGCCTTCCGCGAACAGGCGCACCTCGCCGTTATCCAGCTTGCCGTGTTCGTCGTGCGAGCTGCCGATGATGTCGTTGTTCAGCATGCCGGCGATGTTCATCCCGGCGGCCCGGGCCCTGGCCGCATAGTCGCCGGAACCGTACAGGCCCTGTTCCTCCGCCGCGACGGTCATGAACACGAGCGACGCGTCGAACTTGTGGCGCGCCATCACGCACGCCATTTCGATGACGGCCGCGGTGCCCGACGCATCGTCGTTGGCGCCGGGCGCGTCGGCCGTGGCGTTCATCACGTCGGTCACGCGCGAATCGTAATGGCCGCTGACGACATAGTAGCGGTCCTTCGACGCCGCCTGCGTGCCCGGCAGGGTGGCCACCACGTTGACGATCTCGGTCGGCCGCGTGATCCGCTTGTCGACCGGGTGCACGTGGCTCTGGAACCGCACGTCCAGCCTGCCGGCGCCGCAGCGTTCCAGCTCGGACTTGATCCAGCGCCGCGCCGCGCCGATGCCGCGCGTGTCCGACGCCGTGTCGGACATCGTGTGGCGGGTGCCGAAGCCGACGAGCTTGTCGACGTAGGCGTGGATCCGCTGCGGCGAGATCTCGCGCACGATGGCGTCGATCTCGGCCTGGCGCGCGGGCAGCGCCGCGTCGGCGGGCGGTGCCGCCTGCGCGCCGGCGCCGGCCAGCAGCAGGATGGGGAGGGTGGTCTTGAGTACGGGATGCATGGGACTCCTTGGGCTGACGAAACGGCGCCGCGGATCGCGCGGTCCGGCTGTTGTTGTGCAAGGGGCGCGTGCGGGATGCGCGGCGGCCGCCGGGATGCACTGTACCGGACGGCGGCGCGGCGGGGAAGCTTTACGCCGCGCGCCGCCGTCCAGCCGGTGTCACAGGGTCCCGAGGAAGGAGCGGATCGCGGCGATGACGGCGTCGGGCTGGTCGAACATCGCAAAATGGCGCGCCGGCGCCACGGTCGCGACCTGCAGCGTCGGCGTGCCTCCCATCAGCGCACGGTAGTAATCCGCCTTGCCGGCGGGCGTCAAGCCTTGCTGCGCGCCGTCCAGGTCCAGGTAGGGCACGATGGTCAGCACCGGCGCCTGGATCGCCTTCAGGCCGGGCCGCAGGTCGAGCGTCAGCACGTCCGCGGCCCAGGCGCCGACCGAGGCGGGATCGCTGCGCGCCGTCAGCTGCGCCAGGGCGTCGGCCCGGGACATGTCCAGCACGCCGATCGTCCGCATATACCCCTGCTGCTGCTGCGCGAACAGGTCCGGCGGCTGCTTGCCGATCTGGGCGCGCGTGCGCTCGGCGAACTGCGCGCGCCGTTCCGGCGGCAGGTCTTCCGTGCCGGGCATCACGGGCAGGCCGTCGATGCTGACGATGCCGCCGACGGATGCCGGCTTGTCCTCGGCGACGGCGAGGGCCAGGATGCCGCCCAGGCTGTGTCCCACGATGACGGGCTTGTCGAGGTGGCGGCCCGCGATCAGTTCCTCGACGGCGGCGCGCGCCGCCGCGAACGGCGCCGGTCCGGCCTTTGGCCTGCCGTCGAAGCCGGGCAAGGTCAGCACGTAGACGGCGTGGTCGGGGGCGAAGGCGCGGATGGTGTCTTGCCACACCCAGCTGCCGCTCGCCAGGCCCGGGATCAGGATCAGCGGCCGGCCGCGGGCGCCGTGGCGTTCGACGAGCACACCGGCCACCTCGAAGCGCTCGGCCGGCGCGATCGTGGCGGCGTAGCGGTTCGGTTCAGGGGCGGCATCGGCGGCGCGGCTCGCGGGGAGGGCGCCGCCGACGAGGGCGACGAAAACGGCGGCGAGTGCGGCTTTGTTGCGAAGGCGGGTCATGCGGTCTCCTGGTCGGGGAAGAAAATGGTTTCGATCGGTTGTCCGAACAGCCTGGCCAGCGCGAACGCCAGCGGCAGGCTCGGGTCGTAGCGTCCCGTCTCGATGGCGATGACGGTCTGGCGCGACACGTCCAGCAGCGCGGCCAGGTGCGCCTGGCTCCAGCCGTGCGTCGCGCGCAGGTCGCGGATGGCGTTCTTCATGGTTCGACGGTGCGGCGGGCGACGAGGCCGCGCACGATGTTCACGAGGCCCCAGCTTGCGCCCATCAAGATCCACACGCTGAACATCGACAGCTTCGGGAATCCCGCCGTCTCGAGGAAGCCGTAGCTGAACGTGACGGCGGCCGTGATGGCGAAGGCGAGGGCGACGCCTTCCAGCAGGCGCAGGCGCTGGTATTCGTCGATGCGCGCGACGTGGCGCGCGATCGCGCGGATCATCAGGCCGAAGCCGATCATCGGCGCCAGGAGGGCGATGGTACGTAGCGGCCCCTCGGCCAGCGGCCGGCCGTAGCGGATGGACGCGGCCAGCAGCACCACATACACGGCGATCGCCGTCCACAACTCGTAGCGGTAAGCCCGGGCCACACGTTTCTCATGCATCGCACACCTCCTTTTGACGGGACATCATGTAAAGTATGCTTTACATCGTAGATGGGCTTCGGGCCGATGTCAAGCTTCCTTTACATCCTTTTTTTGCGCCCGTTCGACTACAATGCTCGCCTCCGTTTTCCTTGATGCCGCCATGTCCGAGTCCCGCACCGAAGCACGTTCCCGCCACGCCATCGTCATCGGCGGCGGCCCCGCCGGCCTGATGGCGGCCGAAGTGCTGGCCGCGGGCGGCGCGCGGGTCGACCTGTACGACGCGATGCCGTCCGTCGGCCGCAAATTCCTCCTCGCGGGCAAGGGCGGCATGAATATCACGCACGCGGAAGGCCACGATGCGTTCGTGGCCCGCTACGGTGCGCGCGCCGGCGCGGTGCGGGCGTGGCTGGATACGTTCCCGCCCGCGCAGGTGCGGGCGTGGATCCACGGCCTCGGCATCGCCACGTTCGTCGGCACGTCCGGCCGCGTGTTCCCGGCCGACATGAAGGCGGCGCCGCTGCTGCGCGCGTGGCTGCACCGGTTGCGCGACGCGGGCGTCACGTTCCACATGCGGCACCGCTGGCTGGGCTGGCGCGACGGCGGACTCCTGTTCGCCACGCCCGACGGCGAGCACGTGGTGGACGCGACGGGCGCCGCGACCGTGCTGGCGCTGGGCGGCGCGAGCTGGGCGCGGCTCGGTTCCGATGGCGCCTGGGTGCCGCTGCTCGCCGGGCGCGGCGTCGACGTGGCGCCGCTGGTGCCGTCCAACTGCGGCTTCGATGCCGACTGGAGTGCGCATTTCGCGGAGCGCCACGCGGGCAGCCCGCTGACCACCGTGGCGCTGGCACTGGAGGGCGGTGCGTTCCGCAAGGGGCAGTTCGTCGTGACGAAGACGGGCATCGAGGGCAGCCTCGTGTACGCGCTGTCGGCACCGATCCGCGACCGCATCGCCCGCGACGGCCGCGCGACTGTCCTGCTGGACCTGTTGCCCGACCACGATCCGCGGCGCGTGCTGGACGAGGTCGCGCACCCGCGCGGGGCGCGCTCGATGGCCAGCCATCTGCAGAGCCGCCTGGGCATCAGGGGTGTGAAATCGGGCCTGCTGCACGAGTGCCTGGGCAAGGCCGATTACGCGGACCCGGCGAAGCTGGCGCGGGCGTTGAAGGCCTTGCCGCTCGTGCTGACGCGCGCGCGCCCGATCGACGAGGCGATCAGCAGCGCGGGCGGCGTGCGCTTCGACGCGCTGGATGGCGGGACCATGCTGCGCGGTGTGCCCGGCGTGTTCGTGGCCGGCGAGATGGTCGACTGGGAAGCGCCGACCGGCGGTTATCTGCTGACGGCGTGTTTCGGCAGCGGCCGCGCGGCGGGGCGGGCGGCGCTTGCGTGGCTGGCGCAAGACGTCAATCGTCGAAACTGACCGACCCGCTCCCCTTCCGGCTGACCGAGCGTTCGTCCGGATTGCCGAACACGCGCGTTTCGCCGCTCCCCAGCAATTCGACGTGCAGGCGCTTGCGGGCATACACGGCGCTGTCGCCGGAACCCTGTTGCAGCAGGTCGACCTCGTCCGCGCGCAGGTGGCGCGCGTCCAGGTCGCCCGAGCCGCGCGAACGGGCGTGCAGTTCGCGGCTCGATCCGACCAGCGTGAGGCGGCCCGTGCCGATGACGGCGGCATCGACCGTGTCGCTCGTGCCGCCCGTCAGTTCCAGGTCGCCGCTGCCGCGCAGCGCGGCCACGATGTCGCGGTAGCGGCCGTTGAACCGCATGTTGCCGGAACCGTCCAGCACCACGTCCAGGTGGTCGCCGGCGAAGCCGCTGACGGTGTGCTCGCCGCTGCCGTTGACGCTCAGCGATTCCAGCGTCGGCAGCGTGACCGTCACCTCGATCGGCGTGCGGTGGCGCAGCAGGATGCCGCGCGGGCCGATGCGCAGCACGTCGCCGTCGACGCTCGTGTCGATGTTGGCCAGCAGCCGCTGTTCGCCCCGTACTTCGAGCGCAGGCGTGGCGCCCTGGCGCAGCGTGAGGTTGAGGGGGCCGGTCAGCTCCACCTTGGCGACGGCCTTGTCGAACGGGCGGCTTTCGGTGGCGACGAGGCGGCTGCCCGGGGTCGACGGTCCGTTCGTGCCGTGGGCGCGCAGCATGCTGTACGACACGCCGATCAGCAGGAACGCGAGGACCAGGAGGCTGAAACCGATCTTGAGTAAAGCGCGCATCGTGCCCTCAACTGCCCCTGAGCAGGGATCGGTTCATCTGGACGTAACGCTTCAGGCCGATGAAGGTATAGCGCGTGACGACGAGGGACAGCAGGAACAGCGCGATCCCGCCCAGCACGAGGCCGCAGCCGAACAGGGTCTGCGTCGTGCGCGATTCCGCGTCCATGTCGGTGCTGATGCGCAGCGTGCTGTCCGCGAGCGCCGCGGCGCCGCGCAGGGCGCGCGAGTGCTCGCGCCGGAGGCCGGCGCCCGCATCGGACTTGTCGTCGGGCGGCAGCGGGTCCGCGACCTGCGGGCGCTCCTCCTTGACGAGGATGCCGCGATCGCCGATATCGATGCGCATCTGGCGCCCGCGCCCGTCGTCGTCGATGGTGACGAAGCGGCTCGGCCAGTCCAGCACGAGTTCATTGGCGCCGGCGAGGCCGCTGGCGGTGGTGGCGATGCCGGCCAGGTAGAACGTCAGCGCGGCGACGTACAGGCAGAGCACCAGCGCGGAGTAGACCAGCGCCGGGACGAGCATGAACAGATTGAAGATGGCCAGCCCGACGGCCGACACCATCAGGCGCAGCAGGTTGGCCGGGTTCTTCTTGTCGCTGAACGCATCCAGGTGCGCGCTCGCGCGCAGGGTCATGGCGATCTTTTTCGGGTCGTCGAGCTCGCGCGCCACGTCCGGCTCGCCCCGTCCGGCGGCGCTGCCGTCGACGAAGCGCTGCTCGTAATACGCCAGCGTCTTCGCCTGGACGTCGGGCGGCAGGCCGAGCATGGCCCGCTTGAGCGCGTCGAGGTATTCCAGTTTGCCCATCAGGACTCCTTCCAGGGCGATATCAGCCGCGGCCGAGCAACAGCATGCCGTTCAGTGCCGGCGCGGCCGCCGCGCCGGCGTGGACCAGAATGATCGTCGCGGCCGCCACGACGGCCAGCACGGCAAGGGTACGCAAGCCGAGATGGATGTTCATTTGCATTTCCGCCAACATGTGTTTCGATGTTGCCACTGTACGGTGCGCGGACGGCGCGCGCCACCGCTGTGCGACAGGCTGCGGATTTGGCGGGGCAGGGCGCACCCCGGCGCGACGGCCGGCACGCCGTCATCGCGGTGTTGCTCCCGTCATGACGCCGGCCGCGATGACGCCGCTGCGTACCGCCGCCTCCAGCGTGGCCGGATAGTCGGACGCCGTGTAGTCCCCGGCCAGCGCCAGGCCGGGCAGGTTGGTCGCGTTGGCCGGTCGGGCCAGGGCGGGCGTGCAGGCGAAGGTGGCGCGTTTTTCCGTGATCGTGCGGCGCCACAGCGGCGCTGCGAGCGCCGGCTGCCCGAACGATGCGGCCAGCTGCGCCGCGACGGCCGCGGCCAGCGCCTCCTGGCCGATGGCGCCGGCGGGGTCCGCGCCACTGATCACGACGGCCAGCAAGCCATCCTGGCCCGGATCGAGCTGGCCGCGGTCGAACACGAACTGGCCCCAGCGGTTGTCGTGGGGCGCATCGGCCAGCGCGCAAAAGGGCAGGGGCAGGCGCAATCCCGGCGCGTACTGCAGGTAGACGGTGGCGATGGGCTCGTAGGCCAGCGCATCCAGTTGCGCCACGACGTCGGCGGCGCCGTCCAGGGGCCGCAGCAGCGCCGCCGCCTGCCACGGCGGGGCGGCGAGGACGACGCCGTCGAACGCTTGATCATCGCAGCCGCCACGCAGCCGCCACGCGCCGCCGTCCGGTTCCAGCGCGTCGATGCGGGCGCTCGTGCGCACGGCGGCGCCGCGGCCTTCGAGGTGGCGGCGGGCCGCTTCCGGGAACAAGGCGTCCAGCAGCACGCGCGGAATCAGCATGTCGGACGCGGCGCGGTGCGCACCGAGGCTGTCGCGCAGCACGGCCAGGAAGACTTGCGCCGACGCCCGCTCGGGCGGCGTGTTCAGCGCGGCCAGGCACAGGGGGCGCCACATCAGGCGCCCGAGGCGCGCCGTCTGGTCGAAGCGCGCCAGCAGTTCCGCCACGCTGCAGTCGGTGTACAACTGCCAGCCCATCCAGCGGGCGCTCGTCGTGAAGCGGGCCAGCGCCAGCTTGTCGTGCCGGTCCAGCCCGCGCGCGCGCAGCAGCGCGGCGAGCATGTGCAGCGGCGCGGGCAGGCGCGGGGCGACGAAGTCCATGCCGTCGTCCGCCGCCGGATAGCGCATCTGCAGCGGCAGCCGCAGCAGGGCCTGGCCGGGCTCGACGCCGACGCGGCGCATCAGGCGCAGCGTGTCCGCATAGGCGCCCAGCATGATGTGCTGGCCGTTGTCGAGCAGGCGCCCGTTCGTCTCGATGGCGCGGGCGCGGCCGCCCAGGGTGCGCGCGGCTTCGAACAGCGTGACGTCGCAGCCGGCGTCCAGCAGCGCGACGGCCGCCGCGCACCCGGCCCAGCCGCCGCCGACGACGGCGATCCGGCGGCCGGCGCCCCGGCGCTCGTCAGCCGCGGACATAGGTCTTCCAGGCCAGCCACAGCTTGCGCAGCGGCGTCAGGGAGATCTTCTGGGTGAGGACGTGGAAGCCGTCGCGCTCGATCTCGCCGAGCAGCGTGCGGTAGATGGCGGCCATCATGAGGCCGGGACGCTGGGCGCGCCGGTCCGCCTTGGGCAGCAGCGCGAACGCTTCGTCGTACAGGCCCTGGGCGCGGTCGGCCTGGAACTTCATCAGCGCTTCGAACTTGTCGCTGTGGCGCGCGTTCAGCAGGTCGGCGGCCGTCACGTTGAACTGCTGCAGTTCGCTGATCGGCAGGTAGATGCGGCCCTTGCGCGCGTCTTCGCCCACGTCGCGGATGATGTTCGTGAGCTGGAAGGCGAGGCCCAGCGTTTCGGCGTACCGCAGGGTCTGCGGCGTCGTCACGCCGAAGATGCTGGCCGACAGGATCCCGACGACGCCCGCCACGTGCCAGCAGTATTTTTTCAGGTTCGGATAATCGAGGTAGCGCGACTGGTCCAGGTCCATCTCCATGCCGTCGATGATGGCTTGCAGGTGTTCCTGTTTCAGGTCGTACGGCTGCAGGTGCGGCTGCAGCGCGAGCATCACGGGGTGAGTCGGCGTGCCCGCATACGCCTGGGCGACCTCGTTGCGCCACCAGGCGAGCTTGATGCGCGCGACCGATTGGTCGGTCGTCTCGTCGACGGTGTCGTCGACTTCCCGGCAGAACGCGTACAGCGCCGTGATCGCGCGCCGGCGCTCCGGCGGCAGGAACAGGAAGCTGTAGTAGAAGCTGGAGCCGCTTTGTGCGGTCTTTTGTTGGCAGTATTCGTCGGGGGACATAAAAAAAGTGTGATTGCGCGGAGCCAGTCCGCTATCTTATCCGATGCGGCAGCACAAGCCGCATCACATGCATACCGCGCGCCAGCCGACCGTGATCCAGTCGAGGCGTTTCAGGCGCGGACGGCGCCGGAACACGTCGTAGTCCACGCGCTCGATCGCTTCCAGGATGCGCAGGCCGCCCTGCACGACCATCCGTAATTCCCAGCCGATGCGCCCCGGCAGCCGCGTGGCCAGCGGCGCGCCTTCCAGCATCAGCGCGCGCGCCCGCTCCACTTCGAAGCGCATCAGCGCGCGCCATGCCGGTCCCGTGCGCCCCTGTTCGATCGCGTCCGCCGTCACGCCGAAGCGCGCCAGGTCGTCCAGCGGCAGGTAGATGCGGCCCTTGGCGATGTCGATGGCGACGTCCTGCCAGAAGTTGATGAGTTGCAGCGCCGTGCAGATCGCATCCGACTCGCGCAGGCGCGCCGGGTCGTCGACGCGATACAGGCCCAGCATCAACCGTCCGACAGGGTCGGCGGATCGTCGGCAATAATCCTGCAGTTGCGCATAGTTCGCGTAGCGCGTCGTGACGACGTCCTGCCTGAAGGCGCTGAGCAGGTCGCGCAGCGGTTGCAGCGGCAGGCGGAATTCGGCGAGTACGTCGGCGAGACGCCGGAACATGGGGTCGTGCTGCGGCGTGCCGGCCGCGATGGCGTCCAGCGCGGCGTCGTAGGCCTGCAGCGCGGCCAGGCGTTCGGCCGGGGTGGCGTCGCCCTCGTCGGCGAGATCGTCGGCGCTGCGCGCGAACGCATAGATCGCCTCCACCGCGGGCACGAGGCGGCGCGGCAGCAGGATCGAAGCGACAGGAAAGTTTTCGTAATGGTCGACGGCCATGCGACTCGATAGATAGCTGACTCTAAAGTCATTTACTGGCGTTAATTGCATGATTATAATTGCTAGGTTAAATCCACGACAGTGCCTCGCCGTCCCGGCCGGGCCAGCATGAGGAAACCAATGCCTGCTTTTCTCTCGATGTCCCTGCGGCCGCGCGGCGCCGCACCGTTCTTCCTTCCCCTGGTCCTCGCCGCGGCGTTGCTCGCCGGGTGTTCCCGCGACGCGCCGCCGCCGGAGGATGTCCGCCCCGTACGCGCGCTGACACTGGCGACGGGGATGGTCGGCACGTCCGCGGAGTTTTCCGGCGACGTGCGCCCGCGCTACGAATCGCGGCTCGGATTCCGTGTCGGCGGCAAGATCAGCGCGCGCAAGGTCGACGTGGGCACGGTCGTCAAGCGCGGCCAGGTGCTGATGCAGCTGGACCCGCAGGACCTGCGCCTCGGCCAGGCCCAGGCCCAGGCGAACCTGCGCGCGGCGCAGACGAATTACGACCTGGCGCGCGCGGACCTCAAGCGCTACCAGGACCTGCGCAGCCAGAATTTCGTCGCCCAGGCCGTGCTCGACCAGAAGCTGGCGGCCGCGCACTCGGCCCAGGCGACCGTGGAGGCGGCCCGTGCCGCGTTGCGCGAACAGGCCAACCAGACCGGATATGCCAGCCTCGAATCGGACACCGACGGCGTCGTCACCGGCATCGACGCCGAGGTCGGCCAGGTCGTGCAGGCGGGTACGCCCGTCGTGCGCGTGGCGCGGACCGATGAAAAGGAAGTGGTGATCGGCGTGCCGGAAGACCAGGTCGACGAGCTGCGCCATGTGAGCACGGTGAAGGTCAGGCTGTGGGCCGATCCGAACCGCAGCATCGACGGCAAGATCCGTGAAGTGTCGCCGGTGGCCGATCCGGCCACGCGCACCTACACGGTGAAGGTGTCGATCCCGGCGCGGGACGATATCCGCCTCGGCATGACGGCCGTCGTCCAGCTGGCCCAGGCCGGCGGCGGCGGATCGGCGATCAAGGTGCCGTTGTCGGCGCTGTACCAGAACAAGGGCGCGACGTCCGTGTGGCTGATCGAGAACGGCGCCGTGCGCCTCGTGCCCGTGCAGGTGGGCGGCGTGTCCGGCAACGACGTGCTGCTGGCCGGCGGCGTGAAGCCGGGCCAGACCATCGTCACGGCGGGCGTCAACCTGCTCAAGCCGGGCCAGAAGGTCAAGGTGCTGGCGGCCGACGTCGCGCGCCGCGGCGATGCGGAGGCCGAGGCGACGGGTCTCCGGGGGACACCCGTCGGGCAAGCCGCACCGGCCGGGCAAGCCGCCGCTGGGGCAGCGAAATGAAGGGTTTCAACCTGTCGCGCTGGGCGCTGGAAAACATCCCGCTGACCCGCTACCTGATCGCCGCGCTGCTCATCGGCGGCATCGTCAGCTACGGCAAACTGGGCCAGGATGAGGACCCGCCGTTCACCTTCCGTGCGATGGTGATCACCGCGTACTGGCCCGGCGCCACGGCCGTGCAGATGGCCCAGCAGGTCGCGGATAAACTGGAGCGAAAGCTGCAGGAGACGCCGTACGTCGACAAGCTGCGCAGTTTTTCCAAGCCGGGCGAGACGACCATCATCCTCGAGCTGCGCGAATCGGCGCCGCCGAAGGACGTCCCCGGCATCTGGTACCAGGTGCGCAAGAAGGTCGGCGACATCGCGGGCACGCTGCCACCGGGCGTGGCCGGGCCGTTCTTCAACGACGAATTTGGCGACACGTACGGCTCGATCTTCGCGCTGTCCGGCGACGGCTTCACGTATGCCGAGATGCGCGACTATGCCGACTTCGTGCGCCAGCAGCTGCTCGCGGTGCCGCTGGTGGCGAAGGTCGAGCAGTTCGGCGTGCAGGAAGAGAAGGTCAACATCCTGTTCTCGCAGCAGAAATTCGCGCAGCTGGGCGTGCCGTTCGAGCAGATCGTGAACCAGATCGCCACGCAGAACGGCATCGAGTCGGCCGGCGTGCTCGTCACGCCGATGGAAAACCTGCAGGTGCGCGTGACGGGTGGCCTGAAGACCATCAAGCAGCTGGAAGACCTGAGCCTGCGCGCGGGGAACACGACGTTCCGCCTGGGCGACTTCGCCACGATCCAGCGCGCGTACGCCGACCCGCCGCACGACAAGATGCGCTTCAACGGCAAGGAAGTCATCGGCCTCGGCGTGTCGATGGAAAAGGGCGGCAATATCATCGAGCTGGGCAAGGGCCTGGAAAAGACGGTGGAGCACATCAGGAACGAGCTCCCGGTCGGCATCGAGCTGGAACGCGTGTCGAACCAGCCGGCCGCCGTCAAGGCGTCCGTCGGCGAATTCATGAGCAGCCTGATCGAGGCCATCGTCATCGTGCTCGGCGTGTCGTTCGTCGCCCTCGGCCTGCACCAGAAGCCGAAACTGCGGCTGGACGTGCGGCCCGGCCTCGTCGTGGCGCTGACGATCCCGCTCGTGCTGGCGATCACGTTCCTGTTCATGCGCGTATTCGACATCTCGCTGCACAAGATCTCGCTGGGCGCCCTGATCATCGCACTCGGCCTGCTCGTGGACGACGCCATCATCGCCGTCGAGATGATGGTGCGGAAGATGGAGGAGGGCATGTCGCGCTTCGACGCCGCCACGTTCGCCTACACGTCGACCGCGTTCCCGATGCTGACCGGGACCCTGATCACGGCGGCGGGTTTCCTGCCGATCGGCCTGGCGAAATCGGCGGCCGGCGAATACACGTTCGCGATGTTTTCCGTGAACGCGATCGCGCTCGTCGTGTCGTGGGTGGTCGCCGTCACGTTCACGCCGTATATCGGCTTCATCCTGCTGCGCGTGCAACCGCACGGCCACGGTCACCACGACGTGTACGACACGCCGCTGTACGCGCGCTTCCGCCGCCTCGTCGACCGCTGCGTCGAGTGGCGCATGACGACCATCGCGCTGACGCTGGCCATATTCCTGCTGGGCGTGTTCGGCTTCAAGTTCATCGAAAAGCAGTTCTTCCCGGATTCCAGCCGCCCCGAGCTGATGGTGGAGATGTGGACGCCGGAAGGCACCAGCTTCGCCGTCAATGAAACGCTGGCGAAGAAGTTCGAGGCCTTCGCGCGCGCGCAGCCCGAAACGGACAGCGTGACGTCGTACATCGGCACGGGCAGCCCGCGCTTCTACCTGCCGCTGGACCAGATCTTCCCGGCGTCGAACGTGTCGCAGTTCGTCGTGCTGCCGAAGACGGTCGCCCAGCGCGAAGCCCTGCGCCACAAGATCGAGAACCTGTTCAAGACCGATTTCCCGGAAGTGCGCGGGCGCGTGAAACTGCTGCCGAACGGGCCGCCGGTGCCGTATCCCGTCCAGTTCCAGGTGATGGGGCCGGACATTGGCGTCGTGCGCAAGGTCGCGGACCAGGTGAAGGAGATCATGATCGCCAACCCGAACACGGTGGGCGTCAACGACAACTGGAACGAATCCGTGAAAGTGCTGCGCCTCGACCTCGACCAGGACAAGCTGCGCGCGCTCGGCGTCACGTCGCAGGCGGTGCGCCGCACCGTCGCCACGGTGCTGTCGGGGACGACGGTGGGCCAGTTCCGCGAGAGTAACCGCCTGATCGACATCGTCGTGCGCCAGCCGCTGGACGAGCGCTCGAGCATGTCGGTGCTGGCGAACACGAACGTGGCGACGCCGTCCGGCAAGGCCGTGCCGCTGTCGCAGCTCGCGCGCATCGAATTCGTGTGGGAGCCGGGCGTCGTGCAGCGCTACGGGCGCGAGTGGGCGATCATGGTCCAGTCCGACGTCGTCGAGGGCGTGCAGGGGCCGACCGTGTCGGACCAGGTGGGCGCGAAGCTGGCGACGCTGCGCGCGAAGCTGCCGGCCGGCTACCGCATCAAACTGGAGGGCGCGGCGGCGAACAGTTCGACGGCGGAGGACTCGATCGCGGCCAACGTGCCGCTCGTGCTGTTCATCGTGTTCACCCTGTTGATGCTCCAGCTGCACAGTTTCTCGCGCGCCGTGATGGTCTTCCTCACGGGCCCGCTGGGCATCGCCGGCGCGGCGATGGCACTGCTGGTGTCGCACGAGCCGTTCGGCTTCGTCGCCAACCTGGGCGTGATCGCGCTGTTCGGGATGGTGGTGCGCAATTCCGTGATCCTCGTCGACCAGATCGAGAAGGATATCGCGGCCGGGCACGCGCCGTGGGATGCGATCGTCGGGAGCGCCGTGCGGCGCTGCCGGCCGATCCTGCTGACGGCCGCCGCGGCGGCGCTGGCGATGATTCCGCTGTCGCGCTCGGTGTTCTGGGGGCCGATGGCGGTGGCGATCATGGGTGGGCTGCTGGTGGCGACGGCGCTCACGCTGCTGTTCCTGCCGGCGCTGTACGCCGCGTGGTTCCGCGTGAAGCGTCCCGTGCGCGCGTAAGGCAAACGTTTCCGTGGGCTCGGGGAGCCCACCCTACGCAAATGCTTGAATTGGCTGACGAATTCTCAAAGGGCGCGTACGAATTAAATTGTGCCCAATCGTGTCAGAAAATCCAGTAAAATATCGGGTTGAAGTTGTAGCCCCTAGACATTGGATGCAGGGCGGCCGGTTTCGTTGTCGGGCGCCCTTTGTTTTTGTGGCAAGATGAGCAATCCTGAGCGAGGATGGCGAAATTGGTAGACGCACCAGGTTTAGGTCCTGACGCCAGCAATGGTGTAGGGGTTCGAGTCCCCTTCCTCGCACCACGAATAATTAATTTTTTTGGACGATTTTTACAATGGCAACTGCTGTCGAAAACCTGGGTAAACTCGAGCGTCGCTTGACGATCTCTTTTCCGCTGAGCGACGTACGTACGGAAGTTGAAAAGCGCCTCAAGAAGCAGGCCAAGACCGCGCGCGCTCCGGGCTTCCGTCCGGGCAAGGTGCCACTGAAGATGGTCGCCGCACAGTACGGCTACCAGATCGAATCCGACGTGCTGAACGACAAAGTCGGCCAGGCCTTCAGCGTCGCCGCCGACGAAGCCCAGCTGCGCGTCGCCGGCATGCCGAAAATCGAGCCGAAGCAGGACGCGCCGGAAGGCATGCTGTCCTTCGACGCGACGTTCGAAGTCTACCCGGAAGTCACGCTGCCGGCGCTGGCCGACGTCGAGATCGAAACCGTCAAGACCGACGTGACCGACGCTGAAATCGACAAGACCATCGACATCCTGCGCAAGCAGCGCGTGCACTTCCACACCAAGGGCGAAGCCGGCGAGCATGGCGATGGCGGCGAGCCGGTCGCAGCCAACGGCGACCGCGCGACCGTGGACTTCATCGGCGTCATCGACAACGTCGAATTCCCGGGCGGTAAAGCCGAAGACTACGCATTCGTGCTGGGCGAAGGCCGCATGCTGCCGGAATTCGAAGCCGCGACCGTCGGCCTGAAAGTGGGCGAGAGCAAGACCTTCCCGCTGGCTTTCCCGGAAGACTACCATGGCAAGGACGTGGCCGGTAAAACCGCCGAGTTCACCATCACGCTGAAGAAGCTGGAATGGGCGCACCTGCCGGAAGTCGACGCCGATTTCGCCAAGTCGCTGGGTATCGAAGACGGCAGCATCGAAAAAATGCGCGAAGACATCAAGGTCAACCTGGAGCGTGAAGTCAACGCCCGCATCAAGGCCCGCAACAAGGAAGCCGTGATGGATGCCCTCGTCAAGCACACCGAAATGGACGTGCCGAAGGTCATGATCGAGCAGGATTCGCAGCGCCTGGCCGAGCAGACCCGCCAGGACATGGCCCAGCGCGGCATGGACGTCAAGAGCCTGCCGTTCCCTGCCGACCTGTTTGCCACCAAGGCCGAGCGCCGCGTGCGCCTGGGTCTGATCCTGTCGCAACTGGTCCAGGAAAACAGCCTGCAAGCCACCCAGGACCAGGTGAAAGCCCAGATCGAAGACTTCTCGCAGAGCTACGAAGATCCGAAGGAAGTCCTGAAGTACTACTACAGCGACCGTCGCCGCCTGGGCGAAGTGGAAGCTCTTGTATTGGAAGAAAACGTCGTTAACTATGTGCTTGGCAAGGCAAAGGTGACGGCCAAGGACATCGCCTTTGACGAACTGATGGGAAGCGTCGGCCAGGCTTGACTTCCTTGATGGGGCGCGTCGTTCGGCGCCCCGCAGGGGGCTCGGGAAACCGTGGCGAACGGAAGGCGTGTTGGCCGGGAAGCGCAGCCGTAGCGGCGCGCCGCAGGCCGAACATCCGACGCGCAGCAGGTGTATCGCGCCCCCTTAACTCTTACAAAGGAATTGACAGGTATGAATCGTAATCCGGCATTGGATACCCAAGCCCTCGGCCTCGTGCCGATGGTGATCGAGCAGAGCGGCCGCGGCGAGCGTGCCTACGACATCTACTCGCGCCTGCTGAAGGAGCGCGTGATTTTCCTGGTCGGCCCTGTCAACGACCAGATGGCCAACCTCATCGTGGCCCAGCTGCTGTTCCTGGAAAGCGAGAATCCGGACAAGGACATCTCGCTGTACATCAACTCGCCGGGCGGTTCGGTGTCGGCCGGCCTCGCCATCTTCGACACGATGAACTTCATCAAGCCCGACGTGTCGACCTTGTGCACCGGCCTGGCCGCCTCGATGGGCGCGTTCCTGCTGGCCGCCGGCGCCAAGGGCAAGCGTTTCTCGCTGCCGAACTCGCGTGTCATGATCCACCAGCCGTCCGGTGGTTCGCAGGGCATGGCGTCGGACATCGAGATCCAGGCCAAGGAAATCCTGTACCTGCGCGAACGCCTGGCCCGCATCATGGCGGACAACACCGGCCAGACGATCGAGCAGATCCACAAGGATACCGACCGCGACCGTTTCATGTCGAGCGACGAAGCCGTGGAATATGGCCTCATCGATAAGGTCCTGACGAACCGCGGCTGAGGTTCTTCAACGGATTTCCGAGATCGCGTTTAGCACTCGATAACTGTTGCTCAAATACGCCCGGACGCGACAGCGCTTCGGGCGTTTTGTTTTCAAATCGGGTAGCATGGAGTCCGTGTGCACTTGTTGCGCCCTCGTATTAGCGTTATATTCATAGCAATTCAACAGAAACCTGCCCCATGTCAGACAAAAAATCCTCTAGCGGCGAAAAACTCCTGTACTGCTCGTTCTGCGGCAAGAGCCAGCACGAGGTCAAGAAGCTCATCGCAGGGCCTTCGGTCTTCATTTGCGACGAGTGCATCGACTTGTGCAATGACATCATCCGCGATGAGACCTCGAACGTGGAATCGGTGGCGGGCGCCAAGTCCGACCTGCCGACGCCGCACGAGATCGCCGAGCTGCTCGATCAATACGTCATCGGCCAGCAGACCGCGAAGCGCATCCTGTCGGTGGCGGTGTACAACCATTACAAGCGCCTGAAGCATCTCGGCAAGAAGGACGATGTCGAACTGGCCAAGAGCAATATCCTGCTCGTCGGTCCCACCGGTTCCGGCAAGACCCTGCTGGCCCAGACGCTGGCGCGCATGCTGAACGTCCCGTTCGTGATCGCCGACGCGACCACGCTGACGGAAGCCGGCTATGTCGGCGAGGACGTCGAGAACATCATCCAGAAGCTGCTGCAGAGCTGCAACTACGAAGTCGAGAAGGCCCAGCGCGGCATCGTCTACATCGACGAGATCGACAAGATCTCGCGCAAGTCGGACAACCCGTCCATCACCCGCGACGTGTCGGGCGAGGGCGTCCAGCAGGCGCTGCTGAAGCTGATCGAAGGCACGATGGCCTCGGTGCCTCCGCAAGGCGGCCGCAAGCATCCGAACCAGGATTTCGTGCAGATCGACACGACCAACATCATGTTCATCTGCGGCGGCGCATTCGATGGCCTGGACAAGATCATCCAGAACCGTTCGGAAAAGAGCGGCATCGGCTTCGCGGCCAGCGTCAAGAGCCAGACCCAGCGTTCCGTCAGCGATATCCTGCTGGAAGCGGAACCGGAAGACCTGATCAAGTTCGGCCTGATCCCGGAACTTGTCGGGCGCCTGCCGGTCGTAGCTACGCTGAGCGAGCTGACGGAAGACGCTTTGATCCAGATCCTCGTCGAACCGAAAAATGCCCTTATCAAGCAGTATTCGAAACTGCTGGATATGGAAGGCGCCGAATTGGAAATCCGCCCGGCGGCCCTGCATGCGATTGCGAAAAAGGCATTGGCGCGCAAGACCGGTGCACGCGGCCTGCGCTCCATCCTGGAACACGCCCTGCTCGACGTGATGTATGAATTGCCGAGCCAGCAAAATGTCGTGAAAGTCGTCATCGATGAAAATACGATCACGAATGGCGCGAAACCTTTGCTGATTTACAGTGAATCGCCGAAAGCTGCCGGCGAAAACTGAAAAATTTCCGGGCGCAAACACAACAAAGGTATTGAATCGTTGAGTTGAGGCGGTACAATCAATCTCAACAAAAGACGGCTTCAATCGAAAAGCCACTCGCGGCCAACGCTGTGAAGTGGCTTTTTTATTTGAATCCTCCGCTTTTGTAGAAACGGCTATTATTCGTATCAAGTTAAATTTTTTTACTTGTAGAAAATTTTTATTAGGCCGGTCTTGTGTTTCGGGGGTGTGCTCCCACATCGTCAACACGCTTTCTATAAGGTATGCCATGACAACTTCCAAATTGACCGAGCAAATGACGCTGCCCCTCCTGCCGTTGCGCGACGTGGTCGTGTTTCCGCATATGGTGATACCGCTGTTCGTCGGCCGCCCGAAATCCATCAAGGCGCTCGAAGCCGCCATGGAACAGGGCAAGAGCATCATGCTCGCAGCCCAAAAGGCCGCTGCCAAGGACGAACCTTCGGCCGCAGACATCTACGAGATCGGCTGCGTGGCCAATATTCTGCAAATGCTGAAGCTGCCCGACGGCACCGTGAAGGTGCTGGTCGAAGGCGCGCAGCGTGCAAAAATCACGAACATCAATGATGGTCCGAGCCATTTCATCGCCGAGTTGACGCCGATCAATTCGGAAATCGGCGACGACTCCGAAGTCGAGGCGATGCGCCGCGCGATCGTCCAGCAGTTCGACCAGTACGTCAAACTGAACAAGAAGATCCCGCCCGAGATCCTGGCGTCGCTGGCCGGTATCGACGACGCCGGCCGCCTGGCCGATACGGTCGCCGCCCACCTGCCGCTGAAACTCGAGCAGAAGCAGGTCATCCTCGAAATCTTCAACGTCGCCAAGCGCCTGGAGCATCTGCTCGGCCAGCTGGAAGGCGAGCTGGATATCCTGCAGGTCGAAAAGCGCATCCGCGGCCGCGTCAAGCGCCAGATGGAGAAATCGCAGCGCGAGTACTACCTGAACGAACAGGTCAAGGCCATCCAGAAGGAACTGGGCGAGGGCGAAGAAGGTGCCGACATCGAGGAACTCGAGAAGAAGGTCATCGCCGCCAAGATGCCGAAGGAAGCCCTGGAAAAGGCCCAGGCCGAGATCAAGAAGCTCAAGCTGATGTCGCCGATGTCGGCCGAGGCCACCGTCGTGCGCAATTACATCGACACGCTCGTCTCGCTGCCGTGGAAAAAGAAATCCAAGGTCACGATCGACCTGGAAAAGGCCCAGGAAGTGCTGGAAGCCGATCACTACGGCCTCGACAAGATCAAGGAACGCATCCTCGAGTATCTCGCGGTGCAACAGCGCGTCGACAAGCTGAAGGCCCCGATCCTGTGCTTCGTCGGCCCTCCGGGCGTCGGCAAGACGTCGCTGGGCGAGTCGATCGCGCGCGCGACGAACCGCAAGTACGTCCGCATGGCCCTGGGCGGTGTGCGCGACGAAGCCGAGATCCGCGGCCACCGCCGTACCTATATCGGCTCGATGCCGGGCAAGGTGCTGCAGTCGCTGGCGAAGGTCGGCGTGCGCAACCCGTTGTTCCTGCTGGACGAGATCGACAAGATGGGCGCCGACTTCCGCGGCGATCCGTCGTCCGCGCTGCTCGAGGTGCTGGATCCGGCCCAGAACCACACGTTCTCGGACCACTACGTCGAGGTCGACTTCGACCTGTCGGACGTGATGTTCGTCGCGACGTCGAACTCGTTCAACATCCCGCCGGCGCTGCTGGACCGGATGGAAGTGATCCGCCTGTCGGGTTACACCGAGGACGAAAAGACCAGCATCGCGCAGCGCTACCTGCTGCCGAAGCAGATCAAGGCGAACGGCCTGAAGGACGAGGAGATCAAGGTCGACGAGGCCGCGATCCGCGACATCATCCGCTACTACACCCGGGAAGCCGGCGTGCGTTCGGTCGAGCGCGAAATCTCGAAGATCTGCCGCAAGGTCGTCAAGATGCTGCTGCTCAAGAAGGACAACAAGCGCGTGATCGTGTCGTCGAAGAACCTGGATAAATTCCTGGGCGTGCGCCGCTACGATTTCGGCGTGGCCGAGAAAGAGAACCAGGTCGGCCAGGTGTCGGGTCTCGCATGGACCGAAGTGGGCGGCGACCTCTTGACCATCGAAGCCGTGCAGGTGCCGGGCAAGGGCGCCGTCATCCGCACCGGTACGCTGGGCGACGTGATGAAGGAATCGATCGAAGCCGCCCGCACCGTCGTGCGCAGCCGTGCGGCGCGCCTGGGCATCAAGGCCGACGTGTTCGAGAAGACCGACATCCACGTCCACCTGCCGGAAGGCGCGACGCCGAAGGACGGTCCGTCCGCCGGTATCGGCCTGACGACGGCGCTGGTGTCCGTGTTCACCGGCATCCCGGTCCGCGCCGACGTGGCGATGACGGGCGAGATCACGCTGCGCGGCGAAGTCCTGCCGATCGGCGGCCTCAAGGAAAAACTGCTGGCGGCGCAGCGCGGCGGCATCAAGACCGTCTTGATCCCCGAGCAGAACGTGAAGGACCTGGCCGACATTCCGGACAACGTCAAGAACAAGCTCGAGATCGTGCCGGTGCGCTGGATCGAAAAGGTGCTGGAAGTGGCCCTGGAGCGCCCGCCGGAACCGATCGTCGAGGTGCCGGCGGTGGCCTCGTCGTCCGTGGCGACCACCTCGACCGACGCGCAGGGCGGCGTCGTCAAGCACTAAGCCTGGTTTTGCAAGCGAAGACGGCACCTCCGGGTGCCGTTTTTTTATGTCGATTCATGTCCACCTTGTCGGTCGTGCGTGACTTGACACAAGGCATTGTCGGCTTGTTTAATACGCCCTTGCGGTTTTTTTGCCGAGGGTCAATCCGACCCGGTGGCGCCGGCCGTGTCCAGAACGCACAACGAGGGAAGAAAGTGAACAAAACTGAACTGATCGAAGAAATCGCGAAGTCCGCGGACCTGACCAAAGCTTCTGCGGCGCGCGCCCTCGATGCCATGATCACTGCTGTGACCAATACCCTGAAGAACAACGACAGCGTGACGCTGGTCGGCTTCGGCACCTTCACGGTGGGCGAACGCGCCGCACGTACGGGCCGCGATCCGCGCACGAAGGAAGCCATCAAGATCAAGGCCGCCAAGGTCCCGAAATTTAAGGCTGGTAAAGCACTGAAAGATGCAGTAAACTAATGCCTCCGCTGCGCTGACACGCGGCAGGAGACAACTGGATTCCATTCGGTTGTGCAGTACCAGGGTATTTCGTGGAGCGGTAGTTCAGTTGGTTAGAATACCGGCCTGTCACGCCGGGGGTCGCGGGTTCGAGTCCCGTCCGCTCCGCCACGAAACATCGGCCTTGTCGGCTGAAGCTGAGTGATTGAGAAATACACGAATTTGGAGCGGTAGTTCAGTTGGTTAGAATACCGGCCTGTCACGCCGGGGGTCGCGGGTTCGAGCCCCGTCCGCTCCGCCAGATTATCAGGAGTAAAGAGTGTCGCCCCTGCGGGCGGCACGGGCTGGGGCTCGAAGGGAGCCGCATGCAAGCGGCTCCGCGGCCTGCGGAACGTAGGCGAGCCCCGTCCGCTCCGCCAGATACTGAAAGAGAGGCGAACCTAGGTTCGCCTTTTTTTTTAAGTTTTTTCGATAACGCATTTTCAACCTTGATTGGCTGACCATGTTTGAATTTATCCGTACTCACCAGCGGCTGATGCAGCTCCTCCTGTTGCTGCTGATCCTGCCGTCGTTCGTGCTGGTCGGCGTGACCAGCTACAACAATCGCGGCGGCAGCAGCGATGGCGTGGCGACCGTGGACGGGAAAACGATCACCCAGCAGGAGTGGGAAGGCGCGCAGCGCCGCCAGCTCGACCAGGCGCGCCAGATGATGGGCGACAAGTTCGACCAGAAACTGTTCGACACGCCCGAAGCGAAGCAGGCCGTGCTGGACCAACTCGTCGCCGAGCGCGCCATCAATGCCGAGATCGTCCATAAGAACCTGACGGTGGGCGACGCCGCGCTGCAGAAGGCCATCCTCGACATCCAGGCGTTCCGCAAGGACGACGGCACCTTCGACATGGACCGCTACAAGGCCGCGCTGGCCGCCCAGGGCATGACGCCGGAGATGTTCGACCAGCGCATGCGCCACGACCTGGCCGTGCAGCAGCTCGTCGGCTCCGTGCAGCAGACCGCGTTCGCGCCGCGCACCGTCGCCAACCGCCTGTCGGACATCAACGACGAGGAACGCGAAGTGCAGGAACTGCTGTTCCCGGCCGCGAACTACGTTTCGCAGGTCAAGGTTACGGACGACATGGTCAAGGCTTATTACGACAAGCACGCCACCCAGTTCCAGGTACCGGAATCCGTCAACGCCAAATACGTCGTGTTCGACGCATCGACCGTCGAGAAACAGGTCACCGTTTCGGATGCCGAAGTCGCCGACGCGTACAACAAGAACAAGGCGCGCTTCTCGACGCCGGAAAAGCGCACGGCCAGCCACATCCTGATCAACGTGAAGAAGGGTGCCTCGGCAGCCGAGGACGCCGCCGCGAAGGCCAAGGCGCAAGCGATCCTCGATGAAGTGCGCAAGAATCCGAACGACTTCGCCAAGATCGCCAAGGCCCAATCGCAGGATCCGGGCTCGGCCGAGCTGGGCGGCGACCTGGGCGTCGTGCAGAAGGGCGTGTTCGTCAAGCCCGTCGAAGACGCGATCTACGGCCTCAAGGAAGGCGAAGTCAGCGGTCTCGTGCGCTCGGAATTCGGCTACCACATCATCAAGATCACGAAGATCGTGCCGGAAGCCCAGAAATCGCTGGAAGAAGCCAAGCCGGAGATCGTTGCCGAGCTGAAGAAGGCTAAGATGTCGGCCAAGTATTCGGAACTGGCCGAGACGTTCACGAACACCGTGTACGAGCAGTCGGACAGCCTGAAGCCGGTCGCCGACAAGCTCGGATTGACCATCCAGACCGTCGACGGCCTGACCCGTACGCCGAACCCGGCCCTGGGCAATTCGCCCGTCAACAACGAGAAATTCCTGAAGGCGATCTTCTCGAGCGACGCACTGACCAACAAGCGCAATACCGAAGCCGTCGAAGTGGCGCCGAGCACGCTGGTCGCGGGCCGCGTCGTCGAGTTCAAGCCGGCGACGAAGCGTCCGCTGGCCGAGGTCGACGCCCAGATCCGCCAGCGCGTCACGCTGGAAGAAGCGGAGCGCCTGGCGCGTCAGGCCGGCGAAGCGAAGCTGGCGGCCGCCAAGGCGTCGGGCGACGCGGCCGGCTTCGGCGAGGCCAAGACCGTCACCCGCACGAAGCAGCCGCCGATCAACGAGACGGCCGCGGTCGCCGTGCTCAAGGCCGACGCGAGCAAGCTGCCGGCCTATGTGGGCGTCGACATCCCGGGCCAGGGCTATGGCGTGTACCGCATCACCAAGGTGAGCCAGCCGGCGCAGCCGGACGTCGCGCGCCGCAAGCAGGAAGCCGAGCAGATCGGCCGCGCCGTCGGCAATGCCGAGACGTACGGCTTCATCGAAGCGCTGAAGCACAAGGCGAAGGCGAAGGTCAACGTCAAGGCGGCGGACCTCGGTACCAAGTCCGAGTAATCCCGCACGCGTCACACGACAGCCCGGCCGCGCGAGCGGACCGGGCTTTTTCGTTTCGGGGCGCCGGCCGTTACAATCGTGGTTCGATCAACAACCTAACGGGAATGACATGACCCTGGCCTGGACCGATTCACTGGACGGCGTCGACTGGACCGAACTCTCCGACCTGTACCGCAAGGCCCCGCTGGGCGACAAATCCCCGGCGCGCCTGAAGACGGTGTTTTCGAACAGCATGTTCCGCCGCTTTGCCTACGAAGACGGCGCGCTGGTGGCCGCGGGCCGCGCGCTGGCCGATGGCCTCGATTGTTCCTACATCTGCGACGTCGCGATCCTGCCCAGCCACCAGGGGCGCGGCCTGGGCAACGAGCTGATCGCGCAGCTGGTCGAGCTGTCGCGTGGGCACGCGAAGATCATCCTGTACGCGGTGCCCGGCAAGGAAGGCTTTTATGCGCGCCACGGGTTCCGGCGCATGACGACGGCGATGGCCATCTTCGAGGAGCCGGACAAGGCGGTCGCGCGCGGCTATCTGGCGCCGTAGGGCGGGCGTTTGAGGCCGGGGGCCTCAAACGCGACGTGCCCACGCGTTACGCCGGCACGTCGGGAACGTCACGCGTGCAGGTGCCGTGCGGCCGCGATGAAGTCGTCCTTCGAAATCCCGGGAAGCGTGAGCACTTCCGCCCGCGGATACTGCGCGAAATTCCGGTCGATCGAGCGCAGATAGGCCGGATCGTAATGCTCGACGAGCAGCTGGTCCACGAGCTCCGGCATGCGGCCCGTGTTGGCCAGGTCGTGCCAGGACTCGATGCGCGCGCGGCCGTGCAGTTGCACGAGGTGGTCCAGCTGCGAATTCAGCGCGGCCGGGTCGGCGCAGAAGTGGTGATAGTCTTCCATCAGCAGCTGCACGCGCAGCGGGCGGTCGAGCTGCAGCGCGATGCAGGGCGCCGCGCGCATGCGCTCCATGACGGCATCCGGCACGCGCAGGTTGCCCACCTTCTTGCTCTCCGATTCGACGAATACCGGCCTGGCCGGATCGAAGCGGCGCAGCTTGTCCCAGATGCGCGTCTCGAACATCTTCTGGCTCGGCTGCGGCTCGCCCGGCAGGTTGCCGAGGACGGAGCCCCGGTGCGCGGCCATCTGCTCGAGGTCGAGCACCTGCGCGCCGATGGCGTCGAGCGTCTCCAGCAGGCGGCTCTTGCCACTGCCCGTGGTGCCGCATACGACGCGGAAGTCCAGCGGCGGCGGGTTGTCCAGCGCCGTGGCGACGTAGGCGCGAAAGGCCTTGTAGCCGCCGTCGAGCTGCACGACGGGCCAGCCGATCTTGGCGAAGATCAGCGCCATCGAGCCGCTGCGGTTGCCGCCGCGCCAGCAGTAGACGAGCGGCTTCCAGTCCTTGGGCTTGGCGGCGAACAGCGTCTCGACGTAGCGCGCGATGTTCTGCGCGACGAGCGGGGCGCCGATCTTCTTGGCTTCGAAGGCGCCCACCTGCTTGTAGGTGGTGCCGACGAGGATGCGCTGCGCGTCGTCCAGGGTGGGGCAGTTGATGGCGCCGGGGATGCGGTCGAGCGCGAACTCGGACTCGCTGCGCGCGTCGATGATGGTGTCGAACTGGTCGAGCATGGGCAGGACGTCGTCGACGCCGAGGACAGCGGGGTATTTCATTATCGTTTCACGAGAGGCGCGAATTGCGGCCAGATGTTGTTGAGGATGGTCGGATGGGCCGTCGCCAGCGGGTGCATGCGGTCGGCCTGGAAGTTGGCCGGGTCCTGCACGACGCCGTCCAGCATGAACGGCACCAGCGGTACTTTATACGTGCCGGCGAGATCCTTGTACATGCCGGCGAAGCGTTCGGTGTAGGCGCGGCCGTAGTTGGGTGGCATGCGCATGCCGACGAGCAGGACCTTCGCCTTGTTCTCCTGTGCCAGCCGGATCATCGTGCGCAGGTTGTCCTCGGCCGCCGCCACGGGGAGGCCGCGCAGGCCGTCGTTGGCGCCCAGTTCCAGCACGACGACGTCCGGCCGGTGCTGGCGCAGCAGGGCGGGCAGGCGGGTGCGGCCGCCGCTCGTCGTCTCGCCGCTGATGCTGGCGTTGACGACGTGCGCGTCGATCTTCTGTGCCTGGAGGCGCTGCTCGAGCAGGGCGACCCAGCCGGTGCCGTGCGCGAGGCCGTATTCGGCCGACAGGCTGTCGCCCACCACGAGCACGGTTTTTGGGGCAGAATAGGCGCTCCCCGCCGCGGTCATTCCGAGAACCGCGACGGCAGCTATCGTCCATTTCCTGAGTAAAGCAAGCATGCGTGATATTCCCGAGGCGTCAAAAGGCGGTGCAGGACAGGCTGGAGGCGGCCGGCCCGCGATCGAAGTGCGCGGGCTCTCCAAGCGCGTGCTCGATGCCAGCGGCTCGCTCACCATCCTGCACGAGGTGGATTTTACCGTGCAACCGGCCGAGACGCTTGCCCTCGTCGGCGCCTCCGGTTCCGGCAAGTCCACGTTGCTCGGCCTGTTGGCCGGCCTGGACACGCCGTCGTCCGGCCAGGTGCTGCTCGACGGGACCGATATCTTCGCCCTCGACGAGGACGGCCGCGCGGCGTTCCGCAAGGCCAGGCTGGGGTTCGTGTTCCAGTCGTTCCAGCTGCTCGCGCACCTGAACGCGCTGGAAAACGTGATGCTGCCGCTGGAATTGCGGGGCGATCCCGACGCCCGCGCCAGGGCCGAGGCGATGCTCGGCCGCGTGGGCCTGGCGAGCCGCCTGCGCCACTATCCCAAGTATCTGTCGGGCGGCGAGCAGCAGCGCGTGGCCCTCGCCCGTGCCTTCGTCACCGAACCGCCGCTGCTGTTCGCGGACGAGCCCACGGGCAGCCTCGACGCCGCCACCGGCGAAGCCGTCATCCAGCTGATGTTCGAGCTGAATCGCGAACGGGGCTCGACGCTCGTCCTCGTCACCCACGATCCCGCCATGGCCGCGCGCTGCGGCCGCACGCTCACCATCGCGGCCGGCCGGCTCGCCGTCTGACCCCGTTCACGCGCGGCCCGCGTCGGCCACGAGCGCATTGAGCTCGGCGCGGATCGCGCGCGGCAATTCGCCCGCCGTCAGGCCGATCGGGCCCTTGCCCGCGGCGACGAGCCGGTCCGCCGCCGCGCCATGCAGCCAGACGCCCGCCAGCGCGGCTTCCCACGCCGGCCAGCCCTGGCTCAGCAGGGTGCCGATCAGGCCCGCCAGCACGTCGCCCGTGCCGCCCGTGGCGAGGCCCGGGTTGCCCGTCGCGTTCAGCGCCACCTCGCCGTCCGGCCGCGCGATGACGCTGCCGGCGCCCTTGAGCACGACGACGGCGTCCAGCCGCTGCGCCAGCTCGCGCGCATTCTCCAGCCGGTCGGCCTGGACGATGGGGGCCGTCACGCCCAGCAGGCGCGCGGCTTCCAGCGGGTGCGGCGTGACGACCGTCGCGCCGTCGTGCGCCGCCAGGCGCGCGGCCAGGTCGGGGCTGGCCGCGCACAGGTTCAGCGCGTCGGCGTCGACCAGCAGCGGCCCGGTGCCGTCGATCACCTTCGACAGCAGGTGCGTGGCGCCGGCCGAATCGCCCATGCCGGGGCCCGCGACGACCGTGCGGCCGGCGAACGTGAAGCCGGCGGCGTCGCGGAACATGATCTCCGGCTGCACCGGGTCCAGGCCCGGGCCCGGATCGACGGCGGCGACGAACACGCGGCCCGCGCCCGCATACAGCGCGGTGCGCGCGGCCAGGATGGCGGCGCCGGCCATGCCGCGTGCGCCGCCCAGCACGGCCACGTCGCCGTATGTGCCTTTATGGGAATTGCGCCGGCGCGGCGCGAGCAGGCCGGCGAACAGCGCGGGCGCGTTCAACCGCGCGTGCGCCGTCTCCGCGTGCAGGCCGGCCGTGCCGAGGCGGTCCACGTGCACGCGGCCCGCGTGGTCGCAGCCGTCGCCCGTGTGCAGGCCCGGTTTGTCGCCGAGGAAGGTGATCGTGTGCGTGGCGCGCACGGCCACGCCGTCCGGGCCGATGACGCCGCCCGTGTCGGCATCGAGGCCGCTCGGGACGTCCAGCGCCAGTACGGGACACCCCATCCGGTGCGTCGCCTCGACGAGTTCGCGCGCGCGTCCCGCGAGCGGGCGCGCGAGGCCGATGCCGAACAGGCCGTCGACGACGAGGCAGCCGCCGCGGCCGTCGCCGATCGCGTCGACGAAGCGCGCGCAACTGGCCCGGGCGCGTTCGAGGGCACGCTGCGTTTCCGGCGACGGCGCCGCGCCCGCGAGGTGGACGACGTCGACGCTGGCGCCGAGATTGGCCAGGTTCGCGGCGACCTCCAGCGCGTCGCCGCCGTTGTTGCCGGGGCCGGCCAGCACGAGGACGCGTCGGGTCGGCAGGCCGCCGAGCACTTCGAGCGCGTAGGCGGATGCGGCCTCGCCCGCGCGCGCCATCAGTGTGCCGGGCGGCAGCTGCGGCTGGGCTGCCTGTTCGATGGCGCGGATCTGCGCGACGCTGTAGAGCGGATTGTCCATGCTGGTTCCGATAGAAAACGCACGACGGTGCGGAACATGCATTTTCGCTAAAATCGGCACATCGCGCGACTACAATAGCGCTGGCTTGACTTTGACGATGGGGAAACGATGGACTGGCAGTTCTGGATCGACCGCGGCGGCACCTTCACGGATATCGTGGCGCGCCGGCCCGACGGGAGCCTGGTCACGCACAAGCTGCTGTCGGACAATCCGGAACGCTACCGCGACGCGGCCGTCGCCGGCATCCGCCACCTGCTCGGCCTGGCGCCGGACGCGGCGCTCCCGGCGGGGCGGGTGGAGGCCGTCAAGATGGGCACGACGGTCGCCACCAATGCGCTGCTGGAGCGCAAGGGCGAGCGCACGGCGCTCGCGATCACCCGCGGTTTCGGCGACGCCCTGCGCATCGCCTACCAGAACCGCCCGCGCCTGTTCGACCGCCACATCGTCCTGCCCGAGCTGCTGTACGGCCGCGTCGTCGAGATCGTCGAGCGCATCGGCGCGCACGGCGACGTCGTGACGCAGCTCGACGAGGCGGCGGCGCGGCGCGACCTGCAGGCCGTGTACGACGGCGGCATCCGCGCGCTGGCCATCGTGTTCATGCACGGCTATCGCTACCATGCCCACGAGGATGCCGTCGCGCGCATCGCCCGCGACATCGGCTTCACCCAGGTCTCGGTGTCGCATGAGGCCAGTCCGCTGATGAAGCTCGTGGCGCGCGGCGACACGACGGTCGTCGATGCGTACCTGTCGCCGATCCTGCGCCGCTACGTCGACCAGGTGGCGGCCGAGCTGCCGGGCGTGAACCTGCAGTTCATGCAGTCCAGCGGCGGCCTGACGGATGCGCGCGCGTTCCAGGGCAAGGACAGCATCCTGTCCGGCCCAGCCGGCGGCATCGTCGGCATGGTGCGCGCCAGCCGGCTCGCCGGATTCGAGCGCGTCATCGGCTTCGACATGGGCGGGACGTCGACCGACGTCTCGCATTACGCGGGCGAATTCGAGCGCGTGTTCGAGACGCTGGTCGCGGGCGTGCGCATGCGCGCGCCCATGATGAGCATCCACACCGTCGCGGCGGGCGGCGGCTCGATCCTGCATTTCGACGGCAGCCGCTACCGCGTCGGGCCGGACAGCGCCGGCGCGAACCCGGGGCCGGCCAGCTACCGGCGCGGCGGGCCGCTTGCTGTCACGGACTGCAACGTCATGCTGGGCAAGATCCAGCCGCGGCACTTCCCGCACGTGTTCGGCCCGGACGCCGACCAGCCGCTCGACGCGGACGCCGTGCGCGCCGGCTTCGACGCCATGGCCGACGCGATCGAACGCGCGTCCGGCGCGCGGCCCGCCCCGGAAGCCGTCGCCGAAGGTTTCATCCGCATCGCCGTGGGCAATATGGCGAACGCGATCAAGCAGATCTCGGTGCAGCGCGGCCACGACGTGACGGATTACGCGCTCACGAGCTTCGGTGGCGCCGGCGGCCAGCACGCCTGCCTCGTGGCGGACGCACTGGGCATGAAGACGGTATTCATCCATTCGCTGGCGGGCGTGCTGTCCGCGTACGGCATGGGTCTCGCGGACCAGGGCGCGATGCGCGAACGGGCCGTCGAGCGCCGGCTGGACGCCTTGGACGCCGACGAGCTGGCGGTCGAACTGGATGCGCTGGCCACTGCAGCCCGCGCCGACCTGCTGGCGCAGGGCGTGGCGGCCGACCGCATCGCCGTGCTGCGCCGCGTGCACCTGCGCTACGACGGTACGGATTCGGCCATCGTCGTGATGGATGGGGACCGCGCCGCGCTGCAGGCCCGGTTCGAACACGCGTACCGCCGCCGCTTTTCCTTCCTCATGCCGGGCAAGGCGCTCGTCGTGGAAGCCGTGTCGGTGGAAGCGCTGGGCCGTTCCGACGCGCCGTCCGAGCAACCGGTACCGGGCGCGCCGCGCGCCGGCGCGCCGGCGGCGTTCGAGACGGCGCGGATGTACGCCGACGGCGCCTGGCGCGACACGCACGTGTACCGCCGCGAGGACATCGTGCCGGGCGATGCGATCGACGGCCCCGCCATCGTCGCGGAAGCGAATGCGACGACGGTCGTGGAGGCGGGCTGGCGCGCCGAGGTCACGCCGTACGGCCACCTCGTGCTGCGCCGCGTGCGGGCGCTGCCGCAAAGGCATGCGATCGGGACGACGGTCGACCCGGTGATGCTGGAGATCTTCAACAACCTGTTCATGTCCATCGCCGAGCAGATGGGCCTGCGCCTGCAGAACACGGCGTACTCCGTCAACATCAAGGAGCGCCTGGACTTCAGCTGCGCCATCTTCGATGCCGACGGCAACCTCGTGGCCAACGCGCCGCACATGCCGGTGCACCTGGGGTCGATGGGCGAGAGCATCAAGGCCGTCATGCGCAAGAACACCGGCCGCATGCAGGCAGGCGACGTGTACGTGCTGAACGACCCGTACAACGGCGGCACGCACCTGCCCGACGTGACGGTGATCTCGCCCGTGTTCGACGAAGCGGGGGCGCACATCCTGTTCTATGTGGGCTCGCGCGGCCACCATGCGGACATCGGCGGCACGACGCCCGGCTCGATGCCGCCGGATTCGACGCACATCGAGGAAGAGGGCGTCCTGATCGACAACGTCAAGCTGGTCGACGGCGCCGACGGCGTGCTGCGCGACGCGGAAATGCGCGCGCTGCTGGCCGGCGCGCGCTGGCCGGCGCGCAATCCGGACCAGAACATGGCCGACCTGCGCGCCCAGGTGGCGGCCAACCAGAAGGGTGTCGACGAGCTGCGCAAGATGGTCGCGCATTTCGGGCTGGACGTCGTGCGCGCCTACATGGGGCACGTGCAGGACAATGCCGAGGAAGCCGTGCGGCGCGTCATCACCGCGCTCTCGGACGGCCATTTCGTGAACGAGCTCGATAACGGCGCGCGCATCGAGGTCGCGATCCGCGTCGACCGCCCGGCGCGCAGCGCGGAGATCGATTTTACGGGGACGTCCGCCCAGCTGCCGAACAACTTCAACGCGCCGTCCGCCGTGTGCATGGCGGCCGTGCTGTACGTGTTCCGCACGCTCGTGGACGACGAGATCCCGCTGAACGCGGGCTGCCTCAAGCCGCTGAAGGTGATCATCCCACCCGGTTCCATGCTCAATCCGCATTATCCGGCGGCCGTCGTCTCCGGCAATGTGGAGACGTCAACGTGCATCACGAACGCGCTGTACGGCGCGCTGCGGGTGATGGCGGCCGCGCAGGGCACGATGAACAACTTCACGTTCGGGAACGCGCGCCACCAGTATTACGAGACCATCTCCGGCGGCGCCGGCGCCGGACCGGGATTCGACGGCACCGACGTCGTGCAGACGAACATGACGAACTCGCGCCTCACCGACCCTGAGATCCTGGAGTTCCGCTTTCCCGTGCGGCTGGAGAGCTATGCGATCCGGCCCGGCTCGGGCGGCGCCGGGCGCTGGCATGGCGGCAACGGCGGCGTGCGCCGGATCCGCTTCCTGGAACCGATGACGGCGGCGATCCTGTCCAACAACCGCGTGCACGCGCCGTTCGGCATGGCGGGCGGGGCGCCCGGCGCGCGCGGCCGCAACGTCGTCGAGCGGGCCGACGGCCGCGTCGAGGAACTGGGCCACATCGGCAAGACCGAGATGGCGACGGGCGACCAGTTCATCATCGAGACGCCGGGCGGGGGCGGGTACGGCGAATCGCAATAATCGCGCCTTTTGCCCCGCATCGGTCGGATAGATCCTAGGCGCCCGACGTCGCGATACCGTATTTGCGCTTGGCGGCCGCCAGCTCCGCATCGAGCGCGAGCAGGCGCGGATGGTCCGGATCGAGTGCGCGGATGTGTTCCAGCTGCTCTTCCGACAGCGCGGCGAGCGGGTGGTCCCAGCCCATCTCCATGATCTGGCGGAGCACACCGCCGACGACGGCGACCATCACCTGCAGGTTGTTCGGCGCCATGTGCAGCGCTTCCAGCAGGGTTTGCACGGCGCCGCGCACGTCGCCCATGTTGCGCTTTTCGTCCGCCACGCCGAGCAGGATCTGCGCCTGCGCGCGCAGCTGCTTGCCGATGCCGTCCGCGAGGTCGGGGCGGCCGGCCCTGACGAACACGTTCAGCGCCTGCTGCGGCGACAGCGCGTCGTCGCCGCCGTTCAGCGCGCCCAGCATGACTTCCGAGGCCTCGTCGTCCATGTGGTGCGTGAGGCACGATTGCGCCAGCCCCACGCGCATATGCGGCGACAGCGCGCCGCCCGCGCGCACGGCGTCGACGGCCAGCTTGAGTTCCTTGACCGCGGCGGCGCCGTTGCCCGCCGCGTCGTGCAGCAGCGCCACCGAGATCGCCTTGCAGGCGTCCGCTGCCGGCGTGCCGCGCAGCGAGCGTTCGAGATCGCGGATGACGGTCGACGCGCCGGCCGGATCGCCCTTGCCGACGAGCGCGCGGACGAGGTTGACGTGGTCTTCGGGATTGCGGAATTCCGAATAGCGCGAGCGCGTGACGACCTGGCGGAACGATTTTTCGGCGCCGTCCGTGTCGCCCGTTTCGAGCGCCACCTCGCCCAGCCGGCGCAGGCGGCGCACGACGTAGGGCGAGATCGCGACGGCGTCTTCCAGCGTCTTCTTGGCCTGCGCCGCGTCGCCGCGCTCCTGCTGGCAGCGCGCGAGCAGGTCGTACGCGGCCATCAGGCGCGGATTGTCGGCCACGATGTGTTCGAGCAGCGGGATCGCTTCGTCAGTGCGGCCCTGGGCGGCGACGGCGCGCGCGAGCCCGAGCCGCGCCCAGCCCACCGGTTTCGCCGCCAGCACGTCGCGGTACACGGTTTCGGCCAGGTCGTGCTCCTTGAGCGAGGCGTGCAGCTCCGCGCGCAGCCGGGCAAAGTCGAGCGCATGTGCGGGCCGCGTGCGGGCCGATTCGATGGCCGCGGCGATGGCTTCGCGCGGCTTCGCCTGGGCGATCAGCTGGTAGACGGGAAGCAGGGCGGCGCGGCGCGCGACGGCTTTCTGGATGCGTTCGTGCAGCACCTGGACCGTGAACGGTTTCAGGATGTAGTCGGTCGGCGTCAGCTCGGCCGCGCTGACCACCTTGCCGTACGTGCCTTCCGCCGTCAGCATGATGAAGATGGACCAGGGCGGGATGATGCGGTGGTGGCGCAGGTCTTCCAGCAACTGCTGGCCGTCCTGGCCTTCGCCGCCGCCGTCCGCCCCTCTCGTGCCGCTGCCCAGGTCGTACTCGCACAGCACGATGTCGAACGACTTGCGGCCGAGCGCCTTGATCGCGGTGCCCGCGTTCACGGCCGACTCGATCCGCGTCACGCCCGCCTGGTTGAGCATGTTCTGCAGGTTCGCGCGGATGCCGGCGTTGGGATCGACGATCAGCACGCTCAACTGAGCATTCAGTTGGGCGCCCGGTTGATTGGCCGCCGGCGTGCCGGACTGGCTGGATGAGCTATTTTCTGGCATGCGTTTCGGTATCCGTCGGTCCGCGCGAGGTATTTTTCTGCACTACGATACCGCTAAGCTGCAAGGTCGGCAACTTTTCGCTTCGCGTGCGCCCCTGGCGGCCGACCGGGACGGGGCCGACGCTGTATAATAGCGGGCTTCTTTCACCCGCAGCCACGCTGCATCAACCGACTTTCAAGCCATGTTGATTCTGCCGGGTTCCAACGCCCTCTCTGCCTTCCGTAGCCAACGCCTCCTCGCGCAACTGCAAGCCGTCGCCCCGACGATTGCCGACGTGTCGGCGCGCTACTACCACTTCATCGATGCAAGCGCCCCCCTCACCACGGAGGACACGGAACGCTTGAGCGCAATGCTCACCTATGGCGAGCCTGTGCCGGAAACGCAGTACGAGGGCGTGACCGAGGAATTCTTCGTGATCCCGCGCCTGGGCACGATCTCGCCGTGGGCCTCGAAGGCCACCGACATCGCCCACAACTGCGGCATGGCCCACATCCACCGCGTCGAGCGCGGCGTCGCCTTCACGGTCGTACTGAAGAGCGGCATCCTCGGCACGGGGTTCGGCGCGCCGAAGAAGCTCGCGGACGACGAGATCGCGGCCGTCGCCGCGCTCCTGCACGACCGCATGACGGAGACGGTGCTGCGTGCCGCCTCCCAGGCGCACGCGCTGTTCACGGACCTGGAAAGCCGCCCGCTCGAGCAGATCGACGTGCTGGGTCGCGGCCGCGTGGCGCTGGCCGAGGCGAATGCCGGCATGGGCCTGGCGCTGGCCGAGGACGAGATCGACTACCTGTTCGACGCCTTCTCGCGCGTGCAGCGCAACCCGACCGACGTCGAGCTGATGATGTTCGCGCAGGCGAACTCCGAGCACTGCCGCCACAAGATCTTCAACGCCGAGTGGACCATCGACGGCGCGAAACAGGACAAGAGCCTGTTCCAGATGATCAAGAACACGCACCAGCTGCAGCCGAAGGGCACGATCGTCGCGTACAGCGACAACTCGGCCATCATGGAAGGCGCCGAGGCCCTGCGCTTCTTCCCGCAGGCCGGCAGCCAGGAATACGCACCGGTCACGGACCTGACGCACACGCTGATGAAGGTCGAGACCCACAACCACCCGACGGCGATCTCCCCGTTCCCGGGCGCCTCGACGGGCGCCGGCGGCGAGATCCGCGACGAGGGCGCGACCGGCCGCGGCGCCAAGCCGAAGGCCGGCCTGACGGGCTTCACGGTGTCGAACCTGTACCTGCCGGACGCGGTGCGGCCGTGGGAAAACGCGGCCAACGTCAACGGCGCGGACAAGGCCGGCGCCGACCAGGTCTACGGCAAGCCGGAACGCATCGCGTCGCCGCTGCAGATCATGGTCGACGGTCCGCTGGGCGGCGCCGCGTTCAACAACGAATTCGGCCGGCCGAACCTGGGCGGCTACTTCCGGGTCTACGAACAGAACGTGGGCCCGACGGCGCTCAGTTCCAAGACCGGCGGCGACACCGTGTTCGGCTACCACAAGCCGATCATGATCGCGGGCGGCATCGGCAACATCGCGGGCGGCCACACGCACAAGAACGATATCCCGGTCGGCAGCCTGCTGCTGCAGCTGGGCGGTCCGGGCATGCGCATCGGCATGGCCGGCGCGGCCGCGTCGTCGATGGCGACCGGCACCAACACCGCCGACCTGGACTTCGACTCGGTCCAGCGCGGCAACCCGGAGATGGAGCGGCGCGCGCAGGAAGTCATCAACGCCTGCTGGCAGCTGGGCGACGCGAACCCGATCATCTCGATCCACGACGTGGGCGCGGGCGGCATCTCGAACGCCTTCCCGGAAATCACCAACGACGCCAGGCGCGGCGCCACCTTCGACCTGCGCAAGGTGCCGCTGGAAGAAAGCGGCATGTCGCCGAAGGAAATCTGGAGCAACGAATCGCAGGAGCGCTACGTGCTGGCGATCGCGCCGGACGACCTGGCGCACTTCGCCGCCATCTGCGAACGCGAGCGCTGCCCGTTCGCGGCGGTGGGCGTCGCCACGGAAGAGCGCCGGCTGCGCCTCATCGACCCGATCACGGAAAAGGACGGAGGCGCGTCCCCGGTCGACATGCCGATGGACGTCCTGCTCGGCAAGCCGCCGAAGATGCACCGCAACGTCGAGCACGTGGTGAATGAATTCAAACCCGTCGACGTCACGGGACTGGACCTGGAAGAAGTCGCGCGCCGCGTGCTGCTGCTGCCGACCGTGGCCGACAAGTCGTTCCTGATCACGATCGGCGACCGCACCGTGGGCGGCATGAGCGTGCGCGACCAGATGGTCGGCCCGTGGCAGGTGCCCGTCGCCGACTGCGCCGTCACCACCTTGAGCTTCGAAGGCTACAAGGGCGAAGGGATGGCGATGGGCGAGCGCACGCCGCTGGCCGTCATCGACGCCGCCGCGTCGGGCCGCATGGCCGTCGGCGAGGCCATCACGAACATCGCCGCCGCGCCGATCGCCGATATCTCGGCGATCAAGCTGTCCGCCAACTGGATGGCCGCGTGCGGCCAGCCGGGCCAGGACGCCGCGCTGTTCGACACGGTGAAGGCCGTGGGCATGGAATTGTGCCCGGCGCTGGGCGTGTCGATCCCGGTCGGCAAGGATTCGCTGTCGATGCGGACGACGTGGAGCGAGGACGGCGACAACAAGGCCGTCGTGTCGCCGGTGTCGCTGATCGTGTCGAGCTTCGCGCCCGTCACCGACGTGCGCAAGACCCTGACGCCGCAACTGCGCACGGACCTGGGCGAGACGTCGCTGATCCTGATCGACCTGGGGCGCGGCAAGAACCGCCTGGGCGCGTCCGCGCTGGCGCAAGTCACGCAGCAGCTGGGCAACGACACGCCGGACGTCGACAATCCGGCCGACCTGAAAGCCTTCTTCGCCGCGATCCAGCAACTGAACGACGCCGGCAAGCTGCTGGCCTACCACGACCGTTCGGACGGCGGCCTGTACGCCACGCTGTGCGAGATGGCGTTCGCGGGCCGCGCGGGCGTCTCCGTCAACCTCGACATCCTGACGATGGAAGGCGAGCACGCCTCCGACCACGGCGACGCCAAGAACTGGGCGGCGCAGGTGGGCGAGCGCCGCAACGAGATGACGCTGCGCGCGCTGTTCAACGAAGAGCTGGGCGCCGTCGTGCAGGTGCGGACGGCCGAGAAATCGGCCGTGATGAACGTGCTGCGGACGTTCGACCTGGGCGCGTGCAGCCACATCATCGGCAAGGTCAATGACCGCGGCGTCGTGGAATTCACGCGCGACACGAAGATCATCTACAGCAAGCGCCGCAGCGAACTGCACCGCCTGTGGAGCGAGACGAGCTGGCGCATCGCGCGCCTGCGCGACAACCCGGCCTGCGTCGACCAGGAATACGACCGCCTGCTGGACGAGCAGGACCCGGGCTTCACGCCGAAGCTGGTGCACGATACGTCGGTCAACATCGCCGCGCCGTTCATCGCGACCGGTGCCCGCCCCACGGTCGCGATCCTGCGCGAGCAGGGCGTCAACTCGCACATCGAGACGGCGTGGGCGATGCACCAGGCGGGCTTCAAGGCCGTCGACGTGCACATGAGCGACCTGATCTCGGGCCGCGCGACGCTGGACGACTTCAAGGGCCTGATCGCCGTGGGCGGCTTCTCGTACGGCGACGTGCTGGGCGCCGGCGAAGGCTGGGCCAAGACGATCCTGTTCAACGCCGAGCTGAAGGCCGCGTTCGCGCAGTTCTTCGGCCGCGCCGATACGTTCGGCCTGGGCGTGTGCAACGGCTGCCAGATGATGAGCAACCTGAAGGCGATCATCCCGGGCGCGGAAGCGTGGCCGAAGTTCACCCGCAACAAGTCGGAACAGTTCGAAGCGCGCTTCGGCATGGTCGAGGTGATGGAGTCGCCGTCGATCTTCTTCCAGGGCCTGGCGGGCACGCACGCGCCGCTGGCGATCGCGCACGGCGAAGGCTACGCGGACTTCTCGCAGACCGGCGACATCACCAAGGTCGCGAAGGCGCTGCGCTACATCGACAACCGCGGCGCGGCGACCGAGGCGTATCCGTTCAATCCGAACGGCTCGCCGGAGGGCCTCACGGCCGTCACGACGCCGGACGGCCGCTTCACCGTCATGATGCCGCACGCGGAGCGCGTGGCGCGTACCGTCACCATGTCGTGGCATCCGGATGGCTGGGGCGAGGATTCGCCGTGGGCGCGGATGTTCCAGAATGCGAGGAAGTGGGTGGGTTGATTTCCTGCCTGCACCGGCTCGCGAAGCGCTCCCTCGGGAGCGCTTTTATTTTGTCGATCACGAACGGCCGCCCGTATCCGGGCCGGTTTTTGTTATATTTTACTAAACGAAAAATGTTACAAACGGGGACGAACGAGCCCCATTGGCCGGCGCATGAATGCATCCAACAAGGGAGACCTATGACAACGTCGCGTTATCAATGCGTTGAATGCCTGAAAACCTATATCGGCCCTACGCTGCCGAGTCCAATGATGTGCAATTGTCACCCGCCAGGGGCGATCGATGCCGATCCGGCGCCCGGGCAGACGTCCACGCTCAGCGCCAGCGCGGCCGTCTTCGAGCCATCGTCGACGCCGGTTGCGGCGATTGCGATGGGCGTCGCGTATGACGGGACGGACCCCGGGGCATTGAACCAGGAATTCTTCTTTGTCGAAGCGCCGACGGCGACATACCGAACCGTCTTGCCGCATGGGCACATCACATGCAATATGGACGGCTCGGTCGCGAACATCTCCTATACGTCGCGCACCGGTCAGAAGCTGTCCTACGTCGGTACGAACACGGACTGGAACACCATCTTGGCGGACTCGGCCGCCGTCTATAACGCGATGTGCGCGACTTTACATTCCTGGAACAATTCCTGGAGCAATTCCTGAACGATCAGGCGAACAGCAGGGCGATCAGCGCCAGCCCGGCCGGCACGGTTTGCACGAACAGGATACGCCGCGATACGGTCGCGGCGCCCCAGACGCCCGCGATGGCCACGCAGACGAGCCCGAACACGACGAAGGCGCGGCCGACGACCGGATCGGGATGCAGCAGCCCCACCCCCAGCATGGCCGCCAGGAAGCCGTTGTAGCAGCCCTGGTTCGACATCAGCGGCGCCAGCGCGTCCACCTGGCCTTCCTTGATCCCGAAGACCTTCCTGCCGCGGGTGCGGAACAGGACGGTCTCGATGAGGACGATGTAGACGTGGATGGCGATGACGAGGGCGGTGAGGGTGGTGGCGATCAGCAGCATGAATGTTCCAGTCGAGAAAGATGTACGTACTGTACCGTATTCGCGCGCGTTCGCGGCCTTCCGGACGCATTGATCGACCGGATGCCGGCTCAGAGGCCGGCGCGCGCGAACTTCGCGAACATGTCGGCGAACGTCAGGCGGGTGTCGATGGTCTGGTAGACCCGCATCGGGCGCCCGTCGGGCGCGGCAACGTAGCGGCCGTCGGCAGCGATGCGCGGCGTGGGCCGGACGACGTAGGCGCTCGACGCGCTGTCCGGCTCGAACGAGGATTGCAGCGCCGTGAGGGTGACGAGCGGGCTGTCGCCGAGGATATACGTTTCCCCGAGTTCTCCGTTCATCAGTGCCGTTACCCGTTCCAGCTGCTGGACCAGGAACGTGCCGAGCTTGCCCGCGGCGCGCAGGCCGGCATCCAGTTCGGCGTGGCTGATGATGAGCTGGCGGTAGACGTTGCGCGGCACCTGCCAGATCTCGACGTCGGCATGGTTGAAGATCCACCGGGCGGCCGGCAGGTCGATCGTCAGGTTGTATTCGAGGTCGTGCCGCGCCGGCACGCCTGGCAGCAGGTCGGGATGTTCCATGCCTCCGATCCAGACGAGTTTCAGGCGCCTGCCGATACGGGGTTCGAGCATCAGGGCGACGGCCAGGTCCGTCAGACCCGCGCCGGCAGCATAGTAGAGCGGCAGCCTGGTGTCGGTGCGCAGCGCTTCCGCGATGATGCGGCGCGCGGCCTCGGTCGGCGCCGTCGGGACTTGCTGCGTCGATCCGCCATTGCGGCCCGGCACGACTGGCGGCGGGCGGTCCAGCCGCATCGTCGCGTACAGCGCCTGCACGGTGGCGACGGCGTTCTCCGGCTGGCGCGTGGACCGGTCCAGGAAGTCGCCGGCATGGATGTGGGAACCGATCACGAAGGGAATCTCGACCGACGGCGATGCGAGATGGTGCGCCAGCTGGAACAAGCCGTCGGGATCGCCCGAGAAATCGTTGTCGAGGATGACGCGCTGGCGCGGGACGGCGGCGAGCGCCGCCGCCGGGCGGGGCAGGCCGAGCGTCGCCGCGGCCAGGCCCGCGCACAGGAACGTCCGCCGCGCAACGGATCGCGGGGTCATCAGTGCATCAGCTTGTCGAGCGTCGGCTGCATCTCGCGCTGCCAGATCTTGTAGCCGTCGCCGTTCGGATGCAGCAGGTCGGGGAAGATGTCCTTCGACAGCGTGCCGTCCGGCGCGAGGAATGCCTTGCCGATGTCGAGGAAGAACACGTGCTTGCCGTCGGCCAGCTTGGGCAGCAGCGCGTTCACTTTCTCGTTGTTCAGGCGCAGGTCGTCGTCGGGCTTCGCGCCGCGCGGGAAGATCGCCAGCAGCAGGATCTTCGTGTGCGGCTGGTGCTTGCGGATTTCCTCGATGTCGCGCTTGATGCCGGCGTAGATCAGTTCCGGCGCCTCGTGGCGTTGGCCCGTGTTGTTCGTGCCGATCATCATGACGGCGACCTTCGGCGCGATGCCGTCGATCTCGCCGTGCTGCAGGCGCCACAGGACGTTTTCCGTGCGGTCGCCGCCATAGCCCAGGTTCAACGCGTGATACTTGCCCCAGAACTCGTCCCACAGCGGCTTGTTGTGCTGTTCCCAGTTGTGCGTGATGGAGTCGCCGATGAAGACGAGGTCCGTCGGTTCGCCCGCGGCCTTGCGGCGCGCGATCTCGGCCAGTTTTTCCTGGTGGCGCGGCATCCACCAGTCGAGCGACCACGATTCGTTCAGCGGCGACGGTGTCACGCTCGCGGTGCGATAGTCGGGGCAGGTCTCGTTGGCCTTGCCGGTGCGGTCGATGCGGATGTTGGCGATCTCGACGTCGCCGTCGCCGGTGCCGTCCAGCGCGAACGGCGTCGTCACGGCGCTGAAATCGTCGCCCTTGCGGTAGAAGCACGACAGCGCATAGCTCAGGTGGCGCCAGCCCTTGCCCTGGGCCGCGCGCGCCGGGATCACGTCGACGACCTTGCGCTCGCAGTCATGGCCGCAATCGATACGGTAGGTCAGGCCACCCTTCGCCAGTTCGTTCACCTTCAGGTCGAACGACACCGTGCCCTTGGCCAGGTAGGGGCGCAGGTCGAGCGGGGCGCTGTCCACGCGCACGGTCGAGAACCAGGCGTTCTTCCAGCTCAGGCCGAGCGCGTCGGCGGTCGCGTCCTTGTTCGTGCGGCGCACTTCGACGACGGCGCTCGGCAGTTTCGGATCGTTGTCCATGCGGCCCGTGTCGGCCGTCAGCGGCTTCTGGATGTCGAAGTCGCCGAACATCACATGGGCGCCGGCGAGAGGCTGGGCGACGTACAGGGGCAGGGTGGGCGCCGTGGGCGCGGCCGCGGCTGCCGTCGCGGCGAGTGCGGACAGGATGAAGGCGGTGGAATGGCGGAGAGTCATGGTGTCTCGTGTTTGGTTGTTTGGTCGAACAAATAGGTCAAAAAAAAGCGCCCCGGACGGAGCGCTTTCTCTTGCCGAGCCAGCTTACTGGATCTTGGCTTTCTTCATCAGCTCTTCGCGGAACGCAGCCAGCTTGCGCTGCTGCAGCGATTCCGCGACCTGCTGCTTCACTTCTTCCAGCGGCGGGACCTTGGCCGGACGGACGTCTTCCAGCTTGATCACGTGCCAGCCGAACTGGGTGTGCACCGGGGTCTCGGTGACTTGACCTTTTTGCAGCGAGGTCATGGCCTTCGAGAACTCAGGCACGAACGAGGCCGGGTTTGCCCAGTCCAGGTCGCCGCCGTTCGGTGCCGAACCCGGGTCCTTCGACTGCTTGGCCAGGTCTTCGAACTTGGCGCCGCCCTTCAGCTTGGCGATGATCTGCTTGGCTTCGTCTTCCGTGCCGACGAGGATGTGGCGGGCGTGGTATTCCTTGTCGCCCACTTGCGCCTTGTACTTGTCGTACTCGGCCTTGATGTCCGCATCCTTGACCGGATTCTTCTTGATGTAATCGGCCAGCATCGCATTGATGATGATGCTCTGGCGCGCGTTGTCGATTGCGTTCTTGACGTCCGGACGGGTGCCGACGCCTTGCTTGTCGGCTTCCTGGATCAAGACTTCGCGGCCGATCAGGTCCTTCTTGATTGCCTCGCGCAGTTGCGGGGAATCGGTTGCCTTGCCTTGGGCGACGACCTGTTTGACCACCTGGTCAACCTTGGCCGCGGGAATGGGCTTGCCATTGACGGTCGCAACGTTCTGCGCGAACGACGGCAGGGCTACCATCGCGGTCATGGCTAACAACAAGCGGGCTGGCTTCACAATCATTTATTCGATCCTATCTAAAACCGGTGGTGGTGTCCGGTAGTCAACACGAAAAGTCGCCAGGGCGACGAAAACCGGCGGCGCGGGCCGCCGGCGCTGCAATGTTACTGCACCTTTGCTTTTTTGACCATTTCTTCCTGGTACGCGGCCAGCTTTTGCTGGGTCAGCGCCTCGGAGATCTGCGGCTTGACTTCGGCCAGCGCCGGCAGCTTGGCCGGGCGGACGTCGTCCAGCTTGATCACGTGGTAGCCCACCTGGGTCTTGACCGGGGTGTCGGTGATCGCGCCTTTCTGCAGACTGGTGAAGCCGGCGGCAAATTCCGGCGGGAACGAGGACGGGCTCGCCCAATCCAGGTCGCCGCCGTTGTTGGCGGTGCCGGTGTCCTTCGACTGCTTGGCCAGGTCCTCGAACTTGGCGCCGCCTTTCAGCTTGGCGATGGCCGCCTTCGCTTCGTCTTCCGTCGCGAACAGGATATGGCGCACATGGTATTCCTTGTCGCCCGTCTGCTTGGCGAAGCGGTCGTACTCGGCCTTGACTTCGGCGTCCGTCACAGGATGCTTCGTGATGTAGTCGCGCGCGAGGGCGTTGATCACGATGGTCTGGCGGGCGTTCTCCAATGCCGCCTTGACTTCCGGATTCTTTTCGTAGCCCTGCTTGATCGCTTCCTGCATCATCACTTCGCGCGAGATCAGGTCCTTCTTGATCGCCTCACGCAGCTGCGGGCTGTCGGTGCCCTGGCCTTGCGCCACGACCTGCTTGACGATGGCGTCGGCGCGCGAAGAGGGGATCGCCTTGCCATTCACCACGGCGAGGTTCTGTGCGAACGAAGGCGAGTATGCGAAGGATGCGGCGATAGCGATCAGGGCTAACAGTAGCCGCGCTGGCTTAAAAGTCATTTTGTTTCCTGTGAGGGGGTTGCTTGGACGAAGATTTGATTAATAATTATTGTGATGCGTAGCGGATTCTGAATCAGCTTACTTACAACTCGCTTAAAACTCCCTGAAGCCGCGCCGTCACGACTGTTCGGACGGTGCGAGGGCGGTGATCGCCAGGGCATGTATGTCGGCGTGCATCATACCTTGCACGGCATCATATACCAGTCGATGACGCATGACCAGCCTCACTCCCTCGAAGCGTTCGGAAACGATTTTCACTCGGTAATGCCCCCCGCCGGAGGCCGCGCCGGCATGGCCCGCGTGCAGGTGCGAATCGTCGCCGACTTCCAGTACGGACGGGCTCAACGCGGCGTCCAACAACTGGCGGATGCGTTCCACGCGCTCGCTCATCATGCGTCTCCCTTGCCTTGGCCTTGCGGCTGTTCGTGCTCTTCGATGTACTTCGACAGCATCAGCGCCTGGGCGACGATGAACGCGAAGAAAATGCCCGTGATGCCGAACAACTTGAAGTTCACCCACGCGCCCGTATTGCCCTTGAAGACGATGAAGGCCATGACGAGGTTCAGCACGCCGATCGCGGCGAAGAAGGTCATCCACGCATAGCCCACCTTGGTCCAGACGGCGTCCGGCAGCCTGATCTGCGCTTCCATCACCTTGCGCATCAGGTTGTTGCGGAAGCCGGCCTGGGCGACGAACAGCGCCAGCGCGAAGGCCCAGTACAAGATCGTCGGCTTCCACTTGATGAAGCTTTCGTCGTGGAAGTAGATCGTGGCGCCGCCCGTCACGACGATGACGCCGAGGGACAGCCACAGCATGCCGTCCACCTTGCGGCCGCGCGCCAGCAGGTACAGGATCTGCAGGATCGTCGCGACGATGCCCACGAGGGACGCCAGCATGATCGGCGCCTGCTCCGGCGTGACGTTGCCGCCCGAAATCAGGCCTCCCATGTACTGGACCGCGAGCGCATGCGCCGCGTCCTGGTGGCCGTCCGCGAACTTAAAGACGATGAAGAACAGGATGACCGGGAACAGGTCGAACAGGAATTTCATAAGCGGACTCTATCCTCGTTCAGGCCGGCTCGAAGCGGAGCGCGGCCGAGTTGATGCAATAGCGCAGGCCGGTCGGCGGCGGGCCGTCCGGGAACACGTGGCCCAGGTGGGCGTCGCAGACGGCGCAGATGATTTCGGTGCGCACCATGCCGTGGGTGCGGTCGGTCTTTTCGATCACGTTGTCCGGATCGAGGGCGCGGAAATAGCTGGGCCAGCCGCAGCCGGATTCGAACTTGGCGTCCGATTCGAACAGCGGCGTGCCGCAGCACACGCAGCGGTAGATGCCGTGCTCGTGGTGGTCCCAGTACTTGCCCGTGAAGGCGCGTTCGGTGGCCGCGTGGCGCGTCACCTGGTATTCCATCGGGTCCAGCTCGGCGCGCCATTCGGCGTCCGCCTTGATCACTTTTGTCACTTTGTCGGTCATGATTGTTCTGTCGTCATGGAATCAGGAAGAGCAGCTGACTTCGAGGTGGGATGCCCAGTCCGGCGGCAGCGCCGCATAGCTGTCGTGTTCGGGCTGTTCGTCGAACGGATGCTCGAGCACGGCCAGCAGCCTTCGCACTTCGTCGAAGTCGCCATTCTGCGCCTTTTCGATCGCCACCTGGGCGAGGTAGTTGCGCAGCACATACTTGGGGTTCGCCGCGTGCATCGCAACCCGGCGCGCCGCATCGACGCTGCCTTCAAGGCGCAGGCGCTCGCGGTATCGTGCGGCCCAGGCGTCGAAGCCGGAGCGGTCGAGGAACAGGTCGCGCAGCGGCGCATCCGATGTTTCGCGCTGCGCGTCGGACACGTCCACCTTCAGTTCGCCCAGGCGGCGGAAGAACAGTGTGAAGTCGACGCGGTTCTCCTGCATGAGCTTGAACATATCGTCGGCCAGCACGCGGTCGTTCTCTTGCGTCGATTTGAGGCCGAGCTTGGCATGAACAAGTTCGTCGAACTTTTCGCCGTAGGCGTCGACATACACGTCCAGCGCGGCCTGCGCCGCTTCGTGGTCGTCGATCAGCGGGAGCAGGGCGTTGGCGAGCGCGTAGCAGTTCCAGTGGCCGACCGGGACCTGGTTCGCATACGAATAGCGGCCGCCCTGGTCCGTGTGGTTGCAGATGTGGTCGGCGTCGAACGCTTCCATGAAGCCGAACGGCCCGTAATCCAGCGTGATGCCGAGGATCGACATATTGTCGGTGTTCATCACGCCATGCATGAAGCCGACGGCCTGCCAGTGCGCGATCATCCGTGCCGTGCGGCGCGTGACTTCCTCGAGCAGGGCGACGTAGGGATTCGGGGCGCCCGCCAGTGCCGGGTAAAAGGTCTTGATGACGTAGTCGGCGAGGATGCGCAGTTCTTCCGGCTTGTTGTTGTAGCGCCAGTGCTCAAAGGAACCGAAGCGCACGAAGCTGGGCGCCATGCGGGTGACGACGGCGGCCGTCTCCATCGTTTCGCGGATCACGCCCTGGTTCGAACCCGTCACCATCAGCGCGCGGGTCGTCGGGATGCCGAGGGCGGCCATCGCCTCCGAGCACAGGAATTCGCGGATCGACGAGCGCAGCACGGCACGGCCGTCGCCCATGCGCGAATACGGCGTCATGCCGGCGCCCTTGAGCTGGAGTTCCATGCGGCCGTCCGGCCCGGCGATGTCGCCCAGCAAGATCGCGCGGCCGTCGCCCAGCTGGCCCGCCCAATGGCCGAACTGGTGGCCGGAATACACGGCCGCCAGCGGCTGCGCGCGCCGCGGCACCTCGTTACCCGTGAAGACGGCGACGATATCCTCATGTGCGAGGTCGGCCGGGTCGAGTCCGACGAGCCGCGCGGCCGGCGTGCTGGCCGCGACGATATACGGCGCGGGCAGGGGCGTCGGCATCAGGCGCGTGTAGAACGCGGGCGGCAACCCGGCAAAGGCATTGTCGAACGGCAGGTCGTCGGCGGTGCGGGTGCTGATATCGCTTCCTCGTTTAAATGATGGCGGGTGGGCGGATTTTACCGCACACGCGCGAATTCTATGGCTCCACCTGTGCACGACCTATGCACGTTACATCCCGTAACCCTTTTGTAATGTTGGGTCAACGGCGATGCTGCGATGCAGCATCGATTTCCGTTGACGCTGTCCGCACGATCGTTCGAAACTGGATATTCCGACAACATCCTCGAGAGACCGATGACGAACCCGCAGCCGCCGCTCATGGGCGCGATGATGGACCAGCCACTCCTGATTTCGAGCATCATCCGGTTCGCCGCGCGGCATTACGGCGGCAGCGAGATCGTCTCGCGCCGCGTCGAGGGCGACGTGCACCGCTACACGGTACGCGACTGCGAGGCGCGGGCGCGCCGGCTCGCCGACGTGCTGCGGGCGCAGCACGTCGCGCCGGGCGAGCGGGTCGGCACGCTCGCCTGGAACGGCTACCGGCACATGGAACTGTATTACGCGGTATCCGGCTCGGGCGCCGTGCTGCACACGATCAATCCGCGCCTGCATCCGGACCAGATCGCCTACATCGTCAACCACGCCGAAGACCGGTTGCTGTTCTTCGACCTGACCTTCCTGCCGCTGGTCGAGGCGATCGCGCCGCGCTGCCCGACGGTGAAGGCGTTCGTGCTGATGAGCGACCGGGACCACATGCCGGCCGGCGACAGCATCGCCAACCTGCTGTGCTACGAAGACCTGCTCGACGCCGCGCCCGCCGACTACACCTGGCCCGAGTTCGACGAACACGCGGCCGCGTCGCTGTGCTACACGTCCGGCACGACGGGCAATCCGAAAGGCGCGCTGTACTCGCATCGCTCGACCGTGCTGCACGCGTACGCGTCGGCCATGCCGAATGCGCTGAACGTGGGCGCGGCCGACGTCGTGCTGCCCGTCGTGCCGATGTTCCACGTGAATGCGTGGGGCTTGCCGTATTCCGTGCTGCTGGCGGGCGCGAAGCTCGTGTTGCCGGGCGCGGCGCTCGACGGCAAGTCGCTGTACGAGTTGTTCGAGACGGAGGGCGTGACGTTTTCCGCCGGCGTGCCGACCGTCTGGCTCGGGCTGGTCAATTACGCGCTGCAGAACGGGCTCGCGTTCTCGACGTTCCGGCGCACCGTGATCGGCGGCGCCGCGTGCCCGCCGGCGCTGATGGACACGTTGATCGACCGCCTCGGGGTCAAGGTCATCCACGCCTGGGGCATGACGGAAATGTCGCCGCTCGGCACGACCGGCGGCCTGCTGGCGAAGCACCGCGACCTGCCCGTGGAGAGCCAGCGCGCCATCCTGCGGAAACAGGGCCATGCTATCTTCGGCGTGGACATGAAGATCGTCGACGACGGCGGCCGCGAACTGCCGTGGGACGGCCGCACGTCCGGGCACCTGCTCGTGAAGGGGCCGTGGATCGTCTCGCGCTACTTTCGCGACGAGGGCGGCGACGTGCTGCGGGACGGCTGGTTCCCGACCGGCGACGTGGCGACGATCGACGCGGACGGCTTCATGCAGATCACGGACCGCAGCAAGGACGTCATCAAGTCGGGCGGCGAGTGGATCGGGTCGATCGACATCGAGAACATCGCGATGGGGCATCCGGCCGTGCTGCAGGCGGCGTGCATCGGCGTGCATCATCCGAAGTGGGACGAGCGGCCCGTGCTCGTGGTCGTGCGGCGGCCCGGGGCGAGCCTCACGCGCGAGGAGATGCTGCGCTTCTTCGAAGGCAGGATCGCGAAATTCTGGATGCCGGACGACGTCGTGTTCGTGGACGCGCTGCCGACCGGGGCGACCGGCAAGATCCAGAAGAACCGCTTGCGCGAACAGTTCGCGGCGTATCGGCTGCCCGGAGGCGGTTGACGGCCGGCGCACGCGTGGGCACGGGGTGCCCGCCCCACGAAATAACACGACCGTTCTTTTGCGGGTTATATTGTCGCCACCTCTCATCACACATACACAAGGAGACCCATGAGCGCCGACTACCAGGTCATCGACGACGTCGCCGTCATCACGCTGAACAACCCGCCCGTCAATGGCCTCGGCCTGGCGACGCGCACCGCCGCGGTGGAAGGCCTGCGGCGCGCGGCGGGGGACCCGGCCGTCAGGGCCATCGTCATCACGGGCGCGGGCAAGGCGTTCTCCGGCGGCGCCGACATCCGCGAATTCAATTCGCCCAAGGCGCTCACGGAACCCACGCTGCACACCCTGATCCGCACGGTCGAGGATTCGGACAAGCCGACCGTCGCCGCCGTCCACACCGTGTGCATGGGCGGCGGCCTGGAGCTGGCGCTCGGCGCCAATTACCGCGTGGCGCTGCCGGGCGCCCAGATCGCGCTGCCGGAAGTCAAGCTGGGCCTCCTGCCCGGCGCGGGCGGCACGCAGCGGCTGCCGCGCGTGCTGGGCCTGGAAACCGCGCTGAACATGATCGTGACGGGGACGCCGGTACTGTCCGAAAAACTGGCCGGCACGCCGCTGTTCGACGAACTGCTGCCGGCCGGCTCGGACCTCGTGGCCGGCGCCGTCGCCTTTGCCCGCCGCGTGGCGGACGTGCGGCCGCTGCCCAAGGTGCGCGAGCGCCGGGTCGAGCATCCCGACGCGGCCGCGTTCCTCGCCGCCGCGCGGGCGCGCGTGAAGGTCGAGGCGGGGCCGTTCCCGGCGCCCGTCGAATGCGTGGAGACGGTCGCCGCGTCGGTCGAAAAGCCGTTCGAGGACGGCCTGAAATTCGAGCGCGAGCGTTTCATCCACCTGACCCAGACGACCGCATCGAAGGCGCTGCGCCACGCGTTCTTCGCCGAGCGCGCCGCCGGCAAGGTGCCGGACGTTCCGGCCGACACGCCGGTGCGTGACATCCGCAGCGCGGCCGTCGTCGGCGCCGGCACGATGGGCGGCGGCATCGCGATGAATTTCGCGAACGCCGGCATCCCCGTCACGATCCTGGAGACGAAGCAGGATGCGCTGGACAAGGGCCTGGCCACCATCCGCAAGAATTACGAAAACACCGTCAGGAAGGGCAAGCTGGCGCCCGAGAAGGCCGAGGAGCGCATCGGCCTGGTCCGCGGTACGCTCGACTACGCGGACATCGCCCAGGCCGACATCGTCATCGAAGCCGTGTTCGAAGACATGGGCGTGAAGGAGACCGTGTTCCGCCAGCTCGACGCGGTGATGAAGCCGGGCGCGATCCTCGCGTCGAACACGTCGACGCTGGACCTGAACCGCATCGCGTCGTTCACGGCGCGCCCGCAGGACGTCATCGGCCTGCATTTCTTCAGCCCCGCCAACGTGATGAAGCTCCTGGAAATCGTGCGCGGCGCGGCGACGGGCAAGGACGTGCTGGCGACGGCGCTGGCGCTGTCGAAGAAGATCAGGAAGACGGGCGTGGTGTCCGGCGTATGCGACGGTTTCATCGGCAACCGCATGGTCGAGCAGTACATCCGCCAGGCCGGCTTCCTGCTGGACGAGGGCGCGCTGCCGCAGCAGGTCGATGCGGCCATCGAGCAGTTCGGGTTCGCCATGGGGCCGTTCCGCATGGGCGACCTGGCCGGCAACGACATCGGCTGGTACATCCGCAAGCGCCGCGCCGTCGAGATGCCGGAGGTGAAGTACTCGCGGACGGCGGACCTCCTGTGCGAACAGGGCCGCTTTGGCCAGAAGACGGGCGCCGGCTGGTACGACTACCAGGCGGGCGACCGCACGCCGCAGCCGTCGAAGTGGGTCGACGACATGATCGTCGCGCACTCGCAGGCGCTGGGCGTCGCGCGCCGCGCGATTCCGGACGAGGAGATCGTCGGGCGCCTCGTCTACGCGCTCGTCAACGAGGGCGCGAAGATCCTGGAAGAGGGCATCGCGCTGCGCGCGTCGGACATCGATATGGTCTACCTGTCCGGCTACGGCTTCCCGCTGTTCCGCGGCGGCCCGATGTTCTACGCCGACACCGTCGGCCTGCCCGAGGTGCTGGCCGCGGTCGAGACCTATGCGCGCGGCTACCACGGCGAAGCGTGGACGCCGGCGCCGCTGCTCGTGCGCCTGGCGGGCGAAGGCAAGGCCTTCAACGGCTGACGAATGCCCCTGCTGCAAGGAGGGTGCGGCGCGTGCTAGGCTAGCCGTCAACGCGACGATCGAGCCGACATGAAGAACGCCCTCCTGATCGCGACCGCCTGCCTGCTCGGACTCCTGTCCACGACGGGCGCGTCGCTGCCTTACCCGATCCTCCCGCCGCTGTTCGTGAACGGTGCGCAGGACAGCCTGACGCACTTCCTCGGGCTGCCGCCGAAACTGCTGTTCGCGCTGGCGCTGATGGTCAACCCGGTCGGCCTGTTGCTGGGCACCGCGGTGCTCGGGTCGCTGTCCGACCGCTATGGCCGCCGTCCGCTGCTGCTCGTCACGGCCGCCGGCGCCGCCGTCGGCCACGTGCTCACGGCATGGGCGCTGGCGAGCCGCTCGTATCCGCTGTTCCTCGCCGCCCGTTTCGGCACGGGCCTGCTGGAAGGCCACAGCGCGATCGTGCGCGCGATGCTGGCCGACCGCCTGCAAGGCCCGCTGCGCAACCACGCGCTGTCGTGGCTGAACGGCGCGCTGCACTTGGGCTGGTTGTTCGGGCCGTTGCTGGCCGGGTTCACGATCGCGTGGGGCATCACCGTGCCGTTCTACATCGCGGCCGGCGCGCTGCTGCTGGGCGCGATCCTCGTCGGCGTGGCGCTGGAGCGCACGCCGCGCACGGACGGGCCGTCGTGGTGGCGCGTCGCGCGCGAACGGCACGCGTTCAACCTGCTGCGCCACGACGGCCTGCGCGCGCTGTTCGGCGTGCAGCTCGCATACACGTGCGGCGTCACCGCGTTCTATGAATTCTATCCGCTGTGGCTCGTCGAGATCGGGCATTACGACACCCGCGCGATCGCCCTCGTGAATGTCGGCATGTGCGGCCTCATGACGTGTTCCGCGCTGTTCGCGGGCCGCGCCAGCCGCACCGAACCGATGCGCCGCGCCGCCTGGCTCGCGGCGTGCGTCGCGCTGGCCATCGGGTCGCTGGGCGTCGGGCACCTGTGGGTGGGTCTCGTCGGCATCATGGCCTTCGGCCTGCCGCATGCGTTCTACAACGCAGTCGTGCAGGCGTGGGCCGCGGACCGTTTCGGCGGCGGCCACGGACAGGGCGCCGTCATGGGGCTGCTGTCGACCACGTTCTGCCTTGCGAACATCCTGATGGCGGCGGCCGGTGCGGTGCTGACGCTCATCGACACGCGGCTCGTGCTGCTGGTCGGCGCGATCCTCACGGCGTGGGCCGCGAACCGCATGCGGACGTGGGGCGGCACCGCGGTCGCCGGGTCGCCGGCCGGGGGGGCGAAATGAAGGCGCCGCGGTACATGGTGAAGCGCGTGCTCGCCGGCCTTGCCGGCCTCGTGCCGCTGGCCGCGTTGGCGGCCGGCCCCGCGTGCGACGCGCACGCCGGCTTCGCGTGGCGCCCGGCGGATGCCGGCGCACCGGCATCCGGCAGCGTCCACGTCGTCGACACGCGCACCGGCCGCACGGTGCAGGTCCTGGACGGCGTCCAGAATTACTACGGCAACGACGACGGGTTGTTCGCGCAGGACCTGAACAACGACGGCTGTCCGGACCTCGTCGTGACGACCGAGGTGGCGCCCATCGGCAACCGGACCAGCACGATTTATCTGTACGACCGCGCGAGCGGGCGTTTCGTGTTCAGCGAGGCGCTGTCCGCCATCGGCGACATCAACGTCGACAGCCGCGATCCGAACTGCCTGACGGGTGACTGGAAAGGCGGCGCGGACGACGTCGGCGGTGAGCGCTATTGCTGGCGCAAGGGCAAGCTCGTCAAGACGAACGACTACAGCGTGCGGCCTATGTACGACAAGAAGACCGGCACGTTCTCCTGTTTCGAGCATAGCGAGACGACGCACGCTGGCGGCAGGAAGCGCGAGCGCAGGGATTGCACGAAGCGCTTCTGAGGCCGCCCGCGGACCCGGGCCTAGCGCGTTTCCGGCACCAGCGCCTTCAGGATCGGCCGCACGAAGTCGTTGCGCTTGAAGTCGTACAGCACGAAGTCGCTGGAAAACTGCCAGTACGCCCACGCGAAACCGTATTTTTCCGCCGTGCGCGCGACGGTCGCCGTCCACAGCACGCGGTCGTCCATGGCGCCCTTGTCGTAGGCGCCGAATTCGCCGAGGAAGACGGGACGGCCGCTCGCGTCGCTCCACGCCTTCACGGCCGCGAAGTCGGCGTCGATCCGCGCCAGTTCGGCCGGCTTGCCGAAGCGGATGCCCGTGGTCGACCGGATCGGTTCATCGGCCCACGACGCGCCCTGGTGCGTGAACGGGAACGGATCATAGTAGTGGAAGGTCGCGATGATGTGCTTGTCGGCGGCCGGCAGTTGCAGGTCCTTGAGCGTGTCGCGGCTGTTCCAGCGCACGCCGCCGATGATGACGTTGCGCGTGGGGTTCGTCTCGCGCATCACGGCCAGCACCTGCGGGAAGCTGGCGTTCCACGTTGCCGCGTCGAACTGGCCGTGCGGTTCGTTCAGCAGCTCGAAGACGACGGTGTTCGGCTCGTTGCGGTAGCGTGCCGCCAGCTGTCCCCACACGGCTTTCAGCCTGGGCAGGCAGGCGGCGGCGTCCTTCGAACAGTCCTCGAAATCGTGTTCGTCGATGATGACGTTGAGGCCGTGCTTCCTCGCCGTGGCGACGACCCAGTCCACGCGGTTCAACCATTTCGGATCGAGCCGGTTCCGCGCATCGAGGGCGCGGAACGCGAACAGCACCGCGCGCACCGTCGAGAAGCCGGCCGCCTTGATCTTCGCGAAGTGCTCGTCCTTGTAGTTGCCCTCGGCGCCGTCGCGCCAGAACGGGTCGTAGCCGATGATGTTCACGCCGCGGCCCATCAGGCGTACCTGCTCGTGCGCATCGATGTCCTTGAACTGCGACGTCGCGGGCGGCGGGTTGGGCGGCGGATCGGCGGCCAGGACGGCCTGTGCGGCGAGGGCGAACGTGACGGCGGCGGCAAGGCGCGGCAGCGTGGGCATGAGAGTCTCCATCGTGATTGTCGTTCAGGATGGTAGCGCTATCTCGGTCGCGCGCCAAGCGAATCCGTGTCACGCCGGCGCACGGGCCGGTTGCGCCGCGGCCGCCAGCGCGATCAGCTCGTCGACGGACAGGTGGTCGTCCGCATGCTCCCCGTACCGGCAGGCGACGATCCGTCCGCCCGGCGCGTCCAGCGCACCCGCGACCTCCTGCGCGCCAGCCTGTTCGCGCTGATCAGGGAACAAGGCTATGACGCGTTGTCGGTGCAGGACATCATCGACCGCGCCAACGTGGGCCGCGCCACGTTCTACGCCCATTTCAGCAACAAGGATGAGCTGCTGCTGTGCGGCTTCGACGTGCTGCGCGAGGAGCTGAAGCAGTTGCAGCGCGACGCGGCGCACGCGCGGGATCCGGAAGGGCGGCTGTTCGCCTTCAGCCACCACATCTTCGCGCACGTGGCGCCGTACCGTCCCGTCTATTACGCCATGGCGAAAGAACGGGGTGGGGCCGCGGTGCGCCAGCACCTGCAGCGCTTGCTCGTGGACTGTTCGAAGGCCGAGCTGAAACGGCTGCACGGCGGCCGCCCGGCGCGCGAGCTGGACGCGCTGACGCAGTTCTTTGCGGGTGCGTTCGTCGGCTTGCTGTCGTGGTGGCTGGAGGCGCGCGCACCGATGGCCGTCGACGAGATCGACCAGCTGTTCCGCCGGCTGGCCATACCGGCGCTCGCGGCGGCCGGCCAGGCTCAGTCCGCGGCGTAGATGTCGTTGTCCTTCGTCTCGCGCACGAACAGCATGCCGATGACGACGGTCGCGAGCGCGATCACGCTGGGATACCACAAGCCGTAATAGATGTTGCCGTTGGCCGCGACGAGCGCGAACGCGGTCGTCGGCAGCAGCCCGCCGAACCAGCCGTTGCCAATATGGTAGGGCAGCGACATCGACGTGTAGCGGATGCGGGTCGGGAACATCTCGACGAGCATCGCGGCGATGGGGCCGTACACCATCGTCACATACAGCACGAGCACGAACAGCAGCAGTACCAGCATGGGCTTGTTCAACTGGACCGGGTCGGCCTTGGCCGGATAGCCGGCGGCCTTGAGGGCGGCGCCCAGGCTCTTTTTGAGCACGGTCTCGCGGTCCTTGCTGGCCTGGTCGAAGTTCAGGCCGTCCGCGGTCATCGTCGCGTCGAAGGACGGGTAGACCCGGTCGCCGACCTTGACGCTGGCGATGGTGCCGGTCGGCGCGTCCTGGCGCGTGTAGCTGACGGAAGCGCCCGTCAGCTGGGCGGTGGCGATGTCGCACGACGAGGGGAATTTCTTCGTGCCCGTGGCGTTGAACTGGAAGTGGCAGGCTGCCGGGTCGGCCACGACGACGACGGGCGAATTGTTCAGCGCCGCCTCCAGTGCCGGGTTGCCGTAGTGCGTGAGGCCCTTGAAGATGGGGAAGTAGGTCAGCGCGGCGACCAGGCAGCCGGCCAGGATGATCGTCTTGCGGCCGATGCGGTCCGACAGGGCGCCGAAGACGATGAAGAACGGCGTCGCCAGCGCGAGCGCGACGGCGATCAGGACGTTGGCCGTCGCATCGTCGATCTTCAGGGTCTTGGTCAGGAAGAACAGGGCGTAGAACTGGCCGGTGTACCACACGACGGCCTGGCCCATCACGACGCCCAGCAGCGCGACCAGCGCGATGCGGCCGTTCTTCCAGGTCAGGAAGGCTTCGCTGAGCGGCGCTTTCGATGTCCGGCCCCGGGCCTTCATGCGCGCGAACGCGGGCGACTCGCTCATCGACATGCGGATCCAGACCGAGACGGCCAGCAGCAGCACGGAGACGAGGAACGGAATCCGCCAGCCCCACGCGTCGAACGCGGCCGCGTCCATGCCGGCGCGCACGCCGGTGATCACGAGCAGCGACAGGAACAGCCCGAGCGTGGCCGTCGTCTGGATCCACGACGTGAAGTAGCCGCGGCGGCCCTGGGGCGCGTATTCGGCGACATAGGTGGCGGCCCCGCCGTACTCGCCGCCGAGCGCGAGGCCTTGCAGGATGCGCAGGGTGACGAGGACGATCGGCGCGACGATGCCGATCGCCGCGTAGCCCGGCAGCAGGCCGACGATGAACGTCGAGCCGCCCATGATCAGGATCGTGATGAGGAAGGTGTGCTTGCGGCCGATCATGTCGCCCAGGCGTCCGAACACGAGCGCGCCGAACGGCCGCACGATGAACCCGGCCGCGAAGGCGAGCAGCGCGAAGATGAACGACGTGGCCGGATCGCCGATGAAGAACTGCTTGGCGATCACGGTCGCGAGGGAGCCGTACAGGTAAAAGTCGTACCATTCGAAAACGGTGCCGAGCGAGGACGCGAAGACGATCTTGCGCTCTTCCTTGGTCAGCCCGACGCCCGACGGCGTGGGTTTGCCGCCCGCAGCCATGCCGGGTGTGATTGCCATTGAGGTCTCCTGTCGTGATTATTCTGATGCGCGGCCCGATGGCACGGGCCGCCGGTCGACTGTGCGCCGGGAAACTTACGCGATGCTTGCTGCAAACTTACGTGGTGCTTACGGCGCAGGCGCGTGGGGAGCGTCCGGTTCGTCCGCGTCGTCCGCGTCGTCCGCCGATCCGTCTTGCGCCGCGCCGTCGTTCGGCGTCTCGTGCAGCCGCGCGTAGCGGTACGCGTCGGTCGAGCGCTCCAGCGCCAGGCCCAGGACCGTCGTCAGCTCGCCGCGCGGCACGCCCTGTTCCAGCTGCTGGACCGCGAAGCTGTTGCGCAGCGTGCGCCCGCCCGCGCGCGCGACGGCGATGCCGGCCCGTTCGAAGGTCGCGCGCGTCTGCCGGTACACGGTTGCCTTGTGCAGCGGTTCGCCTTCCAGGTTCGCGGGGAACACGAGGTCGCCGGGGATCGCGAGTTCCGCGCGTTCCTTCAGCCACGCCGTCAGCTCGGCGACGCCGGCGCGCGGCAGGGTCGTCGTATGTTCGTAGCTCGTGCGGTGCTTGGCTTCGGGCGTGATGTTCAATGCGAGGCCGCCGTCGATGTCGGGCTGGCGGCCGACTTCGTCCACGAGCAGGCCGATGGCTTCCGCCACGCGCAGCCCGGCGAGCGCCATCACGATCTGCATCGCGCGGTCGCGCCGGCGTTTCCAGCCGGCGTGCCCCGCCGTGTCGTCGCCGCGCCCGGCGGGCAGGGCGACCAGGAAGCGTTGCAGGTCGTCGGCGCTCAGGGCCGCCATCGGGGCATCCTCGGCCAGGTGGGCGCGGTCGGTCGCGACGATGGCCTGGCGGGCGGGGTTCGGCGCGCGGCCCAGGTACTCGAAGCAGCGCTCCAGCAGGCGCAGGTAGCGGTAGGCGATCTTGCTGTTGAGGTCGCGCTGGCCGTCTTTCGACAGCTCGACGAAGCGGCGCAGGTCCGCCGCGTTCACGGTCGACATCGTCAGGCCGCGCTCGAGCATCCACGTGGCGAACTTGCCGAACATGAATTTATAGATCGTCGCGGATTCGGCCGAGATCGGCAGGGGCACGGGGTCGCTCTGGCGGCTGGACGTCAGCACGAACTCCGGGGTGACCACGAAGGCGGCGAAGGCATCGAACGGGCGGGCGTCCCAGTCGGCGTGGGAAGGTGGCTGGCTCATGGCGGTGGCGGGATGGACGTTGCCATCATACTGCAACTAACCGACTCGGATGGTCAAGGGTGCGCTGCGGCGAGCGCGTGCTACTGTCGGGTCAGCTAAGTAAATTTTGCAACTAACCGACACTCGGCTTGCCACCACCAAACCCAAAACCCGCCACCAGGGCGGGAGGCACGCGCGCGCCTTATCGCTCTTATAATAGCCGGAGCACACCCACCAAACACCAGCGAAGGAAATCCATGCTCAAGCACATCGTCATGTGGAAACTGAAAGAACACGCCGAAGGCGCCGACCGCGCCGCCAACGCCATCGAGATGAAGCGCCGCCTGGACGCGTGCGCCAACGTCGTGCCGGGCCAGCACAAGTTCGAGGTCGTCGTCGCCCAGCCCGGCCTGGAAGCCACCTACGACGTCGTGCTGTATTCCGAATTCGAAGACAAGGCCGCGCTCGAGGCATACGTGAAACATCCGCTGCACCAGGCAGTCATACCGTTCATCGGCGCGATCCGCGAGGCGCGCCAGTGCATGGACTACGAAGTCTGACGGACGGGGAGGCCGCCATGCGCACGGTACAGGAATTGTTCTCGCTGCGGGGCCGCACGGCCATCGTCACGGGCGGCTCGCGCGGCCTCGGCCTGCAGATGGCCGAGGCCCTCGGCGAGCAGGGGGCGCGCGTGCTCATCGCGGCGCGCAAGCGCGGCGAGCTCGATGCGGCCGTGGCCCATCTGGCCGCGCGCGGCGTCGAGGCCGTGGGGGTGGCCGTCGACCTGGCCGACGAGACGGCCGTCGCGCCGTTCGTCGACGCTGCGCTGGCCCGGCTGGGCCGCATCGACGTCCTCGTCAACAATGCGGGCGCGACCTGGGGCGCGCCGGCCGAGGACTATCCGCTCGACGCCTGGGACAAGGTGATGAACCTGAACGTGCGCAGCGTCTTCCTGCTGGCGCAGGCCGTCGGCAAGCGGGCGATGATTCCCGCGCGCGCGGGCCGCATCGTCAACGTCGCGTCGATCGCCGGACTGGCCGGCAATCCGCCCGGCACGATGCAGACCGTTGCCTACAACACGTCGAAAGCGGCCGTGATCAACCTCACGCGCACGCTCGCGGGCGAGTGGGGCCGCTACGGCATCACCGTCAACGCCATCGCGCCGGGTTTCTTCCCGTCGAAGATGACGCAGGGCCTGCTCGACGCCGTCGGCGCGGATCGTCTCGCCAAGGATGCGCCGCTGGGCCGCCTCGGCGACGACGACGACCTGAAAGGCGCCGTCGCGCTGTTCGCGTCGGACGCCGGCAAACACATCACCGGCCAGGTGCTGGCCGTGGACGGCGGGGTGTCCGCCGTCTGAACTGGACGCAGTCCACAGGAGGACGCCATGGACGATTTTGCGGGACGGGTGGCCGTCATCACCGGAGCGGGCAGCGGTATCGGCCGCGAGCTCGCCGGCGAGGCGGCCAGGCTCGGCATGAAGCTGGTCCTGGCCGACATCGACGCGCAGGCGCTCGGACAGGTCAGCAGCGCATTGCAGGCGGCCGGCGGCGACGTGCTGGCCATGGTCTGCGACGTGCGCAAGGCGGCCCACGTGGAAGAACTCGCGGACGCCGCGATGATCCGCTTCCACGGCGTGCACCTGCTGTTCAACAATGCCGGCGTGGGTGCCGCGGGGCTGATCTGGGAAGCCAGCGACGCCGATTGGGAATGGGTGCTGGGCGTGAACCTGTGGGGCGTGATCCACGGCGTGCGCGTGTTCACGCCGCTGATGCTCGAGGCGGCGCGGCGCGATCCCGGCTACGAAGGCCATATCGTGAACACGGCGTCGATGGCCGGGCTGCTGGCGCCGCCGGCGATGGGCGTCTACAACGCGTCCAAGCATGCCGTCGTGGCGTTGTCGGAGAGCCTGTACCACGACCTGCGCCTCGTCGATGCGCGGGTCAAGGCGTCCGTCGTGTGCCCGTATTTTGTCCCGACGGGGATTGCCCACGCGGATGCGCACCGTCCGGCCGAGGTCCGCCACGATGCGGCGCCGACGCCCAGCCAGCAGGCGGCCCAGTCATTGCTCGAACAGGCCGTCGCGTCGGGCAGGTTGACTGCGGCGGACGTCGCCCGCATCACGTTCGACGGCGTCCGGCGCGGCGATTTCTACATCCACACCCATCCGCAGGCGCTGCAGGCTGTCGCCGACCGCATGGACGCCATCGTGCACGGCAAGCTGCCGGCCGACGCCTACGCGGCGACGCCGCAGTTCACCGCCACGCTCAGGGCGGCCGTTCAGGGATCCGGAAAGTAGGGCGGCACGTTCGCCGCGATGTGCGCGAATTCCGCCGGGGACAGCGGGAGCTTGCGGAACGCGGCCCACGACTCGCGCGGGCGCAGGTTGGCGCCCTGGGCGGAATCCGTCCCGTACAGCACGTGGCCGACGCCGACCTGGCGGATGTATTTCACCAGCAGGGCTGCCGTAGCGGGATCGATGTCGCTGTCGACGATGGACGCCACGTCGAACCACAGGTTGTACGCGTGCGGATCGTGGTTCTCGACGGCGGCGGCCAGGACGCCCATCGCCGCCTGCGCGGCCGGGTCGTCGTAGCCGGGGCCCGAGCCGGCGAAATGCGCCACCTGCACCGGCACGTCCGGCGCGGCCGGCATGACCTGGTCGAGGAAGATGCGCGCCTGCGCCGCGCCGTACGGCCGTCGCTTGCCGATGTTGGCACGTAGATGGATGACGATCGCCATGCCGTGCGCGTTCGCGGCCGCGAACACCTGGCGCAGGCGCGCGACGTGGGCCGGGTCGTCCAGCTGGACGTCCGAATTCCCGATGTGCAGCTTGATCCCGTGGTCCAGGCCGGGCTTGTTCGCGCACCGTTCGAGTTCCGCGAGCGCATAGTCCTTGAGCGGATTGAAGCTGCAGAACGCGATCAGCCGTCCGGGATAGCGCGCGGCCTGCGCGGCCGTCCAGTCGTTTTCGAGCCGCACCTGCGCGTATTCGTCGTCGACCGTGCGCGCCGGGCTCCCGTACATATAGGCGACGGACAGCAGCACGGCCTTGCGGATGCCGGCCGCGTCGAGCAATGCGATCAGCTGGCCGGCGTCCAGCGTGACGAGGCCGGACGCCGGGCCGGTTAAAGCAATGTCGGCGGCGCTGAACACGTGCTGGTGGAAGTCGCCGGCGGGGACGGTCTGGGCATGCGCCGCGCCCGCGAGCAGCAGGGCGGCGACGGCGGCGCGGATGGCATGCATGCGGTAGGGCCTATCCGACTGACGAAAGGCCGGCAGCACGAATTTTACGTCGTTCCCGCGACGGCGGAACCCAAGTCGGGCAGGCCGCGCGCGCAAAATCCGGTCCCGGCCTGCGCTGCGACGACGTGCCGATCACGCCGCGGCCTGGTCGCCGGGTTTGAGGACGCGTTCATGCAGCTCCGGCCCGGCGTCGGCGTACAGCTTGACGACGGTGGACGTGCGCGTGCCGTAGCCGGGGATCTCGATGCAGACGGCGGACAGCTGCCGTTCCAGGTCGATGGGCACGCCCGTGTCGGGCAGGCGCATGTCCGGTGCGCGGGTCGTGTCGGCCAGCATTTCGAAATAGGCTTCTTCCGGAGCGCCCTGCAGCAGCAGGCTCGCGAACGTGGCCTTGGTGCGCAGGACCTTGGGCCAGGGCGCGTCCAGGAGGCCGTTCGACACGCCGTAGATGCCCGGTTCCAGCGGCTTGCCGTTGCGCGGGTCGGCGCCGGCGCGGTTCGAGAACCAGTACATGCCGGCGGCGTCGCCCAGGATCAGGTTGAAGCCGTTGTACGCGTCCGCGTCGGGCGCGATGCGTTCCAGGTAGGCCGGTACGTCGAGGTCGTCCTTGAGGAAATCGGCGACGAGGGCGCCGCGCGTCGGCGCGTCCGTGCGCCAGTCGCTGGGCGCGCGGATGTTCGTGAGCGCCGCGAATTTCGGACCGTGCGGACCGGTCTTCGTCACGCCCATCCAGCTGCCGCCGCCGCGCAGGTCGCGGCCGGCGACGATGTTGGGCGCGTCCGGCCACGGGCCGGCCGGGGTGGCGGGACGATCATAGTATTCGTCGCGGTTCGCGCAGGCGACCAGCGGCAGGCCCGGGATCACGCGCCAGGCAAAAACGATCAGGCACATGGTGGGAGATCCGTAAAGATTTCGGCGCGGCGGGGGCCGTCGATCAGGCCCTCGAAGCCGGCACCCTGCGCGGCGGCGTCGAGCCGCGCGGGAAAACCGTCGTCCACGCCCGGATAGACTTCCATCCAGGTCTGCAGGCCGTCGCGCACGTCGGGCCGGCGTTTCAACTGCGCCTGCCCGCCCACGCGCGCCTGCAACGCGCGCACGCGCGGCGCCAGCGCCGGGGCGTCGTCCGCGCGCACCTTGTAATAGACGTAGAGGTCGATCATGCGGCTCAGGCGTCCAGCGCGTCGAGCGGATACGGCAGCGGCAGGAAATCCAGCTTCGTGCCGCCGGCCGAACCGTGGCGCACGTCGCCGTCCAGCGCGGCCAGCTTGATCTCGACGAGCGCGTCGGCGCCGCCGGCGCCGTTGGGCGCCACGTTGACGATCATGCCGGACGGCTGGTCCGGATCGGCGACCGAATAGACCTCGTCGCCGGGCCGCGCGGCCGCGTCGGCGAGCGTGGCCAGCGTCATGCGGCGTTTCAGCTTGCCGAGGTACTGGCTGCGGGCGACGATTTCCTGGCCCGGATAGCAGCCCTTCTTGAAATTGACGCCGCCGAGCAGCTCGTAGTTGATCATCTGCGGGACGAACTGCTCCTGCGTCGCCTGGCCGATCTGCGGCACGCCGGCATGGACGGCCGCCAGCTGCCAGGCGGCGTTGCCGCCCAGCGCGAGCGTCGCGCGCAGCGCGGACAAGGCCTTGACGCCGTCGTCGGCCGCCGTCAGCCACAGGTAGCGGGGGTGGCCGAAGGCGTCGGCGAGGCGGATCACGGTGCCGAACGCGCCGTCGATCTTCGCATACGGTGCCTCGGGCAGGGCGCCGACCTGGGTACGCAGGGCGTCGGCCGCCGCCGCGCCGCCCAGGCCGAGGACGGCCGCGTTGCGCGCTTCGTCGGTGGCGTCGCGCAGCTTCGCTTTCGACCGCAGCACGAACATGGCCAGGCGCTTCTGCAGCGGCGGCTGGATGGCGCGCGGCAGTTGCAGGTAGACGGCGTCGGCGTCGCGCCACATCAGGAACGTGGCCTGCAGGCGGCCCTTCGGCGTGCAATAGCCGGCCAGGCGAGCCTCCGCCATGCCGAGATGTTCGACGTCGTTGGTGAGCTGGTTGTGCAGGAAGCCGGCGGCGTCCTCGCCGGCGACGGCGATCAGGCCCAGGTCGGTGACGGCGGCGACGAACCCTTGTTCGAGGGCGGCGGTGCCGGGCACGTGGCCGAAGTCCTCGACTTGCGTCGGGCTATCGGGGTGGAAACGGGCGCCCAGGGTGGCGAGGTGGTCGATCCAATGGTTCATGACACGAATTATTTCCGGTTTAGGAGTATCGGCTTTATGATTACGGCCTCATTATAAGTTCGCCTTCAAAAACGCGCCGACGACGGCGAAAAACCGAAACCAGCATGGCACTGATCAGAAAACTCATCGTCGCGGGCGTGATCGGGCTCGCGGCAGCCGGCGCCGGCTTCCAGTGGTGGAGCAGGCAGCCGATCACACCGGACGGCGCCCCCGTCATCCCGTTCGCGATCGCGCAGGGCAGCGGCGTGGCCGGCGCGGCGCAGCAGATGGCGACGGCGGGCGTGCCCGTCAACGCCTTCCTGTTCGGGGTGCTGGTGCGCACCACGGGCAAGGCCAGCCGGATCAAGGCAGGGAGCTACGAGCTCAAACCGGATACGACCCCGCGCCGCCTCCTCACCCAGCTCGTGCGCGGCGAGTTCGCGCAGGAATCGCTGACGATCATCGAAGGGTGGACGTTCCGCCAGATGCGCCAGGCCGTCGACGCGGCGCCGAACCTGAAGCACGACACGGCGAAGCTGTCCGACCAGGAATTGCTGGCGAAGGTGGCGCCCGACTACAAGGCGCCGGAAGGCCTGTTCTTCCCCGACACGTATCTGTTCGCCAAGAATGCGAGCGACCTGTCGATCTACCGGCAGGCGCACGACATGATGATGAAGCGCCTGAAGGCCGCCTGGGAGAAGCGCGACCCGGGCCTGCCGTACACCGACCCGTACCAGGCCCTGATCATGGCCTCGCTCGTGGAAAAGGAAACCGGCAAGAAGAGCGAACGGGCTATGATCGCCGGCGTCTTCGTGAACCGCCTCAAGGCCGGCATGCTGCTCCAGACCGACCCCACCGTCATCTACGGCATGGGCGACCGCTACGACGGCAAGATCCGCAAGAAGGACCTCGAGACCGACACCCCGTACAATACCTATACGCGCGCCGGCCTGCCGCCGACGCCGATCGCGCTGCCGGGCGTCCAGTCGCTCGCGGCCGCGACGGCGCCCGCGAAGACGGAAGCCCTGTATTTCGTCTCGCGCGGCGACGGCACGAGCCATTTCTCGGTGAACCTCACCGAGCATAACAAGGCCGTCAACCAGTACCAGCGCAACCAGGCGCCCCAGTAAATACGAATGAATGCAATGAACCACAACGATGCCACCCGCGGGCGTTTCATCACCTTCGAAGGCATCGACGGCGCCGGCAAGTCCACGCACATCGGCCACGTCATCGCCCTGCTCGAAGGCGCCGGCAAGACCGTCGTCTCGACCCGCGAGCCGGGCGGCACGCCGCTGGGCGAAAAGCTGCGCGACCTGGTGCTGCACGAAAAAATGCACCTCGAGACGGAGGCGCTGTTGATGTTCGCCAGCCGCCGCGAACACGTGGCGCAGGTCATCGCACCGGCGCTCGCGCGCGGCGACTGGGTGCTGTCCGACCGTTTCACCGACGCCAGCTTCGCCTACCAGGGCGGCGGGCGCGGCCTGGATCGCGCGAAGCTCGACGCGCTGGAGCAATGGGTGCATCCGCACCTGCAGCCCGACCTGACCCTGCTGTTCGACGTCCCGCTGGACGTCGCGCGCGCGCGCCTGGCCGCGACGCGCGCCCCGGACAAGTTCGAGATGGAGCAGGCCGATTTCTTCGCGCGGGTGCGCGCCGAATACCTGCGCCGCGCCGCGCAATCCGGCGGACGCATCGTCGTCATCGATTCCACGCAGTCCATCGCCGGCGTGCGCACGGCCCTGCAATCCGCACTGGAGCCGTGGCTGTGAGCATGTATCCCTGGCAGCAGGACGCCTGGACGCGGCTGCAGGCGATGCGCGCGCGCCTGCCGCACGCGATCCTGTTCCACGGCCCGGCCGGCATCGGCAAGGCCGACTTCATCGAGTCGTTTGCGCAGGTGCTGTTGTGCGAAGACGTGAGGCCGGACGGCCACGCGTGCGGCGCGTGCGGGTCGTGCGGCTGGTTTGCCCAGGGCAATCACCCCGATTACCGCCGCGTGCGTCCGGAAGCGCTGGAGGACGAGGTCGCGTCCGGCGAGGGCGAGGACGCGCCGGCCGAGGACAAGAAATCCAAATCGAAGACGGCATCGAAAGAGATCAAGATCGAGCAGGTGCGCGCACTGGCCGACTTCATGAACATCTCGACGCACCGCCAGGGGCTGCGGGTCGTCGTGCTGTATCCGGCCGAGGCGTTGAACATGCCGTCGTCGAACGCGCTGCTTAAAACGCTCGAGGAACCGCCGCCGGGCACCGTGTTCCTGCTCGCATCGAATGGCCTGGACCGGCTGCTGCCGACGATCCTGTCGCGCTGCCGCAAGTTCGCATTGCCGCTGCCCGACCACGCGCAAGCGCTCGCGTGGCTGGAGGCGCAGGGCGTGACCGATGCGGACGGCTGGCTGCGCGAGCAGGGCGGCGCCCCGCTGGCGGCGCTGGTCCAGGCCGAGACGGGCAGCCGCGACGAGCTCGACGGGCTGTTGCAGATACTTGCGCAGCCGAGCGTGGATGCGGCGTTGCGCAGTGCCGACAAATTGAGCAAGGCGCCGCTGGCGTCCCTCGTCGCGTGGCAGCAGCGCTGGCTGTATGATGTGTTTTCGTACAAGCTTTCCGGGGTGATCCGGTATTATCCGAGGTATCAACGGGAACTGGCGGCGCTCGCCGGACGCGTGCACGTGGCCGACTTGCTGCAGGTAATCAAATCCACGAACGAGCGCCGCGCCGTGGCCGATCACCCCTTGTCTCCGAAACTGTTTGTCGAAGACATGTTGCTTGATTACACTGCCCGCTGCGGCCCATGATGCACGGCCCATGACGAAAGGACGACGATGAGTGTTTCGCAGAACGGACCTATCAGCGGCCTGCCCGCCGATCCGAACACGCCGCAGCCCGCGCGGCCGTCCGTGCTGTCGCTCGCCATCAAGGAAAAGGCCGCGCTGTACGCGGCCTATATGCCGTTCCTGAAAAACGGCGGCATGTTCGTGCCGACCAACAAGCCGTACAAGATCGGCGACGAGATTTATTTGATCCTGTCGCTGATGGACGACCCGAACAAATACCCGATCGCCGGCAAGGTCGCGTGGATCACGCCGGCCGGCGCCAACAACAACAAGGCGCAGGGCATCGGCGTGCACTTCCCGGCCGACGAGACCGGCCAGCGCGCCCGCCTGCGCATCGAAGAAATCCTCGGCGCCGCGCTGCGCTCGTCGCGCGCCACCCATACCCTGTAGCTTTTACTTAGTTTCAACATGCCGTCCTACGTACACCGCCTCGCCCGCCCCGAAGATCTGCCCGTCATCGTCGACATCTACAATTCCACCATCGCATCGCGCGACGTCACGGCCGACACCGAACCGGTCACGGTCGCGTCGCGCGAAGGCTGGTTCCACGAGCACACGCCGGAGCGCCGGCCGCTGTGGGTGATCCACGATGCGGCGGACACGTCGGCGAACCCGGCCGTGATCGGCTGGTGTTCGTATTCGAATTTCTACGGCCGCCCGGCATATTCCGGCACGGCCGAGCTGTCGATCTATATCGCGGAAAGCTGGCGCGGCAAGGGCGTGGGGCGTTACTGCCTGGAACAGGCGATGGCGTTCGCACCGAACGTCAAGGTGCATACCTTGCTGGGCTTTATCTTCGGGCACAATGTGCCGAGCCTGGCCCTGTTCCGCAAGTATGGCTTCGATACCTGGGCGAATTTCCCGCGCGTGGCCAATCTCGACGGCATCGAGCGCGACCTGATCATTCTCGGCAAGCGGGTCGCGTCCTGAATCGCTATTCCTCTGCTCGCAGCGTTCGCAGGATCGCAAAAATACGCGTGAATGTGCGTATCCAAGAGGGAAATTCTCCCTGGAATTCCTGAAGTCGCAGCCCGGCAGCGCCGTCTGCTCGAGGCCGGGATAGCGCACCAGGGCTATGTCGATTGCGTGCGCTTGTTTCATATGGCAAGCATATAGTAGCGGGAAGGAAGTGGCAGGGGACCGCCCCGCGACGGCGCGAATCGGACGGCGGCGGTCCAACGACGACATCTTTCGCGAAGGACAGCCATGGACGACTCTGGATCACGCGCGCCCGACGCCCAGGCGCTGGCGGCCGAGCTGGCGCGCGGCATCGCCGGCGAAGTCAGGTTCGACGGCGGCAGCCGCGCGCTCTATGCGACCGATGCTTCCAATTACCGCCAGGTGCCGATCGGCGTCGTGCTGCCACGCACTGTCGACGACCTGCTGACAACGCTGCGGATCTGCCGCCGGTACGACATCGCCGTCCTGCCGCGGGGCGCGGGCACGTCGCTGTCCGGCCAGACGTGCAACGAGGCGGTCGTCATCGATACGTCCAAATACCTGAACCGGGTGCTGTCGGTCGATCCGGACGCGCGCCTGGCGCGGGTCGAGCCCGGCGCCGTATGCGACGCGCTGCGCAACGCCGCCGAACAGCACGCGCTCACGTTCGGCCCCGACCCGGCCACGCACAACCGCTGCACGCTCGGTGGCATGATCGGCAATAATTCCTGCGGCGCGCATTCGGTCATGGCCGGCAAGACGGGCGATAACATCCACCGCCTGGAAATCGCCACCTATGACGGCGCGCGCATGTGGGTCGGGCCGACGCCGGCGCGGGAACTGGAGCAGATCATCCAGGCGGGCGGGCGCCGCGGCGAAATCTATGCGGCGCTGAAGGCGCTGCGCGACCGGTACGCCGAGCTGATCCGTATGAAATTCCCAAGGATCCCGCGCCGCGTTTCCGGCTACAACCTCGAAGCGCTGCTGCCGGAAAACGGCTTCAATGTGGCGCGCGCGCTGGTCGGCAGCGAAGGGACATGCGCGTGCATCCTGCAGGCCGAGGCGAACCTGGTGCCGAGCCCGCGTGCGCGCGTCCTGGTCGTGCTTGGCTATGACGACATCTACGCCGCTGCCGACCAGACGCCCGCCATCCTGCCGTTCGGCATGATCTGCCTGGAAGGGCTCGACGGCAGCCTGATCGACTGCATGCGGCGCAAGAACCTCGACATGGGCAACGTCGCCTGCCTGCCTGAGGGCAAGGCGTGGCTGCTGGTCGAGTTCGGCGCCGATACGCCCGAGGATGCCGAAGGCAAGGCCAACGCCTTGATGCGGGCCCAGGCGCCGCGCTCGGTCGCGCAACAAATCTATACGGATCCGGCCGCGCAGCAGCGCGTCTGGGCGGTGCGCGAAGCGGCGGCGCCGGCGCGCAACGCGGTGCCCGGCCAGCCGGAAGTCTATCCGGGCTGGGAAGATGCCGGCATCGACCCCGCCCGGATCGGTGCCTACCTGCGCGACTACCGCACACTCCTCGACAAGTATGGCTACGACACATCGTTTTACGGCCACTTCGGAGACGGCTGCATCCATGGACGCGTCACGTTCGACTTCGGCACGCCACGGAAGGTGGCCCATTGGCGCCGCTTCCTGGTCGAGGCGGCCCGCCTGGTGGCGAGCTACGGCGGATCGCTGAGCGGCGAGCATGGCGACGGCCAGGCGCGCGCCGAGCTGTTGCCGATCATGTTCGGGGACGACATCGTGGAGGCTTTCCGCACCTTCAAGCGCATCTGGGATCCGCAAGGCCGCATGAACCCCGGCAAGGTCGTCGACGCGCATCCCGTCGACGCCAACCTGCGCCTCGGCCCCACGTATGCGCCGGTCGAGCTCAAGCCCTTGCACTTTGCGTTCCGCAGCGACGACGGCAGCTTCCTGCATGCCGCGCAGCGCTGCATCGGCACCGGCAAATGCCGCCGCCACGAGGGCGCCGCCATGTGCCCGAGCTACCGTGCCAGTTTCGAGGAACGGGACACGACGCGCGGCCGCGCACGGCTGCTGTTCGAGATGATGAACGGCGACTCGCCCATGGAGCACGGCGCCGCGAACCAGCACGTGAAGGCATCGCTCGATACCTGTTTGTCGTGCAAGAGCTGCAAGACCGAATGTCCCGTGCAGGTCGACATGGCCTCCTACAAGGCGGAGTTCCTGGCGCAGTTTTACGCAACCGCGCGCCGTCCCCTGCAGGCACATACGATCGGCCAGATCGCCCGCTGGGCGCGCATCGGCGCCCTCATGCCGGGCGTGACGAATTTCTTCACGCAGACCCCGGGCCTGTGCACCCTGGCGAAGTCGGTGGCGGGCATCTCGCACCGGCGCGCAATTCCGCGCTTCGCCGGCCAGACATTCATCGAGTGGTTCCGCCGGCGGCCATCGAAGAACGAAGGCAAGCCCAAGGTCCTGCTGTGGCCGGACACGTTCAACAACCATTTCCATCCAGAGACGGCGCAAGCCGCGGTCGAGGTGCTCGAACATGCGGGCTACCACGTCATCGTGCCGCGCGAGCCCCTCTGCTGCGGGCGGCCGCTGTTCGACTTCGGCATGCTGGATCAGGCCCGGCGCCAATTCGACGCCATCCTCGCGGCGCTACGCCAGCCGATCCTCGACGGGATACCGCTCGTCGGCCTCGAGCCCAGCTGTCTCGCCGCCTTCCGCGACGAATTGCAGAACATGTTTCCGGACGACGGCCTCGCACGCAAGCTGGGCGGCCAGGCATGGCTGCTCGGCGAATTCCTCGACCGGCAAGGCTATGCGCCGGCGCGGCTGACGGGCAAGGCCATCGTGCATCTCCATTGCCACCACCGTGCCGTGCTTGGCGTCGATGCCGAGCGCAATGTACTGGCAAGGACAGGGCTGGATTTCCAGGTGCTCGACTCCGGCTGCTGCGGCATGGCCGGCTCCTACGGATTCGAGCCCGCCCACGTGGACGATTCGCTGAAGATCGCCGAACTGGTTCTGCTGCCCGCCGTCCGCCAGGCGGCCCCGGACACGCGCGTGATCGCCAACGGCTTCAGTTGCCGCGAGCAGGTGCACCAGGGCACGCGACGGCGCCCGCAACACCTGGCCGAAGTGCTGCTGGACGGAATACACGGCGCCGCCGGCGCGCCGTAAAGACCGCCTGACAGAACCGTGTGGCGACGCTGCCCCGTCTCGTCCGACGAGGCGCGCAGTGCCCGACGGCTCGCCGTACAAGGCGCTTGCTAGCGGAGTGAGCAAGAGAGTGCAGTCACATTTTCCCCGGGTCGCGCGAATTCATGAAAGACGTCGTCGAGATAAGTGGCCAGGTCGCCCGCGGCCAAATCCGACGGAATGACGACGTCATTCAACGGGACTCTTTTTCCCAGGCCCGAGCGATACACCACCCACAAATCGTTCTCGCGACGTACTTCCACCTGAAAGCGGCCATAGATGTCGAATTTCATCTTGTGATTGTTTTGGGCGGTTAAGTTCTATGCCAGGGTTGGTTTGTCCGACGGGGAGCCATCGTACGCCGCGCTCGCCGGCAGCGGCGTTCATCCAGGGTGCTTCGGCCGGCGTTATCGCTTTCATGACGTAAGAGCGCATCATTCCCTTGAAGAGTCGACGCCAGCGAGATTACACGAACAATGCCGCGGCAAAATGCGTGGATACTCACGATGGCACGTGGACGATGAGCCGTCCCGGCTGCGCTCACGTACAATATCGGGATGTACATCGATTCCCACTGCCACATCAATTTCCCCGAGCTTGCCGCGCGCATGCCGGAGATCCTGGCCAAGATGGCCGAGAACAAGGTCTCGCACGCGTTGTGCGTGTCCGTCGACCTGCCGGATTTCCCCAGCGTGCTCGCCCTGGCCGAGCAATATCCGCACATCTATGCGTCGGTCGGCGTCCACCCCGACTACGAAGACACGCCCGAACCCACCGTCGCGCAACTGGTCGGGCTGGCCGATCACCCGAAGGTCATCGCGATCGGCGAGACGGGCCTCGATTATTACCGCCTGGAAGGCGACCTCGAATGGCAGCGCGAGCGCTTCCGCACGCACATCCGCGCGTCGCGCGCCACGCGCAAGCCACTGATCATCCACACGCGCGCCGCCAGCGCCGACACGATCCGCATCATGCGGGAAGAGGGCGCGGGCACGGACCAGGGCGGCGTCGCCGGCGTGATGCACTGCTTCACGGAGTCGCTGGATGTCGCGCAGGCCGCGATCGAGATGGGGTTCTACATCTCGTTTTCCGGCATCGTCACGTTCAAGAGCGCGAAAGACCTGCAGGCGGTGGCGCGGGCGGTGCCGCTGGACCGCATCCTCATCGAGACCGATTCGCCCTACCTGGCGCCCGTGCCCTACCGCGGCAGGATGAACGAGCCGGGTTATGTGGCGCACGTCGCGGAATACCTCGCGACGCTGAAGGACGTGCCGCTGCGCGAGATCGCCGACCGCACCACCGCCAATTTCTTCAACCTGTTCCAAGCCGCGAGGACCTGATCCATGATGCCCGCCAGCCCATTGCGCCGTACCGTCCTTCGTTCCTGCGTGCTCGCCGCCGCGCTGGCCGCCGGGATCCGTCCCGCGACGGCCGCGCCGACGGGCGGGCAGGTGACCGATTTCTTCCGCGCCGTGCAGATGGACGACCCCCGCACGGTGCAGTCGCTGCTGGGCAAGGTCGATCCGAACGAGGCCAATCCCATCGGCGGCGAACCGGCCCTGGTCCTCGCGGTGCGCGAAGGCGCGATGCGGGTGCTCGACGTGCTGCTGCGCCACCCGGGCACGAACGTCGACGCGGCCGCGCTGAACGGCAACACCGCGCTGATGATGGCGGCGTTCAAGAACAATCAGGCGGCGGCCGAGGCGTTGATCGCGAAGGGCGCGACCGTGAACCGTCCCGGCTGGACGCCGCTGCACTACGCGGCCGCCAGCGGCGCCGACGACATCGCCCGCCTGTTGCTCGCGCACGGCGCCCGTATCGACGCCCAATCGCCGCCCGCGAGCGGCAAGTACACGCCGCTGATGATGGCGGCGCGCGAGGGGCATGAAGACAGCGCGCTGTTCCTGCTCGCCCAGGGCGCCGATCCGCAACTGAAGAACGGCGAGGGCCTGACGGCGGCGCAGATCGCACGACGGGCCGATCACGGCACCATCGCGGCGGCGCTCGACAAGCGCGCTAAGTCCGCTCGCTGAGCGGATCCGGCACGGGCCATGCGGCGGCGTCCGGCGTCGCTTTTTGGGCCCGCTTCCTCGCATACATGCGCGCGTCCGCATGCATCAGCAGCGTCTCGACCTGGTCCGCATGGTCCGGGAACAGCGCGCAGCCGATGCTGACGCCGATGTGCAGCGGCGCGCACTGCGTCGGCACGGGCCGCGCCAGCGCGGCGCGGATCTTGTCGGCGCACCGTTCGGCGTCCGCGGGCGCCTGCAGGTCTTCCAGCAGCAGCACGAATTCGTCGCCGCCGAGGCGGGCCACCGTGTCGGACTGGCGCGCGCACTCCACCAGCCGGGCCGCGACCTCGCGCAGCAGGGCGTCGCCGGCGGCGTGGCCGTGGCGGTCGTTGACCTGCTTGAAATCGTCGACGTCCACGTACAGCAGGCCGAGCCGCGACTGGCAGCGCCGCGCCCGCGCGACGGCCGTCCGGATACGGTCGAAGAACAGGCGCCGGTTCGGCAATCCCGTCAGCTCGTCGTAGCAGGCCGAGCGCATCAGGTCGTCGTGCAGGCGCTTGCGCTCCAGCGCCAGGCCGACCTGCGCCGCGACGAAGTGCAGCAGCCCGCGGTCGGCCGGGGAATATCCGGTGCCGGTGCGGTCGCGGAGCAGCAGGGCGCCGATGGTGCCGGCCGGGCCTTTCAATTCGACCATCAGCCATGTGTTCAGGCGTCCTCGTGCGGCGTGGCGGACGGCGGCGGGCGCGAGCGCGTCCGGGGTCGATGCGGTCGCGCGCCAGCGCGCGAGGCAGGCCCGCGACGGCAGCCGGCCCCGTTCGTCGTGGTCGCGCTGGTAGATGACCTTGAAGCCGTGCTGCGGCGTCGGGTCGGTGACGACCACCATGCCGGGCGCGCCGACCAGCCGGTCGAGGATGCCGTGGATCTCGCCGCACAGTCCGGCCAGGTCGGATGCCTGGTAGGCGGCTTCGGAAATGGCATACGTCGCGGCCTGGCGCCGCTCGGCGCGCTTGCGCAGGCTGACGTCGCGCGCGACGCCCAGGCGCAGGCCCTGGTCGGCGATCCAGCGCGCCGACCACATGATGTCGACGCAGTGGCCATCCTTGTGCAGGTAGCGGTTCTCGAAGCCGCTGCGGTCCTGGCCGGCCAGCACGCGCGCCCCTTCGGCGGCGGTCGCGTCGCGGTCGCCGGGGACGACGAAATCGAGCACGTATTGTCCGATCAGCTCGGTCGGCCGGTAGCCGAGCATGCGCTCGCAGCCTGCGCTGACGTCGACGATGATGCCGCAACGGTCCACCAGGAAGACGACGTCCAGCAAGAGGTCGGCGATGTTCGCCGAGAGGGAACGGATCGAATGGACCATGGCGGCCGGCGCGGGTGACGGATGGTGGGAAAATCCTAACATTCCCTTACGGCAAATAGCTAGTTGTATTTGCCAACACATCGCGCTTGTCCCATCGATCCGACAAACTGGGCGGAAAATCCCCGTCAGATCCGCGCATCAGTTGCTTCCTGGCATGCACATAATGCAGCCTGAGATCAACAATGGCGCCGGCAGGACCGCGGGCCCGACAACGAGGACACAATGCTGAACGAACGCGAAATCGAGAGCTGCTACCTGGGGCAGTTCATTCCGGTCCACTACCATCACAACATGCTGATGGATCACAACCGCATGCACAGCTTCAAGTCGGCGATCTACCACGCGGTCAAGCCGGGCATGAAAGCGCTGGAACTGGGCGGCGGCACGGGCGTCCTGTCGTTCTTCGCGGCCCAGAACGCATCGAAGGTCTATTGCGTCGAGTTCAATCCGGACATGGTGCGCGAAGCGCGCCGCTTCCTCGCCATGAACCCGAACGGGCACAAGGTCGAGGTCGTCCATGCGGATGCGTTCGAATACCTGCCGCCGGAGCCGGTCGACATCGTCATTTGCGAAATGATCCACGTGGGCATGCTGCGCGAAAAGCAGGTCGAGGTGATCGAGTCGTTCAAGCGCCGCTACCTGGCCCGCTTCGGCGGCCCGCTGCCGATCTTCATGCCGGAAGCCGTCATCATGGCCGCGCAGCCGCTGCAGCTCGAATACGATTTCGAAGGCTTCTATGCGCCGATCGTGCAGTTCCAGCCGACCAACGTGATCTACCCGGGCACCATCGAACTCGCGCAGCCGGGCGTGTATTCCGTCATGGATTTCAGCCAGAGCGTGGGCGACGCCATCGCGTGGGAAGGCCAGTTCCGCATGGAGCAGGGCGGCCGCCTCAACGCGCTGCGTTTCATCACCAAGAACGTCCTGACGATCATCGAGGAACGCGGCACGACGATCGACTGGCTGAACCACTACATGATGCTGCCGCTGGCCACGCCGCTGGACGTGCAGCAGGGCGACGTCGTGCAGGTGAGCTTCGCGTACCGCGCGGGCGGGTCGATTCCGTCGCTGGAAGCGTCGATGCGGGCCGAGGTCGTCGTGCGCGCGGGCGAGCCGGTGCAGGTGCGCGACACGGCGTTTGCCTGAGTCCGGGCGCCTGGCATCGTCGCCCCTGCGCTGGCAGGGGCCCAGGTTTAGCGTGACGCGTGCAGAAATTGGGTCCCCGCCTTCGCGGGGACGACGCTGTTAACATCCGCGTGCCCCTGCATCCCCCGTTCGTCCGCCCCACCGCTCGCCCCCGCTTTTTCCCCGTCCATCCGCCCCGCCGGCCGTCCATCGCAGAACGATTGCGCATTGGCGTCCATACAACTACAGTCACAACGTCGGGCCGCAACGGCCTATTTTGACTGATGGAGCTGGCGATGCTGGGTTTCCTCGTGTGGTTGATGTTATTGTTCCTGTGCTGGCCGATCGCGCTGCTGGCGCTCGTGATGTATCCGCTCGTCTGGCTCCTGCTGCTGCCGTTCCGCCTGCTCGGGATCGGCGTGGAAGCCGTGTTCGAACTGCTGCGCGCCGTCGTCATGCTGCCGGCGCGCGTGCTCGGGGGCGGTGTCGGTCGCTGAACGTTGACGGCCGGCCAGTGTGCGCGGATTAACAGACGATGACGAACCGTTCGCCTATCGTGCCATACTGATGGCTTTCATTCGAAGGTCATGCTTTTAAAGGATATGACTATGCGCCTGGACATCTACCGCAGAGCCGAACACGACGGCAAGTTTTCTTACCTGGCCGTCCCCGAGACCCGTAACATCCCCGAGGAAGCCACGAATACCGACTGGGAAGTCGAAGCACGGGCCTTCGAAGTCGACGATGACGCCGGCGACCTGCCGGATTACGATATCCAGAACCTCACCGGCCAGCTGGCCGAAAAAGGATACGCCGTCACGTCGTTGATGCACTGAAGGCGCAGTCGCCCCGGCGCTGTCGCGTTGTCACGACAAGTTGAACGACAGTCGATTTACAGCGCGCGGCCGTATCCCATCCGTCCGGGGCAGCCGGGCGGATGGCGTACGGCCGCGTATCGCATATGGTATCCTTGCGCCTCGTTTAAATTGATCCGGGCCGCACGACGCGGCGGGACAGGTCGGAGGCGTAATGAAGTGGTTTGTCGTCGGTTTCCTGGTGCTGTCGGTCCTGCACATCCATTTCCGCGGTAAGGTCCGGCTGCCGTTCGGCCGCCAGTTGTTCGACCATTCGTCGTTCATGGCGCCGATCAATATGTTCATGCATCTGTTTTCGAAGGTGCCGAGCACGCCCTATATTCCCGTGCGCGAATTCCCCGAGCTGGCCGTGCTGCAGGAAAACTGGCCGACGATCCGCGACGAAGGCCTGCGCCTCATCGAGCTCAAGAAGATCAAGGCGTCCGAGCAGAACAATGACGCCGGCTTCAATTCCTTTTTCAAGACGGGCTGGAAGCGCTTCTACCTGAAGTGGTACGACGCCAGCCATCCGTCGGCCGAGCGCCTGTGCCCGCAAACGCATGCGTTGCTGCAACGCATCCCGTCGGTGAAGGCGGCGATGTTCGCCGAGCTGCCGCCGGGCGCCAAGCTGAATCCGCACCGCGACCCGTTCGCCGGCTCGATGCGCTACCACCTGGGCCTGGCCACGCCGAACGACGACCGCTGCTTCATCGAAGTCGACGGCCAGCGCTACAGCTGGCGCGACGGCCAGGGCGTCATCTTCGACGAAACGTATATCCATTGGGCGGAGAACGCGAGCGACAGCGACCGTCTCATCCTGTTTTGCGACGTCGAGCGCCCGATGCGCTTCGGCTGGATGCAGGCCGTCAACCGCTGGCTGGGCCGCACGATGATGACGGCGGCCGCGTCGCCGAACGAGACCGGCGATCAAACGGGGCTCGTCAGCAAGCTGTTCCGCGTTTCCCACGTGATGGGCCAGTACCGGCGCCGCTACAAGGCATGGAACAAGACGGCGTACAAGGCGACGAAAGTCGCGCTGATCGTCGGCCTGGCGGCGCTCGTCTACTACATCTGATCAAAAAAGGGCAGCAAGCAAGGTCGGGTGGGCGGCCCCCGCCCACGCGGCCGCACCGGCTGCGCCGGAAAAAAAAAGAGCCGCAAGCGCGGCCCTTTTCGGTGGGCCGCGCCTTGCGGCCAAAGGGGATGCTAGAACGTGAATGGCATCCTGACCATCAGCGTGACGTCGGGCGTATCGCGCGTGAGGCCGGCGCCGACCGAGACGCTCAGCGTGCGGTTGTTCTTCATCCGGTACGAGTAGCCCAGCAGCAGGGTGCCCAGCTGCACCCGGACCGAACCCGGGATCACGACGCCGTTCTGGTGCATACGGCCGACGGAGTTGTGGTCGTAGCCGATGCTGAACGACGCCTTCTCGTTCAGCGCCAGCCCCATGCCGAAGTTGAAGCCGAACACGTCGCCCGGATCGATCTCGCCCAGCAACTCCCTGTCGCCGTTCAGCACGGTCCGGTAGACGTTGCCGCGCTTGAAGTTCTTCGTGTAGCTGAAGCCGCCGAAGAAGATCGCCGGGTCGGACGGCAGCAGCCACGTCAGGCTCGGCTGGACCGAGTAAAAGCCGGAACCGGTCGGCAGGTCCAGCGGCAGGCCCGTCCCCGTCACGTTCTGGCCCACGCAGCGGGTCTGGCAGTCGGTGATGACCTGGAACGGGTCGCGTCCCGTGCGCGACTTGAAGCGCAGGCCGGCGATGTAGTACGGCGTGTCGACGCCGCCGTCGTTCAGCTGGTAGCGCCAGCCCAGTTCGATGTCGCCGATGCCCTTGCCGCTGGTCTCGAACGCGCGCTCGGCCGCCGTGCCGGTGAACAGCTCGCGGCTGACGGTGGAATCGCTGCGGTAGACGTAGGGTATCTTCGCCTCGATTTCCAGACGATTGTCGACGCCGTAGCGGAACGTGGCCGTGGCCGTCGTGGTGTTGCGTTTCACTTCGCGCACGTCCAGGAGGCCGATCAGCAGGGCCGGGATCACCGTGTAGCCGACGAGCGCCACGCGGTTGCTGGACGAATAGCCGTACTGCACGGACGGTTCGAACACGACCTTGCCCCGCGGCGTGAGCACGCCCGGGGTCTCGAAGATCGGCGCCACTTCCGGTGCGCGCGGCGCGGGCGGGCGGCCGACGGCGGCGTCGCCCTGCGCCTGGCCGGCGTCGGCGAGCGCGCCGCCGGTCCCGCGCAGCGGCGCGAGACGGCTGGGATAGACGGGTTGCGCGAGCGGGACCGCGGGCGCGGCCTGGGCCTGCAGCGGGTCGCCCGGTTGCGGCGCCGGCAGATTGCCGGTGCCGCGCATCCGTTCGAGCTGGGACGGCGCCGCCGCGGCCGCGTTCGCGGGCGCCACGACGCCGCTCGCGCGCAGCTGACGTTCCAGTTCGTCGACGCGCGCGCGCTGCTCTTCCAGCTGTTGTCGCATGATCTTGAGCTGCTCGAGGAGGTCAGTGCCGGACTGGGCGCCGGCCGGAATGGCCGCCAGTGCCACGCTGACACCAATCACGCCGTACAGCGCTGGAATTCTTTGCATAAGTCTTCTCCAGGTAGATCCGTCACCTGCCGGTGGCGGCGGTATTGAGCGCGTTCGCGAGGCTGGACTGGAAATTCATGGCCTGCAGCAGGCCGCGCGCGTTCACGCTTGCATTGATGATGGTCTGGTTGTTGATCAACTGGTTGTTCAGGCTGTTCTGGATGACGGTACCGCCCAGGGTCGTGTCGCCCATCTGGACGTTGAACGTGCCGCCGCCGTTCTGGATCAGGCGCACCTGGGCGGCCGTGTCCGCGGACAGCGTACTCTGGCCGCTCGTCAGCCGGCCGAGGTCGCCGAGGTTGAGCTCGCTGCGCTCGGCCAGGTTGCCGTTGATCGTCACGATGCGCTCGATGCCGAGCGTCACCGCGAGGCCGTTGTCGGTGACGAAACCGCCGCGGTAGTCGTCCAGCTGGGTCGACGCGACGGCGTTGGCGCTGCTGAACGGATTGTCCGGGCCGCCGGCATGGCCCTGCGTCGCGATCGCGGCGCTGGCCAGCACGAGGCCGATCTGGACGGGGATGCGCATGGGGTCTCCTGTCAAAAATCGCCCGGACCGAATTTCGGCAGCGTCGTCATGTCGATCGCGGTCCGGGCGACGCCGTCGGCCAGCGGCGCGCGCGGTGCGGCGCGCCAGTCGACGTCGGCGTTGAACGAAGGCTTGCCCGGCGCGTCGTGGATCACGAACAGCAGCCGGGTCGGCCAGATGGATTCGAAGTGTTCGCGCGTGATCGAGCGGGTGCCGCTGGACGGATCGCCCAGCAGGATGCGCCCGTCCTCCGCGCCCTTGATCACGACGAAGTGGTTGTAGCCCTTTTCCGAGATCAGCACGATGGCGGGCAGTTTGCTGTCGAACAGCTTCTGCAGCGGCACCTGGAAACCGTCCGCCTTGAAGCCGATCTTCGCGAGATAGCGCTGCATGTCGAGCAGCGAAAAGCCTTCGCGCCGGATCTTGGCCTGGTCGCCGTTGTCCCACATCGCCTTGAAGGCGACGGTTTCGCTGACCGGATAGCCGTAGTGATAGGTCAGCAGCGTGGCCAGCGCGGCCGAGCCGCAGCTGAAGTCGTATTGCTGGCGGGTCGTCGAGGTGAAGCGCAATTCGCGCATGCTCTTCACCGGCACGTTGAAACGGGCGCCGCCCGCGATCGGCAGGTCGGCCGCGTTCACGCAGGTGGCGCCCAGGAGTGCGCACAGCAGGGGCAGGGCGCTGTGTTTCATTTGAACTGCAGGTTGACGATGGTGGCGCTCTGGATCAGGACGTTCGCGCCGCTGTTCTGGATCACCACCGGGATGCCCGACATATTGGCGAACGCCCCGGTGTCAATACTGTTCGACCCCGTGACGACGTTCACCGCGCTGTTGCCGGTCACGACGCCGCTGAGATTCGCGTTGTTGGTGGTGACGTACGTGTCCGTTCCACCGCGCGAATGCTCCAGCTTGCCCAGGTCGGCGGCCGGACCGAAGCCCAGCGAATCCGGTGCCTTTGCCGTCTTGTCCGCACCCGTGTCCGGCCTGGCGGCCGGCGGGCTGCCCTGGACGGGGACCGCGAGTTCCGGTCCCGCCCAGGCCGCGGATGCGCAGGCCGCGAGCACAGCGAAGCTGCACACGCGGTTGCTGGCCTTGCTCTTGAGTGATGACTGCATTGTCTACCCCCGGGTTGCTTCGAGAAACCGCCGTGCCGGTCGGCACGGCGGTCCACCGCCTTACTTGCCGACAGCCAGGTTGCTCTGCACGTTCACGCTCTGTTGCACCAGCGAGGAGAAGCCGTTGTTCTGGCTCACCACCATCACACCCGCAGCCGACTGGCCGACACCGCTCATGGTGTTGGACATGTTGAAGGTGCCGGCATTGACCGAGTTCGAGCCGCCGTTGCCGCCCGTGCCAGCACCGCCCATGCCGCCGGTACCGATGCCGGCCGTGATGTTGGCCAGCGCGCCGCCGGCGCCGCCGGTGGTCGTGCCGCCGTTGCCGCCATTGCCGCCGTTGCCGGCGGTCGAGTCGCCCACCGTGGCCGAGCCGGTCGTCGCTGCGCCGCTGCTGGCGGAGCCGGTCGTGGCCGCACCGCTCGATGCCGCACCGCCGGCCGCGCCTGCGCCGCCCGTGTTCGATGCCATGCCGCTGGCGGCACCCGCGCCGCCCGCTGCGCCGGCACCTGCCGCGCCGGAGCTCGCGGTGCCTGCCGCACCCGCACCGCCTGCGCCCGAGCTCGCCGTACCGGCCGCGCCTGCACCGCCCGCGCCGCCTGCGCCGCCCGAATTGGCCGCACCGTTACCGGCCGTCGAGGTCAGGCCGCCGCCCGCACCGCCGGCTGCGCCGGTTGCGGCACCGCCCGCTGCGCCGGCACCGCCGGCATTCGATGCCATGGCGCCGGAGCCGCCCGCACCGCCGGCCGCACCGGCCGCACCCGAGCCGCCCATGCCGCCGGCCGCACCGGCCGCGCCCGAACCGCCCATGCCGCCGGCCGCACCGGCCGCACCCGAACCGCCCGTGCCGCCGGCTGCGCCAGCCGCGCCCGCACCGCCGGCGCCGCCCGTTCCCATGCCGGCCGTCGAGGTCGAATCGCCGCCCGTGGCCATGCCGCTCGTGGCCGTCGACGTGCCCGCGTTGGCGTTGCCGCTGCCGCTGAGACCGCCAGCGCCCGACGTCGCCGTGTGGGTGCCATTGCTGGCCGCGCCGCCGGTGGCCGCGTTGGCCGCCGTCGAGCCGCCACCGGTGCCTGCGCCGGCCAGGCCGCCCGCGCCGCCAAAGCCGCCCGAGCCGCCGCCAGCACCCGCGCCGCCCGCACCGCCGGCTGCGCCTGCCGCACCCGCACCGCCCGCACCGCCGGCTGCGCCGGCCGCACCCGCTCCGCCCGCACCACCGGCCGCGCCTGCGCCGCCCGCGCCGCCGGTGGCGGCACCCGTGCCGCCGCCCATGCCGCCCGTGCCGGCGATCGTGGGGCCGCTGGCGCCGCCGTTGCCGCCGGTCGTGGCGCCGGTGGCGCCGCCGTTGCCGCCCGAAGCCAGGCCGCCGGCACCACCTGCGGCGCCGGCGCCGCCGCTGGCGGCCGCGCCGCCGGTCAGGCCGCCGTTACCGCCCGACGCGCTCGCGGCGCCGGTCGATCCGCCGAAGCCGCCGGCCGCACCCGCGCCGCCCGCGCCGCTCGACGCGCCCGTGGCCACGCCGCCCGCGCCGCCCGTGCCGGCGATTGCGCCGCCGGTGGTGGCCGCACCTGCGTTGGCGTTGCCGGTCGTGGCCGCGCCGGCGCTCGCGCCGCCGTTGGAGGCCGAGCCGCCCGCAGCGCCCGCGGCACCGTTCGCGTTGCCGGAGCCGCCACCCGCGCCGGTGCTCGCCGTGATCCCGCCACCCGTGCCCGCCGCGCCGGCGCCGGCCGTACCGGCGGCGCCGTTGGCATTACCGCTGTTGGTCGCGACGTTGCCGATGTTCTGGATGTTGTTGCCCGAGACGCTGCCGTTCAGGTTCGCGGTGGCGTTGGCCGACGAGGTATTGAAGCTGTTCGAGAAGGTCGACGTGGCCGTACCGCCGTTGTTCGCAGCGGTGCCGCCGATGGCGGAGGCCGTCGCATCGCCGGAGCTGTGGTTGCTGTTGTTCGTGCTCGTGTTGGTGCTGTTGTTGCTGCTGTCGTGTGTGCTGTTATTGCTGCTGTCGTGCGTGCTGTGGTCGCTGTTGTCCGTGGTCGTCGTGTTGACGCTGTGGTCGCTGTTGTCGTGCGTGCTGTTGTTGTGCGTACTGTTGTCGTGTGTGCTGTTGTTGGTGTTCGTGGTCGTCGCGGTGCTGGTGTTGGTGGTGGTGTTCGTGCTGTTGTTGCTGTTGTCGTGCGTACTGTTATTGCTGTTGTCGTGGGTACTGTTGTCCGTCGAACGGGTCGTGGTCTGCGTGGCCGTGCTGCCGCCGCGCGCGAGGTTCGAGTCCTGGGCTTGTGCGCTCAACGAGAAAGCCAGCGAAATAGCAGTCACGAGCAAGGTCTTGTTCATTCGAGTTCCCCTCTGGGTTTGATGGTTGGTGATGGGTCGGCCGTAGCGCCGACATACATCCCTTTGCACTTTCAGTGCCAGCCATACTGAAGAGTTCGCTAACCCATTGTTTTTGTTGACTTTGTGCGCATCATCCTACAAGCCTGTCAGAGAAAATCTGGCACGATTTGCCGAAAATATCGAAAAAGTGTTCCAGTTCCGGTACAACTGTGTAACGCTGGGTACGCCACCGCACAAAAAAAAGTGGACACCTTGTCCACTTGTGCGCCACGCGGCGTGCGCTCACGCGCGCATGCCGTGCTTGCTCAGCAATCGGTACATCGTCGTGCGCGAGACGCCCAGGTCGCGCGCGGCCCGGCTCACGTTGTGGCCGCTGCGGTCCAGGCATTCACGCAGGGCGCTCCGCTCGGAGCGCAGGCGCGTGTCGTCCAGCGCCGCGGGCGCCGGCGCGACGATCCCGCGCGTGAGGCCCAGGTCTTCGGGCATGACGAGCCGTCCGTCCGACATGACGAGCGCGCGCCGCACCCGATTGATCAATTCGCGCACATTGCCCGGCCAGTCGTGATCGAGGATCGCCTCGATCGCGCGGTTGGAAAACCCCTTCAGGCGCGGCGATTTTTCGCTCGCGTACACGTGGAAGAAGTGCTCGGCCAGCGTGACGAGGTCGTCGCGCCGTTCGCGCAGCGGCGGCACCGTCACGGGCAGCACGGCGAGGCGGTAGTACAGGTCTTCGCGGAACGCGCCGCTGGCCACGGCCTGCTGCAGGTGCACGTGCGACGCGGCGATCACGCGCACGTCGACGCGGATGTTGCGCGTGCTGCCGAGGCGGCAGATCGTCTTCTCCTGCAGGAAGCGCAGCAGGTTCGCCTGCAGGTCCTTGGGCAGGTCGCCGATTTCGTCGAGGAATAGCGTGCCGCCGTCCGCCGATTCGATCAGGCCCGCCTTGCCGCGCGTGGCGCCCGTGAACGCGCCCCGTTCATAGCCGAACAGCTCGGAGTGGATCAGGCTGGGCGCGATGGCGCCGCAGTTGATCGGCACGAACGGGCCCGCGGCGCGGTCCGACTGGGCGTGGATCGCCTGGGCCGTCAACTCCTTGCCGCTGCCGCTTTCGCCCCAGATCAGCACGGGTGCCGCGACCTTGGCCACGCGCGAGACCTGCGCCCGCAAGCGCGCGATCGCGTCGCAGCTGCCGATCAGCGGCGACGCCGGATCGTCCCCCGGCGCGTCGGCCTGGTTCGGGCGCCCGCGCAGCATCGCCCAGCCGTGCGCGTGGCCGAGGGTGTGGGCCAGCCGCACCGGGTCGACGGGGGCCGTGTGGTAATCGCACAGGTGTTCCACGACGAGGTCGCGGCACGGACCGGATTCGAGGTCGCGCGGACTGAACACGCCGACCCACTGCATGTGGCTGTGGCGGCGCAGGAAGCTGTCGACGTCGGCCGGGCGGTGCTGCTCGCGGTCGTGCACGAGCAGGCCGACCAGGTAGCGGTCGTCACGCAGTTCGCGCCCGGCGTCGCCGAGGTTGCAGACACTGCGGATCTCCCAGTCGTGCATCGCCTCGTCCAGCAGCGCATGGGCACCCGGGGCGTCCGGGACAATGCACAGCAAGCGTTTTCGGGTCATCCATCCTCCTTCGGGCAGTCGGCCGGTTCACGCAGCGCGGCGGACGAACGGGAGAACCGGCAATCTCTTTACGAGTGTAACTATTTGCAAGAATTATGCCGCTCAGTAGCCTGTTGGCAATTTCTTACTATCAGTTGAACTTTGATCAACATTATGCCGCGTGTGAAACATTCGTGTCGGACGATACAAACTGGACGGTGGACTGGTTTGACGACCCGGTGTCGCCGCCGCGCGCGTGCGCGCCCGCGCGTGTCGTCTCGGTACCGGGTCGTACCGCCATCCCCTCCAAACCGGGCGCCGCCACTTGTTACAGTGAGTTACAACTTTGTACTTTGTGGTTACATGTGTCAAGCTTGCCATAACGCCGCGTTGCTTATTTGCGGCGCACAATACGGCAAGATTCCGCTGGGATACGGATGGGGAGCGTGCCTCCGGAAGGACGGCAGCGCGTGACGGGGCGGAGCGGCCGCTCAGCGGGCGCGACCGACCTCTGGTGACGCGGCGGTGCCACCGATTCCCGGCGCACCGTGTCGAACGGATGCTGCCGGGTGCGAGCCAAGGTTCCGCTATTTCAGGCCGGCGAGCCGGTCCTTCGCTTCCTGCGTCGCGGGCGAATCCGGAAACGTCCGGATCAGCCGCTCCAGCGTGTTCCTGGCAGCCTTCCTGTCTTTCAGTGCCGTGTAACTGCTGGCAATGTTGAGCAGCGCATCCGGTGCGCTGGCGCTGTCTCCATACGTGCTGGCGACGACTTCCTGGGCGGCGATCGCCCGCTTGTAGTCGCTGAGCGCATAGTACGCGTTGCCCAACCCGTGCTGCGCATCCGGCACGTAGGCCGACGAAGGGTTACGCTTGATGAAATCGGCGAATGCGTTGGCGGCGCCCTCGTAGTCGCCCGACTTGAACAGGTTCCATGCCGCGTCATGGCTCCGTTGTTCGCTCGGCGTCACGTCGACGGCCTTGCCATCGATGGTCTGCTGCTGTGGCTCGAGCTTCCGCATGCGTGCGTCGAGGTCGGCGTACAGGGTGTTCTGGTTTTTCCGCCCCGTTTCGACCAGGTTCTTCAATTCCTCGATCTGGCCGCGCAGGCTTGCGATTTCCCGCATGGTCTGCTCATGCTGGTTCAGCATATCGAGCGCAACCGACTGGTCGGATTTGGTGTCGATCCTCGCGCTCATGGCGCCGAGGTCGCGGGAGATCGCCTCGACCTTGCCTTGCATGGCGACGATCGCGCGGCGCGCCCCGTCGTCGTCGAACACGCCGGCATTTGCATGCGAAGGCAACCACACGGCCAGCGCGAGGCAGGCAGTGGCGAAGCGGGTCCGGGACGGTTTCATATCTCTTGCTCTTTCCAATTCCGGTGACTAATACGGCTCAGTATACGGAAATTGTTGCTCCAAAAGCAAACAAGGGATGTCGACAGGGGCACTTCAGGCGCGCGGCCGCTGGCGGTGGAACACGAGCGGGCTGTACGGAATGGCCGACGGCGGCGGCGAATTCAGGACGCCGGGTTTCATCGCGCCGACCACGTGCATCTCGCACGGCTTGCAATCGAATTTCAGCGTGTAGCGCTCGTCGCCGCTGACGAGGGTCATCGGTTCGGCGCGCACCTGGCCCTGCACGCCTTGCACGCCCTTCGCCTGCTTGGGGCACAGGTTGAACGAGAAGCGCAGGCAGTGCTTGGTGATCATCAGCGGCACTTCGCCCGGTTCTTCGTGCGACTCGTACGCGGCGGCGATCAGCTGCACGCCGTGCTTGTGATAGAACGCGCGCGCCTTTTCGTTGTACACATTGGCCAGGTAGCTCAAATGCGTCTCCGGATACGCGGCCGGCGGTTCCACCGCTTGCGCGCGTTGCGGGCGCTGCCAGGCGGCCAGGCGCGCCGCTTCCTGGGCGGCGATGGCGTCGCGGCGCAGGCCGTTGATGGCGCTCGCCGGCACGAACCACGGTTGCGACAGCGCGACGTCGATCGCGCCCGCCTCGAACATCGTGTTCCCCAGCTTGCCCACGCTCGCGCGCAGGCCCGCCAGCGCCTGTTCGGCCTGCTGGGCCGGCTGCAGGGCCAGCGCCGCTTCGGTCGTCGTCGTGATGCCGTCCTCGTCCGTGACAGTCAGGCGCAGGCCGCCGGCGACGTCTTCCAGGCGCAGGTCCACGCGCACCTTGCGGTCCGCCGATTTTTTCGAGAGCGCGGCTTCCCACTGGTGGTCGCGGTTGCGGTGGACGACGGTGCCGACCTTCAGGCCCGGCAGCGTGGCGAGCCCTTCGTTCGGGAACACGCGCCAGCGCTGGCCGTCGGCATCCTCGCCGAGCTTTTGCACCGTATTGGCCTGGATGCCGACGGTGTCGCGCTTGTGCATGTAGTTCAGGCCGTCGCCATTGGCCATCGCCTCGTTCGTGACGAGATCGAAATTGTCGCCGCCGATGCGCGCGACCGTGCCCAGTTCCACGCCGACGTATTTGGGCGAATCGAAGGCGCCGATGGTCTGCTGGCGGCCCTGGGCGAAATAATCGGTGTGGCCGCGGTGGAAATTCTTGTCGACGTCGGGCGTGAACATGACCTGCGTCCGGCCGCTCGCCGCGCGCGCCAGCTCGGGGCGGCGTTCCAGGATCTCGTCCAGCAGCAGGCGGTAATGGGCCGTGATGTTCTTCACGTAACCCATGTCCTTGTAGCGGCCTTCGATCTTGAAGGAACGAATACCCGCGTCGACGAGCGCTTCCAGGTTGCGGCTCTGGTCGTTGTCCTTCATCGACAGCAGGTGTTTTTCGTAGGCGACGACGCGGCCCTGGCCGTCGGACAGCGTGTACGGCAGGCGGCACGCCTGCGAGCAGTCGCCCCGGTTGGCGCTGCGGCCCGTGTCCGCGTGCGAGATGTAGCACTGGCCGGAGAACGCGACGCACAGGGCGCCGTGGATGAAGTATTCGAGCGGGGTCTCGACCTGGGCGCGGATCGCCTTGATCTGCTCGATGGTCAGCTCGCGCGCCAGCACGAGTTGCGAGAAACCGACTTGCGACAGGAATTTCGCCTTCTCGACCGTGCGGATGTCGCACTGGGTGCTGGCGTGCAGCTGGATCGGCGGCAGGTCCATCTCGAACATCGCCATGTCCTGCACGATCAGCGCGTCGACGCCGGCGTCGTACAGTTGATGGATCTGGCTGCGCGCGGTCTCCAGTTCGGCGTCGTGCAGGATCGTGTTCATCGTCACGAAGATGCGCGCGCGGTAACGGTGCGCGAATTCGACGAGCGCCGCGATGTCTTCCAGCGTATTGCTCGCGTTGTGGCGCGCGCCGAACGCGGGGCCGCCGATGTAGACCGCGTCGGCCCCGTGCAGGATGGCTTCGCGGCCGATCTCGGCGGTTTTGGCGGGGGACAGCAGTTCCAACTGGTGGGCGAGCAGTGACATGGCGGTTTCCTGGCGAGGCGCGAAAGGCGGAAATTATAGCCAGATCAACGGCTTATGTCACCGTTCCTCGCTACTGTGCGACCCAGGCCGCGCCGTGCAGTGCCGCCTCGACGGCCGCGCGCAGGGCGTCGGGCGCCACCGGCTTGGGCAGGACGGGGATGTCGTCCGGCAATCCCATCGCACGGATCGTCGTCGGATCGAGGCCGCTGATCACGACGATGGCCATGTCCCCGTACGCCTGGCTCGCGCGCAGGGTGCGGATCATGCGCAGGCCGTCCACGCCCGGCATGCTGAGGTCGCCGATGAGCAGGTGCGGCCGCGTTTCGCCGATGCGGATCAGCGCCTCGAAGCCGTTGACGGCCCGGACGACGTCCAGCGGCAGCTCGCCACCCGAGAGCGCGGATTCGTACAGCGCCAGCATGGCCGGGTCGTCGTCCACGAGCAGGACCTTGTGCCGGACGGGGGCGGTGCGGTCCAGCATCGCCTGGCGCCGTCGCTCGACGTGGCGCTCGATCGACGCCACGGCGATGCGGCGGTGGCCCCCGGCAGTTTTCCATGCCGACAGCAGGCCGCTTTCGACCCACAATTGCACCGTCCGGTGCGACACGCCGAGCAGGGCTGCCGCCTGTCGGGTGGAGCAATAGGCGGCGGCGTCGAAATCTTGCTCGGGCGAGTTGGGGCTGAGTAGCGAGGTCATGGCTGTCGTCACGTTATGATAGATTCCGCTGATGCACTCAGGAATCTATCAAATAATCACAACGTGTGACAGCAATATTTACGAGATCGTCATCCGGGACGTCCGCCGCCGCCCCGGATGACGCCGCCGGTCAGTGCAGCGGCCGCGCCGGGCCGCCCGTGCGTTCGATACGGATGGCGATCGATTTCGCGGCCGGCACCTTGCTTTCCTTCGCGTAATGCCAAAGCGGGATCAGCGGATTGCACTCCGGATAATAGCCCGCCACGCAGCCCGCCGGCACGCCGTATTCCTTCACGCTCAGGCCCTCCACCTTGCGCTCGATGCCGTCATCGACGGCCGTGCTGGCCGTCACGATGTCGCCGTCCGCGAGGCCCAGCCGGGCCATGTCGGCGCCCGCCATCAGCAGGACCTTGCGGTCGGTGGTGCCGCGGAAACGGTCTTCCAGGCTGTAGATGGTGGTGTTGAACTGGCCGTCGCTGCGCACCGTGAACAGGCGCAGGGCGTCGGCCGGCACCGGCATGTCCGGGTCGGTCGACAGGGTGTCCGGCACCGTGAAATTGGCCTTGCCGGTCGGCGTCTTCCACTCGCGCTTGGAGGCGGCCACCGGCTTGCGGAAGCCGCCCGGGGCCCACATGCGCTCGTTGAAGTCGTGGAAGATCTTCGGATACGTGGCCGCGATCGCGTCGCGCACCTTCGCGTAATCGGCCACCCAGCCGTCCCAGTCGACCTTCGGATTCGCGTCCAGGGTCGCTTTCGCGATGCCGGCCACGATCGCCGGTTCCGACAGCAGCGTGTCCGCCACCGGCTCCGCGCGCCCGCGCGAGCCGTGCATGCAGCCGGTCGAATCCTCCATCGACACCGACTGCTCGCCGCCGGCCTGGCGGTCGATCTCGATGCGGCCCAGGCAAGGCAGCAGGTAGGCCGTCTTGCCGTGCACGAGGTGGCTGCGGTTCAGCTTGGTGGAAATCTGCACGGTGAGCGGCAACGCGCGCCAGGCGGCGTCCATCACGCCGTGCTCCGGCACCGCGCGCACGAGGTTGCCGCCGAGGCTGATCAACGCTTGCGCCTTGCGGTCGCGGATCGCCTCGCAGGCCTCGACCGTGTTCATGCCCTTGTCGCGCGGCGGTTCGAAGCCGTACAGCTCCTTCAGCTTGTCGAGCGGCGCCAGCTCCGGCTTTTCCGTGATGCCGACCGTGCGCTGGCCCTGCACGTTCGAGTGGCCGCGCACGGGGCAGATGCCGGCGCCCGGCTTGCCGATATTCCCCCGCAGCAGCAGGAGGTTGACGAGCATCTGCACGTTCTGCACGCCGTTGCGGTGCTGCGTGAGTCCCATGCCGTACACGCCGATGACGCTTTTCGCGTGGATGTACGTGCCGGCGGCCTGTTCGATCTGGGCGCGCGTGAGGCCGGCTTCGCGCTCGATCTCGTCCCAGCCGCAGGCGCGCGCGGCGGCCGCGAATTCGTCGAAGCCGTGGCAGTGCTCGGCGATGAACGCGGCGTCGACCGCGCGCGGGCCGCCTTCCGCGACGGCGCGGTCGTCGGCCTCCAGCACGGCCTTGCACAGGCCCATCAGCGCGGCGGTGTCGCCGCCGGCCTTGACCTGGTGGTACTGGGTACTGATCACCGTCTCGTGGCCGGTGAGCATTTCGGTCGGCGATTGCGGGTTGACGAAGCTGACGAGGCCCCGTTCGCGCAGCGGATTGAACGTGACGATGGGCACGCCGCGCTTGCGGGCGTCCTGCAGCTGGTGCAGCATGCGCGGGCTGTTCACGCCCACGTTCTGGCCGAAGAAGAAGATGCAGTCGGTCTGGTCGAAGTCGTCCAGCACGACGGTCCCGATCGGCACGCCGATCGTCTTGGGCAGCGCGACCGACGTGCTCTCGTGGCACATGTTCGAGCTGTCCGGCAGGTTGTTGTTGCCATACATGCGCGCCAGCAGCTGGTACATATACGACGTTTCCAGCGATGCCCGGCCCGAGCTGTAGAACACCACGTTCTTCGGGTCCATCTTGCGCAGCTCGGCACCGATTTCGGCGAATGCCCGGTCCCAGGAGATCTCGACGTAGCGGTCGAGGGCGCCGTCGTAGCGCATGGGCACGGTCAGGCGGCCCGCTTCTTCCAGTTCGTGGTCGTGCCAGCCTTCGAGCTCGCGCAGCGTGTGGCGCTTGAAGAAATCGGCGCCGATGTGCTTGCTCGTCACTTCCCACGCCGTCGCCTTGGCGCCGCTCTCGCAGAACTCGGCCGGGTGCGGATGGGCCGGCTTGGCCCACGAGCAGCTGACGCACATGAAACCGTCCGGCTTGTTCTGGTGCACCAGCAACTGGGCGCCCTCGAACGGGACGCGCTCCCTGAACAGGATCGTCCCGACTTCCTTCAGCGAGCCCCAGCCGCCGGCAGGGACCTTGGGTTCGTTGGGTTCGCCCGTCTTGCCGGGCTCCTTGCCGCCTTGTTTGCTCATGTCGTGACTCCGTGTCGTTCAAAGACATATTGGCTCAATAGTTGTAGCTTGTGCCCAACCTTCGGGCTGTGTCTGTTCGACAGCGCACACGCGATTCAGTCACATTGCATCGACGTGCGTACGGCGCTGCACAGAGCGCCGCAGGGAACCCGGCCATGATCTGCACATCATCATTCCAACCGGATCCCACCATGAACCCGCCGATTCCTTACGAACCCGCCTTCGAGACCGCCGAAGACGACGAAGCGCAGACGGCCTTCGACCTGCAGACGACGATGCGCAGCATCGCCACGAAGACGTACGAGGATTCCGGCCGGGCGCTGCGCAGCGTGCATGCCAAGACGCACGGCCTGCTGCTGGGCGAGCTGGTCGTGGAAGCCGGCCTTCCCGAGGCGTATGCGCAGGGCCTGTTCGCCGCGCCCGGCACGTATCCCGTCGTGATGCGCCTGTCGACGACGCCGGGCGATATCCTCGCCGACGACGTGTCCACGCCGCGCGGCATGGCGATCAAGGTCGTCGGCGTGCCGGGCGCGCGCGTCGAGGGCAGCGAGAACGACGTCACGCAGGATTTCGTGCTCGTCAACGGCCCCGTGTTCAACGCGCCGACCGCGAAGAAATTCCTTGGCGGCGCCCGGCTGCTGGCCGCGACGACGGACAAGGCGCCGAACCTCAAGCGCCTGTTCTCGGCGGTGGCGCGCGGCGCGGAGCACGCGCTGGAAGCCGTCGGTGCGGGGAGCGCGACGATCAAGGCGCTGGGCGGCCATCCGGAAACGCATCCGCTCGGCGAGACGTATTACAGCCAGGCGCCGATCCTGTACGGCCGCTACATGGCGAAGGTGCAGGTGGCGCCCGTCGCGCCGGCGCTGGTGGCGCTCGCGGGCAGCCCGGTCGACCTGAACGGCAGGCCGGACGGCCTGCGCGACGCCGTCGTCGGCCATTTCGCCGGCCAGGGCGGCGAATGGGAAGTGCGCGTGCAGCTGTGCACCGACCTGGACACGATGCCGATCGAGGACGCGTCCGTCGAATGGCCGGAGGCCGCGAGCCCGTACGTGACGGTGGCGCGGCTGCGCGCGCCGCCGCAGAAGGCATACGGCGACACGCTGGCGCGCCGCATCGACGACGGCATGCAATTCAATCCATGGCACGCACTGGCCGCGCACCGGCCGCTCGGGTCCATCATGCGGGTGCGCAAGGCGGTGTACGCGATGTCGAAGCGCTTCCGGGCCGAGCGCAACGGCATCGCGATCGCCGAGCCCCGCGACCTCGACGGCTTGCGGGACGCGGGCGTCTGATATGATCGGCGCTCCCGTGTCACGCATGGCTTGAACCGATGAATTCGCCCGATTACCAGCCGGAGCCCGCTGTCCCGCCGGAGCCCGTCCTCCCGGCGCCGGCGCGCGGCCGCCGCGTGCTGCGCATGCGCGCGGGCGCGTGCGCGGAGGTGGACGACATGCTCGTCGACGAGGTGCCCATCGCGCTCGTCTACAACGGCATTTCGCATGCCGTCATGATGGCGACGCCCGCCGACCTGGAGGAATTCGCGCTCGGTTTTTCGCTCTCCGAAGGCATCATCGCGGGGCCGGGCCAGTGCTACGGGATCGAGGTCGAACCGGACGCCGGCGGCATCGCCGTGCAGATCGAGATCGCCGGCAGCGCCTTCATGGCGCTGAAGGAGCGCCGCCGCAGCCTGGCGGGGCGCACGGGGTGCGGCCTGTGCGGCGTCGACAGCCTGGACCAGGTCTGCCGCGGCTTGCCGGCGCTGCGGCCGGCGCAGGGTTTTAACGCGGCCGGCGTGCGCCGCGCCGTGGCCGCGATCGGTGCGGCGCAGGCGCTCACCCGCCAGACCGGCGCCGCCCACGCGGCGGCCTGGTGCGGCATGGACGGCGCGGTGCGCATCGTGCGCGAAGACGTCGGCCGCCACAATGCGCTCGACAAGGTGATCGGGGCGCTGGCGCGCGATCAAGTGCGTCCCGGCGACGGCTTCTTCCTGATCACGAGCCGGGTCAGCTTCGAGATGGCGCAGAAGGCGGCCATGGCGGGCGTTTCCGCGCTCGTCGGGATGTCGGCGCCAACCCTTGCCGCCGTCGACCTGGCCGACCGGGCCGGCATGACCTTGCTCGCCTTCGCGCGCGGGCAGGATTTCGTCTGCTATACCCACGCCGACCGGCTGGGGCTGGACGGCGATCAGGGACGGATGTAGGCGTAACCTTCCGCCTGCCTGCGGATGAGGTGCGCGGCCCCGGACGGGACATAGCCGACCTGCGGCACCATCTGTTCCCGCGTCAGCTTGAAACCCCGCATGGAATTTTCGCACGCCAGCGCGTGGATGCCGGCGTGGCTGGCCTCCGTGATACGCGCGGCGACGTCGGAGTCGGCCTTGAGCATGGCGATGCCGGGTCCGTAGACGACGATTTCGATGACCACGTTGGCGGCTCCCAATTCTGCCTGGGCATTGCGAACGTTATTCAGCGTCATATGCCATTTCCCCGGATCCGCATCGGTGACCTGGAACACGGCCTTGTACGCCGTCGGCGCCGGTGCCGCGGCGGCCGTGCCGACGGCGGCCAGCGCCACCGAGCCGGCAAGGAGTTGGCGGCGGTTGGAAGAGATCGTCATGGCGGACATGGTGTACCATCGGATGACGGCATGTCAAGCGCCGTGCGGCGGCGTCAGCCCGCCACCAGCGCCAGCAACGCCGCCCGGTCGGCCGCCTGCTGGCGCTGGGCCGTCACGCGGTCCCACAGCAGGAACATGCCGTAGGCCCATTGCGCCACCAGTTCCGCTTCGCCGGCCGGACGCGCCGCCGCGCCGTGCACCAGCCGTTCGATTTCCGCGCGCGCGAGCGCCGTCACCTGGTCGTAGTTCCAGGCGCCTTTCGGCAGCATCTTCTGGCGCGCGCGGTAGCGCCGGGCCCGCTCCGCATCGCTGAGCTTGTCGTCCTTGGGCGGACGGCCGCGCTTTTTCGCCGGCGCCGCATCGAGCGGCAATTCGATCGTGCTGAGGTCTTCCGGTTGCTTCATGGTGCGGTCGGGAGTGGTCATGTTCCTATTATTCGTGACGCATTTCAATAAAGCAATAGGTAGCAATGGACAATAATCGAAAGCAAATGCGGTCTGAGCCTCGCCCGTAGGCATCCCGCGACGACACGGTTAGAATGACAAGGTTAATTCTTCGTTAATTCTGCCGGGGAGGCCGGGATCGTGGTAATACAATTCAAAAGGACGGCGGTGGCCGTCGCGGCGGTTTGCGCGCTCGCGGGCGGCGCCTGTGCGGCACCGGACGCGGGTCCGCAGAGCATCGTCGTCACGGGCCAGCGCGGCACGTCGCCGTGGATCCGGGCCGAGAGCGCGCACGTGGTGGTCCTGTCGGACGCGCCGCGCGAGGACGTCGGCCGGCTCGTCGAGCACCTGGAGCGCCTCGACGGCCTGCTGCGCATCTACACGGACGACTACCGGGCGGCGGGCCCCGGCGCGGAACCCAAGCTGAACCTCGTCTACCTGAACGACGTCCGCGACCTCGATCGCGTGGCGGCGGACCGGCCGGCGGACGGCATCGCGCTGTTCCGCGATTGCGCCGACGGCGCGCAGGGCTTCCTCGTGCGCACGGCGCCGCTGGCCGCGATCAAGGACGACCAGCTCGCCAAGACACCGCTGGATGAAGGGCTGTCGTACGTGTCGGAAGCGTACGCCCGTCATTTCCTGTATCGCCACACGGACGTGCGCGGCCCGTCGGCGTGGATCGAGGGCTTCGCCAACTATTTTGCCGGCGTGCGCTTCGGCGCGAAGCAGATGGTGATCGGCCGCACGCCGCCGGGCGTGGGGCGCTACTTCGCCTTCCTCGACCAGGGTCATCGCTACAACCTCGACTACGACGACGTGCTGGGGCCGGACCCGCTGGGCAATCTCGGCGGCGCGCGGGCCGTGGCCGCGAGCGTGGAATTCGAGGCGCGCTCCTGGATCCTCGCGCACTACATCCTCGGCTCCAGCGCGCGCCGCCAGCGGCTCGGGACGTTCCTGAACGCCGTGTACAAGGGCGGCAATCCGGCCGCCGCGCTGCACGATGCGTTCGGCCTCAAGGTGGATGACGCGTCGTCCACGCTGTGGCGCTACCGGCTGCAGGCGGCCCAGGTCCTGCGCGTCGACCTGCCGCCGGGCGCGCGGCCGGAACCCGTGTTCTCGACCATGTCCGCGACGTCCGGCAGCTTCCTGCTGGCCGACGCCGCGCTCAAGGCCTGTCCCGCGCGGGCCGAGGGAGAAGGGCTGTTGCGCACGCTGACCGCGGATGCCGGTGCCGTGCCGAACGTCGACGCCGGACAGCTGGCGCTGAGCCGCGCCCGCGTCGACTGGGGCGATCCGGCCGCCGCGCTGCCGTGGTTGCAAGGCGCGGCGCGCCGCGCCGATGCCGGCGCCGACGTGCTGCTGTTGCTGGGCCGCGCCAACCTGAAACTGGCGGCCCGGGCGGCCCCCGGCGCGCGCGGGCCCTACCTCGACGCCGCCCGCGCCGGCCTCGCGCGGGCGCGCGAGCGCGAGCCCGGCTCCGGCGCCGTCGCGCTGGCGCAGCTGGACCTGTCGCTGCTGGCGGACGGCACGCCCAGCCGCGCGGCGCTGGACGGCGTCATCGCCGCCTGGCGCACGACGCGCGATTCGGGGCCGCTGGCGCGCGCGGCCGTCCTCGCGTACTGCTACCTCGTGGACGCGCCGCGGGCCGAGCACATCCTCCACATGCTCGTGACCGACCGGCGCGACCCAGCCACGGCCGCGTGGGCCGCGCAATTCCAGCGCCGCCTGGATGCCGGCCTGACCCTCCCCGCCATCGCCGCCGACATGCGCCTGGCGCAGGAAGGCGGCGGTGCCAGCGAATGGACCCTCGACCAGATCAGCCTGATGCAGGACGTCGAATACAATGCCGGGCTGGAGGACGCCCAGGGCATCATCAACCAGCTGATTCAGAACCCGAACCCGGCGAAGGCGTTGACGAACGCGCCCGTGCGCAGATAGTTGGAACTTTAGCGGGTTGGCACGGGAATACTGAACTGGAGCGAAGCTGGCCGGCGTCCGTCGCGCGGCTCCCGACCTGTCTTGACATGCAATCAAGGCGATGAGTGTTTGGAGCCGGCGTCATCCACGGGCCCGCCGCCGCGTTACGTTCATGCACCCGGCATTTACCACAACCTGACTAACCGATGACTCATACCACGTTCGCCGCCCGCGATGGCCTGGCGCTGAAGGTCTTGCCCGCATTACTCCTGAGCTGTCTGGCCGCGCAACCGCTGCGGGCCCAGACGACGGCCCCCGACCCCGTTCGCGACAAACAACCCGCCAGGTCGGCCCCGGCTCCGGCTCCGGCCGCGGCCAAGGCCACGGCCGCCGCCGACGGCCAGGCGAAGGGGGCGACGAGCGGCACGCAGCCCCCGGGCGCGGGCGCCGACGACGGCGTCGCCACCGTGGAAGTGGTCGCGTCGCGCCCGACCAACAAGGTCGACCGCGACGTCTACGATCTCAAGAACGACATCAGCGTCAGCAATGCATCCGCGGCCGATATCCTGAACAACGTCCCGTCCGTCACCGTCGACCAGGACGGCAACGTGGCCCTGCGCGGCAACCAGAACGTGCAGATCATGGTCAACGGCAAGCGCGACGCCCAATTCCAGGGGCAGAACCGGGGCGACGCGTTGAATGCGTTCCCGGCCGAGGCCATCGAATCGATCGAGGTGATCAACGTGCCGGGCGCCGAGTTCGGCAATGAGGGCGGCAACGGGCCGATCATCAACCTGGTCCTCAAGCGCAACCGCAAGGCGGGATCGCGCGCCAACCTGAGCGCCAACAAGGGCACGGAGGGCCGTGGCAACGCGTTCCTGAACGGCGAACATGCGGAAGGCCCGTATTCGATCAGCGGCAACGTCGGCGTGGCCGAGCGGGTGCGCAACAGCTACAGCGAATCGCAGCGCGAGGACCTCGATCCGGCCACGGGCGCCGTCACGGGCACGCGGAATTCGGTGGGCAACCGGCAGGGCAAATCGAAGTCGTTGAACATGTCGTCGACATTCACGTACAACGTCGGCGAACGGGACCAGTTCGGCGCGACCGCCAGCTTTTCGAAGTTCAGGAACGAGAGCGACAACACCGGCACGACGCAGCGCTACGGCGCGGACATGGCGCCGCTGGCCGACTACACGAGCCGTTCGCAGAACCTGTCCGACGCCCGCAACTTCGGCCTCGGCGCGTCGTACGACCACAAGAGCGGCACGCCGGCCGAAGACCTCAAGTTCGACCTGCGCTACACGGGCCAGAACAGCAGTCCCGATTCGGACGTCTTCTACGACTACCGCTTGCGCCCGACGCCGTTCACCCCGAACAGCCGGCGCTCGTCCGACCCGCGCAACCGCATCCTCGACATTTCGGTCGACTATGAACGCAACGTCTGGGACACGTGGCACCTGAAGGCCGGCGCCAAGGTCGCCGACAGCAAGAACAGCAACCCGACCGACTACCTCGCGCAGGACCCCGTGACGGGCGACTATGTGCCGGTGGCCAGCCGGATCAGCGATTTCGAATCGAACGACCGCAATGCGGCCATCTACGGCATCCTCGCCACGAAGCTGTCCACGAACCTCAGCGTCCAGGGCGGCCTGCGCGGCGAATACACGGCGCTCGACGTGCACCAGCCGCTGCTGAACGAGGAAGACCAGTATCACTACATGAACTGGCTGCCGAGCTTTTACGTCACGGACGACATCAGCGACACCGGTACGTTGCGGCTGCGCGCGGCCCGGCGCATCGCGCGGCCGAACGAGCGCGACCTGAATCCGAACCTCGTCTACCTGAGCGATTTCAGCGCCCGTCAGGGCAATCCGCAACTGCAGCCGGTGAACAACGACTCGTTCGAGCTGGGCTACTACGACCGCCTATTCGGTGTGGAAAGCAGCTTCGTCCTGTTCAAGCGGCGCGAATCGCCCGTGATCGGCAACCGCAGCTATGCACTGGCGTCCGACCCGAACGTGATCGTCACGTCGCCCATCAATTTCGGCGCCAACGATTCCGTCGGCGTCGACCTGAACTTCAACGTGCGCAAGCTGTTCGTGCCCGGGCTGTCGGCCAACCTGGGGGCGACGCTCGCCAACGAGACGCGCCAGCGCATCTCCAATTTCACGACCGACACGGCGGGCGTGCAGCAGTCGAACCATCGCGAAAACGTCAAGCTGCGGCTGGCCTACCAGGCGGGCATGGAATCGCTGCAGCTGAGCGTGAACCGCAACGGCGCGAGCCTGAACGGGCAGGGCACCAACAGCGCCGTCACGATGACGAATTTCACGTGGCGGCACAACCTGAGCCAGCGCCTGTCGCTGAACCTGAACGTGTACAACGTGTTCCACACCGGGAATATGGAAAGCGACATCGAAAACGAGGTGCTGCGGCTGCATACGCTCAACGTGAGCCAGCCGCGCGTCGTCCAGATCGGCCTGCGCTACCAGTGGGGCGGCGTGCCGGGCGACGAGCGCATCCGCAACGGCGGCCGCGGCATGTTCCGCGGCGGGCCGGGCGGACGGGGCAATGGCGGCTTCGGGAACGGCGGATTCGGCGGTGGCGGTGGCGGAGGAGGCGGCGGTGGCGGAGGGTCGTAAGCCGGTGCTTACGGCGACGGGCGCAGTGCGATCCCGTGTTCGAACAGGCGCGGCAGCCACGCCTGTTCGAAGATGCGGCGGAAGCCGAGGTTCGTCGGGTGCAGTTCGTTGGACCAGTAGTCGCGATACGTGCCGTCGCGCGGGAGGATGCCGCGGCTGTCGATGTGCACGACGCCCGGCGTCGTCGCCGCCAGCGGCGCCAGCAGGTCGTCGTTCAGCCGGTCGATGAGGATGCGCGCGATCTCGCCGCGCAGCGCCATGTCGTCCGGCACGCCGTGCCGGTCCAGCGCCGGCTTGAGCCACGGGCCGGCGTGGATCAGGCCGAATTCGAATCCGCGGCCGTCCGGCACCGGATAATCGTAGCCGTGCACGAAGATCGGCGCCAGGCTGGGCGCGTCGCGCTTGGCGAAGCGGATGGCCGCGATCAGCCGGGTCAGCGCCTGGCGCAGCCGGAACAGCATGTCGTCCATCCCGCTGCCATCGAACCAGCCTTCCGCGTCCGTCCCCGGCGGGCGGTGGTCGTGCAGCGCCATGTCGACGTCGACGGCGTCGTTGCCGGCCCCGCTGATGTAGAACTCCGAGAACCCTTCCACGAAGCCGGGGCGCAGGAAGTGCTCCACGGTGTCGGCAAATTTGCCTTCGCCCACATAATCCTTCAGGCGCGCCCCGTTATAGCCCACCAGCTGGACGTTGCGATGGTCGTCGGACAGGGCGGGGTGATTGATCATCGTGCCCAGGATATTGTTGTTGACGTACCAGAACCACGAATCCCCGATGGCGAGCGCGGACGGAAAGCCGATGTCGGCGTTGTCCCACCGTTCCTCGGGTTTATAGATGTGCGGCATCGTTGCCTCCGTAGGCTGTGGGCGAACAGGCAGAATTTCGATATTGTGCGCTGATTGGTATCATGCCAAAGCATTGAGGGCAAATAAAGCTTGGCTTTACAAGAAGTTCCGTGACGCGTCACGGAACTCATCGGCGAAGGATGTCGGCTTGATCCCGCCACGTGACGAGGGAGCAGGGCGCTTGCCGCCGCGCGCCCATCGCACGGCTTCCGGCCGCGTTCGCCGGCAATGCGTCTCAAGGCGTCGCCGGGACCCAGCCAGCACCGTTGTTCCACGCCTGGAAGACCTCGGTCCGGGTATCGAGACCGGACAGGTCGATCCCGGTCGACGACACGTTCTGGTTGCGGCCGCTCACGTTCAGCGTGTTGCCGCTGAGGTCCATGCTGCCCCGTTCGCGCCAGCCTGCGGTGGCCGTGGGCGTCGCCGGTGTGGGCGCTGGGGTGGCCTGCCATCCGGCCGTGCGGATATGGGTTCCCATCCTGGTGTTGATGTAGGCAAGGTTGTCGCACCCGAGGTTGGCGCTGCCGAGACCTCCCGTGGTTGTCTTGGTGGTGCAGTAGGTGGGCGGCGCCAGGCCGCCCGAGCGGGCCAGCCAGGTGCTGCCGGCCGGAATCGCGGCGTCCGCCGTCAGTTTGCTGTTCAGGACGACGAAGCCGGGGTAGCCGTAGGCGGCCCGCGCCTGGAAGATGTAGCCGCCGGAACTGGCGTTGGTGCCGTCGACGATGGTGTGCAACTCACTTTGCTCGAACAGCGCCGCATAGGGGGAGCCCCAGATGAAATCCACGTCGCCCGAGACATAGGACTTGTAGAACCAGCTCCAGCCCTTGAGCAGCAGGGTATCCTGGGCGCTCATGAAGTTCATCGAGAGGGCGCTCAGCCGGCTGCCGCCCAGCGTACTGCTGTTGAAATACATGGTCTCGGCCTGATTGTCCCAGCCGCTGGTCTTGCGATGCGCATTCCACAAGGTGAAGTTGGTCAGCTTCAGCAGGTCGGCATTCTCGGCCAGCAGCACGTTGCGGCCGCCGCCCAGGTAACGGCGCGTGCCGACATTGGGCCCGGCGCTGACCAGCGTGGCGCCGGCCGACGTGGTGCCGAAGCCGGTGCCGGGATTGAACGAATCAGAATTGTCGTAGAAGACGATGACGCCGCTGCGGCTTTCGCCGGTGATGGTCAGATTGTTGACATTGCGTAGGAATAACAGCTCCCTGTAGTTGCCGTTCTTGACCGTGATCGTCTTGGCTGCGCCCGCATAGGCGCACGTAACGCAGCCGTTCTGCATGATCCAGTCGAGTGCGCCCTGGACGGTCCGAAAATCGGCAGGGCCATCGTCGTCCACCGTCACGGCGGTGGGCGAGCCAGGCGTTGCCTTGGTTTTGAAGGTCCACGCACTGGTGCCGCTGACGCCCCTGAAGGACGCACCTGCAACCTTGCCGTTCAAGACCCCGTTGTCGATATTCACGTAATAGGCCGTGTCTGGCCGAAGCGCACCGTCGTGCAGCTTGATGCTGGCCGTGCTGCCGCTGATGACCACTGGCCGGTAGTAGACATAGCGCCACTGGGCCAGCGAGGGCACATTGCCGCCGAGCTTGTCGATTTCCGTGTTCCTTGCAGAAAACAATGTCTGCGTTTCGCCACTCATTTTTGAAACGGCATCGCTGACGTCGATTGTGTCGACGAGCGTGCCGTCTGTCGTGAAGACCTTGATCTTGCCTGCCGAGCCCAACGAGGGCGCCGTATCGAAGGTAATCGCCAGGCGGGTGTCGCTATAGGCTGCCGTGTCGCCTGTGTCGGGAGCGAACGGACCGGCATGGGCGCCGGGAGACACCAACGTGACGAGCGCTGCATTTACTACCAGAGTCGACAATTTCAGCGGCATGAACGCCTCCTAGTTGAATCTTCGGTTGAGGGAATGAAAAATTCCTGCGCGGAGTTGCGAGGATGAGTGTAACAGTTTGGTCGGGCCGGAAGTGCATTGGTCTAGCCAAAATGTTGACCGGCGACCAGATTGGCCTGAACGCCTGGCCGGCTGCACGCGACGGCATGTACGCAAACGTCCGCGTCCGCGGACATCCGGCTTGTGGGCGGCGCCGATGATCGCGATCCGTGCGGGAGGCGGTACGTCTACGCCCGTGCCAGGACCGCAGCGAAGTTGGTCATGTCAGTCCGCAAACGTGCTTTCCGAGAATTCGACCTTGTTGCCACTTGCGTGAACGCGTACACCGCGCGCCCGTTCTTCTTGGCCGTGCGGACATGCAGCGTCATCGGCGCGTTGCCGGCATTGAACGACGCGGGAATGGTCGGCTTGTCGAATTGCGCCGCGACAACCGCCGCCGAAAAGGGCGAGGCGTCGTCCGGGTCGGACGCATTCGGTGCGAGCGTTTTCATCAACGGGGTCCATCCAGATGAGATCGCGTTCGTCGTGGGACTGACAGCTTCGAAGACATAGCCGCCTTTCCGGCTTGGCCGCGGCCAAGCCGGAAAGGCTACCCGCCCCGAACGGGTCGCGCGCAGCGGATGCCGTAGGACAGGATCAAGGTGCAGCCCGGCGGCGCCAGCCAGCAGTCCTTGCAGGAACGGGACCATGGCGCCGCCCGCGATGGCCGTGCACAACAGGTCCGAGCCTTCGCCGGCGTGCGGGCGGAGTCCGCGTAGCGCCATGCCGACGATCGTGGGTGAGCATGATCGAGTTGAACAGCCCCACGCCGATCAGGGCCCACATGGCAGTACCGTGAGATCACTCTTTCGGCTGGCGCGCTGCCAGCATGGCGGCAGGCGGCCGCCCGATCAGGCTGCGTGGCAAATAGCCGTAATCGGCCGCACCGGGCTTTTTCCATGCAAGCATCAATGCGAGATCGGGGCCTGGGCCCTGGAAGTAGCGGACGCGGAAATTGTGCGGTCCCTTCTCCAGTGTCACCTTGGTCGCCACCGGCGTCGGCGCGTGGATGCCATCGTTGTCGATTACGTTCACGTCATCGATGCTGAGAATGGCGCCGTCGTCGGCCAGCAGCAAAATTTCCCTGGTCGTGGTTTCGGCAACGGTCACGGTGAAGCGAATATCCAGACCGAACCACTCTACCGTCGAGCCCATGCCCGGAAATCCCTCAAGGAAACTGCGCGGCGTAATATCGAGCTGGGACAGACAGACGCGCTTGATGGGCCGGCGGTCGCGCATTTCAGTGACCGATTGGGCGTCCCTGCGTAGGCGATAGACGTCGGCAACCATATGCCGATCCGATGCGTCCCCGCATTCTTCGAACAGCTTGGGGGCTGTGGCAGTTGCCGTTACGGCGGGACTGGCCACGGCCTTGACCGGCGGCGGCGGCGGCGGGGGCGGCACGGGAGCACTGGCCGGTGTCGGCGCGGTGACCGGCGACCGAATCGCGTCGGACGCGACGTCGAGCACCGGCGGCGGGGGGATCTTGATCTCGGGCACCGTGGGGGGCGGCAGATCGAAGGGCTTCGATTCGGCCGGCTTGGATTCGAGGATCTTTTCCTTCGGCACTTTCTCCTGGAACAGGGTCACATCGGTGGTGCGCGCTTTAGGCAGCTCGGGGCGGGGGGCGCGCGACAGCAGCGCCATCGTCAGCAAGCCGATATGGACGAGCACCACAATGGCCAGCGCACGGCGCTTGTTTGCCCGCCGCCATCGCGGATCTGGTTCAGCGTCGGGCTGGTGGGGGCTGGGTTCCTGCTCTGGCGGGCGCATTTGTTTCCAAAATAATGTTGTTCAAATTTATCGAAATCAACCGGCTGATGATTATTTTGCGCGAGACACCGCGGCGGCGATATTCCACAAATCACCAACAAGGTGAACCAAATTTCATGGTCGACGGGAGCCCTGGGAACGGTATGCGGGATTGGCAATTGGACCGGCGCCTGAAAAAAATGGACGGCCTCGCCCGGCGAAAAATGACTCCGCGCATTGGCGATTTGGAGAATTGCGACGCACACGAGAAGTGCGCAGAATGCAGAACAAACCGTCGGAGGCGATTCGTGCGTCATCACATCAGCCACGCCCGCTCTTACGGGCTGTCCCTCGGTCCAGGCGCTCGCCGGCGACCTGGCACGCACAGAGCAATGTAGCAAGGTCTTTCTCGTCTGCCAGCCAGGCAGATTGGGGTGGTTGCGGCTGCATTTTTTTCAGAACCATGGCGCGGCCTGCACTGGCCGGTCGCGCTTCTCTCATCACGTAGCGAGATGCTAATGCGTACACTGACACAACGTCCGACGATCACGAACCACTTACGTCGTTCGGTCGGATTTCTGGCCGTGGTCCTGCTGGCCGGTTGCGGTGGCGGTGGCGGCGGCTACGGCTCGTCCGGGAATGCAGGCCAGACGGCTTCGGCTGCCCCGGCCCCGACGCCGACTCCCACACCAACGCCGACACCAACGCCGACTCCAACGCCCGGCGCCGCAACGGCTGCCACCTGGAGCAGTGTGAAGTGGGGCGGCGGCGGCTACGTCACCGGCCTGGTGTTCCATCCGACCGTCGCGAATCTCGTGTACGCCAGAACCGATATCGGCGGCGCCTATCGCTGGAACCAGGCCACATCGTCGTGGACGCCCATCACCGACGGTGTGGGTTTCGGCGCCGTCGAAAGCAGGTTTCACGGCGTGGAGAGCATCGCCCTCGATCCGAACGACGACCAGCGGGTCTACATGGCCGCCGGCATGTACACGGCCGATGGCAATGGCCGCATCTACATCTCGAGCAACCGCGGCGACACCTGGACGCACTACGACCTGCCGTTCGCGCTTGGCGGCAACAATCCCGGCCGTGCGATGGGCGAACGCATGATGGTCGACCCCAACAAGCCGTCGACGCTGTTCTACGGCTCGCGCCAGGCTGGCCTGTGGAAGAGCGCGGACGCGGGGCACACCTGGGTCCAGGTCACGGCGCTGTCGTCCGTCACGATGAACGCGGACCAGGTCAAGGCCGCCGGCGGCAGCGGGATGGGCATCGAAACGGTCGTGTTCGACACGAACAGGACAGGGAGCGGCACGGCCACCCAGACCATCTACGTCGCCATCGCTCCCGACTACGTCAGCGCGGCGGGCCTCGCCTCGAACCTGTACAAGTCCACCGACGGCGGCGCGTCGTGGGCCGCGGTCACGACCCCGGTCTCCGGCTACCACATCCCGCACGTGGTGCGCGCGGCGGACGGCATGTTCTATGTTGCCTTCACCAAGGGGTCCGGACCAGGCGCCGAGGGGCCCGCGCGGCTCTACAAGTTCGACGGCAGCACCTGGACTCTGCTCGACAGCAACGACGCGGCCGGTTACGGCGGCCTGTCCGTCTCCGGCACCGGCGCGGCCACGCGCATCGCGCTGGGTGTGACCAACACCTGGGGCAACTTCAGCGGCCAGAAAATCATCCAGCTGTCCGACGACGCCGGCCGGAACTGGCGCGAAATCGCGGCCGCCATGCCGCACACGCCGGCCGACGGGTCGTTCTGGGGATGGCCCGACGACGTCGAGATCAATCCGGCCAACCGGGATCACATCCTGTACGTCCACGGCGGCGGGGTCTGGGAAACCCGCAACGCCTCGTCCTCCACGCCGAGCTGGAACGAGGCGATCGACGGTATCGAGGAAACCGCGGTGCTGAGCCTGGCCACGCCGCCGGCCGGCGCAACGTACGCCGTGATCAACAGTTCGGGCGACGTCGGCACCTGGGTGCACACCAACCTCGCGACCAAGCCGACCCTGACGCCGGCCACCAGCTGGAGCAACGGCTTCGCCGCCGACATGGCGTGGTCCGATCCGCAATACATGACCGCCATCGGCGCCGTCCTCGGCAATAACACCAGCTACGGTGTCTGGTCCGGCGACGGCGGCAAGACGTGGGCGAAGTTCGCCACCTATGCGCCCGGCGCCGCGACCAACACGAACCAGGAAGCGAGCATCGCGGTCACCGGGCGCAACAAGGCGATCTGGGCGCCCGGCAATTCGGTACCGTCGTACACCACGGACAACGGCGCGACCTGGGTGCCCACCGATCTGCCGGCAATCAACACCGTCTTCCCCCGCGCCTACCACCTGGCCGCGGATCGCAAGAACCCGAACAAGGTCTATGCCTACGATTCCGGCGGCCATTGGTGGGGCACGGCGGGCAAGGTTTATGTGTCGACGGATGGCGGCCATACGTTCACGCTGAGCCAGGGCTCGGTGGCAGCGGGGCTGGCCCCCAATTATTTCGCGAACACCTCGCTGGCGGTGAACCCCAACGCCGAGGGCGAACTCTGGCTGGCCGATGGCAACACCGTGTACCACTCGACCGATTCGGGCGCGACCTGGGCCAAGCTCAGCAACTTCGCGTCGATCTTTGCCGGCAATCAGTGGGCCCAGGTGCAGGGCGCCAGCATCGTCGCGTTGGGCAAGGCCAAAGCCGGCGCGCCTTACTCCGCTGCGGTCTACGTCGTGGGCGTGATCAACGGCGTGTGGGGCGTGTATCGCTCTGACGATGCCGGCGCGACCTGGACGCGCTTCAACGACGACGCGCACCAGTTCGGCGGCATCGGCATGATGGCCGGCGACTGGAACACCTACGGGCGGATCTACGTCTCAGGCATCGGCCGCGGTCTGCTCTACAGCAACTGATCGTCATGCAGGAAGGGGCCAGGCGCGATGTTGTCGAGCGCCTGGCCTTCAGTTTTTTTCAACCGCGTTCGCGGTGTACATGCCGCGAACATCACTACCCGTCCCCCATGAAATCGAATATCCCTACGCGCAGCGCCGCCATGCCGGTCGCGCAACGCCGCTTCCGCGCCCCAGCCCTGCTGTCGCTGGCTGTCCTGATCGCGCCGCTGGCGATGGCGCAGACCACCGTCACGATCGACCTCGCCAAACCGGGCATTCCCGTCAGTCCGACCTTCTACGGCCTGATGACGGAGGAAATCAACTACTCCTACGATGGCGGCCTGTACGCCGAACTGGTGCGCAACCGCGTCTTCAAGGACGACGACAAGGCGCCGGTGCACTGGTCGGTGGTGCAGGACGCCGGCGGCAGCGCCGCGATCGCGCTCGACCGGCGCTACCCGGTCCCGGCCACCGCGCTGACCACCAGCCTGCGCCTGGACGCCGCGCACGCCACGCAGGGCCACCGGGTCGGCATCGCCAACGACGGCTACTGGGGCATTCCGGTCAAGCCGAATACCCGCTACCGCGCCAGCTTCTACGCCAGGACCGCCGGCGCCGGCGGCGTGCCGCTGACCGTCAGCATCGAAGGCGCGGACGGCAAGACCGTGTACGCGCAGGCCGAGGGCGGCCGCATCGACGGCGAATGGAAGCGCTACAGCGTCACCTTGACGACCGCCGCCGACGTCAAGCCGACCGCCGACGCGCGCCTGGTGATCGCCACCGAAAGTCCCGGGACCGTCTGGTTCAACCAGGTGTCGCTGTTCCCGCCGACCTACAAGGACCGGCCGAACGGCAACCGCGTCGACCTCATGCAAAAGCTGGTCGACATGAAGCCGCGCTTCCTGCGCTTCCCGGGCGGGAACTACCTCGAGGGCGTCACCGTGGATACCCGCTTCAAGTGGAAGGAGACGCTCGGTCCGGTCGCGCAGCGGCCCGGCCATCCCGGTACCTGGGGCTACCGCTCGTCCGACGGCATGGGCCTGCTCGAATTTCTCGAGTGGACCGAGGACATGAAGGCCGAGCCGGTGCTGGCGGTGTTCGCCGGTTACGCGCTCAACGGCGAGAACGTTCCCGCCGGCCCGGCGCTGCAGCCGTTCGTGCAGGAAGCGCTCGACGAGATCGAATATGTCACCGGTGACGTCAGCACGACATGGGGCGCGCGGCGCGCCAGGGACGGCCATCCGGCGCCGTTCAAGCTGCGCTACGTCGAGATCGGCAACGAGGACGGCTTCGACAAGAAGAAGACCTACGACGGCCGCTACACCCAGTTCCACGACGCCATCAAGGCGAAGTATCCGCGGCTCAAGCTGATCTCTACCGTCAATGGCAAGGACTGGCTGGGCCAGCAACAGAAGGTGACCAGCCGGGTGCCCGACCTGGTCGACGAGCACTACTACTACAAGCCGATGCAGATGATGCACGACGCCGCGCGCTACGACAGCTACGAGCGCAATGGGCCGAAAGTGTTCATCGGCGAATGGGCCTCGCAGGAGGGCGAGCCGACCACCGACCTGCATTCCGCACTGGCCGACGCTGCCTTCATGACGGGCATGGAGCGCAACGCCGACGTCGTCGAGATGGCCTGCTACGCGCCGCTGCTGGTGAACGCCAATCCGGGCGGCGTGCAGTGGCGATACAACCTCGTCGGCTACGACGCGCAAGCGAGCTACGGCTCGCCGTCGTACTACGCGCAGAAAATGTTCAGCAATTATCTGGGCGACGTGTCGCTGCCGGTGACCGCGCAAAAAGTGAGTACGCAGACCTGGCAGGAGGCGGCCCGGAAGGAGACGCCGCAGGTGCTGCCGCCGGCGCAGGAAGTGCCGACCATGTTCTTCTCGGCGACCAGGTCGGCGCAGCGCGGCGAGATCTACCTGAAGGTCGTCAACGCGATCGGCAGTGCGCAGACGGTGCAGGTGGACCTGGCCGGCGCCGCCAAGGTGGCTGCCGAAGGCAAGGCGATCGTACTGAGCTCGGCGCAGAAGGAGGACACCAACACCATCGCCGAGCCGACCAAGGTGGTGCCGGTGACCAGCAAGGCGAGCGGGCTTGGCAAGCGGTTCAGCTACAGCTTCGCGCCATATTCGGTGACCGTGCTGGTGCTGTCGAGCAAATAGGCAGCGCCGCAGCGCAACGCCGTCCGTCTGGGCGAAAACCGCCTTCACTGTACGGCATGAGGCGCGGAGGCCTCGGCTTCCGCGCCGCCGGCGTTCACGTTTTGAGACGTTAGCTTTTTTGCGTCATGAGTTTGTACGATGTCCCCTTTTTTTTTGCGAGTGATCTAGGAATGAAAACAAAGCACATAACACACAAGCCGCTGTTGACGAGCACGACAATGAGAGCGGTCGCCACGGCATTGACCCTGTTCGTTGGCGCGGCAGGCAATTGCTGGGCTCAAAAGGCCGACGGCGTGGCCAGCACCCCGCAAATGGGCTGGAACAGCTGGAACAAGTTTGCCTGCAAAATCGACGAGCGCATGATCCGCGAGACCGCCGATGCCATGGTCAAGTCGGGCTTGAAGGACGTTGGCTTCCAGTACGTGAACATCGACGATTGCTGGCAAGGCCAGCGCGACGCCGACGGCAACATCCAGCCCGACGCCGAGCACTTCCCATCCGGCATAAAAGCGCTGGCGGACTATGTGCATGGCAAGGGACTCAAGTTGGGCATCTACTCGGACGCCGGCGCGACCACCTGCGACGGCCGCCCCGGCAGCCGCGGCCACGAGTATCAGGATGCGCGGACCTATGCGCGCTGGGGCATCGATTACGTCAAGTACGACTGGTGCGACACCGCGGGCATGAACGCCGAACCGGCCTACACGACGATGAGCGATGCGATCGCCAAGTCGGGCCGCCCGATGGTGTTCAGCGTGTGCGAATGGGGCATGAGCAAGCCGTGGGAATGGGCCGGCAAGGTCGCCCATTCGTGGCGCACCACGCCCGATATCTATAATTGCTTCGACTGCGAATACAGTCCCGGCTTCTCGACTGGCCTGGGCGTGCTGCGCGTCCTCGACAAGCAGGCAGGCCTGCGCAAGTTCGCGGGGCCCGGCCACTGGAACGATATGGACATGCTCGAAGTGGGCAACGGCATGAGCGAGGATGAAGACCGCGCCCATCTGTCGATCTGGGCCATGATGGCGTCGCCCCTCATCCTGGGCAACGACCTGCGTTCCATGTCCGGGTCGGCCCGCCGCATCCTGACCAACCGGGACGTGATCGCGGTGAACCAGGACAAGCTGGGTGTGCAGGCGCTGCGCGTCCTGGCCGACGGTCCCCTGGAGCTCTATGCCAAGCCGCTCGACGGCGGCAAATGGGCACTGATGTTCCTGAACCGCTCCAACCAGCCCGCCGACGTTCACCATGACTGGAAGAAGCAAGTTCTGACCGATGACCTGAGCAAGCGGTCGGTTGACTTCAAGCAGACCGTCTACCGCTGGTCCGACCTGTGGAGCAAGAAGACAGGCGACACCAGCGCCAATCTGGACGCCCGGCTGGCGCCGCACAGCGTGCTGATGCTGCTCCTGAGCGGCCCTGTGAAGCCATAGGGTGCGCCCGGCCGCGCGGCGCGCAAGGACTCGTCACCGGACGATCTTCTTGCGCGTCGCGCGGCGGTCATCCGCGACTTGCTCGCCCATGCACCGACGCTGAACCGACGGTGCGCAAGACGCTGGCCGGGATCGCACGCACGTACGGCCGCCCGAAGAAGAAAGCCGGGGCGTTGCCGACCAGGGACCTGGAGCGCATCGTGGCGCGGCTGGCCACCCTCGGTACACTGAAGGCCGCGCGCGACGACGCGCTTGTGCAGATCGGCGTTTGGGGGGAATGCGCAGGAGCGAGCTGGTTGGGATCGCGGTCGGGCACCCCGGCCGGGCGGCCGAGGACATCGAGATCACCCCGCCGCGCTCGAAGGCGGACCGGCTGGGCGAAGGCATCGTCGAGGCGGTCCCGTTCAGGGCCGGTTCTTGCTGCCCGCCTGAGAAAACTGCCAGTAATCGAACTTGAACAGTTCTTCGCCGGCCGCACCGCGGAACACGAAGAAGAGATCCTGGATGCCGGAGGCGCCGGAGATCCGGGTCGACTGCGGGTTCCATTGGCCGCCGGTTCCCGAGACCGGCAGCGTGCCGATCAACTTGCCGTCGACCTTGCCCAAACGAATCTCTATCGTCGCCCCGGTGGCCTGCTTCAGCTTGGCTGTGCTGGAAAGGCTGGCCATGAAGGCGCGTGCGCCGATCGCGCCGAAATCGACATTGCGCACCTGGATGTAGGCCCCGTCGTGGATGTCCCGCACATTCTGGCCGCCGGCGCTGCTGGGCTCGATTTTGACACCGGAAGACCAGGCGATCGTCTCGGCTTCGACGCGCCGGTAAGGATCGAGCGTGGCGACCGGTGCCGGCCCTTCCTTGGTCGGCTGCACCGTCTGGACCGAGCCATCCGGGTTGAACGTCAATTCATCGACGCACACGGAACGTTTGAAGCCGTCGCCTCCCGGAAGCGCGGCGTTGTGGTAGAAGAGGTAGGTCTTGCCCTTGAAATCGACCACGCCCGGGTGATTGGTGAAGGCGCTTTGCGGGGTCATGACGACGCCGCCGTAGGTCCAGGGGCCTTCGGGTGTGGGGCCGGTGGAATAGCCGAGATGTTCCGGGATGGGACCCGCGGCAAAAAACAGGTAGTTGAGATTCTTGCGCTTATAGAGCCAGGGGCCCTCCTCGTAGGATGTGCCACGCAGAGAATGGGTCGGAAGCGTAGTGCCTTGCGTGTCCGGAGGGGTGCGCTCGCCCAAGGCCTGGACGGTCATCGGATGGCCAATGATGCCTTTGTCCCCGATGCTGGTGTCGTAGGAAATCATGTCCTTGTTCAGCTTCACCGACCACAGGCGGGGATTGCCCCAGGCCAGATAGGCCTGGCCCTCGTCGTCGATGTAGACGGTCGGATCGATACTGTCGTACAGGCCGCCGGCCTGGCCGGCGATCAGCGGTTTCTTAAGGGGATCGATGTAGGGGCCGAGGGGATTGTCCGCCACCAGTACGCCAATGCCCCGGCCTTGCACCGGTGCATAGAGATACCATTTGCCATCCCGCTCGATCGCCTGGGGAGCCCAGGCGCCGTTGTTAAAACCGTCCCAGCCGGAGATCTCCTTGGCGGCCCAGGGAAAATCCCGGAGGGAGGCGATCGCGCCATGCTGGGTCCAGTTCACCATGTCCGTCGTGGTGGCGAGCACCCAGTCCTTCATGTTGAAGTTGTTTTTTTTCCCGACGTCCTGGTCGTGGCTGGAAAACAGGTAGAGCGTGCCATGATGGACCACGGGGGCTGGATCGGCGGTATACATCGTTTGAACGACCGGGTTGAGCGCGAATGACGTTGCGGGCACGGTAGCCAACACGGACAAGAGAACGACAGCGGAGCGGGTTGCTTTTTTCATGAGGATAGGATAACGAGGGGCGAAAAGAGGAAGGCGATTTAGGCGAAAGCCAGGGCATATCGGTGCCATCGTGCGCGCCCGGACGGCGTCGGCATTCGGGGCGTGCATGCCGAAGGCGATCACGAAGCGCTCGGGCGCAAGGCGTTTACTCCTCCAAAGCGATCACCATCACGGCCTTGGCAGGCAGCTCGATCGACAGCTTGCCGCCTGCCGCGCGCGCGCTGAACGCCGCCGGCTTGATGACCTGTGGATTCTGGAACGTGTTGTGCGCGTCCATCGCGGCCGCGGTCAGCACCTTGCCGGCCGCACCTTTTACCTTGGTGCCCACGACGTCATTGCGCCAGCCCCTGGTGTTGGGGATGGTCGACTTCGCGCCGACGTACATGCCTCCATAGACGCCGGTGCCGACGTGTTCGGCGAACTGGCCGTACACGTACTTGCTGATGACACGGCCGGGTTTGCCGGCGTCGATGCTGATGGTGACCGGGCTGGCGGCAAACGCCGGCGCCGCGATCATGCCGAGGACGGCGAGGCTGTGCTTGATGATGTTCATGCAGGGAAGGGGGGCTCCATATGTTGTTGTTGAATGATTGCTGCAGGGCCGTCGGCTGCGCGGCAGCGCTTGCGGAACTACCCCCCTTGTTCCTGAAGCATAGGCTGCACATCACGGGAAACGATATCGCCCGCAAGCGGATTTCTTGCAAACCGCAGAAATTGCAAGCAATCCTGGCCACAGTGGAAATTGGCCGCGGCACCTGGCCGACGGTTGCGCAGGCAGGGGAAGAATTGGCGGCCATGCCACGGTCCAATCGTGGCGCAGGTGCGGATCGGCCGGAGAAACGGGCACCGGCAGGGGCGGCCCCGCGCCTGGCGAACCGCCATTCATGACACAGGAAGACGAGCAGCCGGCCGGCGTTCGGTTCGTCCGCCGCAAAAATACCTGGGACTGTACATATCTGGCCTGTTATGATGCCTGGACCGTACTCATCAAAAACGTGCGGCGCCGAGACAGTTCAAGATTCTACCGATATGCAAGAGTTCTATAAGAAGGCGCTGCTGGCGCTGATCGTCCTGCTCGTCGCGGACGCGCTGCTGGCGGTTGTTCTTGTTTACCTGACCTTTCCGACGCAGACGCTGCTGCCGGCGCATCCAGACCGCGCCCGCTGGCATTTCGGAACGTATTCCGATGTGGCGACTGGCGGCGTGTCGACAGTGCGCTTGCACGATGCGTCGCGCGACCGGCTGCGCTTCGACTTCAAGCTGCGGGACGTGGCCGCCTATCCGTTTGCCGCCGCTGACATGGTCCTCGGTACTGACAAAGGACGGCAGATCCATGAGGATTGGTCGAAGTTCCGTACGGTTACCTTCGTTGCCAAATGCGCGCCGGCCACTTCCTTGATGTTCGAGGTGTCCACCTTCGACGAGGACATCTCCAAGCCAGGCCAGTTCGAGACCTATCGTCCACCCAGGACGTATTTTTCGTGCAACGAACAGGGCATGCCGGTGACGCTCGACCTTTCCCGGCTGCTGGTTCCAGAATGGTGGTTTCCGGCGATGAAGGAGGACCTGGCGCGCCAGGGCTATAAACTGAACAAGGTCGCCAAGATCATGTTTGGTACCAGCACGGCCACGCCGCGCAATGTCGATTCTTATGTTGAAATCAGCGAACTGACACTGCACGGCCGCGATTACCGCTACCTGGCCGCGCTGGTGGCCATTGTCCTCGGTGGCTGGATTGCATTCGGTGTCTGGTTCTTCCTGGCCCATTCCCGCGCGCTGTTGGCCAGTGTGGAATCAAAACTGAAGACAAATTTGCCCTTGGTGGCCTATCGCCAGTTAACGCTTGAGCCCTACAAGGACAAGGAAAAGGCATCGGTCTTGCGGTACATCGCCAGCGCTTATACCGATCCCAAGCTGGACATGGAAGCCGTGGTGGAAGGGACCGGCGCGAACCGCTACAAGATCAATGAAGTGCTGAAATCCGAACTCGGCATGACATTCACCAGTTACCTGAACAAACTGCGCCTGAGTGAGGCATCCAGGCTGCTGACTGAAAAAAGCAGCGCCGCCATTTCGGAAATCGCGTATCTGGTTGGCTACGCGAATGTCCCTTATTTTAACAAGCTGTTCAAGGAAGAATTCGGCTGCACGCCGAAGTCATTCCGGATGCTTGCCTCCCAGCAACAGGCGCAGCCCACCGACAGCCCCCCGTCGGAACCACCGGCCTGAACCACCTCATCCCAGGCGCCCGGTCCGGGCCGGCCCAGTCCGGCCACGCAGCCTGATCCTGTTCGTCCTCGCCACCCGGCCCGGACGCCGCGGCTGAGCCGCTGCCATTCCACGCCTCGCCGGTCGTCCTGTCTCGGGCCGATCCACGGCGGTTCCGCGACCAGACCACCCCGACCTTACGCCAGCCGCCACGGCTGATTTTCACCATTGGCGACATTGCTTGCAATTTCTGCGGATTGAAAGAAATTCGCTTGGCGGCGATATCGTCGCCCACGATGGACGGCCTATGCTTCACACATGGGCCGGGTTCCGCTACCCCGGCCGCAGACGCGACATACAGCTCTTCGTATATCAGGGACGGCGTCGATAAATTCGCTTCAAGACTTGTGCGCCGACGGTGGTCGCAGCTCGTAAATTAAAAAATAAAAAGACGGGAGACGGTAATGCAATTGAAGAAAATGGTGGCTTGCCTGATGGCGGGTCTGCTGGTGTCGTTCGGCGCCGCGGCTGAAAACTATCGCTGGGATAACGTGGCGATGGGCGGTGCCGGCTACGTCACCGGCGTGATCCCCAGCAAGAGCGAGCGCGGCGTGGTGTTTGTGCGCACCGACGTGGGCGGCGCGTACCGCTACGATGCCCACGCCGGGCGCTGGATCGCGCTGACCGACTGGCTGGGCGAATCCAATACCGGGCTGATGGGTGTGGAGTCGCTGGCCATCGATCCGAAAAACGCGGCCAATGTCTACATGCTGGCGGGCACGGAATACTACAACAACGGCCAGACCGCCATCCTGCGCTCGACCGACTACGGCAAGCATTTCGACGTGATCGATGTGACGGCCCAGTTCAAGGCGCACGGCAACGGCATGGGCCGCTCGAATGGCGAACGGCTGCAGGTCGATCCGGGTTCGGGCAATGTGCTGTTCGTCGGCACCCGCCATAACGGCCTGTTCAAGAGCGTCGATTCGGGCACGACCTGGAGCCACGTGGACGGCCTTGACGTCAACGAGACGCCCAACGGCAACGGCATCGGCTTCGTGCTTCTCGACCCGGCCAGCGTCAGCAACGGTACGGCCAAGCGCATCTATGTCGGCGTGTCGCGCTACGGCTCGGTGGGCCCGAACCTGTACTTCAGCAAGGATGGGGGCGTGACCTTCGTCCCGGTCGCCGGCGCGCCGGCCGGCCTGATGCCGCAGCGCGCGGCCATCACATCCAAGGGCCGCCTGTACCTGACCTACGCTAACGGCGCCGGTCCGCACGGGCAATCCGATAGCGAGCCGATGACCACCGGCCAGGTATGGGAATACAACACCGTCGGCGGCGCCTGGACCAATGTGACGCCGGCCGGCGTGAGCACCCCGTTCGGCGGCATCAGTGTCGACCCCAGCAATCCCAAGCATCTCGTGGCCTCGAGCATCAACACCTGGCAGTACCAGCAGCATGAGCCGACCGCGACTTGGGCGACCGCGTGTATACCTCGCTGGACGCGGGCCGTACCTGGACCGACGTGTTCGCCAATGGCATGACGGTCGACACCAACGGCGTCCCGTATAGCGAGACCGCCTCGATCCACTGGCTCGGCTCGATCGAGTTCGACCCTTTCGATCCGAAGAGCGTGTGGGCGATCTCGGGCAACGGCCTGTACAAGACCAGCAATATCGACGCGCCCAACAGCGTCTGGAAATTCGACGTGCACGGCATCGAAGAGAGCGCCACCTTCGCCGTCGAGAGCATTCCGGGCGGCCCGCTGGTGTCGATCATCGGCGACTACGACGGCTTCATCCAGAATGATCCGTCCGAGTACGTCCAGCGCCACATGCCCGCGATGGGCACGACCACCGGCCTGGCCATTGCCGCCCAGGCCCCCCATGTGATGGCACGGGTCGGGGATGAGCTCTACACCTCGACCGATATGGGGTCCAGCTGGAGCAAGGCACCCAGCAAGATGGCCACGCGCGGCAACCTGGCCCTGTCGGCCGACGGATTCGTGCTGCTGCACAGCCCGGAGAATTCGACGACCACCTACCGGTCGACCGATTTCGGCGCCAACTGGACGGCCGTGGCCGGCCTGGCCGTGAACAATGCGCGTCCCGTGGCCGACCCGGTCAACCCGGACAAGTTCTATGTCTACGAACGCGACACCGGCAAACTGATGGTGAGCACCGACGGCGGCGTTTCGTTCAGCCTCAGGACGCCGCTGCCCGCGTGGGGCTCGAACCTCCTGCGCGCCGCACCTGGCCGCGAGGGCGACCTGTGGGCCTGCATGGACTCGAAGGGCCTGTTCCATTCGACCGATTCGGGGACGACCTTCAGCCAGGTGCCCAGCGTTGCCTCCTGCACGGTTATGGGCCTGGGCAAGGAAGCACCGGCTGCCACCTATCCGACCCTGTACATGTGGGGCGCGGTGGGCGCCACGCGTGGCCTGCTGCGCTCGATCGACCAGGGCGCCAGCTGGGACCGCGTCAACGACGACGCCCACCAATATGGCGGTAGCCACGGCGACTGGGTCACTGGCGACATGAACACCTACGGCACGGTCTATATGAGCACCAACGGGCGCGGGATCGCCTACGGCAAGATCGACCCGGCCGGCGACGTCCAGGTGGTGCCGCAGGTGTACGTGCCGCCGCCGGTGACCCGCAACGAGTGCACCTACGTGGTGACCAGCAATTGGTGGGGCGGCGGCATCGCCGTCGTGAGCATCACCAACAAGGGCACCGACGTCATATCCGGCTGGACGGTGAACTGGACCTACGCAGACAAGTCGACGGTGCCCAGCTTCTGGGGCGCAAACGTGACCGGTACCACGCCGACGTTCAGCGCCACGAACCTCGACGAAGACTGGAGCCGCAACATCTGGCCGGGTCAGACCGTATCGTTCGGCATCGTGTTCGGCAACGAGGCGACCGAGAACCCCGTCTCGACGCCTGTCGTGACCGGCGATGTGTGCAAATAAGTACGCTCCCAATTCATCAGGATCCGTCATGAAAAAAACTTTGTTTGCATTGATCGCCAGCTCGACCCTGCTGCTGGCGGGCGGCGCCCACGCCGGCGTGACCAGCTTCGACGAGCTGGCCACCGACGGCGACTTCACCAGCCTGAACGACATCAGCCCGTACGCAGGGCTGAACTGGAGCGGCGACTGGTTCGCCGGCGACAACACCATCGACGGCTACGCCAACGCCGCCCACTCCGGCGCCAACTTCGCCGTCAACGGTTTCGGTTCGGACGCCGTCACCGTCGATAGCGCCACCGGCTTCAATTTCACCGGCGCCTGGTTCGCCACGCCGGCAGGTGCCGCCGACAAGGCGAACTGGATCAATATCAGTGCCTACGATGCCGCCAACCAGCTCATCGGCACTACCGGGAACATCGCCATCGGCGCCAGCTATCTGTGGGTGGGCGCGGCCTTCAGCAACGTGTCGTCGCTGAGCATCACACGCGACAGCGGCTGGTATGTGATGGACGACTTCACCACCGCCGCCGCCGCCACGGTGCCCGAGCCCGGCACCGGCCTGATGCTCGGGATCGGCCTGCTGGCGCTGGTGGCGGGGCGGCGCAGGTTTCCGCGCTGACGACCGCGCCAGTCCTGTTCTTCACACAGTTTATCTCCTCCGCAGCGGGTTTCCGCAGTGGTTTGCGGGGCAGCTTCGGCTGCCCCCTTTTTTGAGACGGCCACGCATGGGTGCACGTGTGCCGGTGCAAGTCGGGCCGCGATCGGCCAGTGAGTGAAGCGAAACGCAGCTGTGGTAGTTCCGGAAATGTTTTTCAAGCACACAAGTAAAATGAAGACGACGAAAGCACACCAGATCGCGCTGTTATTCAACGCGAACAATATATTCGATCACGACGTCATTGCCGGCATTGCGGCCTATTTCGGCAGTACCCGGGTGGCCTGGGATATCTTCATGGAAGAAGATTTCCGACTGCGTCTGTCGGGCATCGAGCAATGGCAGGGCGACGGCATTATCGCCAATTTCGACGATCCGGCCGTGGCGGAAGCATTGTCGCGCTGTCGTGTACCGGTGGTGGCAGTCGGCGGATCCTACGCCGACCCGGCCAATTACCCCGCCGGGGTGCCCTACGTGGCGACCGACAATGCCAAGCTTATCGAACTGGCACGGCAGCATCTGATCGATGTCGGGCTGCCGGCTTTTGCCATGTTCAGTGTTCCCGCCACCGAGGAAAACCGCTGGGCGCGAGAACGCGAGAATACATTCCGCAGCCTGATGGAGGGCGACCGGCTGGAAGCGGAGATTTTCCGTGGCTGCGAAACCAGCGTCGAGTCGTGGGACGAGGCGGTCCAGGGGCAGATCGACTGGTTGCGCAACTTGCCCAAACCGGTCGGCATCATCGCCGTCTCGGACGCGCGCGCGCGCCAGCTATTGCAGGCTTGCATCATCGCCGACATCGAAGTGCCGGAACAGGTGGCGATCATCGGCATCGACAACGACCCGCTGGTGCGCAGGCTCACCCGCATACCGCTCAGCTCAGTGATTCAGGGCGCGCATGAGATGGGGGGCGTGGCTGCCCATCTGATGGAGCAGATGCTGCACGGGGTGCGCCCGCCGGACACGCCGATCGTGGTGCCGCCGGCCGGCCTCAACGTGCACGCGTCCAGCCAGTACCAGCTGGTCAAGCATCCGAATGTGATGCGGGCGCGCCACTTCATCCGCCAGTATGCCTGCCAGGGCATCAAGACCGAACAGGTGGCCGACTACGTCGGCGTGTCGCGCTCCTCGCTCGACGCCAACTTTCGCCAGGAACTGGGATGCAGCGTGCACGACGTGATCCTGAGTTTCAAGCTCAATGCCGCCAAGGCCGGCCTGGAGAGCGCGGAGTGCAGCATCGAGGACGTCGCGCTCGGCAGCGGCCTCACGTCCGTCCAGCAAATGCATCGGGTGTTCAAGCGCGAGCTTGGATGCACGCCGCGCGCCTATCGCGAACGCGTGCTTAGCGAGCGTGGACAGTTGTCGCCAGCTTAGAACTGCACCTGGCGTCCGCAGGGAGCGCGGCGGAGATCCAGGCACCACTTAAAAAATTGTGACTCGGCCGGTCTTCTGAAGGGATGAGAGTTTTAAATATATAAAAAGCAATATATGTCAATACGGCGCCATCGAAGCAGCCGATTGACCGGTATCGATAGTAAAAGCAGGGAGACAAGACATGTACCTCGAGGTAATCGAATGCGGCAGCAAGCGGCCCGCAGACCCTTCCTTCGCCGGCCTTGTGCACATATTTGCGCCGTTTGCCCTGCGTTTTTGAAAACGATTTCATAACGACAGTGAGGCAGTGCAAGTCCATACATCCTTGACCAGGACCACCGTCCATGCCGCGAACGCGAAGCGGGGCAGGGACCCAACTTTTCTTGACATCGGCCCAGCCGGTGCCGAGCAATTTCAGCGAACACAAAAGAAAGGGACATTCCAATGAGGAGACATACCATGAGATTCCAGCTGACGGCAGTCGGACTGGCCTGCGCCACGTTGCTGGCCGGCTGCGGCGGCGGCGGCGGTTCGGGCGATGGCGCGATGGCGCAATCCATTTCGTTCCCGTTCGTGGGCGGGCAGCCGATCGCCATTCCGCCCGACGTTACGACCATCCCGCTGACGGCAACGGCGAGCGGCGGTGGTGCAGTCACCTACACGTCGAATACGCCGGATATCTGCACCGTCAACGGCGCCACGCTGTCGCTGATCAAGCCGGGCGAGTGCTCGGTGACCGCCAGCCAGGCGGGTGGCGACGGCTACGCCCCGGCTTCGGAAAGACAGCTTTTCGGCATTCCCAAACAGCCGCAGACGGTAACCTTCCGCAATCCGGGCACGCTGCCGCTGGACTCGACGCCGGTGCCGCTGGTCGCAACGTCCAGCATTGCGGGCAAACCCGTTACCTTTACGTCCAGCACGCCTACGGTCTGCACGGTCAGCGGCAACACGCTGACCAAGGTCGACAACGGGCTGTGCAAAATCACCGCGCAGATGGTCGATGATATCTATGCCCCCGGCACGGTCGTCCGGAGCATCCCGATCGGCACCGCACAGGCGGACGCACTGACGTTCCTGAGCGGCTATACGGATGCGTCCAATACCAAAGAGCAAGGCAACCTTGGCGGCAACGGTTACACCAGCGAGAACGGTTGGTGGTGCAATGGCTTGTGCACTACGACGGTCGACGCCGGCGCCGGCACCTATATGTTCGACTTTACCGCCACGCTGCCGAGCGCCCCCGACGGCAGGTGGATCGGCGCCGGCTTCGATATGTACGCATTGGCTCCCGGCGTGCGCGATCTCGTCAAGAACGCGGACACGACGGGTGGCCTGCATATCGATGCCCAGTCCGCGATCAAGTTCAATTTCGCGGAGAACGACGAATGGTTCAAGTCGAGCAACAATCAGGTCAACGTCAGGCTGGTCCTCGGCCACCATGCGATGGTGCCGGACCCCAACAACGCCGGCAAGACGATGGACTGTAACGTGACCCTGCAGTCGGTGATCACCCCGACGTCTGCGGCACCGACCGATTACAGCGTCAATCTGAAGACATTCACGATCGCGGATGCGTGCGGTATGACCGGACTTGATCCCTGGTTCGAGTTGCAGGACTACCCGGTTTCCAAGGTCGATTTCGCAGCGAACAGCTCGAACATCTCCGTACCGCTCTCGGGAACGACGGCGACCTTCCGGACCCGGGGCACGCTCACCGGACCGATCACCTTCCAATGACGACGTACGGCCACTGCCCCGGCGCAGTGGCAATAGGGCATATACAAGAGGATATAGATAATGACAAGAATTGAGACGAAGATCGTGAGGAAACCGATCAAGATGACTGCGCTGTCGTTCGCGGTGGCGCAGGCTGCACTGGTCTGGGGTGGTGCGGCGCACGCGCAGTCCACGCCGGCCGGCGACCCGGCCACGCAGACGGTGGTCGTGACCGGCCAGCGCGCCGCCATGCAGTCGGCGCAAAAGCTCAAGCAGAACGCCGAGGAAGTCGTCGATGCCGTCGTCGCGGAAGAAGCCGGCAAACTGCCGGACAAGTCGATCACCGAAGTGCTGCAGCGCATCGCGGGCGTGACGATCGACCGCAACCGTTCGCGCGGCGACCCGGAACACTTCTCGGTCGAAGGTTCGGGCATCTCGGTGCGTGGCCTCACCTGGGGTTCGTCCACGCTGAATGGCCGTGAATCCTTCTCGGCCGGTTATCCGGGCCGCGAACTGAGCTGGGGCGACATTCCGCCGGAACTGATGTCCGCAGTGGTCGTGCACAAGAATCCGCCCGCCGAGCTGGTTGAAGGCGGCGTCAGCGGCCAGGTGGATCTGCGTACCGCGCTCCCGTTCGACTACAAGGACAGCAAGGTCGCCCTGTCGGCGAACGGCAACTACAACGCCCTGGGCAGCAAGAAATCGCCGGGCCTGTCGGCCCTGGTGTCGAAGCGCTGGCATACCAGCACCGGGCAGTGGGGCGCGTTGATCGACCTGTCGGTCAACCGCACCAATTCCCACAACGATACGGTGCAGGTGGATGCGTATTACCCACGCACCGACCTCGTTGCCGGCCAGACCGTCTGGATACCGAAGTCCGCGTCTTTCCGCACCAACACGAGCCAGAACGACCGTGCCGGTATCTATGGCGCGCTGCAGTGGAAGAACAACGGCATGGAATCGGCCCTGACGTACTTCCACTCCGGTTACAAGTCGGCCAATACCGAGAACGCCACGTTCACGGCCGTCGAGTCGCCGTACCTGGTCAAGCCGCTCAATCCGGAGTTCAACCAGAACGGCATCTTGCAGAAAGCCCTCTACACTTACCCGACCGGCGGCCTGGGTGCGAACAACTTCGCGGCCGGCGGCCTGGGTTTCCAGTCCGACTCCGGCTTCGATACCAGCAGGTCGCAGACGCGCGAGATGGCCTGGAACTTCAAGTGGACCATCAACGACCGCTGGGCGATCCAGAACGACGTGCAGTGGGTGCATGCGACGAACAGCGCCGAAGGCAACGTCATGACCCTGGGCACGTTCGTGCCGAGCATGGGCATCGACTTGTCGGGCAATCTGCCGAAGGTGACGTTCGACGACAATGACCGCGCTTTCCTGGCGAATCGCGACAACTACTACATGGGCTTCCTGATGCCGTCGATGACGAAGGCGAAGGGTGACCTGTATGCCTGGAAGACCGATGCGCGTTTCCGCTTCGACGACGATGTCCTGCGCGACCTGCGCTTCGGCGTGCGTCTGACCAAGCGTACGGCGGTCCACGTCGACGCCACCGGCGGCATCGGCGGCTGGAAGAGCGTGGCCGAGCCGTGGTCCGTCAACCAGACGAAGATTCCGGGTACGCTGCCCCTCGTCGGGGACAGGGGTTGGCAATCGCGCGCAAACAACAGTTACTTCAGCGACCCGCGTTTCGGCGACCTGGTCAAGACAACCCAGTATAACTTCCCGACCTTCTTCAACGGCAAGGTGCCCCAAGTGCCGACGATGGTAGTGCCGGACCCGGCCTTTGTCCGCAACCTGGCCAATAATGCGCTGCTCAAGCCGTACATGCTGATGCAGTGCCAGGACGCCAACGCATACTATGGCACCAACAACGATTGCTCGACCGCGGATGGGGGCTGGAAACCACTGGCCTACAATGACGATCCGGCCCAGACCAGCAGCCAGCAGGAGCGCACCGAAGCCGGCTACGGACAACTGCGCTTCGGCTTCGACAACCTGCGCTTCCCCGTCGAGGGCAATCTCGGCGTACGCGTGATCCACACGCGCAGCGAGTCCCACGGCTTCACGATCTTCAATCCGACGTATGGCTCGGACACGTCGCCGGTGATCCCGCGCTTCGCCCCGATCAAGGATCCGGTGAATGCGTCGCAGCAGTACGTCGATGTCCTGCCCAGCCTGAACCTGAAGGCCGACCTCACGGACAAGCTGCAAACCCGCTTCGCGTTCGCCAAGTCGATGTACCGTCCGCCGTTCGACAACCTGAACGAGTACGTCACGCTGAACCAGAACATCACGGCGGGCACCGGCGCCGACAGCGGCAAAATCCAGAGCATCAGCTACACGGGCAACGACAGGGGTAACGCCAACCTGAAGCCGATCCGCTCCACCAACTTCGACTGGACGCTCGAATGGTATCCGGGCAGCGGATCGTCGCTGACCCTGGCCGTGTTCCGCAAGAACGTGCGTGACATCATCCTGAACACGGCGTTCACCCGGAGCTACAAGGATCTGGCCGGCAACGACCAGACGTTCCTGATCACCGGTCCGGACAACGTCGCCAAGGGTTCGGTGACGGGCCTGGAACTGGCGGGCCAGACCTACTTCAACAATGTGCCGGGGCTGGACCGTATGCTGCCGGACTGGGCGAAGGGCTTCGGTATCTCGGCGAACTACACGTACATCGACAGCAAACAGGACCTGTATCATCCGTTCACCCAGAAGTATTGCCCGGCGAATGGATCGTTCAACAACGCCTCGCTGAGCCTGTACGGTTGCGACACCAACGGTCTGCCGTTCACGTCGATGCCGATCCAGTACCTGTCGAAGAACGCGTACAACCTCATGTTCCTGTATGACCGCGGCCCGCTGTCGGCACGCCTGGCGTATAGCTGGCGCAGCCGCTTCCTGCAGGGCGTGGGTGCGAACGGCACGGGCGGTTCCGACGGCACGAGCGCCGATCCGGCCCGCGCCGCCGCGAACGGGGGCGTGGCACCGACCGACGTGGGCTTCGGCCTGCCGACCTGGCAGGAAGCGACCGGCCAGCTGGACTTTGGCGTGGATTACAGGTTCAACGACCACATCTCGGGCAACTTCTCTGCGAGCAACCTGACGGACATGGTCGTGCGCCAGACGCAGCAACAAGGCATCGGCACCATGGCCCGCGCCTGGTTCGAGCCAGGCCGCAGCTACCGCCTGAGTCTGCGCTACACGTACTAAGGGGCAAAGGCGGTCCCGCCCGCGGGGCCGCCCCAGCCTTGCCGTCAACAAGCCAGCCCGGTTCGGGCTGGCTTGGTGCGGCGGCGCGCCGGGTGACCTGGATGTGAAAGTCCTCTTCGCCGGTCTTGCGGTCCGGGCAGGACTTCAAGCCGGTCTCGGCGAGCAGGCATGGTTGATCGCATGGCCGATCGACGACTCGCCAAAACCGCATATGGACTGAACGGGCGCCATGCGCCGTGGATTTTGCCGAACTCTCGAATTATTCTTTTATTCCATGAAAAAATTTAGCCTCATTTTTGCCTTGCTTGTTTTGCCTGTTCACGGCGTGGCCTTGGCGCAAGCCCAGAATCCCCTGATTTTTGCCGATGTGCCAGATCTGTCCATGATCAGGGTCGGCAAGAATTATTATATGAGCAGCACGACCATGCACATGAATCCGGGTGTGCCCATCATGAAATCGACCGATCTTGTCAATTGGAAGATAATCAATTATGCCACGGACAAGTTGGCAGATATGCCGGAGCTGAATTTAACAGACGGCAAAAGCGCATACAGCCGGGGCACCTGGGCCAGCAGCCTGCGCTTTCATAACGGCATGTATTATCTGAGCACGTTTTCATACACCACGGACGAAACTTATATTTTCAGGACCCGGGACATCGAAAAAGGAAACTGGAAAAGGGCGTCCTTCAAGCCGGCGTATCACGACAATTCCCTGGTTTTTGACGATGGCAAGGCGTACTTGATTCATGGCGCAGAAAAATTAAAAATCGTCGAATTGAATGACGACCTGACGCGAGTAAAGCCAGGCGTTCCGGAGAGGGTTCTGATCGATAATGCAAGTACCCCGACAGGAAAACAAGTAGGCCTGAGCGCGGAGGGATCCCAGCTCTTCAAAATCCATGGGAAATATTATTTATTTAATATATGCGCACCACGCGGGGGAATGCGAACCGTCCTGATACATCGGGCGGATAGTCTCGATGGGCCGTGGGAAGGCAGAGTGGCCTTCCAGGATAGAGGGATTGCCCAAGGTGGATTGATCGACACTCCTGACGGGCGCTGGTTCGCCTATCTTTTCCGCGATTATGGGGCCGTTGGCCGCATTCCTTATCTGGTGCCGGTCAAATGGGAAGACGGCTGGCCCGTATTGGGCGAAAATGGGAAAGCCCCGGACACGCTGGACCTGCCGGCAAGCACGGGCTTGATTCCGAATCTGGTTGCTTCCGATGAATTCGATCGCAAGAAGGGACAGGCGGCATTACCTTTGGTTTGGCAATGGAACCATAATCCGGACAATAAACTCTGGTCGGTACAGGAAAGAAAGGGATATCTCCGGCTGAAAACAGCCCGGATCGACACCTCATTTGTACAGGCAAGAAATACGCTCACCCAGCGTACGATCGGTCCGGCAAGCACCGGCTCCACCCTGGTGGACGTTTCCAAATTGAAGGAAGGCGATTTCGCGGGATTAAGCGCCTTCCAAAAGAATTTTGGACAGGTTGGCGTCAAGCTCGAAAACGGAAAAAAATGGATCGTCATGGTCAATGCCGACTCCGATAATCCGGTGGAAGTGCAGCGGATTCCGTTGACGCAAAACCAAGTCTATTTAAAGATCGATTGCGATTTTACCGACATGAAAGACCAGGCCACCTTTGCGTATAGCCTGGACGGAAAGGAGTGGAAGCGGATCGGCGACACATTGAAAATGATCTACGCCATCCCGCATTTTATGGGCTATCGCTTTGCATTATTCAACTATGCAACAAAAAATCCCGGCGGGTATGCGGATTTTGATTGGTTCCGGATTAACTACAAAGATAAATGACTGCGCTGCGCCCCCCAATGCTGGCACTTGGCCTGAGAAAACCTTCTGGGCTGCATGACAATTTGTCAGCATGAAAATTTCGAGGTTATGATGAAGTTCATCCGTGCATTTTTATTAATTGGAATCCTGTCGCTCAACGTTGGCTGTGGCGGCGGCTCGGGAAGCAGCGCGGCGCCGACGGCACCGACGCCAGCCGCCACCACGCCGGCTGATACGACGCCGGTGCCGACAACGCCAGCTCCAACGGCGCCCGCCGCGGATCTCTATCCCGACTACAACACGAATCCGGTCGCGCCCGATGCGACCGGCATGGGCAGCACCGCTGTCCAGATCGCCAGCCGGATTCGTCTGGGTTTTAATATTGGCAACACGATGGAGGCGATCGGCGGAGAAACCGCCTGGGGCAATCCCCCGATCACGGAGGCGCTGATCAAGGCGATCAAGGCGAATGGATTCAACGCCATCCGACTGCCGGTTGCCTGGGATCAGTACGCCAACCAGCAGACCGCCAAGATCGACCAGGCCTGGCTGGACCGCGTCAAACAAGTCGTCAAATACTGCGTCGACAACCAGATGTACGTGATCTTGAACATCCATTGGGACGGCGGTTGGCTCGAACGAAACGTCCAGCCCGACAAGCAAGTCACAGTGAACCAGAAGCAAAAGGCGTTTTGGGCGCAGATCGCCACGCAAATGCGCGACTTCGACGAACATTTGATTTTTGCCGGCGCCAACGAGCCGAGTGCCACCACGGCCATCCAGATGCCGGTGCTCATGTCCTACCACCAGACCTTCATCGACACGGTGCGCGCCACCGGCGGCAGGAATGCTTACCGCGTCCTGGTGGTGCAAGGGCCGGCGGTGGACATCGATTATTCACAGAAGCTGTGGACGGTCATGCCAAACGACACCGTCAGCAATAAGCTGATGTATGAGGTGCACTTTTATCCCTGGCAATTTACCCTGATGGAGAAAGATGAATCGTGGGGCCATGCATTCTATTACTGGGGCAAGGGTAATCATTCGACCACGGACACCGCCCACAATGCCGACCAGATGGAGGAGCCCTATGTCGATCAGCAGTTTTTGAAGATCAAGCAGCAGTTTGTCGACAACGGCATTCCGGTCGTGCTCGGCGAGTACGCCGCGATGCTGCGTACCAATCTGACGGGCGATGCACTGGCCCTGCATAAGAAGTCGCGCATCTATTATATTAACTACACAACCCATGCGGCGGTGGCCAACGGTGTGTTGCCGTTCTATTGGGACGTCGGCGGCCTGATCGACCGGAGCAACGATAATGCAGTCCTCGACCCCGACCTCCTCGATGCGCTGGTGAAGGGCGCAACCCCGTAAGCTGCCGAACCTACGATCGTATAACAAGCAGACAGGCGGAACGGAGGTATCCGTTCCCTTGTCCCCAATTCAAACTGAGATGATGCGACTACTTCCAATCACGGCGATGTTGGCGACGGTACTCGCTTGCGTGCCGGCCCTTGGCTTCGCCCAACCCAAGCAACGCCTGATTGTCCTCACCGATATCGAGGCCGATCCCGATGACAGCCAGTCGCTCGTACGCTTGCTTCTGTACGCGAACCAGATCGATATCGAAGGGATCGTCGCCACGACCTCCACGCATCAGAAGTCGCGTATCGCACCGGCATCCATACGTGCGATCATCGACGCCTATGGCCGGGTACAACCCAACTTGTTGAAGCACGAACCGGGGTTCCCGAAAGCGCAGGCGCTCAAAGCCCTGGTGCGCTCCGGCTTACCAGTCTACGGCATGCAAGGTGTCGGCGACGGCAAGGACTCGCCGGGATCGGACGCCATCATCAAGGCCCTGGAGAAAAATGATACGCGGCCCCTATGGGTTGCGGTCTGGGGCGGTCCCAATACGCTTGCTCAAGCGTTGTATCGGATTGGCCACGACAGGACACCGCAGCAGACCGCTCGCCTGCTAAGCAAGTTGCGGGTTTACACGATCTCCGATCAGGACGATTCCGGTATCTGGATACGCACCCAGTTTCCCGATCTGTTTTACATCGTCAGCCCCGGCGGGTATGGCAATGGCACTTGGACTGGCATCCACGTGGTCGAGCCGGACTTCGACAACACGGAAGTGAGCAACGACTGGATCGCGGCGCATATTCAACAGGGGCATGGAGCGCTGGGCGCGGTGTATCCGGATGTTTCTTTTGGCATGGAGGGCGATACGCCATCCTTCCTGTCCTTGATACCGAACGGCCTGAACGCACCCGAGCATCCGGACTGGGGCGGCTGGGGTGGGCGCTACGAGTTCTACACGCCTGCGTTGAAAGATACGAATCCTGACGGCTTCACCGGCAACGTACCTGTATTGCAAGAGCCTCATGCGATCTGGACCAACGCCGTGGATAGTTACAGGCCGATGGTCCACAGCGATTTCGGCCGCACCGTGCACGCCCACGACAAGGTCTCCACTGGGTACAGGACCACCATCTGGCGCTGGCGCAAGGACTTCCAGAACGATTTCGCAGCCCGAATGGAGTGGAGCACCAAGCCATACAAGGAGGCGAATCATCCGCCAGTAGTAAAGCTCACCCCTGGCGATCGGCTGACCGTCAAATCCGGCGAGGGCTTCATGCTGAGCGCGGCCGGCAGCTCCGATCCCGACGGAGATAGCTTGAGCTACCTGTGGTTTCAGTATCCCGAAGCAGGCAGCTACAGGAAGGAGATCAAGCTCGGGTATGCGGAAAACCATCATACCGTTTGGGGGCAGGCGCCCGTGGTGACCAAGACGGAGACCGCCCACTTCATCGTAAAGGTTACCGATAAGGGGAGTCCGCCGCTGACGCGCTACGGACGCGTCATCGTCACCTTCATACCGTCTGCGCCCTGAGCAAGCAAGTCATTTCACCGCGTTTAAAAAAGGCCCGGAACAGACGCGGACGGGCATGGCCGCGCCGATCGACGCGGCCCGCCTGAACCGCTTCATCCCAAGCGCTCGGCCTGCCCCGGCAGGTTGCGACCACGCAGCCCGATCCCGCTCGTCCTCATCACGCAGCCTGCATGCCGCGGCTGAACCGCTGCCGTCCAGCGCTCGCGCCAGGCGCGGGCGCGTCGGCCATTCCACCCCTGGCCAGTATCCATGTCGCCGGCCGATCCACGATAGTTCCACGGTTGGAGCGTGGCAGCCATTTCCTCTGGCCAGTTTGCCGACCTGCCGCCAGTGGCCGCGGCCGGTTTCACTGTGACAAACATTGCTTGCAATTTCTGCGGTTTACAAGAAATTCGATTGGCGGCGATATCGTTGTTCATGAGGGCCGGCCTATGTTTCGCACAGGGGCCGGGTTCCGCTACCGCCCCCGGTCGCAGACACAAAATAAAGAGGCCAGTTCCGCTGTCGAGCCTGTGCTGCCTTCATGCGGCGGTGGCGGCTTCGTCGCCACTGGGACCCAATCTCGATGGGTTTTAACTATATAAAAGATGTCGGGGCGAGGCATGGCGCGTCGGGTGATGAAAGACATCACCACGAGACATCGGCCGACGACCCCGGCACAGGAAGCGCGCTTCGCGCCGGTCAGGCGCAGTCTTCCCGGTCGCCACGCCCGATGATGTCAGGCATGGCGACCAGCGCGGTGGAGCTACGTTCGATACCGGAAACGCCAAGCCAATCCTATTTTGAGGAGACATTATGATTCGGAAGCACAATTACATCATTCCGGCGTTGCTCGGGGCGCTGCTCGCGGGTTGCAGCGGGGGCAGTGCGCCCCCCGGTGCGTCCGGCACCGCACCGGTCCTCGCCGCCACGACCGGCTCGGTCACCACTTATACGAGCGTGAAGTGGGCCGGTGGCGGCTACGTCACCGGCCTCGTCTACCATCCGACGACCGCGGGCCTCATGTACGCACGCACCGACGTCGGCGGCGCCTACCGCTGGAATGATTCAAACGGGTCGTGGACGCCCATCACCGACGGTCTCGGTTTCAACGGGGGCGAGAGCGAGTTTCACGGCGTCGAAAGCATCGGCCTCGATCCGGCCAACGACCAGCTCGTCTACCTGGTCACCGGCGTGTATACGAAAGACGGCAGCGGCAACCCGACTAACGGCCGTATCTATGCCTCCAGCAACCGCGGCCTCACCTGGACGCACTACGACCTGCCTTTCCCGGTGGGTGGCAATGAAGGCGGCCGGGCCATCGGCGAACGCCTGAAGCTCGATCCCACCAATCCGTCGACGATGTTCTACGCCTCGCGCACGGCCGGCCTGTGGAAAAGCACGAACTCGGGTCAGACGTGGACCCAGACGGCTCTGTCGAGCATCGTGCTCACGGGCGCCCAGATCCAGGCTATCGGCGCCGTGAAGGGCGTCGAGCAGATCATGTTCGACAACTCGAACGTGGGGGGCGGCCAGACGACCTGGATCATGTATGCCGCCGTCGCGCCGGACTACGGCCAGGTGGCGGGCCTGACCTCGACCCTGTACAAGTCCGTCAACGGCGGCTTTTCGTGGACGCCGGTGTCGGTCCCGTCGAACGTGTCCGGTTACTACGTCCCGCACATGGTGCGTACCAGCGACGGCATGTACTATGTGGTATTCAACCAGAACGCCGGCGAGGGCGCCGGCGGTCCCGGTTACCTCTACAAGTTCGGTGGCGTGGCCGGCAATGAGTCCTGGACCCAGCTCTCCAGCATCACGACCGGCGGCGGCTACGGCGGTGTGTCCGTGTACGGCACCGGCTCGACGGCCCGTATCGCGCTGGCCGTGACCGGGACCTGGAGCTCCGCCGGTCCTGTCGTCCAGCTGTCCGACAACGGCGGCGGCACCTGGCGCGAAATCGCGGGCGGCATGCTGCATTACGGCGGACAGTTCTGGGGCTGGGTCGACGACATCGAGATCGATCCAGCCAACCGCGACCACATCATGCACGTCACCGGCGGCGGCGTCTGGGAAACCTGGAACGCGTCGTCGGCCACGCCGAGCTGGGATTTCCCGAACAACAACCTCGAGGAGACCGCCACCCTGGCCGTCGTCACGCCGCCGGCCGGCGCGCCGTACAAGTTCGTCAACAGCGCCGGCGACATCGGGACATGGGTCCAGACCGACCTCGCGACGACGCCGACCAGGGGCCCTCTCGCCGATTGGAACAATGGCAACTACGCGGACGTGCTGTGGTCTGATCCGAATTACATCGTCGGTGCCGGCTTCAACAATGCAAGTCAACCAAAAAGCGTCTTCGGCTTCTGGTCCGGCGACGCCGGTAACTCGTGGTCGAACTTCGCGACCCTGCCTGCGGGCGCGGCAGCGAACGATTCCGACAACGGGAGTATCGTGACCACGTCGCGCAACAACGTGATCTGGGCGCCGTCCGCCACGGTGCCATCCTATACCACGAACAATGGCGCGAGCTGGACCGCGACCAACCTGCCGGCGCCGGCAAACCCCGGCGGCTGGCCTAACGGCTATCGCCTGGTCGTCGACCGGAAGAATCCGAACAAGGTCTATGCGTACGATTCGGGTGGCGCATTCTGGGGCCCGGCGGGCAAGGTCTACGTCTCGACCGATGGCGGCCACAACTTCACGCTGAGCCAGGGCTCGGTGTCGGCGAACCTGTACCACAATGCCTTTGATCTCACGTCGATGGTGGTCAACCCCAACGTCGAGGGCGACCTCTGGCTGGCCGACGGTAACGCCGTGTACCACTCGACCAATTCGGGGTCGACCTGGACCAAGCTGAACGGCTTCGCGACGGTCGGCGACGACGGCGCGCGGGGCCAACTGCATGGCGCCAGCGTGATCGCCCTGGGCAAGGCACAGGCAGGCAGCCCGTACCCGGCGGCGATCTACGTCGTGGGTACGATGAATGGCGTGTGGGGCTTGTACCACTCCGACGATGGCGGTGCGACCTGGGCGCGCTTCAACGATGATGCGCACCAGTACGGCGGCATCGGCGCGATGGCGGGCGACTGGAACACCTACGGGCGCGTCTACTTCAGTGGCGCCGGCCGCGGTTTGATCTATACCAACTGAGTGCTATGCTCCTGACGTAGCGAATGACCACTGCGGCGCCGGAAACGGGCCGCAGTGAACCGCCCCGGATTTTGTAGAGGCTCCATTGTTTGAGAAATTGGAGCGTTGAAGAAGCAGCCCGCAATCGAATCGATCGCGGCCGAGATCGGCTGCATACCTGAAACACTACGTCGCCGGGTACGCCAGCAAGAGCGTGACTCAGGCCGGCGTCCAGCGTCGACCATCGCCGAAGACGAGTGCATCAAGGCGCTGGAGCGAGAGGTGCGTGCGCTGCGCGAGGCAAACGAGTCGTGCGCTTGGCGAGTACGTTTTCGCCCAGGCGGTGTTCGTCCACCGTCGATTCAAGGCGCAGCAGCCGGATCGGCCGTGGGTCAGCGATTCCACATATGAACCGGGCGCGCACGCAGCGTGGGATATCGTCGCGGCTGCCGGAAGAGGGCGCCGTGCGGAAGGGCGTATAACCCGGTTCGTCCACGCGGGCAAAGCGCATCACCGGCTGCGGGCTGCCCTCCGGTTCGGCACGGGTGCGGCCAGTCCCGACCTTCCGGCACAGACGGTTCGCCGGCGCGACGGGCGGCGTGAGCCATGGCGTCGGCGGCAGCACGCTCGGCCTCGCGCAGCCTGCCTTGCGGATCATTGACCTGGGCGTCGCGGCCAGCCTGGGCGATTTGCGGCCGATCGGCGCTGGCGTGCCGCTGCTTCCGGACTTCTCCGATAATCGATGCAAGAAGGCACAGGCGAATCGCGGTCTGAACCTGCCTCGACAACAATCTCGGCAGCACAGCGCACAGGAAGGTGGCTGCAAAACCAGGCTGGATCGCTCGCTGTGTCGATGATTTTTTAGTCTGTAGCGAATCATCCGGCCCAAAAACCATCATGGTATTAGTGCGTGATTTCATCCGTGTCGACGTGAAATTCGCCGGGCGAAAAGCCACGTAACAAGGGGTTTATCATGCTGGGCTGCGCCGTTCAACGGCCGTAACGTGGAACTGGTGTTCCGTAATTCCGCGACCGGTGCCTTGTATCGTGTCCAGCTGGCGAAGGATCCGCGCCGGTGGCAGGCAGGCCAGACCGTCACGATAGGTAAGAAGTGTCATCGGTTTTACGTAAGGGCGCTTGTACGTACTGTGATTTTTCGTGACGCGTTACGACGAGGTCTAAATTTCGCATAATCTATATTTATCTCGAACCGGATTTACTACCTATCAGCGAGCGTGCGCTAACCGCCGGGACCAGTCCCGGCGGCGCTCCACACCCGACCAGCTACCTGATAGGAGGGTATTAAAAGACGCGGAAAATTTTTCCATAAGGCCCGTCCACCGGGCCTTTTGTTCGTCCGTTTTTGCGCGTTCGGCGTTCGCCGCCGCGATCACCACGAGCGGGTTGATGCCGAGCGCTTCGGCTACCGTCAACGCCGCGTCATCATCGAGAACGCGGCGCCCGGTGCGGTAGCTGCTCATCGCACTTTGCGAAAAACCAAGCTTTTTTGCCAATGCATAGTCCGACGCTATGCCTAGATGCCGCTTGACGGCATCGAGATATTCATGGGTGTTCATAGCTCTCCTCAGGGCTAATTCCGCGTTTTTGCGCGGCGATGGGCGAACCATAACCCAATGCATTGCACGTGACAACCGCAACACAATTGACGTGCATTTCGCTTGACGTGTATGACACGTGAGATGTAGTCTCCGTTTTGTCGCGGGGAAATCTCTCGTCTCCTCAGGCTACAGGCGGCCCCGACCGCGCCCCGCGACCTTCTGCCTGAGAGACAAAAACGCCTGAGGAGGCCAAATGTCGGAAACACAAGGTTACAAAATCACTTACAAGACAGTATCTGTCGCCCGTGTAGCTCTGTACGCCCGTGAGCGCCAATTGGCGGACTGGCTGGAGCTTGAGCAGGAAAACGAACGCCTACGCGCCCATCTGATGTGGGAGCTCGCAGACGTCCAGGCCGCCATTGCAGAATTGATGATGCTGTGATGCGCGCCCACATCGAAAACGCCGCCGCCGCGTTCTTCGGCGCGCTCCTGATCGCGGCGCCGGCCGCTTACATGCTGCTGGGTGGCCCTCATGCGTGAGCCCATCGACACCAAAACCGCCGACCTCCTGCCGACGTGCGATCTGGCCGGCGAGCGCCGGGCCAAACCGACCCAACGCGAAAAGACCGCCGCCCGCGTCGCGAAGATGCGCGAGCGGCGCGGCCTCAAGGCCATCACGGTCAACCTGCCGGCCGAACTGGTCGAGGAATTCCACACCCGGCGCAAGGCGCGCGACCAGTCCGCGAACGACGCCATCGCGCACTTGCTGCGCACGCAGTACTTGAGGAAGCGATGATGCGCGATCCGTTCTATTTCGACGGCGAGGGAGCAATCTCGTTCAGCGGCGGCCGTACGAGCGGCTACATGCTGTGGCGGGTTCTACAAGCACACGGCGGTACGTTGCCAGATCACGTCCGCGTGTTCTTTGCCAACACCGGCAAGGAAGCAGAAGAAACCCTTGAATTCGTCCGCGACTGTGGCCGTCACTGGAACGTGCCCATTCTGTGGGTCGAGTTCCGCGACGATGAAACCGGCTATGCCGTGGTTGACTTCGAAACTGCAAGTCGCGACGGCGAGCCGTTCGCGGCCCTGATCCGCAAGCGCCGATACCTGCCGAACCCAGTCACGCGTTTTTGTACCACTGAACTCAAGATCAGGGCGATGCACCGGCACATTCGCACACTCGGGTGGGGCCGCTGGGACCAGATGATAGGAATCCGCGCCGACGAACAGCGCCGCGTGGCGAAGATCCGCGCACGTGGTCGCAGTACCGAAACGTCGAAGGAAACGATGCTTATGCCGTTGGCGGATGTCGGCGTCACGAAGCACGACGTTATGGCGTTCTGGAACTCGCAACCGTTCGACCTTGGGCTAAAGAACGTGAACGGTGTTACCCCGGGCGGGAACTGCGATCTATGTTTCCTGAAAGGCCCGCGACAAGTATTTTCGATGATCCGGCAGAGGCCGGGCTTGGCCGTTTGGTGGGCCAAGCAAGAGCAATGGGCGAGCGAGAACATCGACGGCCCATCCAAGGGCGACGGGTGGCGGTTCAGGAACGACCGTCCGGGCTACCAACGCATGCACGACTACGCGCTTGCACAAGGCAACCTGTTCGAGGACGCCGAGGACGATGCAATTCCATGTTTCTGCGGGGACTGACGATGAAGACGCTCACACCGAAAGAAGCAGCCGCGCTGGCCCGCCTGGACGACGTAGGTGCGGCCGAAATCAACCGTGAGGAATGGTGGCATCTGCTGCCGCTCCGCGAGCGTGAGCGCGCCGTGGGCGTCGCGGGAATGCCGCGCGAGCGCGCCGGTCTGCCATTGGCGACGTTCAACGATCAGGACCGCGAGCGCGTGCGCCTCGCGCTGGCCGCGCACATCGCGCAAATGCGCCTCATCGTGCAATGCATGGCGGCCCACAACACGAACCGCGCCGGCTACCTGCACTGATGCCAACGATCCAGCAAGAACGCGGCGTAAAAACAGTAGCCGGCCTGCCGGTGCGCTGGGGCCGCCGCGCCTACCGCGAACTGTCGGCCGCCCTGCGCGACGACGGCCCGGAGTCCGACCGATATCGCGACCTGTGCCGGCTGCTGGACGAAGTGACGGCCGCGCCGTTTCCTCTGGACGCCACGGACGCCCATATTTGCGTGCTGGCCGAGCGCTACGCGTCCGATTGCGCGACGCACGGCGCGTTCATCCACGAGCCGGCCGCACTGCGCGCGCGCATGGCGCACGTGTGCAGCACCGCGGGCATCGAGCCGCCGACCGTCGATGACGACGCGCAGGCCATCGCGCGTTGCACAGACCCGATGTGGTGGCGCCGTAGCATGCGTCGCGTGCACGGCCGCGCAATCGAGGCCGCTGCAATCCGGCTGGGCTTCGTGTCGGTGCGGGCCGGCGCGTACGCGAGTGACGAAACCGTGTCGCGCCGGCTCGCCCAGGTGGCGCGCAACCGCAAGGCGCTGGAGTCGGTGACGATCGCGAACGAGGACGGATACGAATGCACGTTGGCAGACGCCGCGAGCAAGACGACCAGCAATCCGCGTATCCGTCGCGGGGAACTGATGTTGCGGCTTGCCGGATGCGAGGCCGTCGCGAAGGACATGCAGCACGTGGGCCTGTTCGTGACGACGACGGCGCCGTCACGCTTTCATGCCGTGCTGGCGGCGTCCGGGACGATGAATCCAAAGTACGACGGAAGCACGCCCCGCCAGGCACAAAAGTACTTGGCGAAGGTATGGACGCACACGCGCGCCGACTACGGCCGGGAAGGCGTCAAGCCGTACGGGTTCCGCATCGCAGAACCGCACCACGACGGCTGCGTGCATTGGCACATGCTGCTGTTCATGCGCCCTGAACAGGTCGAGACGTTCAAGGCCATCGTGACGAAACACGCGCTCAAGGTGGACGGCGACGAGCCGGGCGCGCGCACCAATCGCGTGAAGTTCGAACAGATCGAACCGGCGAAGGGTAGCGCCGCCGCCTATCTGGCGAAGTACATCAGCAAAAACATCAACGACGACAGCGAGGCCGCGCACGACGAGGTAATCGGCGCGGACGGACAGCCGGTCAAGATCGAAATGCCTGCCAATGACGCGGACCGCGCAAGTCAGCGCGTGGACGCTTGGGCGGCAGTGTGGAGCATCCGCCAGTTTCAGCCCATCGGACAGCCTCCCGTGATCGTGTGGCGCGAACTGCGCCGCGTGAGCGAAGAGGCCGTGGCGGACGCGTCGCCCGCGATCCGCATGGCCTGGAACGCCTGCCAGCGCGTTGAGGCCGTGGACGAGGAAACCGGCGAAGTGATGGTCGAGCCGGCCGATTACGCCGACTACCTGCGCGCCCAAGGCGGCGTGAACATGGGTCGCGATTACCGCATCGCCATCGCAAAGGAAGAGGCCCGCGTAGAGGGTCGCTACGGCGCGCGCGACGCGCTCGCGCCGGTCGGCGTGTACGAGCGGGTCGCGCCGGACGTGACGTACAAGAGCACGCGTCACACATGGACACGTACGGCCGCCCGGGTCGGGGTTGCCGTTCCTTGGAGCCCTGTAAATAACTGTACGGCGTCCACGTGGGCGGGACGCCCGCGAGCCGGCAACGAGTGGTTCTCGGGCATGGCGGAGCCGGGGCCGGTGGCCGATTTCGATGACTGCTGGTTCTCATCCGACGAATTCCAGCACGTATACATCGAGCCTGCGGAGCAGGTAGACATTCTGGAGCGGGCGATAGCGTCCGCCTTCGATCAACAGGCCCGCTCTCGCGCGGCAAAAACGGGGAATCCTCATGGATCAACTGGAGCAAAAACGCATGGATTCAGCGCTTGAGGCGAAAGCCTGCGCGCTTATGCGGCAATACGGGTTCTTTCTGCCGGGCCCGGCGAAGACGTTCTTTCGCGAACTGGCGGACTACCTCAATTGGAACAACCTGAAAGGGATGATGTGATGGAAGACGTGAAAAAAACGGAAGTGGACTATGGCGAGAACAATGGACTGATCGGCCATCCGATCACCAACCAGCTGATGGAGCAGGACCGCGCGGCGCTGTCGGCCGACGAGGCCGGCGCCGTCGTGGTCGACCTCAACCAGACGACGGAGGACCAGGCGTGAGCGACGCGAAGCAGATCATCGGCAACATCGATTGCCCGGTATGCGGGCATGAAATGCCGGTCAAGGCCGACAAGAACGGCCACGCCTACGGCCATTGCGCGCACCGCTGCAATGCCCAGGTGTTCACCCGTAACGATCACCGCGACGGTCTGCTTCGCAAGGCGATGCGCCCGGTAACGGTATCCGTACCGTTACCGGAACCGACACCGGCTGTACCGAAACCGTCACACGCTGTAGGGGCCGCGCCGGTCCCGCCGCTGCCGACCGGTACACCACCGGTACAGCAACCGGCCGGAGCGAAAACGAAGGCGAACTGGTTCAGTCCCGTATTGGGAGGTGCAAAGCATGGACGTGCTTGACCAGATCGCGGCGGAGGCCGCGCCCGTCGAGGCTGAGCAACAGGCCCGCATCGACGCCATCGAGAACCCGCCGGCACCGGAACCGATCATTGACCCGTCGTACGGCTGGGCGCAGATCCCGGCCATGGTCGGCGGCATGCTGTCGATGGCGATGCCGGAGCTGCAAGGCGTCTACCATGAGGCGGCGTGCATGCAGTGGGGAACCGCCATGCACGCGGTAGCGACGAAACACGGATGGGAGGCCGGGGAAACGATGTCCCGCTTCGCGCCGGAAATCGCGTTGGCCGTGGCCTCGTTCCCGCTCGTGGTCCCAGTCGTCCACGCGGTCAAGGCACGTAAGGCGGCGGCTGCGGAAGCGGCGGACCGTCGCCTACGTGGCGTGGTCGAGCCCGAACCAGTACAGGTGACGGCGTGACGCTCCTGGGCAAGGCGCGCCGCGCGGCGGCAGAACAGGCGGTCGAAAAGAGCGCGCAGGCGGCGCGCGCGCCTCAAGTTGGGTCCACCGTAGCACCCGCACCGGAAAAAGCGCCTGTAGGGGCCAAAAAACGCGCCGCCGGGGGCACCAAGAACACGGCGAAGATTCACGCGGTCATCGGCGCGTCCGGCACGGGAAAATCCAGCTACATCAAAAAAGACCTCCTGCACAACTATTCGCAGCTCATCGTATGGTCCCCACTGGAGGACACGGACGACTACGCGTCTTTCTGCGGCGGCGTCGTCGTGCGTAAGGTGACTGACCTCGTGGCCCAGGTGAAGGCAGGCGCGCGCGCTATCGTGTACTGGCCGGCGGCCGGGTCGGACAAGGAACTGAAAACGCAGTTCGATCTGTTCTGCCGCGTCGTGTTCGAATGCCGGGGCGCGCACGTGCTGGTCGAGGAGTTAAGCCAGGTCACGATGCCGTCGTGGGCGCCGCCCGCATGGAAGAAGCTGAGCACGGCCGGCCGCCATCGCGGCCTGACCCTGATCGGCGTGAGCCAGCGCCCGGCGAACATCGACAAGGACTTCCTCGGCAACTGCACGGAAGTGCGTTGCTACCGCGTGAACTACGACGCCGACGCGAAAGTGATGGCGGATTCGCTGGGCCTGCAAGACACCTTCCAGGCGACCGGCCCGGGTGGCCGGCCGCAACGCCGCAAGGCCATGTTTCAGGTCCGCGAACTGCCGGACTTCCACTTTTTTCACAAAAATCCCGACCGTTCGTTGCGAAATGGCGTCAACGCGAAGCTGTAACGGTATGGGTAAGGGTATCGGGTACTGCGCATTGTCAGCCCGTCGACGGGACGGCATCGTGGGGCCTCTTGTTCGAAACCCTTAACCCATTCGTGAGGAAACCATGTCGAAAGAAGTCATGCATACCGCGCTGATCGCGCTGGCCGCGTTCGCAATCTGCTCCGTCGTGCAAAGCCAGTTCTCGATTCCCGTCGTCGGCAAATACCTGCCGGGCGCCTAAGTCGGCCAGCACGTGAGCGCCGCCTGCGGGCGGATCGTCAACACATAGCACAGGAAAAAACATGTCCTATTACGATCAAATGATCGACCTGCAGAACGCGACGCCCGGCAATATCGCGGTCCTGAAACTGTCGTACAACGCGACGTTCGATAAGCTGCATTTCAAGCTGGGCGGCGGCCTGACGAAGGCCGACATCGGCACGATCGAAGGCAAGGCCAACGGCGTCACCTTCTTCAAGGACGACGCGGCCAATCTGGCCCTGCTGGATGCCTACATGGGCGTCTACACCGAAGCCGGCACCATGACACTCGACTTCACCGAGACGAACGCCCGTGGTGGCGCCGCCGCGATGTACCTCGCGTCGATCCCGCGCAACCTGCTCAACTCGCTGACGTTCGAAGTGCAGATCAAATCGACGGCCGCCGCCGGCATGACGCTGAAATGCGAGGGCGAATATCGCGATCCGACCACCAACATGTACATCCTGCGCCGCAAGGATTTCACGATCCCCCTGGGCGTCACCGGCGACAACGATTACTCGCTGCCGTCCGCCGCGAACGGTGGCCTGATCAAGCGTATCCGAATTCACCACGGCGGCAACGTCACGAATGCCGAACTGCGCACGAACGGCTTCCCGCGCAAACGTGCGTCGGTGGGGTCGATCACCTATGCGCAAAAACGCAACCGCCTGACACCGCAAGCCAACATGCTGATGATCGACTTCATCGAAGACGGCAACCTCATGGGCATGCTGGACACCACCAAGGCCACGGAAACCCTGCTGCGCCTGACCACCTCGGCGCCGGACCAAGCGAAGGTCTACGTCGACTACATCGCCGACCTGCGCGCGCTGAACTGATCGAAGAGGGCGCACATGGACGACCTCTTTGACGACATGGGGCTCAGCCCCTTCGGTGAGGACACGGGAACCGTCCTGCCGGACGTGTCGAACGGTGCGCCGGACGAGCAGCCGAGCACGCCGACCGGCACCGGAAGCGGCTACTACATCCCGCCGACGTGGGAAAGCGGCCTCGTAGGCGGCTTGTCAAGCGTCCTGAACACGGTACTTCAACGTGAGCAGGCGAAGACGACCCAGCAGGTTACGACGACGAACGCCGCGACGACCATCGCTGTCGCGCAGCAGCAGGCGAAGATCACGAATCAGCGCTTGCTGATGTTCGGCGGGATCGCGCTCGTCGCCTTGCTCGTGCTGGAGCGCTGACGCCATGGCCGGAATTTCTCCAGGTGCGGGCATGATCCCGCCGTTACAGCTCAGCTTCGGGTCGTCGGCATCATCCGATGCCAAGGGCGGATCCGCTGTCGGCGGCGGCATGGGTGCGCTGAACGAAGGCAATTGGGTGATCCAGACGACCGGGACCGGCAACAACGACTCTGCGGCGACGAGCACGCCGGCGACGGCGGCCGCTGCCGCCGCGAGCGGCAACCCGATGATGCTCGTGCTGTTGGGGGTGGGCGCGTGGTTGCTGCTCCGGAAGAAGTAGCGATGATCGAGCGCGGCGAGCTGGACGACGCCGCGCGCGCCGCCTACGCCCGCGCGTTCGACGCAAAGCGCGACACGACGGGCGGCCTGGGCGACATGGACGTGTGCCTTGCCGGCGCAATGCTGTTCGATGTGAAGGTGGACGGCCGGATCGTAGCGCGCTACGCGCTCAAGCAGGTGAAGCGCGACCACGGAACGGAAGTGTTCATCGTCGGCGCGGCCGGTGGCCTGCCGGGCGTGGACTTGGTGGAAGTCGTCGTGCCATACATCGCGCAGCAGTGCGCAACCGCCGACCGCCTCACGATCAACACCCGCCGCCGTGGCCTCGTGCACAAGTTACAAAAACAGGGCTGGACGCTGGACAGCTACGTTATGAGGAAAAAACTGAAATGAGTTCATCGAGCAGCGACAGCCAGGCGAACCAGACACAGACCAGCACGACGCAGGATAACCGCATCAATGCGGCCGCCGGCTCGGTCAACTTCTCGCAGGCCTCGGGCAATACGGTCACGTCCAACACGGACAGTCACAACACGACCAACTACACCAGTATCGATGACGGCGCGGTAGCGGCGTCGTACGACTTCGCGAACCAGATCACGCAGGGCGCCGCAAAGACGGCGGCGGCCTCGCTGGACGCGAATGCGAAGGTCACCAAGGATGCGCTGGCCGCCGCGAGCGATGCCTACTCGGGCGCGCTGGCGTCGAACATGGACCTGTCGAAATACAGCTTGAACAAGGTATCGGACGCGTACGACACGGCGAACCAGTCCGTATCCGCCGCGTGGAGCAAGGCGACAGGCAACGTCATGACCATGGCGACGACCGCGCTTGACGATGTGCAGGCGGCGAACGCCAACAGCACCGCGAGCGTGGCGAAGGCGTACGAAAACACGTCGGCCACACTGGCCGATGCCTACCAGACCGCGAAGGCCGGCGAACAAAAAATCGTGTCCTACGTCGCCATCGCCGTGATTGGCCTCGTGGCCGTCAAGGTATTCGGAAAGAGCTGACATGTCCTACTACACCATCACGCTTTCCGCGAACAAGCCCGTGAATATGACGGTGGCCGGCACCGTCATTCTGATCGATGACCTGGGCGCCACGCAGGGCTTGGACATCACGCCGAGCTTCGGCGGGCGCGACCTGCCGAAGATGCCGAACCGGAAGAAGGCCTTCAAGTTCGTGGAGCCGTACGACGCCGTTACGCTGACGGCGCCTGTCGACTGCACCGTGGCGCTGTTCCTGAGCAAAAACGATGTGTCGCTGGGGTTCGCGGACGGTTCGCTTGTGAACGTGTCGGGGCAAGTCGTCGTGTCCAACACGGTGGAAGCGCGCGTGCCGGTCGACATCGGCGGCGGAACCGTGACTGTCACGGCCGACAATGTCGGCATCAACAACGACGACGCACACCCAGTCCCGATCAAGCGCGCGGCCCTGTCGATCCTCGTCGATGCGCGGCCCGTCGTCGCAAACACTGGCGCGGCGCAGGTGCTCAGCAATGACGCGACGCTCAAGCGGCTGACCGTCAGGAACAACGACGGCGCGGCACGCGTGGCAATCGGTAACGCCAATGTGACCATGAACACAGCGGCGATCATCCTGGAACCGGGCGACAGCTACGTCGAGGACGACGCGGCCGGCGTGGCGTGGTATGTCACGAGCGACACGGCCGGCGCGGACGTGCGCGTGATGGGTGCGAAATGAGCCAGATTATTCGCTCCGACAAGTCAAGCACCGTGAGCGTGGCCGACTATGCCGGCCTGCGAGCCTACAACGGAAACAAGAAAGTGGCCTATGTCACGGGCTATCTCGGCACCGCGGCGCCTCAAGGCATCGTCGGCCACTTCCAGCGCGACGACACCGACAAGGCCAGCGCGGACAACGGCGGTACGATCATCGTGGCCGCGAACGGAGTGAGATGGAAGCGAGCAGCAAGCGGCCCGGTCATACCGCAATACTGGGGCGCGAAGGGCGACGGCTCGGACGACTACATTCCGCTGAATGCGATGTACGCTACCGGTCTGCCGTGGTCCTTACCGTACACGCCAACAGGCTACGGCCACAGCGCGACGTTGACGATTTCCGCCAATGGAACCTGTGACGGCGGCTTCCTCGTGCCGACGGCCGCCATCGGTGGCGCCGAGAATGACATCGACAAGTTCGCCGTCATCATCGCGAGCGCCGGATATGCAGTGAAACGGCGCATCGTGGGCCTCAAGGTGCAGGGTTCCGTGCCACTGCGCACGGCGCTGGTCAAAGGTATTCGTGTCGACTGCCCGAATGCGCACCTGATCAACTGCGATACGCCGCAATTCGATTACGGCATCGTCGTCCGCACGTATTCCGTCAAGCTCACGAACTGCAACGCGTGGCAGTGCAATACGAACCTGTCCGCTTACGCGCCGTCGCTCACGTCGGAAATTAACGCGCTGACCATCGACGGCGGCAATTACGATTCGCCAGTCCTGTACTCGGCAAATATCGGGGACCTGCGCTGGTCGGACGCGCTGCCGGCCGGGACGCAGCACGGCGTCGTGATCAACTTGGTGAACGGGGCGAACTTCGACGGTGGGGAAATCAAGATCGACAACGTGTCGACCGTGAATATCGAAGGCATCTACAACGAGACATCGGCCACGGATACGCTCATTCGCCTGGGCGGATCTGGTGACGGTAACTGCCGGAACGTCCGCATTCGTGGCAACTACCTTAAGACCGCGAAATACTCAGTGCGATGCGACAGCGGCGTCGAGCAGCTAAGCGTGCGCAGAAACTTCCTGTCGAACGTGAGCGTCAACGCGCTGTTCCTAACGACGGAGCTTTACCCGCCCGACTACGTGCCAGGCGTAAGCGTCGGATGCTTCACAATCGGCCAGGAAGTTCGGCTAGCGTTCGGATCGATCCCGCTGGCAAACGTCCGGTTCGATGGGTTCACTCTGGAGCATGAAAACCTTCGCAACGGCATACAAGACTGTATGGGTACGCCGGCCAAGTGGTATCCGGGAGGATCCGTGCGCAACGCAAACAATCGGACGATCAACATCAGTTCATCGGCGGGCGCGTTCTATACCGCGCCAGCAATAAACAAGGCCGGGACTGTCGCAGGCAACGTGTTCACGTTCACGACGCCGGCAGATGCCCGCGCATTCAACGGCGGCGACCGCATCGTGACCGTGCCGGCCGGCGCGACGTATGTCCGATCGGTCGATTACGAGGCCGGGACCATGCTGATTGATGGCGGCGCAACGGCAAATGGGGCGGCGACGGTTTCACAGAGTCAGGTTCAGACACAGGCGGCGGCCTAATGAGCAAGCCAGCCCTGATCATAGCTTTCGCAGCAACTGCGGCATATCTGTTGATGCGTCAGCAGGACAGCGGCGGTGACGACGAGGCCGTGCCGACCGCTGGCGACGACAACTCAAACATTTTTGCAGATGGAGCAGACACCCTCATGGGCATGATTACCGACTGGCCGTCCGGGTCCGACCCGTACCAGCAAACCATTACCGATGCGGCGAACCAAAACGGTGTGCCGGTATCGATCCTCGCGTGGCTGCTGTGGAAGGAAAGCCGCTACAACCCGGCCATCATCGACGGCACGACGCGGAGTAGGGTGGGGGCCATGGGCATCGCGCAGTTCATGCCGGCGACGGCCACCCAGGTGCTGGGCAGCGCCGATGCCGCGCTGGACCCGTCGCAGGCCATCCCGGGCGCCGCGAGCTACTTGGCGAGCCTGTACCGTCAGACCGGCAGCTGGGAGGCCGCGCTTGCGGCCTACAACTGGGGCGTCGGGAACGTGCAGCGCAAGGGCCTGGGCGCGGCGCCGGCCGAAACCATCGACTATTACACAACGATCATGAGCAAGGCCGGTATGGCCGGGAGCACCGTATGACGCGCGAAGAAATGCACGATCTCATTTTGGGCGTGGCCGTCGTCGCGCTGGGATATGCGGTCTACCAGCATTACCAGGCCGCGAAGGCGCAGGTGGCGCAGATCAACGCGAGCGATCAGGCGGCCATCGCCGCTGCAATCGGCTCGGCGTCGAGCGACGGCCCGGAGATCAGCGTTCCGGCACCGATCCCGGTCAACGTCGACGCGTCGGGCGGATACAGCATCGACACCAGTTCGTCGGGCTGGTGGGACAAACTTACACAGGGGACCTTCTGATGTTCGGCGAACAGAAATTCATGATCATTGGCGCGGGCGTCGCGGCGCTGGTCCTGCTGGTACTCATAAAAAAAAAGGGTGCGGCTGCGGATGCGGGGCAAGCGCTGGGGGAGGCTGCGGCTAATGCGGCGGGCGGCGCGGTGGCCGGCGTTGCCGAAGGCCTGGGCGACCAGATCGGCATTCCGCGCACCGACATGACCGAATGCGAAAGGGCCATGGCGGAGAGCCGCACGCTTGACGCGTCCTTCGCATGCCCAGCCGGCGACTTCCTAGGCTACATCAACCCATTCAAGTAAGACCATGAGCAAAAACGTAGAAACCCTGTTCAAGCAGATCATGCCGACCGTGCCGGAAGTGCTTCGCGAAGCGCTGGTAGTGCTGGGCGGTGTGCTGATCGCGTCGTACGTGCTGAGCAATTTCCCGGCGCTGAAACAGTACGTGACGACCAACTCCGTCACGCTGCCGGAATGAAGCCGCGCGAAGTCGTCCTGATGGTGGCAAGCATGTTGGTTGCCTCGGCCATCCTCAAGGCGTTTCCGACGTTAAAAACGTTCGTCGCGTCGCACTCAATCACCGTGCGCGACACGAAGGGCAACCCGCTGTACGACGCAATTTAAACCCGTAGTCCCTCAACCTCGAAATGGAGAATCACATGGCAATCAGCTTTACTCAACGTCTGCGCGAGCCGTCCACCTGGGCGGGCCTCGCCGTCATCGGCATGATGTTCGGCCTCGACCCGACCAAGGTTCAGGCCGTGGCCGCCATCGCGAATGCGATCGTGCCGTTCGTGCACACCGACGGCGGCGCGCTGGCGCAGGCCATCATCGGCCTCACGACCATCGGCGCGGCCGGTGCAGCCGTGGCGATGCCCGAGAAACCGGCGGCCGCGGCACCGGTTGTCCAGGCGGCGCCGGCACCCGTTGCCGCGCCCGTGGCGCAACAGACCACGGGGCAGCAGCCGTGAGCGCGCTGGAGCTTGTCCAGTTGCTGACGGGCTCCGGCGTATTCACGGGTGGCTTGGCCGCCGCCGCGTGGGTGCTGCGCACGGAGCGCCGCCTGATGAAGTTGGAAGTGAAGGCGAAGATTGCGTGACGCGTCACGCAGTTTGGACGAGCGGCGCCGGTCCAACGATGGCGCCGGCCTCGGTCACGACACCGAGTTTCGTGAGCGGCTTTTTGTCGGGAACGGCCCAGAACATTTGCCGGTGGCGGAGGTCCGACTCAAGGCGTTTGAGCCGCAGGATTTCAGGAACCCACCAGGGCACGCGCGTGCGGCCCTTGATCCAGTCGCGGACGGTGCGCTCGTCGCGGCGTAGCATGCGCGCCAGATCGGGCAGCGGCCATGCGATGGCGTAGTAGGCTAGTTCGGTGGGATTGCCGTATCTCAGATTCGGGTAGCGCACAGTACCTCCGCAATCGAGTTGAAAAAAAAGCCAGAGTCATTGTCTCTGGCTGCTGAGGCCGGGTCTGTGCGTCCCGGCATGGTGAAAAATTGCCCTTCGTGCATCCGGTCCGAGAATTCGCATAATCTATATTATGTCAAATATGACGCTGACCTAGACCCGTATTTTGTAGTTCTAGTACGCCGAAGTACGAGTACGCCGACACGATATTGGGGTTCGCAGCGACATGAATATGGGGTTTTCGCAGAGTCGGCAGAAAAGGTACAAATTCTTGTCGCGAGCCCGAGCACCTAACCCAGCCAGATCGTGCGCACCGCTACTGTTTGCTTCCCTACGCGCCGGCGGTCTATTTTGTTGGCGGCCATGGCTGCCCCGACAAGATCCCGACTTCACCCAAGCCGATCTCGTGTGGGTGCAATGTCGACTCAAGTGCGTAGTGGCTGCTTCCGTCTGGCTGCTCCGGTCGACCCGATGGTTGTCGAGATCGTCGCGTTCCTAAAGAGAGTCAGGCCTCCCTTGTCGCAAGGACGGCGACAACTCACGCAGCCGGCTGACAGCGACATTCCAGTTCCATTCTTCAAACGTCGTCCGCGGAAACAGCCGTGCCGCACTAAGCGAAGCAGATATGTCAGGCAATGTAGCTCTCGCCGTCACCAGAATACGGAAGGCAAATGGCCTGAAGTGTTCGTCGCTGGACTCGACACGGCCGACAGCATTCGAAACGCTCGTAGGCTTGGCTCTGCCTGTCGCTTAGGCTTCGGCGGTGCGGACGCGCTCTGTTGGCCTGGTCAGCAGTTGACGTTCCGTCAGCGTCCAACTATCCTCGTCATCCAAGTGTGCATTTGTCTCCACGCTCGTAAAATCCAGATGAGATCCGCGTACGCACCCGCCGTGGCCGGCTCGTAAATGGCAAGTAGTGGCAGATTAGGCAGCGGCTAATCATCGAATTCATTCGGCTCGGTCAACTTTACGAGATGAATACGACGCTGAGCAATTGGGTTCGTGTCTTACGTGACTAAATCGGACCCCACTTCGATACTGAGCTATAAGGCGATTAACTCGACATTACGATAAATAATGTCGAGTATTATCGGAGCAAGTGCGACAGGCGCACGACATTCGACAATTGCCGAAAAGACGCGGGACCCGTGCTTCGATAGTACTCGTTTCAATGGGTAAGCCGCCTCCCCGTTGACTCACGGGGACTGGCTTCGTGTACAAGGCATTCCTCCGATCGTCAGCCGCGTAGCCCTTGGATGGCTGCAGAGCAGCCGCAAGTATCCAAGAACCACCCGTCCGGCACCCCTTCGCCTATCCCTGGTTCGATGCCACCCGGAGGCAGGCAGCCGTGCTTTTGAATAGCCTGTTTTCATGGCCGGTCAACGTTGGCTGCCTCGCGCGTAACCCGATCGCGCTATCTTGAAGAACACCTCCGGCTTGAGCCGAATGCGGCAGTGGATGCAGTGACGCGAAAGTCGAGGCGCGAGCGTGCGCTCAGGGTGGAACTGGCGCGCTACCGGCGCGAACCGGGTTATGCGCCCTACCCGGTTCCGCTCCACGCAACGCTCTTGCAGTTGCCTACCGGTGGAAAGGCGTGTGCCAAGCCGAGGCGGAATCCATGATGAGCATGCTGATGTGCGTCATGTACTCTTTCAGAACTGCGGGCTGTGCCCTGCCCTATGGCGCCGATCGAGGCGCTCGGCCAGGATTCGAACGGCATATCCTGATGACCCTGCGCGGCATCGTGGGCGGCTGAATCGTTCAGCCAGGACGGACGACTTCCATGAGTCTGGCTCCGCCGTTGATTGCTGGATGTTCCCCGGGCCGCGAGCGATCCTTTTCCGCGAGTACCATGCGCGGCTCGCCCTGCCCGGCGATACCGGCCTCCGAGCTGGGGCACGACTACAGGAACCAGCCGGTGTCGACAATCGGATGGGAAAAGCGCAACAATGCCTGTCTTGCGCACCGGAGCCGGGCGCGGTTCGTCAAGCTGATGGGTGAGCTGAACTTGCCGAAGCGCCGGACTGATCGACGTCGCCGTCGTGGTCAACCAGGACTTCACGGCAGTTGAGTCTGCTTCCGGCCCGCCTGGCGCGCTACCATCTTCGATCAAGTCAATCAGGAGTCAACATGTCCATCAAACGCTTTCTGGCGGTATGCGCGCTCGCCAGCGCCGTGACCTCGCCCGCGTTCGCGCACGCGACACTGCAGTCGTCCGATCCCAAGGCCGGCAGCGCGCTCGGCAGTGCACCAAAGCAGGTTCGCCTGAAATTCAACGAGGCACTCGAGCCGGCCTTCAGCAAGATCACGTTGCTGGGTACCGGCAACAAGGAGATTCCGATCGGCGGCGCCACTGTCGACAACGCCGACCCGACCGTCATGACGGCCCCGCTGCCGCCGCTGTCCGCGGGGGCGTATCGCATCCGGTGGTTGGCGATGAGCCATGACGGCCACAAGAGAAAAGGCGACGTTCCGTTCACGGTCAAGTGATGGCGCCCGACCTGCCGACCGTCCAGCGGCTCGTCACGGCGTTGCTGAACCTGGCGGTGGCCGTGCTCACGGGTGCGAGCGTCTCGCGCCTCTGGCTTGGCCGCGACGCTTCCGACTGGGCGGCGGCGCGGCGCCGGCCGGTCCGCATGGCCGCCGTCGCCGCTGCCGCGGTGTCGCTTGCCGCCAGCGTCGTATGGCTGTGGCTCGAGTCGGCGGCGATGGCCGAGGTTCCCCTTGCCGAGGCGGGGCGCGCTGTCTGGACAATGCTGCTCTCCACCCACCTTGGATTCGCCTACTGCGTCGGAACGGCCGGGCTGGCCGTTGCCGCCGCCGGCGCCCTCGCCCGGGGCGGCGCTAGCCGTTGGCCCGCGCGCGTGACCCTGGCGGCGCTCGCCGTGTTCTGGTACACGCGGAGCATGGTCAGCCACGCGGCAAGCGACGGCGACTTCGGCGTGCGCGTGCTGGCGGACTGGGTTCACCTGGGCGCAATCAGCCTGTGGGTCGGTGAAGTGGTCATCGCCGCCGCCATCATCCTCAAAACGTCCGGGAACATGGCCGCAAGCGACTGGCGCGCCAGATCGGCTTACGTCGCGTCGCTGTCGAATTCGGCGACCGTCGCACTGGGCGCCGTCTTCGTCACCGGCGGGTATGCGGCCTGGCGCAGCATCGGCGGATGGGATTACCTGATCGGGAACCCCTACGCCAACACCCTGGTGGCGAAAGTGCTCGTCGCGGGCCTGGCTGCGGCGCTGGGTGGATTCAACCGCTTCGTCGTGATGCCGCCGTGGCTCGCGCGCGAGTCCGCCGGTCGTGCCGCGCCGGACGGCTTGCCGGCGCGTTTCAAGCGTGTCCTCCGGATCGAGGCATTGCTGCTGCTGGCGGCTGTCGTGCTGGCGGCATGGCTTGCGTCGACGGCGCCGCCGGGCGAACAGATGTGAGGCGCACCGAGCAGGGTGATGTGCGCCGACTCGACGGCGACGCCGGTCCCGGTTCCCATCGCGATGCCGGCATAAACCAATGATGCGGACCAAAATTTCACCACATGCGCGAGAGCCGTTCGCGATCATGCCGCCCGTTCGCGCGCCAGGACAGCGGCCGACGCGAGCCGCCGCACGCGACGGCGTCGCAACAACAGGTACACGGCAGGCACGACGAACATCGACAGCAACGGCGCCGTGATCATCCCGCCGACCATCGGCGCCGCGATCCTCTGCATGATCTCCGAACCCGTCCCGGTCCCGGTCATGGCGGGCACGAGGCCGGCGATGATCACCGCGACGGTCATCGCCTTCGGCCGCACACGCAGGACTGCGCCTTCGCGGATCGCTTCGACCAGGTCCGCCTCGCTGCCGCGGCCGGCGGCGAGCCCGGCGTCCCACGCCTGCTTCAGGTACAGCAGCATGATCACGCCGAATTCGGCCGACACGCCCGCGAGCGCGATGAATCCGACGCCGCTGGCCACCGACAGATTGTAGCCCAGCAGCCATGACATCCACGCCCCGCCGGCCAGGGCGAACGGCAGGGTCGCCATGATCAGGGCCGCCTCGTCGAAACGCCCGAAGGTGAGGTACAGCAGCACGAAGATGATGGCCAGCGTCGCCGGCACGACCACCTTCAGCTTCGCGACCGCGCGTTCCAGGTATTCGAACTGTCCGGACCACGATACCGAATACCCCACGGGAAGCCGGACTTCGGTGGCGACCGCCCGCTGCATCGCGCGCACCGCCGACGTCAGGTCGCGTCCCCGGACGTCGACGTACACCCAGCCCGACAGGCGTGCGTTTTCGCTCTTGAGCAAGGCCGGGCCGTCGTCGATGCGGATGGCGGCCACGTCGCCGAGCCGGATCTGGGCGCCCGCGTCGGTGAGCAGCGGCAGCGCGCGCAGCTTCTCCAGCGAGTCGCGCACTTCGCGCGGGTAGCGCACGTTGATCGGGAATCGCTGCAAGCCCTCCACCGTCTCGCCGATGTCTTCGCCGCCGACCGCGGCCGCGATCACGCCCTGCACGTCCGCCACGTTCAAGCCGAGGCGCGCCGCGGCCGCGCGGTCGATGTGCACGTCGATGTAGCGCCCGCCGTTCAGTCGTTCGGCCAAGGCCGACGAGACGCCGGGGACCTTGCGCACGGCGGCTTCGATCGCGCCCGTGATGCGGTCGATCTCCCGCAGGCTGGCGCCCGCGACCTTGATGCCGACCAGGCTCTTGACGCCGGTCGCCAGCATGTCGATCCGGTTGCGGATCGGCGGCACCCACACGTTGGACAGCCCCGGCACCCTGACGACGCGGTCCAGCTCCGCGACCAGCCTGTCCGGCGTCATCCCGGCGCGCCACTGGTCGCGCGGTTTGAACTGGATGGTGGTCTCGAACATCGCGAGCGGGGCCGGATCGGTGGCCGATTCCGCCCGGCCCGCCTTGCCGAACACGGTCCGGACCTCCGGCACGGTCTTGATCAACCGATCGGTCTGTTGCAGCAGCTCCGCGGCCTTGCCGATGCCGATCCCAGGCAGCGCCGACGGCATGTACAGCAGATCGCCCTCGTCCATCGGCGGCATGAACTCGCTGCCCAGCCGGCTGACCGGCCACACCGTCGCGATCACGATGCAGGCCGCGACGCCGAGCGTCGTCTTCGGCCGGCGCAGCACGATCTCGAGCAACGGCCGGTACACCCGGATCAGGACGCGGTTCAGCGGGTTGGTGTCTTCACGCGGGATCCTGCCGCGAATGAGATAGCCCATCAGCACCGGCACCAGCGTCACCGCCAGGCCCGCGGCGGCGGCCATCGCATACGTCTTGGTGAACGCCAGTGGCGCGAACAGCTTGCCCTCCTGCGCGTCCAGCGCAAACACGGGAATGAAGGACAGCACGATGATCAGGAGCGAGAAGAACAGCGCCGGCCCGACCTCGGCGGCCGCCGTTTCGACCACCCGCCAGTGCGCGGCGCCGTCGAGCGTCGCGCCGGGATGCCGATGGTGCCAAGCCTCCAGGTGCCTGTGCGCGTTCTCGATCATGACGACCGCCGCGTCGACCATCGCGCCGATGGCGATGGCGATGCCGCCGAGCGACATGATGTTCGCGGTGACGCCCTGGTAATACATCACGGTATAGGCGGCGAGGATCCCGAGCGGGAGCGAGACGACGGCGACCAGGGCGGAGCGCAGATGGAACAGGAACAGCGCGCAGACCACGGCGACCACGATGAACTCCTCGGCCAGCTTGTGCTCCAGGTTCGTCACGGCCCGTGTGATGAGGTGCGAACGGTCATAGGTCGGCACGATGTCCACGCCCGCCGGCAGGCTCGACTTGAGCTGGGCGAGCCTGGCCTTCACCGCGGCGATGGTCGCGAGCGCGTTCTTCCCGGAGCGCATGACGATGATGCCGCCGGCCACCTCGCCTTCGCCATTCAACTCGGCGACGCCGCGCCGCATCTCGGGTCCGACCTGCACACGCGCCACGTCGCCCAGCGTCACCGCCACGCCGCCGCCGCCCGTCGCCAGGGGGATGCGCCGGAAGTCGTCGAGCGACGACAGATAACCCGACGTGCGGACCATGTACTCGGCCTCGCCCAGTTCAAGGACCGAGCCGCCGGCCTCCTGGTTCGCCTTGCGGACCGCATCGATCACCCGCGCATGCGTGATGCCATAGGCGCGCAGCCTGTCCGGATCGAGCTGGATCTGGTACTGGCGCACCATGCCGCCGATGCTCGCCACCTCGGCCACGTTCGGCACCGTTTTCAGCTCGTACTTCAGGAACCAGTCCTGCAGGGCGCGCAATTGCGAGAGGTCGTGCCTGCCGGTGCGGTCCACCAGCGCATATTCGAAGACCCATCCGATGCCCGTCGCATCCGGCCCGAGCGACGGCCTGGCCTGCGGCGGCAGCCGTGACTGCGCCTGGTTCAGGTATTCGAGCACGCGCGAGCGCGCCCAATACGGATCGGTGCCGTCTTCGAACAGGACATACACGTAGGAATCGCCGAAGAACGAATAGCCGCGCACGGTCCTGGCGCCCGGGACCGACAACATGGTGGTCGTGAGCGGATAGGTGACCTGGTTCTCGACGATCTGCGGCGCCTGCCCCGGATACGTCGTGCGGATGATCACCTGTACGTCCGACAGGTCAGGCAGCGCATCGACCGGCGTGCGCTGGACCGCCCAGACGCCCCAGGCCGCGAGGCCCAGGGTCGCAAGCAGCACCAGGAAGCGATTGGCGATCGACCAGCGGATCAGGCGCGCGATCATCGGGCGCCTCCCGGCGCGGCGGCGTCGCGCGCAATCGATACGATCTCGTACCTCCCGGCGTGCGTCGCCCGGATCTCGAACCGCACGGTATCGCCGACCCGGATGTCCTGCGCCAGCCCGCCGGCCGGCGGCATGAAGCCCATCGTCATGGCTGGCCACTTCAGGCTGGGAATCGGCCCGTGCGAGATCGTCACTTCGTCCCTGGCGATCCGTTCCACCTTCCCTGCGGCATGATGGGTCGCGGGCGCGGGCGCGGGCGCGGGTGCGGCCGCGGGCGCGGCGCGCGCCGGCACCGGGGACGCCGCGCCGCCGATGCGCCGCAGCGTGCCGCGCAGGCTGGCCTCGGAATCGATCAGGAACTGGCCCGATGCCACGACCTTTTCGCCTTCCTTCAGGCCTTTGAGGACTTCGGTCTGGCCATCGGCCTCGGTGCCGGTGACGACGTCCGCCGGCGCGAAACTTCCATCGCCGGACTGGGTGATGACGACCGTGCGTTCCCCGGTCTGGATCACGGCCTCCGACGGCACCAGCAGCGTCTCGCGCCCGGGCGCCGGCATCATGTGAATCGTCGCGAACATGCCCGGAACGAGTTTCCCGCCGGGGTTGGCCAGCACGATCCTCGCCTTCAGCGTGCGCGTCGCTGTGTTCACCTCCGGCAGCAGGGCCTCGACCTTGCCGCCGAATTCCGCCCCGGGGAAAGCCGGGCTGGTGGCGCGTACCGCCATCCCGGGCCGGACCCGGGCCGCCGCGCTTTCCGGCACCTCGGCATTGACCCAGACCGTGCGCAGGCCGTTGATCCGAAACAGCGGCGCGCCCGGCGTCACCGTCATGCCTTCGCGTACCGACAGCTCGCTGACGACGCCGTCGGCCGGGGCGGTGACGGTGATGCGCGGACTGACCTGCGCGCGTGCGCTGACCTGCCGGATTTGCGTCGCGGTCATGCCCGCGAGCCGCATGCGCTGCAGGGCCGCATCGAGCAGGCCCGCCGTATCCGCGCCGGCGGGCATGCGACTGATCGCCAGGTACTCTTCCTGTGCCGCGACCCAGTCGGGCGCGTACAACTGGAGCAGCGCCTGGCCCTTGCGTACCGGCTCGAGCGGCGCACGGACGAACAGCTTTTCCACATAGCCGCTGCTGCGGGCCTGCAGCTGGACGAGCTCGCGTTCGTCGAACGCCACGTTGGCGACGGTGTCCAGCGTGCCCGCCAGCGCGCCCTTGCGGACCGCGGCGATGCGTATCCCGAGATTCTGTTGGACGCCCGGGCTGACGGCGACGCCGCCCGGGGCCTGGCCCTCGTCAGCGTAGACCGGCACCAGGGCCATGTCCATGAAGGGCGACTTGCCGGGCTTGTCGAACTTCTGGTCGGGTACCATCGGGTCGTGCCAATACAGGACCTTGGCGGCAACCGGCGCGCCCCGGCCCGCGCCCGCCCGGGCGCCGAGGCGATATGCGCCGAGGACGCTGAGCGAGAGCACAAGCACGGCGCCGATGGTGGAAATGACGATGCGGCGGTTCATGGCATTGCCTCCGGGTGGTGCGAAGACGCCGCCGTGCCGCGGTCGGATGGATAAAGATAGTTCAGCTGCGCCCAGCGCTGCGCCGCCGCGCCCTCGATCTGCAGGGCTTGCAGGCGGACGTCGAGTTCGTTGCGCCGCGCCGCCAGCACGTCGGCCAGCGCGGCCTTGCCGCCACGGTAGGCAGCCAGGACGGCCGCGCTCCGTTCGGCGGCGAGGGGCTCGAGCTCGTGCCGGTAGCGGGCGAGGCGCCGACGCGCGCTGCGCCACCCGTCGAGCAGCGCCCGCACCTCCGCCGTGTGGGCGCGCAGGCTTTCTTCGCGCTCGTCGCCGATCCGGTCGGCCTGCAGGAGCGCGGCTGCGAGTTCGCGGTCCTGGCGGTGTTTCCGGTCCCACTGAAGCGGTACCGACACGCCGACGGAGACCATGTTCGAATAGCCCTGCCCACGGTGCTGCAGCGATACTTCGACGGTCCAGTCGGGATGCCGATTGGCCTCGGCGAGCCGGGCTTGCGTGCGCGCGACGGCTTCCTCGCGATCGAGCACCGTAATCTCGGGGTGATGCGCGAGCTCGGTGTCGAGGACGCCGGGATCGATCCGGATCCGGTCGATATCCGGCAGGCTTGCGGGGGCGACGTCGGCGTCGCGCCCGGCCCAGCGCGCCAGGGCGCGCCGCGCCGTGTCGACGCGGGTGTCGGATTCGTCGGCCTTATCCTGGGCAGTACCGACACGCCCACGGGCCGCAAAGACGTCGCCCCGGCTGCCCTTGCCGCCACGGTAGGCGGCTTGCGCGGCTTGCAGGTCGAGTTGTGCCTGACTGACCTGTTGGCGCGCGAGATCGTCCACCTGCCGCGCGAAATACAGGTCGAACCAGGCCAGTGCGGTCTCGCGTTCGATGCGCGCGGTCGCCACCGCCTTTTCCGCGAGGGCCTGGTCGGCCACCGCCTCCATCCCGGCCGCGCGCAGGCGCCGCTTGTCGGGCGCGGTGAGTTCCTGCATCACACCGATTGTGCGCATCGTCATGAAGTCGGACCCGATGTTGAAGCGGTCGGTGCCGCTGACCGGCAGATTATCGATGCCGGCGCGCAGCACCGGATCGGGCAGCCTCGCGGCGGCGACCGCCAGTTCGCGGGCGGCGGCTGCGGACGCGTCCGCCGCCGGCAACGCGCGTGAGCGCGCCAGCGCACGCTGCTGTGCCTGGGCAAGCGTCAGGCCTTCGGCCTCGGCCGCCGCCTGTGCATGAGGTAAAACGAGGCCCAGCGACAATGCGAGCGCAAGTGTCGGGCCGAACACGTCGGGGCGGCACGAACCGTGCCTCCCGATGAGGTCAAGAAATTGCATGTGAAAGCTCCAGAGTGCGAAGAACGGCACCGCCACGGGCTTAACCGGGCGGGACGACGACTTGGCGGCTGGAGGTTATAGGCGGAAACAGCAGTGGCGTATCGCGAGCGGCGGCGACGAACCGGAGGCGTGCAGAAAAACGCGCGGCGGATTCGGTGCGGCCACGGCATGGTCGGGCCACCAGAGCAGCAGCGCGATACCGGCCGCGATGAACGGCATCACGAAGGGTGCGTCCGGCTTGTCGAGCGATGGGATCAGTTTGTGCGCGTGCTCGTGGCACAGCGTGGGACTTTGCCTGTCGGTCTGGCGGCAATCCGCCATCGGCTGGCCGGCGCCGTCCAGCATGGGCGCGCTCCGCGCCGGCGCCACGTTCGGGCACGCGTACGCCGCCACGGCCAGCTGCATGAACAGCAAGCTCAGCAGCGCCACGACAGCACTGAGCACACGGGTTTGGCGAGGATAGCTCATCGGACGATAAAAGAGTCGCCGCATTATAAGTTTGAAATCGGCGTAACGCCAGCGGCGCGGCGCCCATCCGGTCGGGAGCCCGGCGAGTACCCCGTGGCGATGCCAGCATCTTCGCGCCGAGACGTCCGCTCCTTTTCGATATTAACGATCCCCGGCCCTCTTCGCGGCGATTTCTATCCCCTGATTGCTGTCAACGACGCTCAGTCCGTTTGTAACGATAGTGAGGGGCGCGGGAACGCAGGACAGGCTGCTGCGCGTCGCGCCGCGACATATCTGCCGTGGACAAGATTGGCCACTCAATGGAAAGGAGTAATGCCGTGAAACATTCTTCAATCGAAGTCGGTCCGCAGCTCGAGGCCGCGGCGCCGCAGGTCAGGTCTGTCGAGACCATGCTGCGGGACATGCAGAACAACCCGCCCCCTGCCGCGCGGTCGATCGCGCAAGCGAAGTCGAAGCCGTTCTTGCCGACCATACCTGCCGATCAATACGACGAGCTCAAGGCGACATTGCATGCGCAGGGCCCGGCGGCCGAAAAGCCCTTCGACACCGAAACCGAAGCCGAAGCGTCGCCGCGTGCGCGGATCGGCCTCGTCGGCCCCAATGTGCCGGGCGCGACAGACGTCGATGGATTGATCCCGCCCGACACGCACGGCGCCATCGGGCTCGACCATTTTGTCGAGGTGACGAATTCGCACGTCGACATCTTTGTCCGGACCAACCCGAGCCAGCGCACCAGCATGTCGCTCGCGGCCTTCTTCGGCTATACGACCCGGGTGCTGTTCGATCCGCGCGCCGTCTACGACAGCGTCTGGAACCGCTGGATCGTCACCGCCGACGCGTTCCAGGAATCGGACACGCGCCAATTCCATTTCGTCGCGATCTCCACCACGTCGAACCCGCTCGGCGCGTATTTCATCTACGGCCTGAACGTGACCTTCAATGCCGGCGATTTCTGGGATTATCCGCAACTCGGCATGGACCAGGACGCGATCATCATCACGGCCAACGTATTCACGTCGTCGGGCGGTTTCCGGGGCGCCGACATGTTCGCGGTGGCCAAGGCGCGCCTGTACAACGGGCTCGGTTTCGCGGTGCCGGTCTTCACGGGCCTGCGCGCCACGCTCGCGCCGCCGATCGTACTGGACCAGAACGCCAGGACCTTCCTGGTCGCCGCATCTGGCGGCAGCGCACTGAGCCTGTACACGCTCACCAATTCGAGCAGGCCCAACGCCATCCAGCTGACGGGGCCGGTGAATGTTTCGGTGCCGTCGTATTCCGCGCCGCCCGCGGCCCCGCAACCGGGCACCCGTGCCGTGCTCGACACGCTCGACGGCCGGTTCGTCAACGCCAGCACGCAGACGGGCGACTTCCTGTGGCAGGTCCATACCGTGAATCTGGTCGGCTATGCGGCGCCCAAGTTCTACCAGATCAACACGGCGGCCGGCGCGCTCGTGCAAAGCGCATTCTTCTTCGGAACGTCGACGTCGTTCGATTTCAACGCCTCGATCGCGGCCAACAGCGCCAATGACGTGTACGTGACATGGACATTGACCGATCCGCCCCGTGGCACCAACGCCCAGGTGCGGTTCTCCGGCTTCGACCACAACAACGGCAGCACGTACAGCCTGAGCCCGGGCACGGCGGCGTTCACGAGTCCGACGTGGTTCGGCAACGGCCGCTGGGGCGATTACTCGGCGGTGACGGTCGATCCGCGCAATGCCCGGCGCGCCTGGCTGGTCAACGAGGATATCCTGTCGAACCATGATTGGGGCAGCCGTATCGTCGGCATCGGCTTTACGGCGTGAACCGGTGCGGTGCCGGCATACTCACCGGATACCGCTGTCGTACACGATCCGGACCGCCGTGACATGGTCCTCGACCACGGTCACCGCCTGGTCCGGCGCGTGTGGATAGATCGCTTCGGACTCGGGATGCAGCACATACGTGCCGGGTTCGAGGATGATCACGAAGCGGCCGTTCGCATCGCTGCGCGCCTCGGCCACCCGGCGTCCGGCCGCGTTCGTGACGCCGATGACGGCCTCGTAAGGACGCTGGTTGTCCGCTCCGGGCCGTTCGACCGGGCCGACCGGCCGCAGGATCACGTCGCCGTCGATACCGCTGGTCATGTCGTGCGCTTGCATGATCATGCCTCAGTATAGGCAACATGGCGGCTCGATCGCGGCCGCATTACAGGATCCCGCGTCCGCGCGCGGAGGCGATGATCTCGTCGTAACGCTCGTTATCGGTCTTGTGCAGATAGGCCGCCGTCGTCGCGATGTTCGCGTGCCCGGCCGTGTCCTGCAGCGTCTTGAGCTGGACGCCGTTGTTCGCGTGGTTCGTCAGCATGCTGTGGCGCAGCCAGTGCGCGGACGCCTGGCGCAGCGTGGCGGCCGTGTCGGCGTCGCCGAGGCCGTCCGCGACGCGCGCCGCGTCGGCGAAGGCCGCCTTGATCGCTTCGGCGGCCGCTTCGTCGGTGATGCGCGCGAGGTCGCGGCTGCGGCTCGACAGGACGAGCGGCGTGCGGTCCGCGCGGCTTGCCTGCGGCAACAGGTCGAACGCCTGGCGGTAGGCGCGGAAGGCGTCCAGCATGTCTTGCGGGACCGGCAGGCGGCGCGGCTTGCCGCCTTTGCCGACGACGTCGAGCCACCAGCGCCCATTGCCTTCCGTGTAGATGGAACCCATCGCCGCGCCGACGATCTCGTTCAGGCGCGCGCCCGTGTGCGCGAACGCGACGAGCAGGAAACGGTCGCGTTCGCGCCGTTTGACGGCGGCTGGCGTCCCGGCCGGACGCCGCGCGACGGTATCCAGCGCCAGCGCGATCGCGCCCTGCGTCAGGTAGCGCGTGATGCGGCTGGCCGACGGCGCCCGCACGTTGCGGACGAGCGCGGCCGGATTGCGGCGCAAATAGCCGGTCTGCTCCGCGAAGCCCAGCAGGCCCTTCACGGCGATCATCGCCTGGCGCCGGCTCGCGTCCGACAGCGGCCCCGTGAACGGCCGGTAGCGCGCATCCGTGCGCGGCCATTTTGTCGTGGACACCCATTCGGGCGGCGGATTCTTGAGGAATTCCTTGTACGCGTTCAGGTCGGCGACGTTCAGCTGGCCCAGCGTCTTGCCGGGTTCTTCGCGGCACCAGGTCAGGAAGCGGAACAATTCCTTTTGCGTGTTCTGGATGGATTTTGCGCTGAGTTCGCCGTGCGCGATGAACTCGCGCGCCAGTTCGATGTCGGTAGTCGCTTCCGTGATGGCATCGTCGGCCTGACGGTACATCTTGACGTACAGCCGGCTGCTGGCACCGGTCGCGATCTCTTCCGGAAGCGTTGGACCAAGGTCGATGGGCGTAAAGGTCGGCATGAGGAAAGAAATAACTGTGTTTTTGTACAGTATATCTCATCCCGCCGCGAAAGCGCCACCGGCTCGGCGGCCGCGCACGCTTGAACGGCGTTTGCAGGCCGGCCGCGCCTACGGGACAATCGCCGTGACGCAGTCCGACTCGAAAGGAACAGGCATGACCATCACGGTGAAAAACACGACAGCCGACACGACCCGCGTCACGTTGTTCGGCGAACTGCGCGACGGCAGCTTCGACGCGAAGATCATGGCCGAGACCGACGTGCCCTATATGCGCTGCTGGGATGACGAGGTCGAGCAGCGCATCGTCTACATCCAGCCCGAGCCGGCGCAATTGAAGGCCATCCTCGCCGCCCTCAACGATCGCCGCCTGTCGCTCGAACAATTGCAGGCGTTCGGCAGTGTGGGCGGCGGCACGTCCGAGATCCCGGTCTGAGCGGCTGGGCCGGCATCCTACACGCGCACGCAACGCCTGCCGACAGACGGCCTGCCTGCACACGGCAACAATCGCTCATCGAACTACGCATACGGAGGCGATATGAACGCACACGCGACCAACCAGGGCAACGGCGCCGGCAAGGGCCAGCAGAACGAGCAGGCAGCGACGATCGGCGTCGGCAACGCGACGAGCGGCGAACAGGGCAGCACGCCCACCCACGAGACGATGGCGGAGACGGGCGGCAGCGGCGGCCGTGCGCTGACGAAGCCGCGGCCGGAGGAAGAAGCGCCGTCGGCGCGCGGCGCCAGCCAGTCCGGCGCGGCGGGCAGCCGCCAGGGGAGTCCCGATGACGAGGCCGAAGGCGCCGGCACCGCCGCGACGGCCATCAACCGCGGCTACCAGGACACCCGCAGCCGCCAGGCCAGTCCGGGCTCGACGGGGCTGGGCGCGCCGGAAACCGGCGGCAACCAGACCGAGGACGACCTGGCGCCGCCGCGCCGGGACTGACCGCTCAGGCGCCGGCCATGCGCCGGCATGCGTCCGCGCAGGCGCGGCAGGCCTGCGCGCAGGCCTGGCAATGGTCCATCGGATGCTTGCCGCATTCGTCGCCGCAGGCTGTGCACACGGTCGCGCACAGGCGGCACAGGTCGCGCGCGACGTCGCTGCCGCGTGCCATGAAGGCGGCAGCCGTCCGGCAGACCTGGGCGCAGTCCATGTCGAGCGCGATGCAGCGCGCCATCATCTTGACGTCGTCTTCCCGCAGACAGGCGGTCGAACAGCGGTCGCAGGCGGCCGCGCAGGCGTCGCAGGCCTCGATACAGGCTTTGAAATCGTCGTAAGACATCGTTCCTCCTCGGTGGATTGGTGACGTGTCCCGGACATCCCGATGAGGGCCGCGGCCGGTGTCCCCCGGCCTGCCCTCCCCGCATATTATGGCGTGCCGCCGCGGATGACGGCGCTACCCTTCATGCCGAAGTTCGCGCGCGTGGGTTCGGCCGGGCCGGCCAGCGGATCGCCGCCGACCGCGATGGCCCGGTCTGCGCCGCTGCGGAATACGTGCAGGCGAGCATCGCCACCGCAGCCGCGAGCGATTTCTTGTTCACGGTTGGGAACTTTCGTAAATTTCCGCATGCTTGGCGGACGCCGCCGTCTGTCGCGCAGCCAGTCGGTACCAGTTGCGCCAGGAGACGATGGCATTGACCCAGAAGCCGGCGTACAGCACGGCCGTCAGGACGAGGCCGCGGCTCAGATACAGGGGCGCGGCGATGCTGTTCACGAGCAGCCAGAAGGTCCAGTTCTCGACCCGGCGCTGCATCATGAGGATCTGGCCGATGACGGAAAAGACGAGCACGGCCGAATCGAGGAAAGGCGCGTACGCGTTCGTCGTGAAATGCAGCAGCGCGCCATAGCCGGCCGTGGCGGCCACGCCCAGCGGCACCGTCCACGCCAGGTTCGCGGCGCCGGCATGCGTGATCGGCAGCGGCTCGCCATGGTCGCCGCGCACCCATTTCCACCAGCCGGCGACGCTGGTGGCCACGAAGAAGACCTGCAGGGCGACGTCGGCGTACAGCCGGTTCTGGGCGAACAGGATGGCGAACAGCGTGCAGCCGACGATGCCCGTCCACCAGGTGTGGACGTTGTTGCGGCCGGCCAGCAGGATGGCCACGGCGGTGAGGCCGTTTGCGGCCAGTTCCAGCGGTCCTGTCATCGCATTCCGCCCTGCCCGTCCAGTTTCATCCACGCTCCCCGAAGAAGCATGTACTGTACGCCTGCCCGTCCGATTATTGCAAGGGAGGAATGTTCAGCGCGCCGCGGTCTTTACAATTTCAGCGTGCGGTGTTCCGCATCCAGGTCGGGCCGGGTGCCCGTCATGGCGGCCTTCGCGACGGCGAACAGGCGCACCATCTTGCTGTCGTTCGAGTCCCAGTATTCGGCCGAGTGCGGCTCGACGCGGATCAGCACGGCGTGTTCGTCGTCCGGGCCGGCCGGGAACCACGCCTGCACGCCCGCGTTCCACATCGCGCGGATGCGTTCGCGGTCGACGACGCGCTCCGCGAGCCCGCTGACGGAGACGAACAGGCTGTCTTCCGGTTTCGCGAACGACAGGTTGACCTGGGGGCGGTGCGCGATGCAGTCCCACAGCGCGGTCTGCGTGGAGGTGAAGAACCAGATCCCGCCGTCGTCGTCGACCTCGTCCTGCGTCATTGGCTGGCTCAGCAGGTGGCCATGCTCGTCCTGCCACGTGAACATGGGGAAGCGGACTTCCCGGATCTTCGATTTCAGGTCGGCGATGTCGTTGGTGTCGTGTGTGCTCATGGTGGGTCCTCGTACGGATGGAACGGCCATCCTAGCGTGCGCCTGGCCGGCGTTCGGTGCGGCGGCGTACACACCTCGTTGGACAAGTCCGGATCGCGGTTGCTGCACGTATTCTGCGCTTCCTTGAGACGAGTCAACGGCGCCGGAAAGCGAAAAAAACGTCCGTTGCAGCGCAATATAATGAGTTCAGCGTCGACCGCGGACACCGGCCCGGCGCACCCGTCAACGAGCGTGGAGCTGCCGCCATGAAGCACATCGACCGCCATGCACGAACCCTTTCCTTCATGCCGCTGCGGCCACCGGGCCGCATGGGCAGCGGCCGGGTCGAGCGCTGACGCGGGGCCGTATGGGTGCCCAGCATCCGCGCGAGCTGTCCCTGTGCGAACCGGCGGCGCGCCCGCGCCTCGTCGTCCACGTGGTCGACTCGCTCGACATGGCGCAGACGGAAAACGGCCTGCTGAACCTCATCCGCCATCTGCCGCCCGAGCGCTATCGCCACGCCATCGTCTGCCTGCACGACCGCGGCGGCTACGAGGGCGGCATGCGCGAGCACGGGGTCGAGATCGTCAACCTGCACAAGCGCGCCGGGCGCGATCCGCTCCACTACCTGCGCATGTTCGGCGTGCTGCGGGCATTGCGGCCCGACCTGATCCACACGCGCAACGGCGCCGGCCTGCCGGCCCAGCTCGTCGCCGCGCTGGCCGGGGTCAAGCTGCGCGTGCATGCCGAACATGGACGCCCGGCGGCCGGCACCGGGCGATCCGCCGGGCTCGCCGCGCGCCTGCTGCCCCGCATGCTGTGTCCGCTCGTCGACCATTTCATCGCCGTCAGCGGCGAGCTCGAACAATGGCTCATCGAATCCGTGGGCGCCGAGCCGGCGCGCGTGTCGCACATCGCGAACGGCGTCGACAGCGTGCAATTCCATCCGCGGCTCGGGCCGCCGGCCGTCGTCGGCCCGCCCGGCTTCATGCATGACGGCGTCTTCATCGTGGGCAGCGTCGGGCGGATGGACGACGCCGGCAACCACACGATGCTGGTCGAGGCCTTCCTGCGCCTGATCGCGTCCCCGCACCCGGCGCACCAGCGGCTGCGGCTGCTGCTCGTCGGCGACGGGCCGGCGCGCACCGAGTGCCAGGCGCTGCTGCACCGCGCCGGCGCGGCCGCGCGCGCGTGGCTGCCGGGCGCCCGCGCCGACGTCCCGCAACTGCTGCGCGCGATGGACCTGTTCGTGCTGCCCTCGCTGGCCGAAGACCGTTCCAACCCGATCCTGGAGGCGATGGCGACGGGCCTGCCGGTCGTGGCCTCCGCCGTCGGCGGCAACACGGAACTGGTGCATCCCGGTTTCACGGGCATCCTCGTGCCCCCGATGTCGACCGAGCTGCTGGCGTCGGCGGTCGCCGACTACTGCCGCATCCCCGCCATGGCGGCACGCCACGGCGCACGGGCCCGCACCCAGGTCATCGCCCGCCACAGCATGCCGGCGATGGCGCGCGACTACCTGGCCGTCTACGATGCCCTCACGCGCAGCGAACCGGCGGACAGCCTGCGGCGGATGCGCTGATGCGTGTCCTGCATGTGCTGGACGCGGCGTGCGCCCGCCCGACGGATTACGCGCGGCGCACACAAGCCCTGCTGACGGCGTTGCGCGCGCAGGGTATCCAGACCGTGCACCTGAGTGCGGTGGCCGCGTGCGACGCCGATAGCCAGGATGCCTGGCCGCACCATGTGTGGCACCTGTACCGCACGCCGGCGCCGCGGACGCCGGGTTGGCTGCTGCGCGCCTGCCCGGACCTGGCGGCCGGCGCGGCGCTCGCCCTGCGCCTGCGCCGGATCGTGCTTCTCACCCGGCCCGACCTGATCCACGTCCATGCCCCGAGCGTGCACGCATCCGCTGCCTGGCCCGTGGCGCGGCTGGGCCGCTTGCCGCTCGTGGTCGAGGCCGACCGCCGCGCCGCCGCCGGCAGCGGCATCGGTCCGCTCGGACGCTTCGCCGGTGCGCGCGCCGATGCGCTGGCCGCGCCCAGCATCGAGATGCGGGCGGCGCTGCGGGCGAGCGGCATCCACCCGCGCCGCATCGCCATCCTGCCGCCGGCGGCCGACGTCATGGCCGCGCTGGACCGCGGGGCGCGGCCGTCGGACATGGACATGCTGGATGCGCCGCTGCTCGCGTATGCCGGCGACCTCGACGCGCCCGCCGGCATCGGGCTGCTGCTGGCCGCGCTGCACGACCTGCGCCACAAGCGGCGCACGCTGCGCCTGCTCGTTGCCGGCGGGGGCACGGGCATGGAAGTGCTCGAAGCGCGGATCGCGGCGGCCGGCCTGAACGGGTATGTGCGCGTCACGGGCCTGCTGGCGGGCCGGCGCGCCGCCGACGTGATGGCCCGGGCCGACATCGCCGTGTTCCCTGCGCTGGCGGGGCGCGGAACGCTGACACCCTCGCGCCACCTGTTGAACGCGATGGCCCAGGGGTGTGCCGTGGTCGCGTCGGATATCCCGTGCCACCGCGACCTGCTCGTGCACGGGCACAGCGGGATGCTGTTCGCGGCCGGCAGCCGGCGGGCGCTCGCGGACGCGCTGGCGCAGTTGCTCGACGAAAGGTATCGGCTGCGCCCGCTTGGACTGGCGGCCGCACGCTGCATCGCGGCCACGCACAGCTGGGCGTCGGCGGCGGCACGCTACCGCCGGTTGTACGAATCCGTTCTCGCCGACGTACGGGACGGCCGCCGCGGATGCTGAACATCGCCCTCTCCCACATATCCGCGCCAAATCGTCTATAGTGATGCCTCTTTACAAAAGCAAAACCAAGAGAACGCGATGAAATTTGACGTAGCCATCGTCGGCAGCGGCCTCGCCGGCCTGTCGGTCGCCCTCCATCTGGCGCAGACCCGCAAGGTCGCCATCATCTCCAAGCGCGAACTGCTCGACGGCGCCAGCAACTGGGCCCAGGGCGGCATCGCCGCCGTGCTGGATTCCGGCGACAGCCACGACCAGCATATCGCCGACACCCTCGTCGCCGGCGCGGGCCTGTGCGACGAAGCGGCCACCCGCTACATCGTCGAGCACGGGCGCGAAGCGATCGAGTGGCTGATCGAACAGGGCGTGCCCTTCACCCGCGACGAGACCGCGGAGCTGGGCTTCCACCTGACCCGCGAGGGCGGCCACAGCCAGCGCCGCATCATCCACGCGGCCGATGCCACCGGCCACGCCGTGCAGGTGACCCTGGAACAGAAGGTGCGCGCGCATCCGAACATCACCCTCTTCGAACACCATTGCGCGATCGACGTGATCACGTCGGACAAGCTGCAGCCGGGCGGCATCCACGCGGGTCCGGCCCTCGTCGGCCAGCCGCGCTGCCACGGCCTGTACGTGCAGGACGAACAGAGCGGCAAGGTGCTGACCTGCGAGGCGGAACACACGGTGCTGGCCACGGGCGGCGCCGGCAAGGTCTACCTGTATACGACGAATCCCGACACGGCGACCGGCGACGGCATCGCGATGGCCTGGCGTGCCGGCTGCCGCGTGTCGAACATGGAATTCATCCAGTTCCACCCGACCTGCCTGTACCACCCGTTCGCGAAATCGTTCCTGATCACGGAAGCCGTGCGCGGCGAAGGCGGCCTGCTCAAGCTGCCGCCCGAGGCGGGCGCGGCGGCCGGCACCCGCTTCATGCCGGCGCACGACGAACGCGGCGAACTGGCCCCGCGCGACGTCGTGGCGCGCGCCATCGACTTCGAGATGAAGAAGCGCGGTCTCGACTACGTCCACCTCGACATCACGCACCAGAGCCCGGAATTCATCAAGGAACACTTCCCGACGATTTACGCGCGCTGCCTCGAACTGGGCATCGACATCACGAAGGAACCCATTCCCGTCGTGCCGGCCGTGCACTTCACGTGCGGCGGCGTCGTGACGGACATGGCGGGCCGCACCGACATCCCGGGCCTGTACGCGGTCGGCGAGACGGCGTACACGGGCCTGCACGGCGCCAACCGCCTGGCCAGCAATTCGCTGCTGGAATGCCTCGTCGTGGGCCGCGCCTGCGCGCACCAGATCGCCGCGGCGCCGCCCGTCGAGCTGCCGCAGCTGCCCGCGTGGGACGAGAGCCGCGTCACGAACGCGGACGAGGAAGTGGTCATCGCCCACAACTGGGACGAGCTGCGCCGCTTCATGTGGAACTACGTCGGCATCGTGCGCACGACCAAGCGCCTGGAACGGGCGCAGCACCGCATCAAGCTGCTGAAGGAAGAGATCGACGAGTACTACCGCAACTTCCGCGTTACCAACGACCTGCTGGAGCTGCGCAACCTCGTCGAAGTGGCGGAACTGATCGTGCGCAGCGCGCTGTCGCGCCGCGAGAGCCGGGGCCTGCATTATTCCCGCGATTATCCGGACACCCTGCCCAAGGCCCTGCCCAGCGTGCTGACGCCGCGCCGCCGCTGACCGGGTTGATGAACCAGAAGCTGACCCCGTCCACCGCCCTGCTGCTGACCGTCCCGCCGCTGCTGTGGGCCGGCAACGCGATCGTCGGACGGCTGGTGCGCACGGCCGTCCCGCCGATGACGCTGAACCTGCTGCGCTGGGCGATCGCGCTGGCCGTGCTGCTGCCGCTGGGCTGGGCGACCTTGCGCCAGGCCGGCGTGCTGGCGTCCATCCGGGTCCGCTGGCGCCGTTACGCCTTGCTGGGCCTGCTCGGCATCGGGATGTACAACTCGCTGCAATACCTGGCGCTGCAAAGTTCGACGCCCATCAACGTGACCCTCGTCGCGTCCGGGATGCCTGTCTGGATGATGCTCGTCGGCCGGCTGTTCTACGGCATGGCGGTGCGGACGCGCCAGGTGGCCGGCGCGCTCCTGTCGATCGCCGGCGTGCTCGTCGTGCTGTGCCGGGGCGACGTCGGCCAGCTGCTGGCGCTGCGCCTCGTCGCGGGCGACCTGTACATGATCCTCGCGACGATCGCATGGTCGTTCTACAGCTGGATGCTGCTGCAGCCGCAGGATGAGCCGCTGCTCCGCGCCGACTGGGCGGCGTTCCTCGGTACGCAGGTCGCCTTCGGCCTGCTGTGGTCGGGGGCTTTCGCCGGCGTCGAATGGGGGCTGGACGCACAGGCGATCGCATGGAGCTGGCCCGTCGCCGCCGCGCTGCTGTTCGTCGCCGTCGGCCCGGCCGTGCTGGCGTTCGCGCTGTGGGGTGCCGGCATCCGCCGCGCGGGGCCCGGCATCGGCGCGTTCTTCGTCAACCTGACGCCGCTGTTCACGGCGCTGCTGTCGTCCGCCTTCCTGGGCGAGCTGCCGCATGCCTATCACGTGCTCGCGTTCGTGCTGATCGTCGGCGGCATCGTCGTGTCCGCCAAGCGCTGACGCCGGGCTGCGGCGATGGCCGCGGGAATCGTGTTTTCGTCCGGGCATCAAGGATGTTACGATCCCAAGCGGAAGGAGCACATCGATGGCCGAAGCATTCACCATCCACGACCACGCGGCGCGGATCGCCGCATTTCTCGACCGCCACCCGCGCGCCCTCGTGCTGACGGGCGCCGGGCTGTCGACCGCATCCGGCATTCCCGACTACCGCGACCGCGACGGCACCCGGCGCGGCAAGCCGCCGATCCACGGTCCGGATTTCCGCAAATCCGACGCCGTGCAGCGGCGCTACTGGGCGCGCAGCATGGTCGGCTGGCCCGTGCTCGCGCAGGCCCGGCCCAATCACGGCCACCGGGCGCTCGCCGGGCTGGAGCGGGTCGGACGGATCGGTTCCGTGCTGACGCAGAACGTCGACGGCCTGCACGGCCAGGCCGGCAGTCATGGCGTGCTGGAATTGCACGGCAATATCCACACGGTCGTGTGCCTGGACTGCTCGGCGGTCTTCCCGCGCGCGTTCGTGCAGGGACAGCTGGAAGAGTTCAATCCGCAGGTGGCGGGCGCGAACGCGACGCCGCTGCCGGATGGCGATGCGTCCGTCGAACCGACGGCACTGGCCGATTTTCGCCTGCCCTATTGCACGTGCTGCGGCGGCACCTTGATGCCGAACGTGGTGTTTTTTGGCGATAACGTCCCGCCGGCTCGCACGACCATCGCCCTCGTCCAGATGGAGCGCGCCGATGCGCTGCTCGTCGTGGGATCGTCGCTGATGGTTTACTCGGGCTTCCGCTTCTGCCGCATGGCACACGCGGCCGGCAAACCGATCGCCGCCATCAACCTCGGCCGCACGCGCGCCGACGACCTGCTCGACATCAAGATCGAGGAAACGGCCGAGCGCGTGCTGCCGCTCGCGCTGGAACTGCTCACCAAGGGTTCGGAACACACTGGAACAGACACACCATCCATACCACTCGACGGGGGAATACTGTGACGACAACTTTGCGCAGCACGCCGATCAAACCCTGGCAGGCCGGCGCCATGCTGGCCGGCCTTGGCCTCGCGGCATCCTATTTTTATGTGCGTTCCAAAACGAAGCAGGCCGAAGCGGAGAATCCGCCCCAGGGCCGTTTCGTGAAAGCCGACGGCGTGCGCCTGCACTATGTGGAGCGCGGCAGCGGCCCCGTACTCGTGCTATTGCATGGGAACGGCGTACTGGCCAGCGATTTCCAGGCCAGTGGCCTGATGGATAAGGCGGCCGAGCATTACCGCGTGATCGCCTTCGACCGCCCGGGCTTCGGCTACAGCGAACGGCCGCGCGGCAAGGTGTGGACGCCGCAGGCCCAGGCGCGCCTGCTGCATCACGCACTGCAGGAAATCGGCGTCGATTCGGCCATCGTCCTCGGTCACTCGTGGGGGACGCTGGTCGCGCTGTCGATGGCGCTGGAGGTGCCCGACTTCGTGCGTGGCCTCGTCCTGCTGTCGGGCTATTACTACCCGAGCCTGCGCGCGGACGTGCCGTTGCTGTCCGGGCCCGCGATCCCGCTCGTCGGCGACCTCATGCGCTACACCGTGTCGCCGCTCATCACCCGCATGCTGTGGCGGCCGCTGACGAAGCGGGTATTCGCGCCGCAAGCGGTGGACGCACGTTTCCGCGAATTGCCGGTGTGGATGATGTTGCGGCCGAGCCAGCTGCGCGCCAGCGCCGCCGAGACCGTGATGATGGTGCCGGCCGCGGTCGCGCTGGCCAAGCGCTATCCGGAACTGAAGGTGCCGGCGGTGATCATGGCCGGCACGCAGGACCGGATCGTCGATGTCGGCCACAACGCCGAGCGCCTGGACGAGCGCCTGCCGGACAGCGAGCTGCAACTGCAGCCCGGTGTCGGGCACATGACGCATTACGCGCATCCGGACAAGGTGGTGGCGGCTATCGACGGGATCGCGGCGCGGGTCGGGGAATCCGTCTATCGGCGCAATCCGCAGGCGGAGGCGCTGGCCAGGGCCAGCGAGAGCGGGACGTAAGGGGCAAGACGCACAATGACCCGTCGCTCCCGCGCAGGCGGGAGCCTAATTTCAGTGGCGCATCACGGGAAATTGGGTTCCCGCCTCCGCGGGAACGACGGTGTTCTGGTGCGGCGTAAGACGGTCAGCCGACGATCCGCAGCGAGTAATCGGTCGCCTTCACATCCTTCGTGAGGCTGCCGATCGAAATCCGGTCGACACCCGTCTCCGCGATCGCCCGCACCGTCTGCAGATTGATGCCGCCGGACGCTTCCAGCAGCGCGCGCCCTGCGTTGATACGGACCGCGTCGCGCATCATGCCCAGGTCGAAATTATCGAGCAGAACGGACTTCGCGCCCGCGTCGAGCGCCTCTTCCAGCTCGGTGATCGATTCGACCTCGATCTGGATCGACACACCGGCATCCAGCGCGGTGGCCGCCCGCAGCGCCGGCGTGATGCCGCCCGCGGCCGCGATGTGGTTTTCCTTGATCAGGATGCCGTCGTACAGCGCCATGCGCTGGTTGGCGCCGCCGCCCACGCGCACGGCGTATTTCTGCGCCAGGCGCAGGCCCGGCAGCGTCTTGCGCGTGTCGAGGATCTGCGCTTTCGTGCCGGCGATGACGTCCACATAGGTACGCGTGGCCGTCGCGACGCCGGACAGCAGTTGCAGGAAGTTCAGCGCCGCGCGCTCCGCCGTCAGCAGCGAGCGCGGCGAGCCGGTCATCGTGCAGACAATGCTGTCGGCCGCCATCACGTCGCCTTCGGCATAGCGCCAGTCGATCTCGATGTCCTGGTCAACGGCCAGCATGATGCCCTCGAACCACGGCGCGCCGCACAGGACGGCCTGCTCGCGCACCAGCACGCGCGCCTGCGCGCGGGGCTCTTCCGGCACGAGCTTGCCCGTGAGGTCGCCGCTGCCGATGTCTTCCAGCAGCGCGGCCAGCAGGTTCTGTTCGAAAGCGGCCTGCAGTTTCTCGTCGAACCGGCCTTCGTCGGCGTATGGGTTGCGCAGCGTGCTCATGCAGGTCCGATCCCGTTGAAAAGTTTGGCTTCCTGTTCCAGCGCCCCGGTCGGCAGCGCCTTCGCCTTCTTGGCGGCGGCGAAGTCGAGCATGCGGTCGATCGCGCGCCTGGCCTGCCGGCCGGTTTCCGGATCGACGAAGATCTCGTTCCTGCCGTCCATGGATTCGAGGACGTCGGCCAGGTTCTGCAGGCCGTTCATCGCCATCCACGGGCAGTGCGCGCAGCTCTTGCAGGTGGCGCTGTTGCCGGCGGTGGGCGCTTCGATCAGAATCTTGCCGGGCGCGGCCATGCGCATCTTGTGCAGGATGCCGTTGTCGGTGGCGACGATGAAGTGTGTCGCGTCCATCGTCTGCGCCGCATTGATCAGTTGCGTGGTCGAGCCGACGACGTCCGCCTGGGCGACGACGTTGGCCGGCGATTCGGGGTGCACGAGTACTTTCGCGTCGGGATACTCGGCGCGCAGCAGGTCCAGCTCGACGCCCTTGAATTCATCGTGCACGAGGCAGGAGCCCTGCCACAGCAGCATGTCGGCACCCGTCTGCTTCTGGATGTACGAGCCCAGGTGGCGGTCAGGCGCCCACAGGATCTTCTTGCCCTGCTCGTGCAGGTGTTTGACGATGTCCAGGCCGATCGACGACGTCACCATCCAGTCGGCGCGCGCCTTCACGGCCGCGGAGGTGTTGGCGTAGACGACGACCGTGCGGTCCGGATGCTGGTCGCAGAACGCGGCGAATTCGTCGGCCGGGCAGCCGAGATCCAGCGAGCAGGTCGCGTCCAGGTCCGGCATCAGGATCGTCTTTTCCGGGCTCAGGATCTTCGCCGTCTCGCCCATGAAGCGCACGCCGGCCACGACGAGCGTCCTGGCCGGGTGGTCGCGGCCGAAGCGCGCCATCTCCAGCGAGTCGGACACGCAGCCGCCGGTTTCCTCGGCCAGGTCCTGCAGGTCGGCATCGACGTAATAGTGTGCGACGAGGACGGCTTCACGCTCCTTGAGCAGGCGGCGGATGCGGTCCTTCAGCGCGGTCTTTTCCGCGACTTCCAGCGGCGACGGCGTGCGCGCCCAGGCCTCGGCGGTGGAACAGACGCCGCCGACCGGGCGGTCGTATTCGAAGACTTTAACGGGGGCAATGGTATTCATAGACAATATGATCGCATGGCGGGCGAAAACGTGCCGGCGTGGGCCGGATGCCGCCGATTGTATTCCTTTATATGGCGCGTCCGTGCCGGCGTACGTTGAACGCGTGGGCACGTGGTGCCCACCAATCAAGCGCGCCGACGTATCAGTCGAGTCCCTGGCTCTTGAGATAGTCCTCGTAATTGCCCTGGAAGTCGATGACGCCGTCTTCCTTGATCTCGAGGATGCGGGTCGCCAGCGACGACACGAATTCGCGGTCGTGCGAAACGAAGATCAGCGTGCCGGCATACTTGTCCAGCGCGACGTTCAGCGACTCGATCGATTCCATGTCCATGTGGTTCGTCGGCTCGTCGAGCAGCAGCACGTTGTGACGGCCGAGCATCAGCTTGCCGTACATCATGCGGCCCTTCTCGCCGCCGGACAGCACGCGCACCGACTTCTTGACCTCGTCGCCGCCGAACAGCAGGCGCCCCAGGATCGAACGCACGGCCTGGTCGTCGTCGCCCTCCTTCGTCCACTGGCCCATCCAGTCGGTCAGGTTCAGGTCGGTGGCGAATTCCTCGGTCGGATCCTGCGGCATATAGCCCGGGTTCGCGTTCTCGGCCCATTTCACGCGGCCAGTGTCGGCGTCGAGGCCCGTGATCGGGGCGCTGCCGATCGAGCGCAGCAAGGTCGTCTTGCCGGCACCGTTGGCACCGATGATCGCGATGCGCTCGCCGGCCTCGACCATGATCGAGAAATTCTTGAACAGCTGACGGTCGTAGGACTTCGACAGGCCTTCCGTCTCGACGGCCAGGCGGTGCAGCTTCTTCTCGCCTTCGAAGCGCACGAACGGATAGGCGCGCGACGACGGCTTGAATTCCTCGATCTTGATCTTGTCGATCTGCTTGGCGCGCGACGTCGCCTGGCGGGCCTTCGATTTATTGGCCGAGAAGCGGCGCACGAAGTCCTGCAGTTCCGCGACCTTTTCCTTGGCCTTGGCGTTGTTGGCCAGCTGCTGGTTGCGGGCCTGCGTCGACGCTTCCATGTAGTCGTCGTAATTGCCCGGATAGACCTTCAGCGTGCCGTAGTCCATGTCGGCGACGTGGGTGCAGACCGAATTCAGGAAGTGGCGATCGTGCGAGATGATGATCATCGTCGAGTTGCGCTGGTTCAGCATGTCCGCCAGCCAGCTGATCGTGTGGATGTCCAGGTTGTTGGTCGGTTCGTCCAGCAGCAGAATGTCCGGATCCGAGAACAGGGCCTGCGCCAGCAGCACGCGCAGCTTCCAGCCCGGCGCGACGGCGCTCATCGGACCCTGGTGCAGGTCGGTGCCGATGCCCAGGCCCAGCAGCAGCTCGCCGGCGCGCGCTTCGGCCGAGTAACCGTCGTATTCGGCGACCTTGCCTTCCAGCTCGGCGGCCTTCATGTAGTCGTCGTCGGTCGCTTCCGGATTGGCGTAGATGGCGTCGCGTTCGCGGATGGCGTTCCACAATTCCGTGTGGCCCATCATGACGACGTCGAGCACGCGCACGTCTTCGTACGCGAACTGGTCCTGGCGGAGCTTGCCGAGGCGCTCGTTCGTGTCGAGGCTGACGTTGCCGCCGGACGGCTCGAGGTCGCCGCCGAGGATCTTCATGAAGGTCGACTTGCCGCAACCGTTGGCGCCGATGAGGCCGTAACGGTTGCCGTCGCCGAACTTGACCGAAATATTTTCGAACAGCGGCTTGGCGCCGAACTGCATCGTGATGTTGGCTGTACTGAGCACTGGGAAACCTTATTGCGTGTGTTTTCGATTAACCGCGTATTTTACCACTGCGGGGGTGGTCTGCGTCAGGCCCGCTGCAGTGTCGGATAATCGGACAGGGTCAACTTCCACTGCTCGCCATCGCACGCAAGATGCCCGCGCGCGCCGAATGGAATTGTCACCCGGCGCGGGACGTGGCCGAACTCGAGTCCGGTCAGCACGGGCACGGGCAACGTGGCGCGCACATAGGCCAGCATCTCGTCGAAGTTGTAGCCATTGTCCGCGGGCGCCAGGCGGTAGCCGGAGAAATCGCCCAGCACGATGGCGCGCTGGCGTGCGAGGACACCGGTGTGCATCAGTTGCAGCAGCATGCGCTCCACGCGGTATGGATGCTCGGCGATGTCTTCCAGGAACAGGATGCCGCCGTCGATCTGCGGGAACCACGGCGTGCCGATCACCGACATCATCATCGCCAGATTGCCGCCCCACACCGTGCCCGTGACGTCCAGGCGCGGATTCGCGGCGCCGCGGCCGGAGACGGTGTGCGTCGGGCCGGCCAGGCAGTGCCAGAAATCGTCCAGCGTGAAGCCGACGAGTTCCTGGGCGCCGAAGTCGCCGGCGAACATCGGACCGGCATAACTGGGCGCGCCCGTCCTGGCGTACAGCCCCATCTGGAAGGCGGTCATGTCGGAGTAGCCGACGAAGATCTTGCCGCTCGCGGCCATGCGCTCGAAGTCGATGTCCGCCAGCAGCCGGGTCATGCCGTACTGGCCGCGGATGGCCATCACCACCTGCACGTCCGGGTCGGCGGCGGCCGCCTCCAGCTGGGCGAGGCGCTCGGCGTCGGTCGCCGCGAAGCGCTGGTGGCGCTCGTCGTGCCTGTAGTAATTGTGGACCAGGATGCCCTGGGCTTCGAGGCGCGCGATGCCGCGCGGGATGGCGTCCGGCTCGGGGGCGTATCCGCCCGGCGCGACGAGGGCAATGCCCAGCTTGGAAATAGTCACTGTTTGACGAAGAGCCTTGGAGTCGAGTCGGGCGCCATCTTACCGTGCGCGTGGGCGTCGATCAAGGCGAGGAGCCGCTCCAGCAGCTGGGACGGCAGGTCGTGGCCCATCCCTTCGATGACTTCGAGCCGGGCGCCGGGGATGGCTTGCGCGGTGTCGACGCCGCAGGCCGGCGGCATGAGCGGGTCGGCCGCGCCGTGGATCACGAGCGTCGGCGCGGCGATGGTCCGCAGTTGCGGGGTGCGGTCGCCGCAGGCCGTGACGGCCAGCATCTGGCGCACGACGCCGCCCGGGCAACAGTTGCGGCGCAACGCGCGCGCGACGCGGCGGCGCAGATGTTTTTCCGGCGTCGGGTACGCGGGGCTGCCGATGGCCTGCAGCAGCTGGACGTTGTAGTCGACGGCGCCGTCGATGTCGCCGGCGCCGTTCCAGCCGCGCGGCCGGCGCAGCAGTGCGCGGCGGGCGGCCTGCGTCGGGCCCGGCAAGCCGCGGCGGCCGCTGCTGGACATGATCGACGTCAGGCTGAGTACGCGCGCCGGGAACCTGGCCGCCATCAACTGCCCGACCATGCCGCCCATCGATATCCCGACGACGTGGGCCCGCGCCACACCGAGCGCGGACAACACGCCGATGGCGTCGTCGGCCATGTCGTCCAGGCGGTATGGCGGGCTCAGGGGCAGGTGCAGCAGCGACTTCAGCCAGGCCAGCGTGAGGCTGGGCGTGCCGGCATGCTCGAACTTGGTGGACAGGCCGCTGTCGCGATTATCGAAACGGATCACGTAAAAGCCCAGCTCGACGAGGCCTTCGACGAATTCGTCGGGCCAGGCCGTCAGTTGCAGGCCGAGGCCGGAAATCAGCAGCAGTGGCACGGCTTTCGGATCGCCCGCGGTGTCGAAGGCGATGCGGATCCCGTTGGCGTTCAGACTAGGCATGGCGGCGTCGCCGGCACCGGGTCGACCGGATCAGGTAGGGGTGCCGAAAGTTGAGCGGTTGATCCAAGATGTACTCCCCTGCCGTGGCGCAGCAGCGGCATGGAGCCAGCATACCATTTTCGGCAAAGCGGTGGCGTCAGCGATGCGCGCCGGCGCGCGCGGCCGGTCAGTCCGTGGACGCGGGCGCGGTGGCGGCAGCTAGAGGCGGGCGGCGGGCGGCGCGGCGTTCGGCGAAGAAGGCCTTGAGCATGGCGCTGGCCTCGTCCGCCAGCACGCCGCCGACGACGGCCGTGTGATGGTTCAACTGCTCCAGCGCGAACAGGTCGAGGATGGAGCCGCACACGCCCGTCTTCGGGTCCGGCGCGGCATACACGACGCGCGCCAGGCGCGCATGCATCATGGCGCCCGAGCACATCGCGCACGGCTCCAGCGTGACGTACAGTGCGCAGCCCGGCAGGCGGTAATTGCCGAGCTTTTCGGCCGCCGCGCGCAGGGCGACGATTTCCGCGTGCGCCGTCGGGTCGTGGCGGCCGATCGGCTGGTTGAAGCCGGCGGCGATGACCTCGCCATCGCGCACGACGACGGCGCCCACGGGCACCTCGCCCGCCGCCCAGGCCTTGCGCGCTTCCTGCAGCGCCAGGCCCATCCAGGCGGCGTCGTCCGGGCTGGCGATGACGGTCGGGTCAGGCATCCGTGATTTCGGCCCAGCAGTTCGGCGTTTCGTGCAGCACGAGCTTTTGCAGGCGCAAGCCGGTGCCGTAGCGGTCCTTGTAGGCGGCCTTGAGGATGTTCCACGCCACCTGCGCGAGGTTCTCGACGGTCGGGATGCGGTCGATCACGACGGTCTTGTGGTCCGGCAGGCTGGCGAGGAAGCCGCGCACCGAGTCGTCCTTCTCATAGACGAGGAAGGCGTGGTCCCAGACGTCGACCAGATGTTCCTTGGCGAGCGCCTTGATGTCCGAGAAATCCATGATCATGCCGTTGTCGGAATTGCCTTCGACGTCGATGACGGCGCCGGTCAGCGTGATTTCCAGCGTGTAGCGATGGCCGTGCAGGTTGCGGCACTGGCTCTTGTGGTCGGGGATGCGGTGGCCGGCGTCGAATTCCAGCTTGCGGGTAATGGTCAGCATGTGTGCTTCAGGGAATGTTCAGGAGTTTATGGGTCTGGAGACTGAGCTTCCACCTGGGATTGCGGCGGCACGTGTCGATCGCCAGTTGCGTGTTGAACTGTGCCAGCGGACCGTCCATCGGCTGGAGGAAGAAATTGTCGAACTCCAGGTGCTCATAGGCGGACAGGTCCTGCCCCGCCTGCGGGATGACGACCTTGATTTCATTGCCGCGCCCGACCACCAGCGTCGAGCCCATCTTGGGGCTCACGCAGATCCAGTCGACGCCGGCCGGGACGGGCAAGGTGCCGTTCGTCTCGATGGCGATCGTGAAGCCGACCGCGTGCATGGCATCGATCAGCGCGGCGTCCAGCTGCAGCAGCGGCTCGCCGCCCGTGAACACGACGTATTTGCTGGACGGATAAGTGTCCGGCCACAGGCTGTCGATGTCCGCGGCCAGGCTGGCGGCGTCCTTGAACTTGCCGCCGCGTTCGCCGTCCGTGCCGACGAAGTCGGTATCGCAGAACTGGCACACGGCCGTGGCACGGTCGCTCTCGCGTCCCGTCCACAGATTGCAGCCGGAAAAGCGGCAGAACACGGCCGGCCGGCCGGCATGGGCGCCCTCGCCCTGCAGGGTATAGAAGATCTCTTTGATGCTGTAAGTCACGATAAAAATCCGGGGAAGCTCGCGTCAACCTTCCATTATACCGCGTCGGCACGGGGTCGCAGAAGAGGTCCGCCGTTGGTCGCGGCATGCCGTAAAGACGTCAAAATTGACGACGAGCAAAAACGCGTCGTTCGGAAAGTCGTACCTTTGAATACGGAAAGTTCCTAATCGCGTCATCCTAGTCCTCGTCGAAGGGATCGTCATGAAAACCGTGCTGCTCCAGTCGCTGCGCGTCACCCTCGGTGCCTTGCTGGTGCTGACCATGTGGGTCGGGTTCGCCGGGCATGGCCGCGTGCTCGCCATGCCCGAGCGCATGCAGGCGGGCGCGCTGGTCCTCGTGATGATGGGTGTGCTGTTCGCCGCGCTGTTCCGGCGCGTGCGCAGCGAAGACCGGATCGCGCGCCTGGAGGCCGCGCTGTGCCGCGAACAGAAGGCCCGCAGCCAGGCCGACCAGGCGCTCGCGGAATCCGACATGCTGCTGGGCCGCCTGACCGGTGGCGCCGACGCCCGCCGCGGCAGCCTCGATCCGCTCGCGCAACTGGTGGCGATCCAGTCCGAACTGCTGCAGGTGCGCCGCCAGTACGCGCTCGAAGATCCGCTGCTGGCCTCGCGTATCGACTTGTTGTGTACCCGCGTCGATCGGGTCGCCCACGCGATCGTCTCGGCCCACGCGTTCGACCCGGGGTGACGCACCGCTGATCTCTCTTGCTAAAGATCAAGGGGGCGCCATTGTCCGGGGCGCACAATCGGTTCTCGTCAGCAAGTAATTGCTCAACAGACAGAACCGAAGGACGCCTCATGACAAGCACAACAACAATACAGCGCCTCATGGATTCCTCGGGCGCGACCGGTACGCCGGCTGCCGCTGATCGCGCTTTCTCGCACCAGCTGATGGAGACGCTGGCCATTCCCATCTTCGTCCTCGACACCACGTCCCGCGTGATGTTGTGGAACCGCGCCTGCGAACGCCTGACGGGTGTGCCGGCGTACGACATCATCGGCACGCGCGAGCACTGGCGCAGCTTTTTCGAAGACCGCCGCCCTACCCTCGCCGACCTGCTGATCGAAGGGCGCGCCGCGGAAGCGGGCCGGATCCAGCCGCGTCACGGCCTGGCCGACGATGCGCACCTGTCGGCCGAGTACTGGTGCGACATGCCGCGCCTCGGCCGGCGGCGCTATCTCGCGACCGACGCGAGCCCCATCTACGACGACCGGGGCCGGCTGGCGGCCGTCGTCGAGACGCTGCGCGACATGACGGACGAAAAGCTGGCCCAGATCGCCCTCGAACAACTGGCCACGCGCGACGGCCTGACCGGGCTGGCCAACCGTCGCTGCTTCGACGAGACCCTGCACGCCGAATGGGCGCGCGCGCTGCGCCAGCGCCAGCCGCTCTCGCTGCTGATGGTGGACGTCGACAATTTCAAGGCCTATAACGATGCGAACGGCCACCTGGGCGGCGACGAATGCCTCAAGCGCATCGCCACGGCCGTGGCGAGCGAAATGCGCGCGAACGACCTCGTCGCGCGCTACGGCGGCGAGGAATTCGCCGTCATCTTGCCGAACCAATCCCTGAAAGGCGCGGCCAGCGTGGCCGAACGCGTCCGTACCCGCGTCGAACAATTGCAGGTTCCCAACTGCCTGGCGGGCGGACAGCACGTCACCGTGTCCATCGGCGCGGCAACCGCCATCGCCGCCCCCGACAACAGCGCCAGCGAACTGGTCGCCATCGCCGACGCGGCGCTGTACCGCGCCAAACACATGGGCAGGAACCGGATCAGCCTGCCGCTGACCGAGCCGGCCTGAGCTGGCGCCCGGCGGTTACAACGTGGCCTGGTCCCACCCGTGCCGCACGGCCGCCTTCATCTTGTCCCAGGTCGACGCGCCGTCCTTGCCGTAGCGCGCATCCCAGTCCGTGTGCAGGTCGTTTTCGACGTCCGACCAGTCGCGGTTGCGGTATCGGACGTCATTGCGCATCTGCGCGCCGTAGCGGTAGGCCGGTGCCGTGTCGTCGTAGCTCGTGCCGCTCGATGCATACGTGTCCGACCAGTGGCTGCGGTAATGGCTGTCGCCGTCCATGCCAGCCGTCTCGCCCGTCATCTTGTCCCAGCCATGCCGGACCGCGGCCTTGATGCGCTCCCAGGCCGACGGCTCGTCGTGTGCCCCATACCTGGTATGCCAGTCGTTCTTGAGATCGCCCTCGACATCGTCCCACGAGCGATCGCGGTAGGTGTCGCTGCTGCGCATTTCGTTGCCGTAGCGGTAGGCCGGGGCCACGTCGTCGTAGTCGGTGCCGGTGGCGGCGTACGTCGACTCGTAGTGCGTGTGGTAGTAGGTCGAGTCATCCATGTCCGGGGTGATCTTGTTCCAGCCATGGCGCACGGCGTCCTTGAATTTGTCCCACGTCGACGTTCCGCTCGTGTAGCGCGATTCCCAGTCGGCCTTGAGGTCGGCCTGGGCATCGTCCCAGTGGCGGCTGCGGTATTTCTGCAGGCGGCGCGCTTCGTCGCCGTAGCGGTAGGCCGGCAGGTAGTCGTCGTACTTGTCGGACGCGTTCGAATACTTCGCGTTCCAGTGGCTGCGGTAATAGCTGTCGTCGTCGATGTCTGGCGTGATCTTGTCCCAGCCGTGGCGCACGGCGGCCTTGAACTTGTCCCACGTCGACGCGCCCGGATGGCGCTTGTCCCAGTCGCTCCTGAGGTCGGATTCGACCTCGTCCCACGAGCGGTCGCGGTACCTGGCGCTCGTGCGCATCTCGGTGCCGTAGCGGTAAGCGGGTGCGTACTCGTCGAAGCCGCCGCCCAGGCTCGAGTAATTGTCGTGCCAGTCGGCGTGATACCAGTCGTTCTCGTCCATGTCCGGCTTGATGCGGTCCCAGCCGTGGCGCACGGCGGCCTTGAACTTGTCCCAGGTCGACGCGCCCGGGTTGCGCGCTTCCCAGCCGGTGCGCAGGGTCTGCTCGACGTCGGACCAGTCGCGATCGCGGTATTTCTCGTCGCGGCGCATCTCGTTGCCGAAGCGGTAGGCTGGCGCGTAGTCGTCGTAGCTGCCGCCCAGGCTGGAATAGTGCCGGTCCCAGTCGTTGCGGAACGCGTCGTCGTGCGTGCTGCCCATGCCCGTGTCGCGGGAGTACACGCGCACGTTGCCGCGCGCGCCCACGTCGCGCTGCTGCGAACCCGCCAGATTCGAGTCGCGCTGCAGCGAGCCGGAGCGGTTGCCCATCATCGCGGTGCCGCCCAGCGACGTGTCGTCCGAGCCGGGGATCGACGCGGTGCCCTGCAGCGTGGAGCCGCTCTGGTTCAGCGAGCCGCCCGACTGCTCGTTGGCGCCCTGCGGCTCTTCGTAGGTCTGGCCCTTGGGAGCCGGGTCGTTGATGTCCTGCGTGCCGAAGAAATTGCGGTCGTCGTGCCCGGTGAACTGCAGCGACCCCGGCTCCGTACCCGCCGGCGTGCCCTGGTACGAACCGGACGACGATGCCGTCGATCCGGATGCGGAACCCATGCCGCCGGATTGCGCCGACATACCGCCCGACTGCTGCAGGCCGGTCGACTGCGGCAAGCCCGCCGACGCGCCGGCCGCGCCGCGCGTCCACTCGTCATGGTGTTCGTCGATGTCGACGGGGCCGAAGCGCTCGATGATGTCGGCCGCGCGCTCCACTTCCGGCTCCGAGTCCGTCGTCAGGGTGAGCACGTGGTGGCCGCGCGTGACGGCATACGAATACTTCATCGCGTGCTCGTTCGTGTCGGAGCCGAACAGGGTCGTGAAGAAATGCTTGAGCGAGGCGCCGAAGCCTTCCTCGTGTTCGCCGGCCAGCCGTTCGTCCTCGCCGGTGACGCTGTTCGACTGGCCCGTGGGATCGGCACTCGAGATGCTCACGTCGGTGCGCGCGAAGCCCGACGCCAGCAATTCGTCCTGGGCGTTCCGGGCATCGCTTCGATTGTCGAAGACTGCTACTAGGGTATGTCGCATGATGTTTCCTCCGCTGTCATCGTGTGGGGTTGCCGACCCTGCCGAAGCGCGCCACGCCGACCTGCTCGCCGCCGAGCATGACGTATTCCGCGTGGAGATCCTCGTGCAGGTACCAGTCGAGAGTACTCCAAAGCGGCCGCGTTGCGCGCACCATTGACCCCTTACGACTCATGCGTATCACGCCACGAAAAACGGGCCTCGCGGCCCGTGTCATCGATGGCTTCGGTGAGGCCGCGCACCGACCGGCGCGCGGCTTGCCGGCCCGTGGGGCGCGGTCAGCCGAACGGATTCGCCACCGTCTTGACGTCCGGCGGCGGCAGGCGGTCCGGCAAGTCCTTCCCTTCCAGCCCGGCCACGATCCGGCCCAGCAGGTCGCGCAACTGTCGCGCCCTGGCCAGGCCATCCTTGTCGGCCGTGAGGTCGACGTCGCCCGAGATCGTGATCCGGTCGAGCCGGTTCTCCAGCATCAGGTTGCCGATCTCCACGACGTCGGCCTCGTTTGCGTACGGGGCGAAATTCGGTGTGCTGCTCATGGCTTTCCTCTCAATGGCGATTGCGGTTGCGGGCCGGCTTGTCGTGGATCTCCGGCAGGTCCAGCACGCGTTCCTTCTCGGCGTCGGTCAGCGCGGGCAACAGGTTGATGCCGATGATGCGCTCCAGTTCCGGGATCGGGATCACGTTCGCCTTCGCGTCCGGCGCATTCTCGACGAACCAGGCGGCGCCGGCGCGCTGGCGCGGGCTGTACACGAGTTTATACAAATGGGTCGGCACGAGCACGTTGCCGATCTTGTGCAGGTCGGTGCCGAGGAAGGCCGGCCCGGTGACAACGTACAGGTCGCCCTCCTTCCTGGCCATCCTGCGCACGGCGCCTTCGATGCCGGCCCACAGGTTGCGGTTGTTCTCGCCGTTCTGCGGCACGATGTTGGCGAGGCTGAAGCTGTCGCGCTGGCTGCCGCGGTCCGGCATGTCGCCGTTCGGCGCCATGTGGCCGCGGTCGTAGCCGCTGCGCGCGTAGTCCGCCAGTTCGGCGCGCTGGTCCGATTGCAGGCGCGGCTCCGGATGGAATGAATTTTCGCGCGATAATTCCTGCGCCGCCGCGATGTTTTGCGCCTGCAGGTGTTCCGCCGACCACAGCGGCGTACGTGTGATCCCGGAATGCAGCACGCTGAAGACGTTGAAGCACAGGGCTTCCGTCGACTTGCCGAGCTTCGGATTCGTGATCCGCGGCGCCTCCCCGTCGACGAAATGGTCGGCGCAGGATTGCGGCTGCGGCGCGCCGGCGCCCCGCGCCGCGGCCGCCCCGGCCCCGGCCTCGGCGTGGAAATGGGCATGGGCGGCCGGTTGATGCGTGGACTCGCGGTGGCAGGCGCCGAGCGACAACAGCGATGCCAGCACGAGGGCCGGCGTGAGTAACTTCTTAAACATGGTGATTCGGCAAGATCAAGGAATGTGTCATTTTATCCGACGCGCGCTTGCACCTCCGCAGGCGTCCCGGTATTGCGTACCCGCGCACGCTTCGACACAATTCCCTGCATTTCCGCCCGGAATGCTATAAAATTACGGTTTCAAAAAGCTAAGAACATTTGTCCAAACACGATGGCGATGGATAACCCCTCCATACCTGAGGATCTCCGGCGCTTTGTGCTGACCAGCATCCCTTCGGTTCCATTCCTGGAGGCACTGCTGCTGATGCGCGCGGATCCGAACCAGGCATGGCGCCGCGACACGCTGGCGCGCCGGCTGTACGTCCGCGAAAAGACGGCGGAAGACCTGCTGGCCGAGCTGTGCACGGCCCGGATCGCCGTTCCCTGCGCCGAGCCCGGGGTGGAGGGTTACCGCTATGACCCGGCCGACGCCGGGCTGCGCGAGCGCATCGACCTCCTGGCCGAGCTGTACGCGACCCATCTGGTCGAAGTGACCCACCTGATACATTCCTCCCTCGACCGCAAGGCCCAGCAGTTTGCGGACGCCTTCAAATGGCGAAAGGACTCATGATGGCGATTACCATCTATTTGCTGTGCACCCTGACGTCGCTCGCCTGCGCCTGGCTGCTGCTGGGCAGCTATCGGCGCACCGGACACCGTCTCCTGTTCTGGAGCGGCGCCTCGTTCGTGGCGATGACCGTGAACAATGTTTTCCTCGTGCTCGACAAGGTCGTGTTCCCCGACGTGTACCTGCTTCCCGTGCGCCAGGTATCCGCCCTCGTGTCCGTACTTCTGTTGCTGTACGGCCTGATTTACGAGAAGGAATGACATGCGCAATGAATTGAACGACCTGTTCGCCGGCGGCATCGCCATGGCCTCCTTCGTCATCGCGCTGTGTTTCCTGCGTTTCTGGCGCAGTTCGCGCGACCGGTTCTTCCTGTATTTCGCGCTGTCGTTCGGCATCGAGGGCGTGCACCGGATCGTGTCCGCACTGTCATACGACGACAACGAGGACTCCCCGCTGCACTACCTCGTCCGGCTGCTGGCCTATGGCCTGATCCTGTGGGCGATCCTGGAAAAGAACCTGCCCGCGCGCGGCACCCGGCGCGACGACCGGAGTTAGCGTGCGCCCGGCCGCCCGTCCCCGCGCCATAATCGGCCGCGACACCATTCGAGGAGGACGGCATGACGAAACAGGACAAGCAGCACAAGCAGGACAAACCCGGGGACGGCGCTGACCGCAACCTCCAGCGCGCCGATCCCGGCCCGGCGCAGCGCTCGCACGACCGCTCGGAAAACCTGCTGCCGGGCGACGACGCCCAGGATGGCCGCTACGACGTGGCCGAGGAAGTGAACCTCGACCAGCAATCGGACCAGCTGCGCCGCGTGGGCAAGCCGCCCAAGGACGTCGGGCCCGGCTAACCCGTCAACCCCATGCGCAGGCCCTCGATCGTGTGGGCCTGCTCGATGCTTTCCAGCGCCGGCACGATGCGGCAGCGCAGGTGGTCGCGCACGGCGGCCGGGAGCGCATCCCAGTAGGCCTGCGTCACCTGCAGGTCGTGCTTCTCGGCGTTGCGGGCATCCGGCGCGTCGACCCCGAGCACGAGCACGGGCCGCGACAGGCGGCTGCGGTTCGCCGTGCCGCGGTGGATCGTCAGCGCGGAACGGGCCGAGATGTCGCCCACTTGCGGCAGCTTGCGCTGGGCGCGCGCCTCGTAGCGCGGGTACAGCGCCGGATCGGGGAACATCGGGTCGCCGCCCGCGAGGTCGTCCCACTGCGTGCCCGGCGCGATTTCGAACGGGCCGATCTCCTCCGTCACGTCGACCGTCGTGAGGTTGAACGCGAGCGAATTCAGCCGGCGCCCGACGAGCGTCTCTGGCGGCGCCGGAAAGTCGCGGTGCCAGGGCTGGTGCATCGCGCCCGGGAACGGGATGTCGAAGCCCACTTCCACGATCTTGTAGTCCGGCCCGAGGACGGCCCGGCACACGGCGACGACCCACGGATGCGTCGCCAGCTCGACGAACCCGCGCAGCCGTTCCGGATGCACCTCGACGTAGAAGCGGCAGGGGCCGCGCTCGAGGGCCCCGCGCGGACGCGCGCGCGCCTCGGCGAACAGGGTCTCGATGTCGTCCTTGAGTTGCGCCACCCACTCGGCGCTGAAGGCGCCCTTGCTGGCGATGATCCCGTCGCCGTACAGGCCGCCCATGATGGCGCCCACGTCGTAGCCGGCGCTCCCGTTCGATGCTTGCATGGTGTCCTCCTCGCTGTGCCGCGGCCCCATCCTACCGGCGATCCGCACCGCATGGCGCCCGGCTGCCGACTGTTGACAGCCGGGCCCGCAACTCCTACAGTCGCAATACGATGATCCCGACACCGTGCGCATGCATTCCGCGGTAAATACCGCGCCCGCTTATCGGACCGCTTGCCGGTCCGTGGCCGCCATCGCCGCATGCGGGAGCGCGGCATGAGCGCGACGATCCAGGGACGGGTGCTGTTCCTGTGCGACCGTCCCGTCTCCGATCCCGGTGTCGGCGTCGTGGCCGCCGAGTTGGGCTGCGACCTCGTGCGCGCCCGCACGCTCGACGAAGCACTCGCGCACGCGCGCCATGGCGACGAGCTGCCCGACTTCGCGCTCGTGCTGGCCGGCTATTCCGGCGACGCTGCGGCATTGTTCGACAGCGTGCGCCGCCTGCGCGCCGCCCTGCCGCAGACGCCCGTGATCGCGCACGGCATCCCTGCCGCAGCGCCGTTCGCGCTGGAGGCGCTGTTCGATGCCGGCGCGCTCGCCGTGCTGCACGATCCGGTCTCGATCCCCATCCTCATGGCCAAGTCGCGCTTCTTCCTGGAAGCGCATGCGACGGCGGCCGAGCGGCGCCGCGCGGAAGCGGCGCTGCGCGACACCCGCGCGCGCCTCGAGGCCATCATCGCCGCCGCCGAAGTGGCCGTGTGGTCGCTGGACATCGCCAGCGGCCGGGTCCGCGCCGATGCGCGCATGATCGAGATGTTCGGCCTGCGTCCCGAAGACGGGGACGGCGTGGACGTGGCCGCGTATTTCGCCGTGATCCATCCGGACGACGTGCCGCCCACGCAAGCCCTGCTCGGACGCGCCATGGAGACGGGCGCGCCGTACGACGCCACGTTCCGCGTCCGCACGCCGGCCGGGGGCTGGCGCTGGGTCCTCGCGCGCGGCCGGCTGGACCGCAGCGCCGGCCCGCGCGGGATGATGCGCGGCGTCCTGATCGACGCCAGCGTCCGCAAGCAGGCCGAGGAACGCCTGCAGGCCAGCGAGGAACGCTACCGCACGCTGTTCGAGGCGATCGACGAGGGCGTGTGTGTGATCGAGATGCTGTACGACGATGCCGGCAAGCCCTGCGACTACCGCTTCCTGGAAGTCAATCCGGCGTTCGTCAAGGCCACCGGCCTCGAAGGCGCCGTCGGGCGCACGATCCGGTCGATGCTGCCGGACCACGAGCCGCGCTGGTTCGAGGTCTACGGCAAAGTCGCCGCCACGGGGGAGCCGATGCATTTCGTCGACGAGGCCGCGCAGCTCGGCCGCTGGTACGACGTGTACGCGGCGCGCGTGGGCCCCGCAGGGAGCCGCAAGGTGGTCGTGCTGCTCACCGACATCACGCAGCGCCGCCGCACGGAAGTCGAACTGCGCCGCCTCGCCGACGACCTGGCCGAGCAGGATCGGCGCAAGACGGAATTCCTCGCCACCCTGGCGCACGAGCTGCGCAATCCGCTGGCGCCGATCCGCAGCGGCCTGCAGCTGATGCGCCGCACGCGCTCCGATCCGGCCGCCATCGCGCGCGTGCAGGACATCATGGACCGCCAGCTCGATCACCTCGTGCACCTGGTCGACGACCTGCTCGACGTGGCCCGCATCACGCGCGGCCAGGTGGAACTCAAGCCGGCCCTGATCGCGCTGGCCGACGTGCTGAACGCGGCGGTCGAGACGAGCCTGCCGCTGATCGAGGCGGCCCGCCACCAGCTCGACGTGCGCCTGCCGCACGATCCGCTGGCGTTGTTCGCGGACGCCACGCGCATCACGCAGGTCGTCAGCAACCTGCTGAACAATGCGGCCAAGTACACCCCGCGCGGCGGCCACATCGTGCTGGCGGCGGAACGCGACGGCGACCATGCGCTGATCGCCGTGTCCGACAACGGCATCGGCATCCCGCCGGAGTCGATCGGCGAAGTGTTCCGGATGTTCACCCAGGTGGCCCACGCCGCGCGCAACGTGCCGGGCGGACTGGGGATCGGCCTGTCGCTCGTGCGCAGCCTCGTCGAACTGCACGGCGGGACGATCCAGGCGGCCAGCGCAGGCACGGGCATGGGCAGCGTCTTCACGGTGCGCCTGCCGCTGGCCGACGGCGGCGCCGGCACGGGCGCCGCCGCCGCTGCGCCCCACCCCGAGACGGCGGGCATTCCCGCCCTGCGCCTGCTCGTCGTGGACGACAACCGCGACGCCGCCGACACGCTGGCCGCGCTGCTGTCGATCATGGGCCACGACGTCGTCGTCGCGCACGACGGGCACCAGGCGCTGCGCATGCTGGACGGGCTGCATCCGCACGCCGTGTTCCTCGACATCGGCATGCCCGGCCTGTCCGGCTACGAGGTGGCCGAGGCCGTGCGGCGCGAGCTGCGCCACGACGGCGTGATGCTCGTCGCCCTCACCGGCTGGGGCGGCGCCGACGACCGCGCGCGCACGGCGCAAGCCGGGTTCGACGCCCATCTCACCAAGCCGGCGACGGTGGCGGCGATCGAGGCCGTGCTGCGCGAAGTGACGGCCCGCGGGACCCCGTCACCAGCCGACGGCTAGCAGGCGCGCTGCCATGCGCGGCCAGCACAGGGTTGCGACTTCCTCGCGCGTGGCCCAGCGGTAGCCGTCCATCTCCGGCGTGGGCGCGCCCGTGGCGTGGTGCGGATACATGCTCGTGCAGTTCAGGTGCGCCAGGTCGGGCAGCGCCGCCCCCACGTCCACGCGGAACAGGTGCAGCACCTTGTCGCGCCGGTAGTCGAAGCGGCCCAGGTCGCGGAACGCCTCCGGCGCGAACGCGAGGCCCGTCTCTTCCCACAGCTCGCGCACGGCGGCGTCGAGCGGCGACTCGCCCGGGTCCTGCAAGCCCTTCGGGATGTCCCAGCGCGGCGTGTGCGTGACGTGGCCCAGCAGCAGGCGCCCGCCGGCATCGACGATCAACGTGCCGCACGACACGGCGACGACGGGCGGCGTCCTCATCGCAGCGTGCGCGCGGCGGCGGCCAGCGCCTGTTCCAGCGCCTCCAGGCTGACCGGCTTGGTCAGGTGCTGGTCGAACCCGGCCTCGTGCGACTGTTCCTGGTCGCTCTGGGCGCCCCAGCCGGTCAGCGCGATGAGGACGATCTGGCGCAGGCCCTGGCGGCGCCGGATCGCCCGCGCCACTTCGTAGCCGCTCATGCCGGGCAGGCCGATATCCAGCAGCACGAGGTCCGGCCGCGCTTCCAGCGCCAGCCGCAGGCCCTGCGGGCCGTCGCGCGCCACCGTCGTCGTGTGGCCGAGCGCCTCCAGCAGCGCGACGAGGCTGTCGGCGGCGTCGGCGTTGTCGTCGACGACCAGCACGCGCAGCGGCGCCGGCGGCTGGGTGTGCAGCGCGTCGTCCGTGTCCGCCGGCCGGGCGTGCGGCGAGCCGGGGCGCAGCGGCAGGCGCACGGTGAAGGTGCTGCCGTTGCCGCGTCCGGCCGAGAACGCGCTCACGCGGCCGCCGTGCAGCTCGACGAGCCGGCGCACGAGCGACAGCCCGATCCCGAGCCCGCCCTGGGCGCGATCGAGGCTGCCGCGCACCTGCGTGAACATCTCGAACACGGAACCGATGGCGTCGGGCGGGATGCCGATGCCGGTATCGGACACGGCGACGACGGCGTGGCCATCCTCGCGCCAGGCCGCCAGGGTGACGCGGCCGCCGGCGGGCGTGTACTTGGCGGCGTTGTTGAGGAGGTTGGACAGCACCTGCACCATGCGCGTGACGTCCGCCTCCAGCGGCAGCGGTTCGTGCGGCAGGTCGACTTCCAGCCGGTGGCCATGGCTGTCGATCAGCGCGGCGCTCGTCTCCAGCGCCATCTGCACGATGACCTTCAGGTCGACGGGCTCGCGTTTGAGTTCGATCTTGCCGCGCGTGATGCGGGCGATGTCGAGCAGGTCGTCGACGAGGTGGATCAGGTGGCCCAGCTGGCGGTCCATCATGGCGTGCACGCGCCCCGTGGCCTCCGGGTCGCGCGGCGCCATGCGCAGCAGGTCCAGTCCCGTGCGGATCGGCGCCAGCGGGTTGCGCAGCTCGTGCGCCAGCGTGGCGAGGAATTCGCTCTTGCGGTGGTCCGCTTCCGAGAGGTCGGCGGCCACGCGGCGCAGCTCGTCCTCGGAGCGCTTCTGCGCCGTGATGTCGCGCGTGATGGTGGCGAGGCCGATGTTGTGGCCATCCGCGTCGCGCACGGCGAAGCCCTTGAAGTACACGGGGATCGGCTCGTGGCCCTCGGGCTGGTCCAGGCGCAGTTCGCCTTCCCATTCGGCCGCGCCGCCCGTCAGCGCCGCCATCACGTGGTCGCGCACGAACGGCCGGTCTTCGCGCGGGAAGAAGTCGATCATGCGCCACGCCGCGATGTTGGTGCGGTCGTCCAGCCCGGCCATGCGGCGCCCCGCCGGGTTCAGGTAGATGCCGCCGGCGTCGGGCGTGAAGATGCCGATGAAGTCGGACGATTGCTCGGCCACGGCGGCCAGGCGGCGGATGCCTTCCTCGGCGCGGCGGCGGTCGGTCTCGTCGCGGAAGTACAGCGCGAGGCCGCCGGTGTCGGAACCGGACGCCTCCATCGGAAACGAATTGATTTCGAACCAGCGGTTCTGGGCGTCGTCGTAGGCCTCGATGCGGCTGCGCGTGCGCTCTTGCGCCGTGCGCCGCAGCGCCCGTTCCTGCGCGCTGCCGCGCATCTGCGCGAACAGGTCCCAGAACTGCGCCCCGACCAGCTCCTCGCGGCGGCGCCGCGTCACGGCCTCCGCCGCGCCGTTGGCATACGTGATGCGCCACGCCGGATCGAGGGCGATGAAGCCTTCGCTCATGCTTTCCAGGATCGCGCGCGAGCGGTGTTCGGCCGCCTGCCGCTCCTGCGCCTCGTGGCGCTGGCCGATCACGAGCGACGCCGTGTTGGCCAGCAGCGCCAGCGCCGCTTCTTCCTGCGGTCCGGGCAGGCGCCGTTCGCGGTAATACAGCGTGAAGGTGCCGAGCACCGCGCCGGACGGCGCCAGGATCGGCAGCGCGCGCGCCGCGCGCAGGCCGTGCGCCTGCGCGAGGGCGGCGTGCGGCAACCACAGCGGATCGGTCGCGACGTCGGCGCAGACGATCGGTTCGCCGCGCCATGCGGCGCTGCCGGCGGCGCCGGCGACCGGGCCGATGGGAACGGCGTCGATGGCGCGCTGGAAGTCGATCGCGAGCGACGGCGCCGCCGCGTGATGCAGGCGGCCGCCGGGGGCCGTCAGCTGCACCGACGCGAAGGCCGCGCCGCCGCTGTAGTCCTCGGCGGTGCGGGCCAGCACGTCCAGCACGTCGCCCAGCGGCGCGTCGGTGACGGCCAGCTCCAGCGCGCCGCGCTGGCCGACGGCGAGCAGGTTCGCGCGCGTGCGCTCGGTGACGTCGATGCCATGCAGCAGCACGCCCGAGATGCTGCCGTCCGGGTCGCGCAGGGCCATGCAGACGAAGTCGAGGAAGTGTTCTTCCAGGCCCATGTGCGCGTCGTCGGCCTGGCCTTGCAGCAGCAGGCGCACGTTGTGGCCCTCGACGGCTTCGCCGCTGCCGTAGACGCGGTCCAGCACGTCGACGAAGCCCTGCCCCGCCAGTTCCGGCAGCGCCGTGCGCACGGCCAGGTTCGCGAGCGGACGGCCGCCGGCCAGTTCCAGGTAACGCTGGTTGGCCATGTCGATCACGTGTTCCGGGCCGCTCATCACGCACATGATGGCGGGGGCGCGGTGGAAGATGTCGCGCATGCGCTCGCTGGCGGCCTGCAGCTCGCGCAGCAGGCGTTCGCGCTCGGCCTCGGCCTGGCGCCGGCTCTCGCCCAACTGCTGCTCGCTCTCGGCCAGCCGCTCGGCGGCCAGCTTTTCCACCGTGGCGTCGCGGATGATCTTGGCGAAGCCGGCGTGGACGCCCGCCTCGTCGCGCAGCGGCACCATCACGCCGTCGGCGAAGAAACGCGTCCCGTCGCGCCGTACGTGCCAGCGGCGGTCCTCGGCGCGGCCGTTCGCGAGTGCGTTGCGGGCTTCCTGTTCCGGCTGGCCGGCCGCCTGGTCCTCGGGCGTGAACAACAGGTCGACGCAGCGCCCGAGAACGGCGTCGGGCGGCCAGCCCGTGATCGCGGCGGCGCCGCCCTCCCATTCCGTCACCACGCGGTCGACGTCGGTGCCGATGAAGGCATAGTCGCGGATATTGTCCAGGATGAGGCGCAGCCGGGCGTCGCGCGAGCGCAGCTGGGCGCGGTGGCGTTCTTCCTCGATGCGGGCCAGCTCCGCGTTCTTGCGGTACAGGTCGATGAAGACGGCGACCTTGGCGCGCAGCACCACGGGATTGAAGGGTTTGGTGAGGTAATCGACCGCGCCGAGCGCGTACGCCCGCTCGAGCGGGAATTCGTCGGCGTCGCCGGCGGTCAGAAAGATGATCGGCAGGCTGTGCGTGCGCGGGTGCTCGCGGATCAGCTCGGCCAGTTCGAACCCGTTCATCGTCGGCATGCGCACGTCCAGCAGCACGACGGCGAAATCGTGGGCGAGCACCTCGCGCAGCGCGGCTTCGCCCGACGTCACGGCGACGAGCGTCTGGCCCAGGTCCGCCAGGATGGCCTCCAGCACCGCCAGGTTGGCCGGCTGGTCATCGACGAGCAGGATCTTGGTGGTCTGGTCCGAGGCCATCAGGTATCTGGGGAAAGGAGCGATGTAAATAATGCAATGTATTCCGCGCCCTGCCGAAAGTCAATTGTGCGCGGCCCGGCGCCGCCCGCCCCCAAACTGGCGGCTGGCTTTCGACGGTCCTGGAGTATTCGATGACGTTTTCCTTCCTGTCCCGGACAGGGCATTTTTCCTTCCTGAACAATCCTTTCGAATCGTGGGCGATGGCGGCGGCCGTGGCAGCCGGATCGGCGGTCGCCATGGTGTTCGTGCGCGCCTTCGTGTTGCGCCGCGTGGAGACGCTGTCGCGGCGCACCGGGACGCGCCTCGACGATTTCGTCGTCAAGATGCTGTCCCAGACCTATCTGCTGTTCATCGTCGTGTTCGCCCTGTACTTCGGCAGCACCTTCCTGGCGCTGACGGCGAAGCAGGACAAGTTCGTCACGCGCATCGCCATCGCCTGCCTGCTGCTGCAGGCGGCAATCTGGGGCGACGCGGGCCTGCGCGCCTGGCGCGACCAGTTCCGCGTCGGCCCCGTCGACAGCGAACGGCGCGCCTCCAGCGGCGTGCTGTGCTTCATCTCGCGGCTGCTGCTGTGGGTGATCGTCACGCTGATGGTGCTCGATAATTTCGGCATCAACATCACGACGCTCGTCGCCAGCCTGGGCATCGGCGGCGTGGCCGTGGCGCTGGCCACGCAGAACATCCTCGGCGACCTGTTCGCCTCGCTCTCGATCATGCTGGATAAGCCGTTCGAGGTGGGCGACTTCATCATCGTGGGCGACGTGCTCGGGTCGGTCGAGCACATCGGCCTCAAGACGACGCGCGTGCGCGGCCTAGGCGGGGAGCAGGTCGTGTTCTCCAACGGCGAGCTGCTGAAGAGCCGCATCCACAACCACAAGCGCATGCAGACCCGGCGCGTGGCGTTCGTGCTGCGGGTAGCCTACGGCATGGGTGACGAGCTGCTGGGCCGCATCCCGCAGATCATCCGCGAGATCGTCACGAGCAAGGACAACGTCGACTTCGAACGCGCCCATTTCTTCAGCTGGGGCCAGTGGTCGCTGGATTTCGAGATCGTGTACCACTACCGCAGCCCGGACTATCTTTTGCACATGGATACGCAACAGGCCATCTTCCTCGAGATTTACCGCCGCTTCCAACAGGAGGGGATCGAGTTCGCGCATCCGCTGTCGATCGTGCGCCTGGCCGATCCCGGGCTGGCGGAGACGTTCCGCCGCAACGGCGCCGCGACCCCGCCGCCGGGCCCGTCCTTTCACTGAATCCGTTGCACCGTGTTAGCCGGACTCGTCCTACAAGCCAGCCATAACGAGTCCTATTCACCCTGCATATCGTGCGCCTTACCATGCCTTCACCTCGTCCCGATCGGCAGTCACGAGACGCTGATCCGGCAAAGGCACTACATTGTTTAACCAACTCGAGGAGTACGATCATGGCATCGAACAACCAGCAAGGCGGTAACAAGGGCAACAACCAGAGCGGCGACACCAGCAACCGCGGCTTCGCATCGATGGACCCGCAAAAGCAGCGCGACATCGCCTCGGAAGGCGGCAAGGCCGCCCACGCGTCGGGCAACGCCCACGAGTTCACCTCGGAAGAAGCGCGCCGCGCCGGCACCATGAGCCACAAGAACGACGGCAACAACCAGAGCGGCAACACCGGCAACCAGCAGAGCGGCAACAGCACCCGCGGCGGCACGCCGGAGCAGCACGCCAAGGCCGGCTCGCAGAGCCACAAGAACGACAACAAGCGCTGACCGTCAGCGCGTGCCCGGCACGTCCGGGCAGGTCGTGGCATATCGAACCGCTGGCTCCGGCCGGCGGTTTTCGCATTTCCGTGACGCGTCCAGAAACAGCGGGCCGCGCCCTCTCCCCGCCCCCGACATCCCGCCGCTGCGTGCCGCCGCACTCGTATTGACGGGCTCGCCTCGTCTGCGCCCGCGTCCAATTGTGCGGGGCAAAACGGGTGAAGGGTGATATATTTTTGGCACTATATTTCACATTCCAAACGCTTCGTAACCGTAAGTCGTTACGGTCTTTACGTATGAACTTGGGATGCGGGAAACAGCGCATGCGGGGCATGGAGTCCGCGCGGCCGCGGGCGCCGCGCCGGCAGGGATAACCATCAAACAGGATAAGCGAATGAAAAAGAATATTGCCATTGTCGGTGCTGGATTTTCCGGAGCTGTCATCGCCAACCAGCTGGCCCATGCGGGCTATACCGTCGAGATCTTCGAGGCGCGCGACCATATCGCCGGCAATTGCCATTCGGAGCGCGACAGCGAAACGGGCGTCATGGTCCACGTGTACGGCCCCCACATTTTTCACACCGATAACGAACGGGCCTGGGAATTCGTGAACCGCTTCTCCGAATTCAAGCCCTACGTCAACCGCGTGAAGGCGATCACGAATCACCGCGTGTTCACGCTGCCGATCAACCTGCTGACGATCAACCAGTTCTTCGGCAAGACGTTCCGTCCAGCCGAAGCGGAAGCCTTCATCCAGTCGCTGGGCGACAAGTCGATCGAGAATCCGGCCACGTTCGAGGAACAGGCGCTGCGTTTCGTCGGCCGCGAGCTGTACGAAGCGTTCTTCAAGACCTATACGATGAAGCAGTGGGGCCTGCATCCGAGCGAGCTGCCGGCCAGCATCCTGAAACGGCTCCCCGTGCGCTTCAATTACGACGACAACTACTTCAACCACAAATACCAGGGCATGCCGGCCAACGGTTATACGGCGCTGGTGGAAAACGTCCTGAAGGTGCCGGGCATTACCGTTCACCTGGGCACGCGCTTCGACCCGGCCGCCAAGTCGGACTACGATCACGTGTTCTACAGCGGCCCGATCGACGCCTGGTTCAACCACGTGGAAGGCCGCCTGCCCTACCGCACGCTCGATTTCGAAGTGTTCCGCGATACCGGCGATTACCAGGGCAATGCCGTCATCAATTACTGCGACGATTCCCAATCGTACACGCGCATCACGGAACACAAGCATTTCTCGCCGTGGGAACAGCATGAGCGCACGGTCTGCTACATGGAATACAGCCGCCAGTGCGAGGAAAACGATACGCCGTACTACCCGATCCGCCAGGCGCGCGAAAAGGCGCAGCTGGAAAAATACGTCAACCTGGCCCGCACCGAAACGAACGTCACCTTCGTCGGCCGCCTGGGCACATACCGCTACCTCGACATGGACGTGACGATCCACGAGGCATTGCAGACGTCGGATAAATTCCTCGCGGCCGCGCGCGAGAAGGTGCCGATGCCGGCGTTTGCGATCGATCCGCTGGCCTGAACGTCTGCGGCGCGGCCACGGCCGCGCCCGGGAGCGCCCGACAAAACCGCGCTCCATGTCATCAACGAGTGGGCGAGCGGGCAAGCAAAGGAACGGTGTTTGCAGCCGAATTTGCCACGATTGGTCGGGTTTCGGCCCGCACGCTCGCCATCGGCGGGTGTCGGTACGCCGGCGGCCTCGACGCTGGCTCGATCCCGTGCTGTCACGACAGGCAATATCCGACCCGGAGCGGACACCCATCGCCACGTTCACACGTCTGGAAGTCTCTCGACAACTTAGCGTCTGGCGCGCCGCACCTTATATATTGTGGACGCCAATGAAGCGTTTACTATCGCTAAAAACCCGGCGCATACTGCTGAGGTATAACTTCCCTCAGTTATAGAGAGAACGCAGCCACAAGCGGCGCCAACAGAGCTAATACACACTACGGCGAGAGAAAAACGACTTGGTTTGGGCCGAGCAAGCGCCGGTGCCGTTGAATTCGTATTCATTTACGCGCCATCATTGTTCTTATATAAATTAATGCCAAATTGCCCACAAGTCAGCCTGCCGACGACGAATCATTGCGTTAATTGTTTGTTTTATAATTTCGTATGCACTGGATGGCCGCTCGCGTTTCGTCGCTTTGACCACCAGACTACGAACGTATGACTGGCGCATCGACCGCGCAAGTTCGCAATTCAGAAGTCTAGCTCTGTCCACCGCGTATCGGGGCTGCCGGATCGCCGCGCCGTTTTTCGGCCTCGTAGCCGAGAGCAAGGAAAATCGCGCCACCGAAAATCAACACGTCGGCGACATTGAACGAATATGGGTTGTTGATCCCGCAGCAACTCACGTTGATGTAGTCGGCAACCGCGCCGTAGACAATGCGGTCGTAGGCATTGCCGAGTGCGCCGCCCGCCACTGCGCCGGACGCCAGTATCAAGACCCATCCCGACTTGTTGCGCGCCCATAGGATCAGCGCCAACGAGACGACGATGCTGATGGCAACCAGCAGCCAACGGGCATCGAAACTGTTCAGGAAACCGAAATTGACCCCTTTGTTCCAGGCCATTACGAAACTGAGGTAAGGCGGAAAAACGGGGATCGTCTGGACGGATATCAGGTTGAGCCAGTCAACGATAATGATCTTTGAAAGACGGTCGAGGCCGAATGCGAGAAACGATGTGATAGCGATCCGGATCATAGGTCAAAGTAAATAATTCGCTTCTCTCGGCGTCGGTTGATAAGGTCTGCGCGCCCAATGTTAGCGACATAAACGTGTTCGGAAACCGGCAGGACGCCATGCCCGGCAACCGACTGCTTTTGGCGGAGCCCGGCCGTTGGCCGCCGCACAGCATCTTCTTACCAAGCTGGAAAATCCCCGAAATTTAACCACGCCGCCTGCTGCGTTTGTTCCAGTACTGGCCCGAATAATCGCCGCACGATGCAAGGTGTACGCGTCCGCTGCCATCGTTGACGATATCCAGGCATTTGCCCTGGCCCGTGAATTCGTTCCACAACCGTACGCCGTGGTCTGGACCCGTCTGATCCATGTGCCATTGCTGGCCCGTCACGTTGGCGCAGGACGCCATGTGCACCTGACTATTGTTGCCGTCATTGACCACGTCCAGGCACATATCCTCGCCAGTAAAGCGCGTCCGCAGACGCACAAAGCTGTTGCCGGCGTCCGGCACAAGCTCCCACATCTGGCCCGTGTACGGACCGCAACGGGTCATGTGTAACTGATCCCGATTCTCCGCCTTGACGATATCGAGGCAGTTGTCATGTCCGGTAAAGGCCGAATACAGGCTGAAGCTGGGCGGGTTTGCGCTGGCGCCATGGGCGACAACGGCGAGCAGGAACGGCAGCAGCAGTCGCATCGTCTTCTCCTTGAATAAACATATCGATGCCGATCGATCGTGCCCGCCGTTTTCGCAAAGATCGGTCATCGAGTCTGTGCCGGCTGGCCGATAACGTACGACCGACACGGCCCAGTGTACGATGTTGTTGCTCTCTGGGCAAGTAAGAGGTTTGGGAGGCGTCTTAGCCCATCTTGACGACGACCTTGCCTTTCGCATGGCCCTGTTCCACGTAGGCCAGGGCCGCGTCGGCGGCGTCGAATGGGAAAACCCGGTCCACGACCGGGCGTATCGCACCCGATTCGATGAGGCTCGCGATCCGGCGCAGCTGGTCGCCGTTCGGCTTCATGAACAGGAACGAATAGCCGACGTTGCGTGCCCGCGCCTTTCGCCTGGCGCCAAAGCTCAGCAAGTGCGTGGCGAGCGCCACGAACCACGGCAAGCCGGCGTCCTTCGCGAAGCGTGGGTCCGGCGGGCCGGAAATCGAGACGAGGCGGCCCCCGCTCTTCAGGATGCGCAATGATTTCTCGAGATGTTTGGCGTCCTGGCTGTGCAAGACCACGTCGTAGTCACGCAGCACGTGTTCGAAATCGTCCTTCCGGTAATCGATCACGATATCGGCGCCGAGGCTTTTCACCAGGTCGATATTGCCCGCGCTGGTCGTCGTCGCGACCGTCGCGCCGATGTGCTTGGCCAGCTGGATCGCGAACGTGCCGACACCGCCGGAACCCGCCTGGATGAACACTTTCTGGCCCTTCGCGAGGCCGGCCGTGTCGACGAGCGCCTGCCAGGCCGTCAGGCCCACCAGCGGAATCGACGCGGCATCCTCCATGCCGATGTTGCCGGGTTTGATCGCCAGATCGCTTTCATCGACGGCGATGAATTCGGCGAAGGTACCGATGGCGCGGTCAGCGGCGCGCGCGTACACCTCGTCGCCGGGCCGGAATCCCGTGACCCGGCTGCCCACGCGAACCACGACGCCGGCCAGGTCATGGCCCAGGATGAACGGGGGACGGTACGGCAGGATGAGTTTGAATTCGCCGCGCCTGATTTTCGCATCCAGCAAGTTGACGCCGGCCGCATGGATGCGCACCAGTACCTGCGTGTCGCGCGGCTCGGGGACCGGCACGTCGGCGGCCCGCAGCGCCACGTCCTTGCCATAGCGATCGATGACGAATGCTTTCATTGTGTCCTGTTCCACGGTGAGTCCGCTCATGCGCCGAGTCTCAGGTCCCTGCGCACACCCGCATCCACCATCGGGGCGGGCGCGAATCTGCGCAGCAACTGCAGGCGGCCGGCGGCACCGGGCGTGTAATGGCGTTTCGGGTTGTCGGCGATGGCCGCCTTCAGCACGGCAGCGGCGACGACGTCCGGCCCGTCCGCGCCGACGAGCACTTCCTTGACCCGCGTCGACACGGCCGCGCGGATCTCACGATACACGTCGAGCGGCGCGTCCGGTTGCATCAGGTTCGCGTCGAACGGCGTGTTGATATAGGCCGGCTCGACGACCGAGACGCGGATGCCCATGGTGCGCAATTCATGGTCGAGCGATTCCGAATAGCCCGCGACGGCGTGTTTGGTCGCGGAATACAACGCCATGTACGGCATCGGCAGGAAACCCAGCACCGACCCGATGTTGACGATGCGGCCCCGGCCCTGCCGCCGCATGTGCGGCACGACGGCGCGGGTCATCCGCACGATCCCGAAGAAGTTGGTATCGAACACCGCGCGCGCCTGGTCGAGCGAGCTCTCCTCCGCCGCCGCGGGCGCGACACCGAAACCGGCGTTGTTGACGAGCAGGTCGATGCGGCCTTCGCGGCGTATCACTTCCGCGACGGCAGCGTCCACGGATGCGTCGCTCGTCACGTCGAGCGCGAGCAGGTCGCACGGCTGGCTGCCGGACGCCGTGCCGCGCCGGCTGGTGCCGTAGACTGTGTACCCGGCCTGTGCGAGCCGCCGCGCGGTCGCCTCACCGATACCGGAAGACGCTCCCGTGACAAGGGCGACGCCCGACGCTTTCTTCATGTTCATCCGAACCTCCGTTTGATGTGCGGCCATTCCCGGCCATTTACTACCGATTTAATACTGACTATACTTCCAAAATGAAACCAAGTCACTACCAAAAGAGAATTAAGTCGAATGAATGCCAAGAATTCTTGTGATTCCCCTTGTCCGATCGCCCGCACGCTGGCCGTTGCGGGGGATGCATGGAGCATATTGATCCTCCGGGACGCGCACGCCGGCCTCACCCGTTTCGACCAGTTTCGCAAGAGTCTCGGGATCGCGCCGGGCATCCTGACGCGGCGCCTGACCGATTTGACGGATGAGGGACTACTGGAAAAGCGCAACTATTCCGAGCGGCCGCCGCGGGAGGAGTATGTGCTGACGCCCGCCGGCCGTGATTTCCTGCCGGTGCTGTTCATGCTCGGCGCATGGGGACGTCGACACCGCGGCGGCGGCGCACTGACGCGCTTCGTGGATGCCGGCGCGGGAACGGACATCGAACCCGTCGCCGTGGATGCCGTGACGGGGGCGAGGATCGGTACCCGCCCTATCCGTATCGTGGAAGCGGACGGCGGCTGAACGGGGGCGCCGTCAATCCGCCCGTTCGACGACATAGGTCTTGCCGCCCTCCAGCGTCATTTCGTAGCGCCGGTCGGCGACGTGGCGAATCGCACCGTCCTTGCTGCGGGGAGTCGTCGCGCTCGTGAAGCGCAGCACGCCATCGCCGGCGACGGCGGTCACCTCGATCCGCCGGGTGTCGGCGAACACCGATATGTCACCGTGCGGCGTCGGCACCTTCCCTTCGATCCAGCGCAGGCCGCCGAGGTTGGGCTCCACGACATATGCCGCATAACCGGGCTGCGTCGGTTTCACGCCCAGGTAGTACTTGCCAAGCAGGTACAAGGGGCTCGCACCCCACGCATGGCACAGGCTCATGCCGAAGGGCTTGCCGTACATCGCATAGCGCGCGGCGCCCTGGACCTTCGGATCGTACTGTTCCCAGAAACACGTCGCGCCCGCGCGCAGCATGCCGCCCCAGTAATCCTTGATCTGGTCCGTGACATAGGCCTGCTGCCCGCTTTCCGCCAGGGCGGCGAGTTCGTAGAACCGCATATACGGCGTCGTGATCTTCGGCACCTCGCCGCTCATGAGTACGTTACGCCGGACGGCGGCCGCCTGCGCGTCGTCCAGGTAGCCGAACAGCAGCGCGAACATGTTCGGATGACGCGTGACCAGCGGGTTCGTCTTGCCGTCCTTGCGGCCGTGGATGAAGACCTGCCGCTGCGGGTCCCAGAACGCCGCCCGGATCTTCGCCTTGAGTTCGGTGGCGAGCCGGCGGTACGTGGCGGCCTTCGCCTCGTCGTGGGCGAGCGCCGCGCAATCGGCCATCGCGTCCAGGCTGCGCGCGAACAGCAGCTGGATGACGGTCAGTTCGCCATCCTTCGGCATGTCGGCCCAGTCGACGAAGACCCAGTCGCCCGGCTGCCCCGCCAGCATGCCGTCGGCGCCGCGCCGCGCCAGCACGAAATCCATCAGCGAGACCATGCGCGGATAGATGGTCTTCACGAACCCGTCGTCGCCCGTGTACTGGTAATAGTCGCGGATGCCGATGAACCAGTACAGCGAGTAGTCGAGGATCGTGTTGATGTGCATGTCGACGGGGTCGGCGCCCCTGAGCGCCCACGTCGTCCGCTTGACCGTATCGCTGTCGAAGAAGGCGTAATAGTTCATCAGGTACGCCTGCACGGCGTCGCCGGACCAGACCCAGTGGTCGCGCTTGATGCCGTCGATGAAGAATTCGCGCGTGTTCAGTTCCAGCGTACGCTGCGCCACGTCCCAGATCCGGTTCAGTTCATCGTCGGAACTGCGGAAGCTGCCGCGGTGCGCGACGGGCAGGTATTCGTACAGGAGCGTGACGTCGCCCACGCGCAGGCCGGGGTCGAGGCGGATGTTCACGTAGCGCATCGCGCGCGACGTGGGGGCCGTGAAGTCGCCCCGGTGGTTAGCCAGCGTGAACGTGTCGAGCGTTTCGGCGCCGGCTTCCGACAATGCCTCCTCGCGCGATTCGCCGTAGTACAGGGTCACGCGGCCGCTGCCGGCGAGGTTCTTCAGCTTGACGAAGCCGGTCGTTTCCGCACCGAAGTCGACGAGGATCGCGTGGTCCCCGCGCGTGACGGCGGTGGGGCGCACCTCGCGCGTCGCCAGCCGGTAGTGCGACGGCGGGTTGTCGGCCGTGTCGAAATTCCAGTGGGCCGCATGCACGGCGCCGCCGGGTGCCGGCATGCCGGGCCGCGGCCCGACCGTCCACGACGCGTCCGAGCGGATGGTCTTGCCCTGCACCAGGACGGCCGGCGGCGACGCCGGATTGTAGGCCTGGATATTCAGCGTGTGTTTGCCGGCCGGGACCTCGATATGCCGTTGGTCGCCGTGGACGAAGCGGCCGTCGATGGCGACGTTGTACGTCCCCTCGACGGTGACGGCGATGTCTTCCGGCTCGGCGAGATCCACTTGCCGCGCGAAGTTCACCTGTGGCTGGTGGCTGTAGAGCCGCCAGAACGGCGGCCAGGCGACGTCGCGTTCGACGCGTTGGGCCTGCATCTTGTTGCTCAGCCAGATTTCGAAGTCGCCCGGATACCAGATCCAGGTTGCCGCGCCTTGCGCGCCCGCGCGGCCGCACACGAGTGCGAGCAGGAGCGTGATGAGGAATGTTTGGATTCGCATCCGTGGATTGTATCGATAACAATCCACGTATCGTTACTGATCAGAACAATGATCAGCGCGTTGATCTGTTCCGCACGTGCGCGCTCAGGCCGAGCTGGTCGGTGGTCGCGTGGGCGACCAGGTCCCTGAGCCATTTCGACGCCGGCGCCCGGTGCGTGCGGTCGTGCCAGAGCTGGTAGTAACGCAGCGCCGGCGCGGCCGTGGGCAAGGGTTCCACGCGCAGCGACAGGAACTCGGCGTAATGGCGTGCGAACGAGCGCGTCGTCGTGAAGATCAGGTCGGACTTCACCAGCACATACGGCGCGGCGCAAAAATACGGCAAGGTCGCGACGACGTTGCGCCGCAACCCGGCGCTGCGCAGCGCCATGTCGATCGTGCCCGGACCGGCGCCGCCGTGCGTCGTGACGGTCAGGTGGTCCGCCGCGGCAAAGGCCGCCGTGTCGAGGGCGCCGGGCGCGATCGGATGGGTGTCCCGCATCAGGCACACCAGTTCGTCGTCGCACAGCGGCTGGAGGTGCAGGTGTTCCGGCGGCGTGTGCCAGTTGCCGATCACGAGGTCGACGAATCCGCTTTCCAGGCCCCGTTCGTAGCCGCCGCCCGCGAGCAGGTGCGTGAACTCGATCCTGGCGTTGGGCGCCTGGCGGCGCAGGCGGTCGACGATGGCCGGGACAAAGAATACGTCGAGATAGTCCGGGGAGGCGATCCGGAACGTCTGGTCGGCGACGCGCGGATCGAATCCGTCGGCCGGGCGCAGGATGTCGTCGACGCCGCGCAGCACCTGGCTCGCCGGCCCGATGAGCGCCAGGCCGCGCACGGTCGGCACCATGCGGTTACCGCTGCGCACCAGCAGGGGATCCCCGGTGATCGTCCGCAGGCGCCGCAGCGCCACGCTGATGGCCGGCTGGGTCTGCCCCAGCAGGTCGGCGGTGCGCGACACGCTGCCCTCTTCCATCAGGGTGTGCAGGATGCGGATCAGATGGGTGTCGATGATTTCTCTGGACATGTCGGGGCCGGGTTGCGCTATATGTCCTGCAACATAGCGCAACCGGCCCCGCCCCACTATCACCGTCCGGTTATTGCCGGCATAACGCCGCGGCGACGATCGTGCCGCAACCGCGGGGTCAGCCGGCGGCCTTCGCCATGCCGTCCTTCGGCGTCATGCGCGCCGCCAGCGCCGCGATCGGCAGCGGGTTGACGTTCTCGGCGCTGACGACGGCGTCGAAGTCCGCTTCTTCCGCGCGGGCGATGAAGCGCTGCGCCTTGTTGCTCGGCGCGGTCGTCTGGATCAGCTGGTGCATCTTGGTGGCCGTCAGGTTCCACGACGTGCCGGCGACGATGGCGCGCATGCGCTCCGTAAGGGCCGTCTTTTGCTCGGCCGTCATCGCCAGCATGCGGTCGCAGGCCACGATGAATTTTTCCGGCGTGTCGGCGATGGCGACGACGTCGCCGTATGGCACCTTCACGTCCGTGATCGGGGTGCTGACGGACGGTAATTCGGCCGCCATGTATTCCAGCACCTTGGTCGGGCTGATGAATTTGGTCGACTCGTTCAGCGCGAACGGCAGCAGGCAGACGTCCCACCCGGCCAGGAACTGCGGCAGCTGTTCATAGGTGCGCTGTCCCATGTAGTGGATATTGTCCGCGCGCGGCAGGTTGGCCGGGTCGATCTTGACGACGGGGCCGACGAGCACGATCTGCCAGCCGGGGCGCGCCGCGGCGACCTGCTTGATGAGCTCCGTGTCGAAGCGCTCGTCGATCACGCCGTAGAAGCCCAGGCGGGGACGTGCCAGGTGCGCCTGCTCGGGATGGCTGTCGTCGCGGTCGAGGGCCTTCTGGAAGTGTTTGGCGTCGACGCTGCTCGAGAAGCAATGCGCGTTGGCGTGGCGGTCGCGCTTGGACTGGTACAGGCTCGGGCCGCCGGTGAAGCACAGGTCGGCGATGTTCAGCAGCGCGTTCTCGCGCTGCAGCAGCTGTTTCGGGGCATTCTTGAAGGCGGCCAGTTCGTCCATGCAGTCGTAGATGACGAGCGCCGGATCGAAGCCTTGCAGCAGCGGCAGGGCCATCGGCGTGTAGAACCAGACGACGGGGCGCTCGCCTTCCGGGACGAGGTCGGCCAGCAGCGTCTGCAGCGTGGGGATCTGGTCGTCGTGGAAGCCGGGTGCCTGGATGCCGGTATGCGGCTGGCACACCGTGATGTTCGGCGCGACGGCCGTCTTCTTCAGGTGCGCCTCGCCCTCGTCATACACCGGCTCCTCGACAAACAGGATTCGGTAGTGTTCCGCCAGGCGAGTCATGAGGTGCTGGGGGCGCTGGAAGACGAAGTCCCAGCGCAGATGGCAAAACACGATCAGGGTCGGCATGTTGATTTCCTTTCGCCTTGGGGCGTTCTAGTTGATCTGGATTCAAGGCCAGCCACTGATGCTTCGATGCTCTGGAAAACACCGACAGATCAGATGCCGGACCAGTGCATCGTATCATGCAAAATTCTTAAGTTTTTCATTTATGCATTGCAATATTTATATCAAGAAACCCGCTCGTACCGGCAGGGTCCGGGTCTCCCTAGGAGAGCTCGGCACGGTGCTCAGCCATGTAGGCTCCCTCCTACGGGGAGGCAGGAAAAAACACTACGAAATCGCATCATTCGCGCTTGCGAAACGACGAGAAACCGGGCGGTCCGGGGGCCCGAAAAGACGTCATTTCAGAGGGAGAAGGTCGCGCCGGGCGGCGCGGCCGGGGATGCAGGCGAGGCGCCGGCCGGCCGGCCGGGCCGGCCGAACCGGCTCAGGCCGAAAGATAGGGTTCCGCGTCTTCCGGCTCGCCGGCGGCGTCGAAGCCGCGCGCCAGCAGCACGCCGTCGAGGCCGACGGTGCCGAGCGCGTCGCACAAGTCGGCGAGGTCGGCCGACAGGTCGGCGGCCAGGTCCAGCGGCTTGTCGACGGTGGCGAGCGGCGCGCCGCCGTCCAGCGGATACAGGTTGATGCGCAGCACGGGATCGCCGTTGGTCTCGACCGGCGCGACGACGGCCTTGATGCGCTCCGGCGCGCGCTGCTGTTCGTCCAGCCGCTGGTTGACTTCGGACAGCGTCGCGAGCATGCCCAGCTCGGCCACGCCCTGCTCCTTGGCGCCGTAGAACAGGTCCTGGTACAGGAAATTCAGCGCCACTTCCGCCGGGTGGACCGACAGGCAGCGCTGCAGCAGCGGCGCGACGCTGCCCGCCCACATGCGGTAGCGGGCCATGCGCCCTTCGAAATACGCGTCCGCCGCCGCCTCGTCGGCCGGCACGTGATAGAACGGATCGTCGGCCGCCTTCAGCGCGAAACCGAGCAGGAAGCGCAATTCCATCGCCTCCTCGTCCGGCCCGTAGTCGCCGGCCGGCCAGGGCCGCATGCTCGCCTCGATGGCGGGCGTGGGCACGAGCTTGCGCGAGCGCAGCGCCTGCGCGGCTTCCCGCAGCATCTCCTGCAGCTCGCTGTAGCGGATGCGGTCGACGGCGTCCAGGTCGTACAGGTGGCGTACGAGGACGATGCGCGTGCCCGCGCTGGCCAGGCCGGCCGAGCGGAAGCTGTCCATCAGGGCCTCGTAATCGGCATCGTCGCGGAACACGGCGGCCTGGTCGATGCCGCCCGTGCTGTGCACGAACAGCGGAATCATGAAGGCGTCGATCTCGAGTTCGCCGGCTTCGATCCCATCCTTGCTCTCGCCGCGCAGGTGCAGCGTGGCGGCCTCCTCTTCCACGCGGTCGCGCAGCAGGCGGCAGCAGTCGGCATCCGTGTAGCGCGCCACCTCGATGGCGCCGTGCAGCACGTCGTCCTGCTTGCGCCGCAGCAGCCGCCGGATCAATACCGTGAGGTCTTGCCTGCGCGCGTCGAGCGTCGAGGCGTCGGCGGACTCGCGCTCGGCGATCTCGAGCGCCAGGTCGACGAGGTTCTGGGCCAGCTCGTCGGGATCCGCTTCCACCGGCTTGGCGGCGGGTTTGCGGTTGGGCTGGGCCGACTGGCCCTTGGCCGGGCGCTTGTTATTGGGCATGGCTGACTTCATTTTAGTGAACAAGTCACCATGGTAGCAAATCGGTCGCGCGGAACCCAGGCCGGGCGCGCCATCGGGACGCCCGCTCAGCGCGCGGGACGGGTGTCGAGGTGGGTCGTGAAGAACTCCGGCCGCAGCTTGCGGGTGATTTCCAGCACCGGCATCACGTGGTCCAGATGTTCGCGCATGGCGGCGACGGCCCGTGCCGGATCGCGCGCCTCGATGGCCTCGACGACGGCGCGGTGCTCTTCCAGCACGCCGGCCATGCGGCCTTCCAGCGGCAGCGTGAGCTGGCGGTAGCGGTCCATCTGCGTCTTGGCCTGCTGGATGATCGGCCATACGCCCGGATAGCCGGACAGCTCGGCCAGCAGCGCGTGGAAGCGCTCGTCCGTGCGGTGGAACGTGCCGAAGTCGTTGGCCGTGATGGCGGCCTCCTGCTCGCCCAGGATCGCGCGCAGGCGGGCCGCGTCGTCGGGGCCGACACGTTCCGCCGCCTTCTCGATGATCGCCGTCTCGAGCGCGTGGCGCACGAGGTTGGCCTCATCCAGCGCGTCGAGCGGGATGCGGGCGACGAACGTGCCCGAGCGCGGCACGATCTCGATCAGGCCCTCGTCGGCCAGGCGCTGCACGGCCTCGTGCACGGGGGTGCGGCTCGTGCCGAACTCCTCGGCGATGTCGCGCTCGACGACGCGCGCGCCCGGCAGCATGGTCATTTCGACGATGCGCCGGCGCAGGCACAGGTAGACGCGGCGCGACGCGCTCAAGCCGTTTTCGGCCTCGACCACGTCGGAAGGTGGGGTCAGGATGTTCATGGTCGGAAGTGTAGCGAAACTCGGGCGTCCAGTCGCGCTATTCGGTTGCCGGCATGGCGGCGCGCGGGATGATCGCGCCGCGGTGGCGGATCACGGTCCCGGCCAGGCGGTGGCCGGCGCGGGCGGCGGCTTCCGGTCCGTGGCCGGACAGGCGCGCCGCCATGTAGCCGGCGCCGAACGAATCGCCGGCGGCCGTCGTGTCGATCACGTCCCGCACGGGTTCGGGCGCGACCGCGTACGTCCAGCCGTCATGCCACACGACGCACGGCGCGCCGCCGCACTTGACGACGATTTCGCCCACGCCCAGCGCGCGCGTGCGCTCGACGACGCCGTGCGCGTCGGTCGCGCCGTGCAGCGCCACCTCGTCGTCCAGCGTGAGCAGCGCGATGTCCGCATGGGCCAGCACGCGGTCGTAGACGTCGCGCGCCGTCGCGGCGTCTTCCCACAGGCGCGCCCGGTAGTTATTGTCGAACACGACGCTGCCGCCGGCCGCGCGGCACTGGGCCAGCGCCGCGATCAGCAGTTCGCGGTCGGCCGGCGCCAGGATCGCCAGGCTGATGCCCGACAAATAGACCATGCGCGCACGCGCCAGCTGGACGAGCACCCTGCCCGCGTCCGGCGCGTGCAGCCAGTGGCGCGCGGCGGAATCGCGGCGCCAGTAGTGGAAGCGGCGTTCGCCGTCGGGATCGGTCTCGATCATGTAGATGCCCGGCAGGCGGTCGGGCAGGCGCTGCACGCACGCGGTGTCGATCCCTTCGCGCTCCCACGCGGCCAGCATCTCGGCGGACATGCCGTCCACGCCCAGGCCCGTCACGTACGCGACGTTGGCGACGGCCGGATCGAGCAGGCGCGCCATGTACACGGCCGTGTTCAGGGTGTCGCCGCCGAAGCGGTAATCCATCGTGCCGCCAGCTCCTTCGCCGCTGCGCTGCAGTTCGATCATGCATTCGCCGATCGCGTAGACGGTGTGTGCTGCCATCGTTAATCCTTGTCGCTCGTTCATGTGGTTGTCGGGGCCGGAGAGTGTACCGCAGAGAGATTACCGGGGCTCGGCGATGGCCGGCGCAGCCGTCGTCGAAGGCGCGCGCGGGCCGCCGTCGCGCACCAGGGTCCAGACGACGATCGCCGCCAGCACGTCGAACACGGCCAGCACGACGAACATCGGGCTGTAGCCCACGCGCGTGACCACGACGCCGAACACCAGCGTGAACAAGGTCGCGCCCAGGTAGCCGGACATGCCGGCCAGGCCGGTGGCGGTCGCCACCTCGTGTTTGCCGAAGACGTCGGAGGTGATCGCGTACAGCGCGCCGGACAAGGTCTGGTGGGCGAAGCCGCCGATGCAGAGCAGGAAGATCGCCGTGTACGGACTCGCCACGAGGCCGATGCAGCCCGGGGCGATCATGCACAGGGAACCGAACGCCATGACCCATTTGCGCGAGCCGAACAGCGACACGTTGAAGTGCCGGTGCACGAACGGCGACAGATAGCCGCCCAGCACGCAGCCGATGTCGGCGGCCAGGAACGGCAGCCAGGCGAACGCCGCGATCTCCTTCAGGTCCATGTGGCGTTCCGTCGCCATGTACAACGGGATCCACGCGTTGAAGGTCTGCCAGGCCGGCTCGGACAGGAAGCGCGGGATCGCGATCGACCAGAAATTCCGGTTGCGCACGATCTCGCGCCACGACGCTTTCGCGCCGCTGTCCTGGTGCTTCGCTTCCTGGCCCGCGAGGATGTAGTCGCGCTCCGCATCGGACAGCAGCTTCTGGTCGCGCGGGTGCTTGTAGAACACCATCCACAGCACGGTCCAGGCGGCGCCCAGCACGCCGACGATGACGAACGCCCATTGCCATCCCGCGTGCAGGATCGCCCACACGACGAGCGGCGGTGCGCATAGGGCGCCGATCGACGAGCCGATGTTGAACCAGCCGATGGCGACCGAACGCTCCCTGGCCGGGAACCATTCCGTCGTCGCCTTGACGCCGGCCGGGATGCCGGCCGCCTCCGTCAGCCCGAGCAGGCCGCGGAAGAACGCCATGCTCTGCCAGCCGGACGCCAGCGCGGCGCAGGCGCAGGCCAGCGACCACGCGAACGCGAACATGGCGAAACCGATCTTGGTGCCGATCGCGTCCAGCACGAAACCGGCGACCGGCTGCATGACGGCATAGCAGACCTGCCACGCGACGACGATGTACGAGTACTGCTTCGTGTCGATGTGCAGGTCGGCCATCATCGTCGGCGCCGCGACGGACAGCGTGTTGCGCGCCAGGTAGTTGACGATCAGGCCGAGCGTGACCAGCCCCACCATCCACCAGCGCATGCCTTTCAGTTTGTTCATGATGCCTCCTCCGGCGCCGGTTTCGGCGCGCAAGAACCCCGGACCGTTGGGCGCGGATGCGCCGGCGGCCTCTGAAAAATGAATGAAATAACTCGTCGTTCCCGCGCGGGCAGGAGCCCGGTTTTCGGCGATTGCCGCGAAATTCGTCGTTCCTGCGCAGGCAGGAACCTGATTTCTCGGCTATTGCCGCAAGACTTGGGTCCCCGCCTGCGCGGGGACGACGGTTTTTTTTACGGCAGCAGCGTGCGGATGCCCTGCTGCTCGATGGCGCGCAGGTTCGCCGCCAGTTGCGCGGCCAGGCCCGGCACCTCGTTCAGGTCGCGGCCCCACAGCGCGGCGTGGCCGAGCCAGCCGCGTGCCAGGTCGTCCAGCGTCCATGCGCCGGCCGCCACCTTGTCCCAGCCGGCGCGGAACCATGCCAGCGTGGCGGCGTCGTCGGCGAGGTCGATGACGCCGCCGCGGTACAGCACCATCGTCGCGGCCATGGCCAGCACGAGGCGGCGCGGCAGGCGGCCGTCGTGCAGGTCGGCGTAGCGCAGCAGTTGCGGCATCACGCGCGCGGCGAACTTGCTCCAGCTGTTCAGCGCGATCGACGCGAGGCGGTGGTGGATGGCCGGGTTGCGGAAGCGGCGCAGCACGTCGGCGGCGAACGCCTCCAGTTCCGCACGGTCCATCTCCAGCGCCGGGATGATTTCTTCATCGATGGCGGCACGCAGGAAGCTGCCCACCTGCGCGTCGTCGACGGCCGGACCGACGGCTTCCAGGCCGGCCAGCAGCGCGACCGGCACGAGCGTCGTATGGCCGCCGTTCAGGATGCCCACCTTGCGCTTCTTGTAGGGCGTGATGTCGTCGACGAGCTTGACGTTCAAGCCGCTGCCGGCCAGCTTCAGTTCCTCGGCGACCGTCGCCGGGCCCTGGATCACGAACAGGTAGTAGTATTCAGCCGCCACGAGGAACGGGTCGGCGTAACCGAGTTCGCGCCCGATCTGCTCGGCGTCGGCGGCCGGATAACCGGTCACGATGCGGTCGACGAGTGTATTGCAGAACGTGCAGGCGTCGCCGATCCACGCCGCGAAGCCGGCCGGCAGCCGCCACAGGCGCGCATAGTGCAGCACGGCGTCCTTGAGCGCGGCGCCGTTCTTGTCGATCAGTTCGCAGGGCAGCAGCACGAGGCCCTTGTCCTGGGCGCCGGCGAATGCGCTGAAGCGCTTGAACAGCAGTTGCGTGAGCTTGGCCGGGAACGTCACGGGCGGCGCGTCGTCGACGCGGTCGGTGTCGTTGACGGTGATGCCCGCCTCCGTCGTGTTCGAGACGACGAAGCGCAGGTCCGGATTCGCGGCCAGCGCGAGATAGTCGCCATACATCGTGGCCGGGTCGATTTCGCGCTGCACGCATTCGACCTTGCGGTATTGCTTGACCGGCAGGCCGGCTTCGTCGAGGCCGCGCACGAGGACGGTGAACAGGCCGTCCTGCACGTCCAGCAGCGGCGTCGCGGAGCCGCCGCGCGGCCGCACGACGACGACACCCGCGTTCAGGCCCGTACGTTCGTTCAGGAGGTCGACCTGCCAGTCGAAGAAGCCGCGCATGAAATTGCCCTGGCCGAATTGCAGGATCTTGACGGGCAGCGCGAACGGCGCTTGACGACGGAGTTGGTTCATATGTCTCGCCTTACAGGGAAATATCGCGTTTCCAGAAAATGAAGTCGTACTGCTGCAGGCGGTCGGCCTTGCACTTGTACTTGCCGCCCGCGGTGTCGACGACCATGGCGAACAGGCCCTTCGCCACGTCGGGCAGCGGCTCGCCTTCGATGATCGGACCGCAGTCGTAGTCGATCAGGTCGGACAGCTTCGTCGCCACCCGGCTGTTGCTGGAGATTTTCAGCACGGGGACGATCGGGTTGCCGGTGGGGGTGCCGAGGCCGGTCGAGAACAGCACGACGTTCGCGCCCGACGCCACCATGCCGGTCACGGATTCGACGTCGCCGCCCGGGGTGCACAGCAGGGACAAGCCCTGCTTGTCGGTCTGCTCGCCGTAGTCCAGCACGGAGACGATCGGCGACGTGCCGCCCTTTTTCGCGGCGCCGGCCGATTTCATCGCGTCCGTGATCAGGCCGTCGCGGATATTGCCGGGGCTCGGATTGTCGGCGAAATGCGTGCCGACGGCCAGCGCGCGCTGTTCGAAGTCGCGCATCATGCCGAGGAAGCGGCGCTTGTCGTCGTCCTCGACGCAGCGCTCGATCAGGCTCGCTTCGACGCCGCACAGTTCCGGGAACTCGGCGAGGATCGACGAACCGCCCACGGCGACGACCATGTCCGACACATACCCCATGGCCGGGTTGGCGGAGATGCCGGAAAAACCGTCGGAGCCGCCGCACTTCACGCCGATCTTCAGGTGCGACAGCGGCACCGGCTGGCGCTGGACCTTGTTCGCATCCTTCAGGTTCGCCAGCGTGTCCTGCAGGACCGCCTTCATCATCTTTTCCTCGCTGTCCCACTGCTGCTGTTCGTAGATCAGCACGGGCTTGGCGAAGTCCGGATTCTGCTTGGCGAGGGCATCCTTGAACATGCCGATCTGCGCATTCTGGCAGCCCAGCGAGAACACGGTGACGCCGGCCACGTTCGGGTGGTCGGCATACGCGGACAGGATCTTGCACAGCGAGCGCGCATCGGCGCGCGTGCCGCCGCAGCCGCCGTTGTGGGTGATGATCCGCACGCCGTCCACGTTCGGGAACGGACGGACCACCGCCTTCGGCGCTTCCATGTCCTCGCCCAGCAGCTGGAACGTGAGCGCCGCGAGGTCGTTGGTGGAATAGCCCAGCGGGCCTTCGAGGGCGTTGCGCAGGTGCTCGACGTTGCGGTTCTCGCAGAACACGAGCGGGAAGATCAGCCAGTAGTTCGCGGTGCCCACGCGGCCGTCGGCGCGCACGACGCCGTCGAACGTCGCTTCCTTGAGGTCGGCCACGTCGGGCGGCGTCCAGGTGTACGGCTTGCTGTCCCCGATCTCGACTTCCGACGCGTAGTGGGCGAGGTTGTCGGTCGTGACGGCTTCGCCCTTGCGGATGGCCTGCGTGGCCTTGCCCACGACGACGCCGTACATGGACAGCAGGTCGCCCTCGGCGAAGGCGCGGCGCGCCAGCTTGTGCTTGGTCTTGACGGGCGTCGACACGAGGATGTTCTCCCCGTTCCACGTCACGACGTCACCCGGCGCCAGGTCGGCCAGGGCGACCAGCATGCTGTCGTCCGGGTGAATGCAGATTACTTTTTGCATGGTTGCCCAATCAGAGCTTGAAATAGTTCTTGGCGTTCTCGTAGCAGATGCCGCGCACGATCGTGGCGAGTGCATCGAAGTCTTCCGGATACTCGCCGGCGGCGACCCATTCGCCCAGCTGGCGGCACACGAGGCGGCGGAAGTAGTCGTGGCGCGGGTACGACGCGAAGCTGCGCGAATCCGTCACCATGCCCACGAAGATGCCGAGCACGGAATGGTTGCCGAAAGCGACGATCTGGTTCAGGTTGCCGAGCTTGTGGTCGTTGAACCACCAGGCCGGGCCGAACTGCACCTTGCCGGCGACGCTGCCGTCCTGGAAGTTACCGATCATCGTCGACAGCACTTCGTTCATCGCGGGGTTCAGGTTGAACAGCATCGTCTTCGGCAGCTGCTTGTGGGCGTCGAGCGCCGACAGCAGCGCGACCAGGCCGTTACTGGTCGTCATGTCGGAGATCGAGTCGAAACCGGTGTCCGGCCCCAGCGTCTCCAGCATACGCTGATTATTGTTGCGCATGGCGCCGATGTGGAAGCACATCGTCCAGTCGAATTTCGCGTACACGGCGCCGATCGCTTCCAGCAGGCCGCGCAGGTACTGCGCCTGTTCGAGGTCGCCCAGCAGCTCGCCCTTCATGCGCCTGGCGAACAGGCCGTCCAGCTCCTGCGCCGTCGCGGCGACGGCCGGCAGCGGGATGTCGATGGCGTGGTCGGAAATGCGGCCGCCGCGCGCGTGGAAGTATTCGACGCGGTTCGCCAGCGCGGCGATGAGCGAGGCGAACGAATCGATCTTCACGCCGGCGACGTCGGCCAGGCGCGCGACGTACTCGACGTAGCCGGGATTATTGATGCGCATGGCCTTGTCCGGACGGTAGGCCGGCAGCACGCGCGTCTTGAGCGCCGACCGGGCGATCTCGGCGTGCTGCAGCAGGTCGTCGGCCGGGTCGTCCGTCGTGCAGGCGATTTCCACCTTCGCCTGTTCCAGGAACGTCCACGTGTCCATCGTGGCCAGCTTGGCGTTGGCCTGTTCCCAGATCGCGTCCGCGTTCTTCTCGTTGATGACCAGGTCGATGCCGAAGATACGGCGCAGCTCCAGGTGGCTCCAGTGGTAGATCGGGTTGCCGATCGCGAGCGGCAGCACCTTGCAGAAGGCCAGGAATTTCTCCTTGTCCGAGCGGTCGCCCGTGCAGTATTCCTCCGGCACGCCGGCCGTGCGCATCAAGCGCCATTTGTAGTGGTCGCCGCCGAGCCACAGTTCGGCGATGTTGCGGAACTTCTTGCGCTCGGCGATCTCGCCCTGCTGCAGGTGCGAATGGTAGTCGATCACCGGCAAATCGGCGGCGACTTCGCGGTACAGCTTGCGGGCGACGTCGGTCGTGAGGAGGAAATCCTGGTCCATGAAGGCGGTCATGTCGTGTAGCTCCTTGGGTAGCTGATCTGATATATCAGGATGGTATGCCTAATATATTACGTACGCAAGAACTTTTGTTCTGAATATGCGCGGGCAGCCGGGAAAGCTTCGTCGGGCGAAGTCGCGATGTTATGCTTCGGTCATCGGACGCGTGATGCATATACACAATAATCGGGTCCGCAACCACGCCTCGGAGCCCAGAGACCATGCTCGAACAATTATTCAAACTACGCCAGAGCGGCACCGACGCCAGGACGGAAATCCTGGCCGGCCTGACCACTTTCCTGACGATGGCCTACATCATCTTCGTCAATCCCACGATCCTCGGCGACGCCGGGATGCCCAAGGACGCGGTGTTCGTCGCCACCTGCCTCGTGGCCGCGCTGGGCAGCCTGGTCATGGGCCTGTACGCCAATTACCCGATCGCGATGGCGCCCGGGATGGGCCTGAACGCCTATTTCGCCTACGCCGTCGTGCTGGGCATGAAGGTGCCCTGGCAGGCGGCGCTCGGCGCCGTGTTCGTGTCGGGCTGCCTGTTCATCCTCGTCTCCGTGTTCGGGTTGCGCGCGCTGATCGTGAACGGCATTTCGCGCTCGCTGCGCGTGGCGATCACGGTGGGCCTCGGGATGTTCCTCGCACTCATCGCGCTCAAGAGCGCCGGCATCGTCGTGGCCAGCCCGGCGACGCTGGTGCAGGCCGGCGACCTGCACCAGCCCGCGGCCATCATGGCCGTCTTCGGCTTCCTGCTGATCGTCACGCTCGACCGCCTGAAGGTGCGCGGCGCGATCCTGATCGGCATCGTCGCCGTCACGATCCTCAGCTTCTTCTTCGGCGGGAATACGTTCCACGGCATCGTCTCGGCCCCGCCGTCGATCGCGCCGACCCTGATGCGCCTGGACGTCAAGGGCGCGCTGGGCGTCGGCATCATCAACGTGGTGCTCGTGTTCTTCCTCGTCGAGCTGTTCGATGCGACCGGCACGCTGATGGGCGTCGCCAGCCGCGCTGGCCTGCTCGTCGAAGGCAAGATGGAGCGCCTGAACAAGGCGCTGCTGGCCGACAGCGCGGCCATCGTCGCCGGCTCCATGCTCGGCACGTCGAGCACCACGGCCTATATCGAGAGCGCCGCGGGCGTGCAGGCCGGCGGCCGCACGGGCCTGACGGCGCTGACGGTGGCCGTCATGTTCCTCGCCTGCCTGTTCATCGCGCCGCTGGCCGGCGTGGTGCCCGCCTACGCGACGGCGCCCGCCCTGCTGTTCGTCGCCTGCCTGATGCTGCGCGACCTCGGCGACATCGACTGGAACGACACGACGGAAGCCGTGCCGGCCGCGATCACGGCCCTCGTGATCCCGTTCACGTATTCGATCGCGGAAGGCATCGCCTTCGGCTTCATTACCTACGCCCTGCTGAAGCTGACGACGGGCCGCGCGCGCGAGGTCAAGCCGGTGATCTGGGTGATCGCCGCCCTGTTCGCCTTCAAGATCGTCTACATCGGCGCCTGAGCCGGCGCGGCGGCCGCCGCGGCGCGCGGCGCCGGCCCGGCCGTCAGCATCGCCGCGAATTCCTCCGCCGGCACGGCGGGGCTGAACAGCCAGCCCTGCACGAGATCGCATCCGAGGTCCGCCAGCAATTGCAGCTGGCCGGCCGTCTCCACCCCCTCCGCCACCACCGACAGCCGCAGGCCGTGGGCCATCGCGATGACGGCCCGCGCGATCGCGAGGTCGTCGGGGTCCGTCTCCAGCTCGTGCACGAACGAGCGGTCCAGCTTGAGGCGGTCGACCGGGAAGCGTTTGAGGTAGTTGAGGTTCGAATAGCCGGTGCCGAAATCGTCGATGGCGAGGCGGATGCCCAATCCCTTCAACTGGGCCAGCAGCGCGAAGCTCTTGCCGGCGTCGGCCATCGACGCGCTTTCCGTCAGCTCCAGTTCCAGCAGGCCCGGCGCCAGGCCGCAGTCGTCCAGCACGCGCCGTACGGTGCCGAGGATCCGTTCCGTGAACTGGTGCGCCGACAGGTTCACGGCCACCGGCACGACGGGCAGGCCCGCGCGGCGCCACGTGTCGAGCTGGCGGCACACCTGGTGCAGCACCCACTCGCCGATCTCCAGGATCAGCCCCGTCTCCTCGGCCAGCGGAATGAACGTCGCCGGCGGGACGAAGCCGCGCTCCGGATGGCGCCAGCGCAGCAGCGCCTCGGCGCTGGCGATGGCGCCGCCGGCCACCGCGATCTGCGGCTGGTAATGCAGTTCGAGCTCGCCCCGTTCGATGGCGCGGCGCAGCCCGTTTTCCAGCTTGAAGCGGTCGTTGGCGTCCTGGTTCAGTTCCGGGCGGTAGAAGGCGTAGCGCTGGCCGACGCCGTCCGCCGCCTGGCGCAGCGCCGTTTCCGCGCCTTTGGCCAGCGTTTCGTAGGCGACGCCGTCGTTCGGGTAGATGGCGATGCCGATGCTCGGATCGAGGTGGAATTCCTCGTGCTCGTACGCATACGGCGCGCTGAGCGCGGCCAGTACGCGGCGCGCGCCGGCCGCGAGTTCCTCGGCGTCCGCGCCCGCCAGCACCAGCGCGAACGCGCCTTCGGAAAAGCGCGCCACGAATTCATGCGCGCCGACGTCGCGCAGGCGCACCGCCGCTTCCTGCAGCAAGGCCAGTTCGGCGCCCGGGCCGAGGGCTTCGCGGATCAGCGCCATGCGCCCGAAGCGCAGCAGCATGAAGCCGAGCATGCGGCCGTCGCTCCTGGCCCGCGCCTTCATCCGGCGCAGGCGCTCGCGCAGCAGGTCGCGGTTCGGCAGGCCCGTGACGGCGTCGTAGTTGCTGGCGTAGTGCAAGCGTTGCTCGGCGCCGCGCAGTTCGGTGACATCGATGCCGGTGGCGAGGACGAATTCCACGCCGCCGTCCTCGCGCCGCAGCAGCGTGTGGGTCCAGACGATGCTGCGCGTGCGCCCGTCCGGCGTGCGCCATTCGCCCTGCAGCCGCGGCGGCGGCGGATCGCTGGCCAGTCCGGTGAACAGCTTGCGCACGATGTCCGGCTCCTCGGCGCCGCGCACCACGTCCCAGCAGCGCCGGCCCAGGGCTTGGTCGGCGCGCCAGCCCAGCGATTCTTCGCAGGCGCGGTTGAACGTCACGATGCGCCCTTCCGGGTCCGCCAGCAGCACGAGCGTGCCGGCCGTCTCCACGACGGCCGACAACCGGTTGCGTTCCGAGCGCAGGGCTTGCGTCCGTTCGACGACGAGCGCCTCGGCGCGCGTGTACAGGCGGGCGCGCTCGAGCGCGAGGGCGACCTGCTGCGCCACGCCGCCGAGCAGCTTGCGTTCGTCGTCGCCGAACGCATCCGGCCGGACACGCGCATGCAGCAGGCCGAGCCGGCGCTCGCCGGAAAGCAGCGGCAGGCACACGGACGCCGGGTCATCGAGCGCGCCGCCCTGCGCGCACAGGCAGGCACCGGCACCGGCATCGGGCGCGGCGCCGCGCTGCGCCAGCAGGCACCAGGCGCCGTCGGGCGCGACGGTGCTGATCGCGGCGCCCGCGAGCGCCGGCATGCGCAGCAGATGGTCGAGCGCTGCCCCGGCCACGTCCGCTTCGCTGGCCGCTTCGTTGAGCGCGCCGGCGATCGTGCCGAGCAGCGCCAGGGAGTCGACCATGCGCGCCAGGTCCTTGCGCTGCGTGTCCAGTTCGGTGTTCAGGCGCAAGGCCTGGTCGTGGGTGGCCACGAGCAGCTCGTAGATGTGGCGCCGTTCGTCCGCCATCACTTCCAGCGGCCGTGCCGCGGCGCCGGCGTCGCGGCCGCGCAGGATGCGGTTCACGCGCTCGCGCAGCTGGGCGCCGTCGTAGGGCTTGCGTACGAAGCCGTCGGCGCCGGCCTCGAGGCTGCGCACGATGTCCTGCAGGCTGGTGAGCCGGGTGAACAGCAGGACGGGTACGGCGCTCAGCCGGGCGTCGTCCTTGAGGGCGCGGCACAGCGCGTAGCCGTCCATGGCCGGCATGGCGATGTCGCTGATGACCAGGTCGGGTGGTTGTTCGCGCGCCGCGGCGAGCGCGGCGACGCCGTCGGGTGCCAGGCGCACGCGGCAATCGGGATCCTGTGCCAGCAGCCGGGCAAGCTGCTGGGCCTGGGTCGGGCTGTCCTCGGCCACGAGGACGTCATAGTGCCGGCCGGACTGCTCTCTCTTGTGCGTTGTTGTCATCTTGTTCGCGCCGGTCCGCGTGGCGGTCCGTGCCCGTGATCAATGCAATCGGTGGCCGGTGCAGCGCACACCCCGGCCATGAAAAGTTGCACCGATATTAGCTAAGATGGCGAAGCAATAACATTCGCTCGAGCCCCTGCCCCTGCGTCCCACCGTCTTTACTTCTGCAGGGCCCGCTTCTAGTTTTACACAGATTTAACATCGACGGGCCGTGGAGGCCTGTGGGAAGACACATTTGCACGGAAACGGCTGTCACAAATTCTGTGACAGCGACCCTTTAACATTGTTGCCATACGACAACATGCCGGGCAGTACGGCAGGTCAGCCCGCCAGGCCGTGCTGCAGGGCGTAGCGGATCAGGGCCGCGTTCGTCGACAGGCCCATCTTCCGGAAGATACGCGTGCGGTAGGTGTTGACCGAACTGACGCTGATGCCGAGTTCGGCCGCAACCTGCTTGATCTGCAGCCCGGAACCGATGAGTGCGACGATTTCGGCCTCGCGCGGCGTCAGGCTGTAGTGCGCGGGCCGGAAACCGGGACGCGCCTCATGCGCGAGCAACATGCCGACGCGCGGACCCAGCCAGGTGCCGCCCGCGGCCGCGCGCCGGACGGCGTCGACCAGTTCGGCGGAGGCCATCGATTTCGACACATAGGCGAGCGCACCCGCCCGCAACGCGGCGAGCGCGTAGCGTTCCTCGGGATGCATGCTGAGGATCACGACCCGCAGGTCGGGGAAATGGCGCCGCAATTCGGCAAGGCCGTCCAGCCCGTCATAGTCGGGCAGGGTCAAGTCCAGGATCACGACGTCTGGGTGAACCTGGGTGATGAGGGCAATCGCTTGCTTCAAGTCTGCGGCTTCGCCGACGATTTTTAGGTCGACGCAGGGCCGTACGATCTTCTTGATCCCTTCGCGGATCAACTCATGATCGTCGGCGATGACTAGCCTGATCAATGTGCTTCCTTCATACATGCACGCCGGTATGTCGGCAAAGCAAGCATTCTAGGCAACAGTTGCCCAGAAATGCAAACACAATTATAGGGTACGTAACACTTGGCGCATCGGTCGGGACGATCGCGCGGGTCAATGTGTAAAATTTCCGCGTGAAAGTATTTCGACCGGCGCTTTGGGCTACAATGTCGCCTCCGCCGGCGGGCTCCAGCCCGACGGACGATCCGTGAACGACAGGCTGTGCATCGCTCCCGATGGCGACGGAAGGCAGCCGTACAGATTGCCCATGAAATCTCTGATGCTTTGTGTGCTGGCCCTGACCAGCGCGGGGGCGGCGATGGCCGCTCCGGACGATCTCGCCGACAGCGTGCCATCGTCCAGTTACTTCACCCAGGCGCCCGCCGTGACGATCCCGGAAGGCAGCAACTGGTACACCTCGGCCGAACTCGGCGCCATCACGACCTCGGGCAACACCGAAGGTACGTCCGTGACCGGCAAGGTCGACGCGCGCCACGAAATGGCCAACTGGAGCAACGAGTACATCGTCAGCGGCTATTTCAAGGAAGACGTCACGCACAACGGGGACGGCACGACGACGCGCACCCGCTCCGCCGAGCGTTATTCGGTGTCGGCCAAGGCGGCGTTCAAGCTGCTGGAGGACGGCAACCGCGCCTTCCTGCTGGGCTCGCACGTGAACGATAAATTCGGCGCCTACACCCGCTATTCCTCGGTCGGCGTCGGTTACGGCACCCAGTTGCTCAAGCGCGACGACGAGACCGTCGACGTCGAGGTGGGTCCGGGCTATTTCCACGGCGAGAATGCGGCCGGCGGCATCGAATCGGGCGTGACCGTGCGCGGCGCGGCCCAGCTGCGCTGGCGCGTGAGCCCGTCCGCGGCGTTTTCCCAGAGCGTGAGCGTGGAACGGGGCACGTCGAATATGCACTCGATCGCCGAGACCGCGCTCTCCACCAAGATCAACGGCACGATGCAGATGAAGGCCGCGTTCAGCGCGCGCAACGACACGAACGTGCCGGACACGAAGAAGAATACGGATACGCAGACGTCGCTGACGCTGGTCTATTCGTTCTGATCGTCGTGATCCGAAACGACGACGGCCGGGCGATCCCGGCCGTCATGTCGCATCCGCGATCCGCTTATTTCGCCAGGATCCGGCCCGACAGCTGGATCGTCCCCTGCCCCGTCGTCATATCCTCGCCGCCCGTCATGTCGCCGCCGCCGCTCGCCCTGGCGTAGCGGCCCGTGCCGCCCGTCACCTGGAACGTCGCGCCGCTGAACACGAATTTGGTGCCCTCGCCCGTCGGCACGAACTGGCCGCTGTAGTTGGCGAAGATCAGTTCGCCGGTCATCGTCGTGATCAGGAATTTGCCTTCGCTGAACGTGTAGGACGTGCCGTTCGGCGCGATGCAGTCGCTGGCCAGGAACGTGACCTTGCCGACCAGCGGGCTGGTGCCGAAACCCAGGATGGTGCCCCCGAAATGCGATGCGCAGCGCGCGGACGGACCGGGGATTTCCTGCAGCACGCCGGAAAGCTTGAAGTCCTTGTACGTGGCCGGGGCGGCGGAGGCACAGAGCGCGGCGGACATGAGGACAGCACCGGTGGCAAGACGCAGGACAGACTGGAACATGAAGTTCTCCGTGTAAATTGGTAGAGCTTCATTTTAACGATTTGCTATCGTTTCGTGCGCACAATTGTGTATTTTATTGTAATTATTTCTCTGAAGAATCGAATTGTGTGGGGTTTGCGTCAACCCTCCATGCCGTCGGTCCGTAGGCGTGGGTAACGCGGCAAATCGTCGGCCAGATGCAGCCAGCGTACCCGCTGCGAATAATAGGTGTGGTCGGCCGGCGGCAGCGTGTCCGGATCGTCCAGGCTGCCGGTCGTGACGTCGATCTCGTCCGGCGCCGCTGCGCTGTGCCACGTTAGCTGCGTGCCGCAGTTGCCGCAAAACAGGCGCTCGACGCCGGGACTGGACGGATTGCGCGCCGGGGTGCCGCGGGTCCAGCGCAGCGCGTCCCTGCGCACGCTGAACCAGGCCAGCGCCGGGGCGCCGCTGGCGCGGCGGCAGTCCACGCAATGGCATAGCGTCGGATGGGTGACGGCCCCCGACGCCTCGTAGCGCACCGCGCCGCACATGCATCCGCCTTGCAATCCCATTGGATTCCTCCGGTCAACGTGCCGCGGCCGGCGTGCCGCGCGGCGTGGGCGCCGTCAGCAGCAGCGCGACGAGGCTGATGACGGACGCCCCGGTCAGGTACCAGCCCACCGCCTGCAGGCCGTGGTGCGTCGCCAGCCATGTTGCCACATACGGCGCCAGCGAGGCGCCCAGGATGCCGGACAGGTTGAAGGTGAGCGACGCGCCCGTGTAGCGCACCTCGGCGGGAAACAGTTCCGACAGCAGCGTGCCCAGCGGCCCGTACGTCATGCCGATCAGGCACTGGCCCAGCACGAGGAACAGGGCGACGAGCGCCAGGTTGCCGGAGCCGAACATCGGCCCGAACAGCAGGCCGAACAGCGCCAGGCCGGCCGACACGAGGATCATCGCCGCGCGCCGGCCGTGGCGGTCGGCCAGCACGGCGGAGATCGGGATCGTCAGGCCGAAGAAGACGATCGCGCCCAACTGCAGCAGCAGGAAGGTCTGGCGCGAATAGCCCAGCGCCGACGTGCCCCAACTGAGGGCGAACACGGTCATGAGGTAGAACACGACGAATGTGGCGAGCGCCGCCAGCGTGCCCAGCACGAGCGCGCGCGTGTGGTTCGCGAACACGTCCGCGACGGGCAGCTTGACGCGCTCGTTGCGGTCGAGCACGGCCTGGAAATCGGGCGTCTCGGTGATCTTGAGGCGCACGTACAGGCCGACGAGGACCAGCATGCTGCTGGCCAGGAACGGGATCCGCCAGCCGTAGCGGAGGAATTCGGCATCGGAAAGCAGGCCGGACAGCAGCAGGAACACGCCGCTCGACAGGAAGAAGCCGAGCGGCGCCCCCAGCTGCGGGAACATGCCGTACCAGGCGCGCTTGCCCGGCGGCGCGTTTTCGGTCGCCAGCAGCACGGCGCCGCCCCACTCGCCGCCCAGGCCCAGCCCCTGGCCGAAGCGGCACAGCGCGAGCAGCAGCGGGGCCAGCGTACCGATGGCGGCATACGTCGGCAGCAGGCCGATCGCGACGGTGGACAGGCCCATCGTCAGCAGTGCGGCCACGAGGGTGGCCTTGCGGCCGATGCGGTCGCCGAAGTGGCCGAACACGGCCGAGCCGACGGGGCGCGCGAAAAAGGCGATGGCGAACGTCGCCAGCGACTGCAGCGTGGCCGCGGCGGCGTCCCCGGCCGGGAAGAACAGCTTGGGAAATACCAGCACGGCGGCCGTGGCGTAGATATAGAAGTCGAAGAATTCGATGGTCGTGCCGATCAGGCTCGCGAACAGCACGGTCGCGGGCCGGTTCTGGGCGGGACGGGTCTGCGTGGCGGCCCCGGTCATGCGGCACCGGCCTGCGACAGTGCGTCGGCGAGCTCGCGGCTGTCGACCGGGCGCACGACCCGCGCCACTTCCTGGCCGTCCTTGAGCACGACGACGGTCGGCCACAGCTTCACCTTGAACGAGCGCCCCAGCTTGCGACCCGGGCCGTCCTCCACCTTGATGTGCCGGACGGCCGCATGCGGCGCCAGCGCGTCGTCGATGTGGCTGGCCGCGGCCTGGCAATAGCCACACCAGTTGGTGCCGAAATCGAGGGCGACCACGCCGGGCAGCGCGTCGATGGCGCTGCGCTCGGGCTGCGCGGTGTCGTAAGGCTTCGTCATGCAAGTTCTCCTGGTTGTCGATCACGCTAGCCTACAACAAAACACCCCCGCGCCGTAAGCCCGGGGACGCCGCGGGCAGTGTGTCTGCGAAGCGAAATGCGGAAACGAACCCCTTTTCAGGCGCCCCCAACGTGAAGCACCGAACGGAATACGGCCGCACGCGGTGGCATGCTGCGTTCATACCGATCAAGGAGGCCATCATGTCCGACAATCTGCACAACCGCGGCCCGCAGGACCGTTCGCGCATCAACCTGCACGAGAAGTGGGAGGTCCAGTACTGGACGAAGGAACTGGGCGTGACCGAGGATGAGCTGGAGCAGGCCGTCAAGACGGCCGGCAGCAGCGCGGATGCCGTGCGCGCGCACCTGAGCGCCACGCGCCACTGAGGCCACCGGGCCGTCCCCGCCGGGCGGCGCCCGCCGCCCGGGCCACACCTCTTCGCCGCAACCGGACGGGCCCTCGCGCCCGCGCCGCAGGGCCGCCGCGCCCGCCCGATCCCGACCCCATCCCCGACCGCCTTCCGAAAGGAGCCCAATGACCATCCGCGGCTATTTTTCCAATCTCGACATCGGCTGGGCCAACGCGGCCGCCGCCCTGGGCGTCGCCGTCGCCAGCTTCATCGCCATCCACGGCGCCGTCCACCTGGTCCGGCGGCGCCTCGACAAGCTGGACGACGCGCGCGCCCACAAACCCATCGTCGAGGTGCTGCGCCACACGCTGGCGCGCACGAGCAATCTCGCCATCCTCGCCACCGCGCTGCTGATCGGCGCGTCGGTGCTCGACCTGCCGCCGCCCTGGAACCAGCGCATCGGCCACCTGTGGTTCATCACCCTCGGCGCGCAACTGGCCGTGTACCTGCACCACGCGATCGCCGTGACGGCGCGGCGCTATTTCCGCGTGCACGGCAAGGGTCGCGAGGACGAGCAGGTGACGGTCGCCCACACGCTCGTGATCTGGGCCTTGCAATGGAGCGTCTGGACGGTGTTCCTGCTGGCGATGCTGGCGAACCTGGGCATCAACGTCACGACGTTCGTCGCGAGCCTCGGCATCGGCGGCGTGGCCGTCGCGCTGGCCGTGCAGAACATCCTGGGCGACCTGTTCGCGTCGCTGGCCATCGCCACCGACAAGCCGTTCGAGGTCGGCGACGCGATCTCGGTGCCGGAATTCTTCGGCACCATCGAGCACGTGGGCCTCAAGACGACCCGTATCCGCGCGCTGTCCGGCGAGCAGATCGTCATCGCCAACGCCGAACTGCTGCGCAAGACCGTCCACAATTTCAAGCGCCAGCACACGCGCCGCGTGCAGTACACCCTGCGCGTGAACCCGGCCACGCCGGCCGACGTGGCCGCGCAGGTGCCGGAGCGGCTGTCCGCCATCATCGCGGCCAAGGAAAAAGTCCAACCGGACCACGTGAACCTGACGACGATGGACCAGAACTACCTCGAATACGACATCGTCTACAACCTGTCGGACGTCGACTACGGCCTGTTCCTGCGCACCCAGCAGGCCGTGCTGCTGGAGACGATGCAGATGCTGCGCGAGCTGGGCATCTCGACGGCGCCGCGGGCGCAGGAGCTGCGTCTGCAGCAGGGCGCCGCCAGCGACACCGGCGCGCGCCGCCCGGACGGACGCGGCGCGCCGCAGGCCCGGCCCGCGCATTGATCGGGTTCGCGCCGGCGGCGCCCGTTGTCCGCGCTCACGCGTCGTTCGGCTGGATGCCCCCGCCTTCCGTGGGCGCCTGATCCGGTTGCGGCGGCGCGGGCGGTTCGTTGTCCGGCGGCTGCGGCAGGTCGGCCGGCGGGCCGCCTTCCTGCTGCATGTCGCCGCCCTCTTCCATGTCTTCCTCCGGCGGCGGCGTCTCGTGGCGGATCACCGGTTCCGGCTTGTGCCCGCCGGGGAACAGCGCGTCGGCGCTGATCTTGCCGCTGGCCAGCACGGACTTGAAGAAGTCGCCCACGAGCAGGATCGCGCTGTGGCCGCCCTGCCCCCAGTAATTCGAGCGCATCGTAACTCGGTTGTCGTTGAAGCCCACCCACGCGCCCGCGACGAGGTTCGGGTGCATCATGATGAACCAGGCGTCGGCGTTGTTCTGCGTGGTGCCGGTCTTGCCCGCCACGTCGGCCGTGATGCCGAAGCGGTAGCGGATGCCGGTGCCCGTGCCGCGGTTGATCACGCCCCGCATCATGTCGATCAGGGTCACGGCGGACGCCTGCGACAGCACCCGCTGCGGCGTCTGCTGCCCGAAGTCGGCGATCACCTGGCCGTCGCGGTCGGTGATGCGGCGCACGAACACCGGCTTGCGGTACTCGCCTTGGGCCGCGATCGTCGCATAGGCGTTGACCATCTCGAGCAGCGTGACGGGGCTCGTGCCCAGCGCGATGGACGGCACCTGCGCCAGCTTGCTGGTGCGCACGCCCATGTCCCGCGCCAGCTTGACGACGGGCGCCACGCCGATGTCGCGCACGACCTGCGCCGTGATGGTGTTCTTCGAGTACACGAGACCGTCGCGCAGGGTCAGCTGGCGGCCCGTGGTGCCGCTGTTGTCGGTCGGGCGCCAGGTGGTGCCGTCGGCGAAGCGGATCGTCGTCACGGCGTCCAGGTACGGGTGGTCGGGCTTGATGCCCTGTTCCAGCGCGGCCGCGTACACGATCGGCTTGAACGTGGAGCCTGGCTGGCGCGCGGCCTGCACGACGTGGTCGTACTGCTCGCGCTCGAAATCGCGGCTGCCGATCCAGGCCTTGATCTCGCCCGTCGTCGGGTCCATCGCGAGGAAGCCGGCTTCCAGGCGCGACTTGGCCGTCTTCAGCTGGCGCATGAAGTCGCGGTCGGCCTTGAGGCGCTTGAGGACGGCCACCGGGTTCTCGCCGCCGTCGACGGCCTTGCGGTAGTCGGACGATTCGCGGATGAACGTCTCGAGCATCTCGCCGTGCGACGCCCAGTAGTATTCGAACGGATTCACGCCCGGGCGCATGTCGACGTAGGTCTGCGTCTGCGTCGCGTTGACGGGCCAGGAATGGGCCCAGTCGACGTCGGCGATCGCCTGCAGCGCGCCAGCCTCGCGCTGGACCGCCTGCAGCGCCGCCTGCTGCAGGTCGTAGTCGAGCGTCGTCTGCACGACGAGGCCGTCCTGCTGCAGGTCGACGTCGTTCTTGTCCGCCCACTCCACGAGCCAGCGCCGCACGTAGGCCGTGAAATGGTCGTCCTTGCCGGTGTGCTCGACCAGGCGCGTGAAATGCACGCGCAGCGGCCGCTTCACGAGCTGGCGGTACCTGGCGTCGTCGAACACCCCGGCCTTCAGCATCTGGCCCAGCACGACGTTGCGGCGCGCCAGCGAGCGCTCCGGATTCGTCACGGGATTGTAGTAGGCGGTCCCCTTGAGCATGCCGACGAGCGTGGCGGCTTCCGTCTCGTTCAGTTGCGCGGCCGTCTTGTTGAAATAGGTGTGCGCCGCCGCCTCGATGCCGTACGTGTTGTACAGGAACGGCACCGTGTTCAGGTAGGCTTCGAGGATCTCCGTCTTGCTGTAGGTGTTCTCGATCTTGAAGGCGGTGATGAGTTCCTTCAGCTTGCGGTTGATGTTGCGCGCGCGGCCGATCTCGTCGCGGAACATATTGCGCGCCAGCTGCTGCGTGATCGTCGACCCGCCCTGCGCATCGCCCTTGAGGTTGGCGACGAAGGCGCCGGCGATGCGGGTGAAATCGACGCCGTGGTGCTCGTAGAACCGGTGGTCTTCCGTCGCGATGAGGGCGTTGACGACGTTCGGCGAGATCTGCGACAGCGGCACTTTCATCTGGATGCCCTGTTCGAACTTGGCCAGCTGGCGGCCGTCGGCCGAGACGACGACCGTGGGCCGCGCCACGCGCGCCTGCTTGACGTCCTCGATGCCGGGCGTGAGCGGAAACAGCAGCGCGATCCAGGCGGCGAACAGCGTCACGAGCAGCAGGAACATGCCGGCGGCGATGTACAGCCAGCGCACGTGCGGCGGCTTCGTCATCAGGTGGCCGTGCGCCCGCGCATAGGCTTCCCTGGCGCGGTCGCCGGCGCGGTCGATCATCCTGCGTTCGCGTCCGTCCCAGCGCTTGCCGTCGTTATGGTCATCCACTTCGTTTCCTGTCAGCTTCTTCGGTGATGGCCGCAAGTATAGCCGACGGCAAGCGGGGTTTCGGTTGGCGCACGCTCATACGGTGGCGTTATGCGGCAGCATATGCCGTCCGGTGCGCAGCATGCGCTCGACGTCGGGTCCGGAGGCGGCCTGGGCATACACGTGGCCCTGTACCTCGTCGCAGCCGCGCCGGCGCAGGTAGTCGAGCTGGGCCTCGGTTTCGACGCCCTCCGCGATCACGCGCATGCGCAGGCCGCGCGCCAGCTGGATGATGGCGGCGACCATGGCGGCATCGTCCTCGTCGAACGGGATGTCGCGCACGAAGCTGCGGTCGATCTTGAGCACGTCGACGGGAAAGCGGCGCAGGTACGACAGGCTCGAATAGCCGGTGCCGAAATCGTCGATCGACAGCAGCACGCCCATCTGCTTGAGTTCGCGCATCGTGCGGATCGCGCTCTCGACGTCGCCCATCACGAGGCTTTCCGTGATCTCCACTTCGAGGCATTCCGCGGACAGTCCCGTCTCTTCCAGCACCCGCGCGATCTCGCGCACCAGGTTCGGCTCCGCGAACTGGCGCGCCGACAGGTTCACGGCGATGCGCAGCGGCCCGAGGCCGGCGTGCTGCCAGGCGCGGCTCTGGCGGCACGCCGTGCGCAGTACCCACGCGCCGATGGGGACGATGAGTCCCGTCTCCTCGGCCAGGTTGATGAAGCGGTCGGGCCGCACCATGCCCAAGCTCGGATGGCGCCAGCGGATCAGCGCCTCCAGTCCGACCACCGCGCCCGACTCCAGGTCGACCTGCGGCTGGTAGTACAGTTCGAACTCGTCGTGCGTCAGCGCGCTGCGCAGCGCGCCCTCCAGCGCCAGCCGTTCGCGGGCGCGGGCGTTCATCGTCGGCATGTAGAACTGCACCATGTTGCGGCCCAGTTCCTTGGACCGGTACATCGCGACTTCCGCGTGCTGGATCAAGGTGGCGGCGTCGCTGCCGTCGGCCGGGTATGCGGCCAGGCCCGCGCTGCCGGTCAGCACGAGGTCCTGCCCGGACAGCTCGAGCGGATGCGCGAGCGCCAGCAGCACGGCACGCACCGTGGCCGCCGCCTCCGACTCGCTCTCGCGGCCCGGCAGCACGAGGACGAATTCGTCGCCGCCCGTGCGCGCCACGGTGTCGGTGCGCCCGACCGAGCAGCAGATGCGCTGCGCCGCCGTCTTGAGCAGTTCGTCGCCGGCGTCGTGGCCGAGCGTGTCGTTGACGAACTTGAAGTGGTCGAGGTCGAGCGCCACCACCCACACGACGCCGCGCCCGGACGCCAGGTTGATCGCGTTCTCGATGCGGTCCTGCAGCAGCGAACGGTTGGGCAGGCCCGTGAGCGTGTCGAAGCGGGCGCGCGCCTCGAGCTCGGCCTCGTAGCGCTTGGCCATCGTCACGTCGTACTGCGTCATCACGAAGTGGGTCGTGACGCCGTCGTCGTTGTTGACGGGCGCGATGTACACCTCGGCGTGCATCTCGCGCCCGTCGCCGCAGCTGAGACGCATCGACACATGCGCCTCGCGCCGCTCGCGGATGGCGGCGCGCAGTTCGGCGACGGCGGCCCGGTCGGGTTCGCGCGCGCCCAGTTCGAGCAGGCCGCGGCCGACCGCCTCGGCGGCGCGATAGCCGCGGATGCGTTCGAACGCGGGATTGACGTATTCGATGGGGTAGCCGGGACGCGTCGCGCTCACGAGGACGATGGCGTTCGCGCTGGCCTCGATGGCGCGCCGGTACAGCCGCAGCGCATCGAGGGCGTCGTGCAGGTCGGCCGTGCGGCTCTCGACGAGCGCCTCGATGCGGCGTGTGCGCTTGACGCGGCTCTGCACATAGGCCGACGTGGCCAGGCTCACGAGGCAGCCGAGGACGAACGCGATCAGGGGACCGGTGCTGCCGGTCATGTCGCTCGAACGCGCCGTGATCCGCAGCTCCCACGGCAGGCCGGCCACGTCGAACGCGTGGCGGTTCGTGAACAGCGTGTCGCCGATCAACGCGCGCCAGGGCGGGCGCCGCGCGCGGCCCAGCGAATCGTAGACGTAGGCGCGCTGCGGACCGTCCGCGCCCGGACCGTACAGTTCGATCCTGAGGCCGTTGGGCGCCAGCAGGTTCGATTTCGCGAGGTTCGAGTCGACCAGCGCGGCCACGTCGATGATGACGGCCGTGTCGCCGAGCGCCGCGGCGCTGCGCGCGGCCGCATTGACGAGGGGCGCGCCGCGCCGGTACACGGGCTGGATCAGGACGAAGCCGAGGCGGTCGCCGTTCTGCAGCAGCGGCAGCATGGCGCTGGCCGCGGGCTGGTTCGTGTCGATGGCGCGCATGAACGCGGTGGCGTGGGGCGCGAACGAAAACGCGTCGTAGCCGAGCGCGAGTTCGTTGCCGCCCAGCGGCTCCACGTAGTCCAGCACGAGGTAGCGCGGACGCCGGCCCGCGGGCACGATCCGCACCGTGTCGCCCGTCGCCTGGCGTTCGCGGATCTCGAAACCGGGCCGGAAGCGCTGGTTCGCCGCCTCGAACGCGGCCCGGTCCGCGCTGCTCACCATCCGGTGGAACACCACGGCCTGCAGGTACGGGTGGTTGGCCAGCAGGGGCCGGGCGAAGGCGCCGAACTCGTCGCGGGTCGCGATGCCCACCGAGGAAAACAGGGCATTCGCCGCCTGCAGCACGTCGAGCGCGTCGCCGAAGCTGCGGGTCACGGTCGCGCTACGGATTTCCGCGCGCTGCAGGAATTCGGAGCGGGCGCGCTCGCGTTCGCCATCGACCATGCCGACCGCGAGGACGGCAGTCAGGCCCAGTCCCGCCAGCAGCGTGAGCACTGCGGCAGGGGTCGGGGGCCGGGCGCGGCCGAGGCGCAGGTTCCGTGTCAGCATGTCCCATGCTAGCAAATTTGGACCTGCCGGGACGCGCTGTTTCCGTGCCGCCTCAGTCCGCCGTGACCGGCGCCGCCGGCGCCGCCGTGCTGGCGGGAATCCGGCCCAGCTGCAGCCTCGCCAGTGTCGGATAGAGGGGTGGGCTGATCAGCCGCGCGACGGCGAACGCGATCAGCGCGCACATCATCAGGCTCAGTACCATCGCGTGGCCGTCGACCATTTCCATGACGATCATGAAGGCCGTCAGCGGCGCCTGCGTGGCGGCCGCGAGGAAGCCGACCATGCCCAGTGCGATCAGCGCCGGGACCTGCATGCCGTACAGCAGCAGCGCGACATCGTTGCCGAACGCCGCACCGATCGCCAGCGACGGCGCGAAGATGCCGGCCGGTACGCCGGACCACGTGGTCAGCCACGTCGCCAGGAATTTGAAGGGGGCGTAGGCGAACGGCATCGCGGCGCTACCCTCCACCATGTGGCGCGTGCTCGCATAGCCGGAACCGAACGCGGCGCCGTCGGTCACGACGCCGATCAGGGCCACGGCGAGGCCGCATCCAGCCGCGAACAGCACCGGCCGGTGCGCGCGCCAGCGGCTGACGCGGTCGGGACTCCGGCCGGACAGCGACGCGATCATCAGCCGGGAAAACAGCCCGCCGGCCAGGCCGGCCAGCACGGCGACGAGCAGCCCCGGCAGCAGCAGGTCGAGGCCGATCGCGGGCGCATGGATGACGCCGAAATAGGCGCTGTCGCCGTGCGCGGATACGCCGACGAGGCCGGCCAGCACGATGCCGACGATGATCAGGCCGCTCGAACGCTGTTCCGGCGCGCGCGCCAGTTCCTCGATGGCGAACATCACGCCGCCCAGCGGCGTATTGAAGGCGGCCGCGATGCCGGCTGCGCCGCCCGCGACGAGCAGGCCGTGGACGCCGACCGCGCTGCCGGCCGGAATCAGCCGGCGCGCCTGCAGCATGACGCCGGCCGCGATCTGCACGGACGGCCCCTCGCGCCCCAGCGACAGGCCGCCGAGCAGGCCGCCGGTCGTCAGCAGGATCTTGGCCACGGTCAGGCGCAGCGACACGAACAGCCCGCGCTCGGCGTCGCCCACCTCCGGCTCGAGGGTGGCCATCACCTGCGGAATGCCGGAGCCGGCCGCGCCGGGCGCGAAGCGGCGCGTGCACCAGACGACGAACGCGGTGCAGGCCGGCGTCCAGATGAGCGGGCTCCACCACGCCACGTTGCGCAGCGCGGCGAAGGTCTCGTAGGCCTTGTCCGCGAGCCAGGAAAAGCCGACGACCGTCAGGCCCGCCGTGCCCGCCAGGGCGATGACGATGGCGCGCACGGTCCACAGGCGCCAGTCGCCCAGTTCGCGGCGCAGGTCCGGTGCAGGTATCAAGCTCATGGTTTCCTGGATGTCATTTTTCGGCAGCCTGCCGGGTTTTCCGCTATCATTCTTGCATGTCCTCGTCTTCCCAATCCAACGCGCCCGCCGGGCCGTCCGCGCCGCAGCCGACGCCGCCCTCCACGCCGTCGACCCGCGTCCTGCGCCAGTTCCGGGTCGTCTTCAATTCCGTCAAAAGCCATTTCCGCCAGGTCGAGCGCGAAGCCGGCGTCGGCGGGGCCCAGTTGTGGGCGCTGTCGGTCATCGACCGCCGGCCGGGCATCGGCGTGACCGAGCTCGCGCGCGAACTGGACATCCACCAGTCGACCGCCAGCAACCTGATCAAGAGCCTCGTCGAACGCCGCCTCGTGGCAACGAGCCGCGAAGGCACCGATCGCCGCAGCGTGTCCCTGCGCATCCAGCCGGGCGGCGCCGAGGTGTTGCGCAGCGCGCCCCTGCCCTTTGCCGGCGTGCTGCCGGACGCGCTGTCCGCGCTCGACCCGGCCACGCTGGAACGCCTGGAACAAGACCTCACCAAGTTGATCGCTTTGCTCGAAGCGGACGAAACCAGCGGCAACGTGCTGCTGTCCCAGATGTAATTCCCGCGCGGGCCGCGCACTGCCGCGGCGCCGCTCTCCTCGGATGATACCTGCCTGGGCCGGCGCCGCGGCGCCGCGTGGACGGCGCATGCCCATGGCGACGGCGTACCGCGCTTGGGCTGTTGTCCGGTCGTTCATGGGGTGACACCATAAAAAATGCTCCCGGCGGACCGGGAGCACAAGAGATACAAGGTATCCTCATCGCTGATCGCGAAGGCCGCGGAAGCTGCCCCGCTCACACATCCATTGTCACACAAACCGTGTATTTGGGGCAATCACTTTTGTAGCAATATAGTTTTTTTGCGGCTTACACTTGCGGCACCGCGCACGTGGAGTGGCGCCCCCGCACCGTACAGGTGTTGCGCGCCTTGCCGTCGCGGTCGTGCACGACCACGTGCCAGGTGTCCGGGCCGGTCCGCTCCATCGTCATGAAGCCGAAGCCGTCGATCCACGAACTCATCGCCTCGATCACCGCGCCCGGCGCCGGCGACTGGCCGGGCGGCGCGGTCCTGGGCAGCGGCACGATGTCTTCCGCGGTGCCGGCGAAGCCCGCCACGAACTGGGTCGGGTGGTCGGACGCGAAACTGGTCTGCTCCCACAGGTGCACGTGGCCGGACAACAGCATGGCGACGGACGCCGGCAGCAGGCGGGCGTCGAGCGCGCCGAAGACCTGCGTCAGGCCGGCGTCGCCGCCGAACAAGGTGACGGCGCCCGTGCGCGCGTCGCGGTTGGCGCCGAACGCGTACAACGGATGGTGGTCGACGGCGATGTTGTACGGTTGGCGGCGCGCGAGCCGGTCGACCTTGCGCCACGTGTCGGCGTAGCGCGCGATGCGCACGTCGCCCGGCTTGAAACCGTGCCAGTCCGTGTTCGCGCTGTCGAACACGATCAGCTGGCTGCCTTCGCCCAGCGGCACGGCGTACGGGTCGGTGTAATCCGCGCGTTCGTCGGCGGCCGGGTCGTCGCAGTTCGCGGCCGGATCGTAGCGGTGCGCATCGAGGAAGCGCCACCAGCCCTGCCCGCCGCGCGCGCACGTCTCGTGGTTGCCGCGCGCGAACACCCACGGCGCGCTCGCCAGCAGCGCGCGTCCGGGCGCGAAGAAGTCGGCATTCCAGGCGTCCCAGCCGTGCCCGTAAGGACTGCCGGCGCAGCCCGCGCGGTTCGCCGGGCACGGGTCTTCGCGATAATGATAGTCGCCCACGTGCACGACAAGGTCCGGCTTCCAGGCGGCCGCGCTGGCCGCCACGCGGGCGAACGGGTACGCCTCAGGGTCGTTACAGTCCTGGAATTCGCGGCCCTTCAGGCGGCAGCCCGTGTCGCCGATTACCACGATCCGTTTGATGTCCGCCTGCGGCAGCGGCAACGCCTGTCCCGCGACGTCGACGTGCGTGCTGCCGGCGGGGATCGCAGTCTCGCACGACAACACGGGCGTCGAGGCGGCTTCCGGATGAAAGCCGGCACTGTGGCCCTTTCCGCGCAGGGAGATCGCACCGAATGGCGCCCGCACGGCCATCGCCAGGGTGCGGCCGTCGATCGTGATCGACGGACAGGCCGGCGCGGTGGTGATGGCGCGGGCGAGCGGCGCCCCGTCTTCGCCCAGCACGACGAAGGCGGCGGCGGGCGGACGTTGCGCACCGAGGCCGGCGCAGCCGGCCAGCAGGACCATTGCCGCGAGCGCGCCGGCGCGCGGGTGCAGGTGCGGAGGGATCATTGGGATTCCGGGCAAAACCGGCAATCTACCACAGGCATGGACACGGGTGAAACCGGTCACGGCGGAAATCCGTGTTCCAGGCGTGGCGCGCCTCGCCGTCCCGGGATCGCAACGGCATGCAAAGTGCCCTTCGCCGCCCGGTGTAGTAATCAGACGAGCGGTTCGCCACTGTCGAATGGCAGCTTCGCACTGAGCCAGCCACTGATCCCCGCCGACATCACGCGCACGTCCGTATAGCCCAGTTTCCTGGCCTTGCGCGCCGCGTACGGCGCTTTGCGGCACAACGGATTCGAGCAATAGAACACCACCGGTGCCGCGCGCTCCGTCGGCAATGCCGATGCATCGAAGTCGGGCGCCAGATTGATGGCCCCTGGCACGCGAGCCTGCAGCCAGGCATGGCGAGCATTCATGTCCACCACGGTTACAGCGCCCTGCACGACGCGCGCGTGCAGTTCGCGTGGTGCAATTCCCTTCAAGCCCATCAGCATCGCGTACATGACGTTCTCCTCAAAAGTGAAGCCGCGGGATTACCCGATCGGGGGCGCGCCGTGCACGTGCTCCCGGAAACGGCGCTTTTGCCTCGTATCAGGCAGATCGACCTCAGGCGCCGCCGCGCCTGGCGCTGCGGTGCCGCCAGGCGCAGCGCGTCGCGATGCCGGTCACGACGAGGACGGCTGGCGCCAGTACGCAAGCTGCCAGCCTGCTGGCGATCGCGATCGGCGCCAGCACGTACGCGAGCGTATAACCCAGGCCGCCCAGCGCCAGGACCCAGCCACTGAAGCGGCGCAGGGTTTGCTCGCGTATCGGGTCGCAGGACAAACGCGCCAGCGGCACCAACCTTTTCGGGATCGCGTTCGCCGAGACGAGCACCACCAGGCCCAGCAGCACGCCCATCAGTCGCACGGCTGTCTCGGCGCCGACGACATCACGCCGCCGCAACTCATTGAGCACCACGGCAGTCGACAGGTAGAGCGCGGCGACCGACAACGCGCGGCGAATCTGGTGGTGCAGCATCATGATTCCTCCTTTGTTTGCCCGGGAGCGGTCGTGGCCGGCGTCTCGTGCGTAAGCTGCAACCCGAAGGCTTGTGCGAAAACCATGAGCGCCTCCTCGAGCACCGACATCTTCAGCCGGTACATGATCGTACGTCCGCTCTTCTCCGCCTCGATCAGGTCCGCCGCCACCAACACGGCGAAGTGTGCGGACATCGTCGGCTTCGACACGTCGAACGCACCGGCCAGGGCGCCCGCGGACAGCGGCCCGGACCGCAGCATTTGCAGAACCTGGCGCCGAGTGGGATCGGCGAGCGCTTTGAAGATCGAAGACATGATTGATTATTAGCTAAATATCGAACTATTGCAAGCAACTTCCTCTTGGCGTGCCCTGTTTGCAGGTGTCAAGCGGACTATTTGACGCGCTGCTTTTCCAGCTTGCGCGCCAGCGTGCGCCGGTGCATGCCGAGCCGGCGCGCCGCTTCCGAAATATTGAAGTCGGTCTCGGCCAGCACCGCGTGGATGCGTTCCCACTCCAGCGTCTTGATCGACGTCGAGCGGTTCGTCAGTTCCAGCTCGGTGTTGCCGGCGACGTGGCCGAACGCGGCTTCGATGTCGTCCGTGTTCGACGGCTTCGCGAGGTATTGGCAGGCGCCGAGCTTGATCGCCTCGACCGCCGTGCCGATGCTGGCGAAGCCCGTCAGCACGACGATCTGCATGTCCGGGTCGTGCGCGTGGAGCATCTGCACGCAGGCCAGGCCCGAACTGTTCCCCTTGAGTTTCAGGTCGACGACGGCATAGTTGGGCGAGTGTTCCTGCAGCAGTTCCTGCGCTTCCTCGAGGCCGGGCGCCTGCAGCACCTGGTAGCCGCGCCGCTCGAACGAGCGGCCGAGCGTGCGCGCGAACGCGTCGTCGTCCTCGATGATCAGCAGGAGGCGCTCGTCGTCGCGTTCATCGTCGCGTTCGTCGGCTGCGTTATCGTCTTCAATGGGCATGTAGGGGCTCCTTGTCGAGCGCGATCGCGGACAGCGGCAAGGTCAGCGTGACGGCGGCGCCGCCTTCCGGCCGGTTCACGGCATGCACCGTCCCGCCCAGCGTGCGGGCCACGTTCACGACGAGGAACAGGCCCAGGCCGCCGCCGGGTCGGCCCTTGCTGGACTGGTACGGTTTGCCGAACTGCGCCAGCATCGCGGGCGCGAAGCCGGGACCGCGATCGAGCACGGTCAATACGAGGGTGCCGTCCGCCACGCCCGCCTCCACGCCGATCCAGTCGGGCGAGGCTTCCAGCGCGTTGTCCAGCACGTTGTCGATCATCTGTTTGAGCGCGGAGTCGAAGGCGACCGGCAGATCGTGTTCGATGCGATTGCGGTAGTCGACGTCGCGCACGGGGCGGCTGTGCTGCCACTCCTCGACGAGCTTGTCGAGGAAGCCGCGGATCGTCGTGCGCGCGGCCGATTCCCCGCGCGCCTCGCCGGCCGACAGCAGGATGCCGCTGACGATGGACTTGCAGCGCTTGAGCTGCGTCTCCATTTCCGTGATCTCTTCCAGCAGGTCGGGATTGGCCTTGAATTCGCGCATGCGCTTCCAGTCGCCCAGGATCACGGACAGCGTCGCGAGCGGCGTGCCCAGTTCGTGCGCGGCGCCCGACGCGAGAAGGCCCATGCGGACGATGTGTTCTTCCTCGGCCGCGCGCTGGCGCAGGTCCGCGAGCTGGGCCGCCTTGCCCTTCAACGTGTTCGTGATGCGCGAGATGAACACGACGAGCAGCGCCGCGTTCAGCGTGAAGCAGATCAGCATGCCCTGCACGTACAGGCTCGAAATGCCGCGCGCGTGGTCGAACGGCAGCGCGAGCGGCTTGGCGAACACGGACAGGCCCGCGAGGCACGCCAACGTGATGGCGACGATGGTCCACGTGGACCACGCTTCCAGCAGCACGGCCGACAGGATCACCTGCAGCAGGTAGAGGAAGGCGAACGGGTTCGTCGTCCCGCCCGCGAGGTACAGCTGCATCGTGAGGCTGGCCACGTCGACGAGCAGTGCGAGGAACAGCTCGTTGTTCGTGACGGGCCGGTGTTCGTGCCAGCGCAGGTGGCTGGCGACGTTGAAGGCGATCAGGCAGGCCAGCACTTCGAGCATCTGCACGAGCGGCAGACGCACGTCGAACACGAGGATCGCGCCGGCGATGGTCGTGACCTGGCCGATGACGGCGATCCAGCGCAGCTCGATCAGCTGCAGCATGTTCTTGTGGCCGGCCACGTATTCGACGTCGGCGGCGGATTCCGTGCGCTCGCGCTGCGCGGCGGCGACGGCGGCCGCCTTGTCGGCGCCCCGTTCGAATACCCGCTTCAGCAGGTCAGTCGTGTCGTTCATCGTCGTCGTCGTCCTGGCCACGGCCGCTCGCCACCCACCACCAGGCGCCGGCGACCATCAAGGCCAGAGCATACCAAGTGATCGCGTACACGAGGTGGCTGTTCGGGAAATTCACGACGGTGAGGCCGCCGAGGGGCTGGTCGGGACTGCCGGGCGGATTCTGGTGCGCGCCCGCGTCGACGAAGAACGGCGCGACCGCCGCGGTGCCCAGGCCGCGCGCGGCGGCGACCGCGGCCACGTCGCGTGTGTACCAGCGGTTTGCCGCCGGATCGTTGGTGCGCGTGAAGAGGCCGTTGCGCTCGCTCGTGCGCAGCAGGCCGGTGACGTCGGCGGCGGTCGCGCGCGCGGTCGCGCACACGTCGCCCGCCGCGTGCCTGGGCGTGTAGCGCGTGCGCGCGCCGGGTTCGGCGGGAATGAAGCCGCGGTTGACGATGACGACCGATCCGTCGGCCGTGCACAGCGGCGTGAGCAGCCAGTAGCCGCTGCCTTCTTCGGTCAGGGCCTGGACGGGGGTGGTGAGATCGTAGAGATAGGTACCGTGCAGCGTGACGCGGCGGTACTCGTCGGATGCGGAGGTGATGCCGGCCCAGCGGGCGCGCGGCGGTGCCGGCGCCGGGGCGGCGTGCACGCGTGCGTTCACGCGTGCGATGAGGTCCAGTTTCCATTGCAGGCGAACCACCTGCCAGGTGCCCAGACCGGCAAAGAGGACGATCAGCAGCAGCGCGGCGGCCGCCAGGAGCGGGGAGAAACCCCGGCGCCGGGCAGGTACTGCGCTACGCGGCGCCGCTGCGCGATCGTCTCCCGCCATTACTGCATGTCGTGCATGCCGTGTACCGAACCGCCGTCATTGCCCATGTTGGGCATCATGTTGGCGTTCATGTGGTACATGACCCAGATCGAGCCGGACAGCACGATGAACAGCAGGATGATGGTCAACAGCATGGCCATCATGTTCCAGCCGCCTTCCGACTTCGAGTTCATGTGCAGGAAGTACACCATGTGCACGACGAACTGCACGGCGGCGAAGCCGATGATCAGGGCCTTGGTCGCGCCGGGTGCGACCTGGTGGGTCATCACCAGCCAGAACGGGATCGCCGTCAGGATCACGGACAGGATGAAGCCGATCGAGTAATCCTTCATGCTGCCCTGGGCATGCAGGTGATCGTCGTCGTGGTGGCCGTGGCCATGGTCGTCATGGCCGTGGGCGTGGGCGTGATGCAGGTCGCTCATGGCAGGACTCCCATCAGGTAGACAAAGGTGAACACGCCGATCCAGACGACGTCCAGGAAGTGCCAGAACATCGACAGGCAGGCGAGGCGGCGGTAGTTGGCGGCGGTGATGCCGTGCTTACCGAGCTGGAACATCAGGGTGACGAGCCACACGATACCGAAGGTCACGTGCAGGCCGTGCGTCCCGACCAGCGAGAAGAACGAGGTCAGGAAGCCCGAGCGCCACGGGCCGTTGCCTTCGTGGATCAGGTGCGCGAATTCCTGCAGTTCCAGGAACAGGAAGCAGGCGCCCAGGATGCCGGTGACGAGCAGCCAGACCTGGGTGCCCTTCACGTTCTTCTTCTGCGCGGCCAGCATGGCGAAGCCGTACGTGATCGACGAGACCAGCAGGAACGCCGTGTTCAGCGCCACGGTCGGCAGCTCGAAGATCTCGGCGCCGGACGGGCCGCCCGCGTAGTTGCGGCCCAGGACCGCATAGGCGGCGAACAGGCAGGCGAAGATGAGGCAGTCGCTCATCAGGTAGATCCAGAAACCGAGCAGCGTGCCGTTTTCCGGATGGTGCTCGCGCACGTAGAAGCGCGAGCTCGGGTCGGCGCTCGCGGCGCCGGCGTGGGTTGCGTTAATTTCAGACATGGGCTTCCAGCAAACGGGTGCGCTCTTCTTCGGTGCGGGTCACTTCGTCCGCCGGGATGTAGAAGTCGCGTTTGTAATCGAACGTGTGGTAGATGGCGACGGCGATCATGCCGAAGAACGTCACGCCGACCAGCAGCCACATGTGCCAGATGATGCCGAAGGCCATCAGGAATGCGATGCCCGGGATCACGGGGCCGGCCCACGTGTTCTTCGGCATGTGGATCGCGATGAAGTCGTTCAGCGGACGCTTGTAGCCGTGCTTCTTCATGTCGGCCCAGGCGTCGTTGTCATGCACGACCGGGGTGAACGCGAAGTTGTAGTCCGGCGGCGGCGACGACGTCGACCACTCCAGGGTACGGGCATTCCACGGGTCGCCGGTGAAGTCGGCCAGCTTCTTGCGGTTGATGATCGACACGGTGATCTGCATCAGCAGGCAGCCGATGGCGGCCGCGATCATCAGGGTGCCGGCCAGCGAGATCTGGAACAGCCAGCGCATCGACATGTCGTCGAAGTGGCTCATGCGGCGGGTCACACCCATGAAGCCCAGGATGTACGGCGGCGTGAAGGCCACCCAGAAGCCGATCGACCACAGCCAGAACGAGGCCAGGCCCCACTTGCGGTCCAGCCGGAAGCCGAACATCTTCGGCCACCAGTAGTTCACGCCGGCGAACAGGCCGAACAGCACGCCGCCGATGATGACGTTGTGGAAGTGGGCGATCAGGAACAGCGAGTTGTGCAGGACGAAGTCGGCCGACGGGACCGCCAGCATCACGCCGGTCATGCCGCCGATGATGAAGGTGATCATGAACGACACGGTCCACATCATCGGCAGTTCATAGCGGATGCGGCCCTTGTACATGGTGAACAGCCAGTTGAAGATCTTGGCGCCGGTCGGGATCGAGATGATCATCGTGGTGATGCCGAAGAACGAGTTCACGCTCGCGCCCGAACCCATCGTGAAGAAGTGGTGCAGCCACACGAGGTACGACAGGACCATGATCACGACGGTCGCATAGACCATCGACGAGTAGCCGAACAGGCGCTTGTTGCAGAACGTCGCGACGACTTCCGAGTAGATGCCGAATGCCGGCAGGACCAGGATGTAGACCTCGGGGTGGCCCCAGATCCAGATCAGGTTCACGTACATCATGGCGTTGCCGCCCAGTTCGTTCGTGAAGAAGTGCGTGTCGAACAGGCGGTCCAGGCCCAGCATCGCCAGGGTGACGGTCAGGATCGGGAAGGCCATCACGATCAGGATGTTGGTGCACAGGGCGGTCCAGGTGAACACCGGCATCTTCATCAGGTCCATGCCCGGGGCGCGCATCTTGATGATGGTGACGACCAGGTTCACGCCTGACAGAAGTGTTCCGACACCCGCCACCTGCAATGACCAGATGTAGTAGTCGACGCCGACGTCCGGGCTCGCCAGGATGCCGGACAGCGGCGGGTACGCCAGCCAGCCGGTACGGGCGAATTCACCGACGAACAGCGATGCCATCACGAGGATCGCGCCGGCCGTCGTCATCCAGAACGAGAAGTTGTTCAGGAACGGGAACGCCACGTCGCGCGCGCCGATCTGCAGGGGCACGACGTAGTTCATCAGGCCCGTCACGAACGGCATCGCCACGAAGAAGATCATGATCACGCCGTGGGCGGTGAAGACCTGGTCGTAGTGGTGCGGCGGCAGGAAGCCGTGCGAATCGCCGAACGAGAACGCCTGCTGGGCGCGCATCATCAGCGCGTCGGCAAAGCCGCGCAGGAACATCACGAGGCCCAGCACCATGTACATGATGCCGATCTTCTTGTGGTCGATGCTGGTGAACCACTCGTTCCAGAGGTAGCCCCACAGCTTGAGTTTGGTGAGTACGCCCAGCAGGACGACGCCGCCCAGCAGGACGCCGATGAATGTCGCGATCAGGATCGGCTCGTGGTAGGGAATCGCTTCCCAGCTGAGCCGACCGAAGATCAACTTCGCTAAGTCAAATTGCTCGTGCATGATTACTTCTTCTTCACAGGATCATTGGGCGTGGTGCAGACCGCGCCGTTGGCCTGGGCCAGGCGGGTCGCTGCCGCTGTTTGTGGCATGTTACGCATAGCCATTTCGCGGGCTTTCTTGGCATCGTCGTTCATCATCTTGTCCATGCAGACGGCGCCGTCGGCGACGCAGCGGTTCAGGACGCGATAGAACAGGTCGTTGTCGACCGCCGCATAGCGGTGCACCGGCTCCTTGATGCTCGGCTTTTCGAGCGTCAGGTAGTTGGCGCGATCGAGGTTGCCGCCGCCGGACTTGATCGACTGGACCCAGCCGTCGAAGTCGCCCTGGGCCACGCCGCGGTAGGAGAAGCGCATGTCCGAGTAGCCGGCGCCGCTGTAGTTGGCGGAGAAGCCTTCCGACTGGACCGGACGGTTCTGGACGGCGTTCAGCGCCGTTTCCATGCCCGGCATCGCGTAGATCATGCCCGCCAGTTCCGGGACGTAGAACGCATTCATGACCGACGTCGCGCTGATCTTGAAGCGGACCGGCACGTCGACCGGCACGACCAGCTCATTGACAGTGGCGATGCCCTGCTCCGGATAGATGAACAGCCATTTCCAGTCCATCGCCACGGCCTCCACGACCAGCGGCTTGGCCGACGCGGGAATCGGACGCCCTTCGGCGATGCGGTCCAGCGGGCGGTACGGGTCGAGCTTGTGCGTCGAGATCCAGGTCACGAGGCCCAGGACGATGATGATCAGCAGGGGCGCGCCCCAGATGACCAGTTCCAGCTTGGTCGAGTGGTCCCAGTCCGGCTCGTAGTCCGCCTCGGTATTGCCCGCACGGTATTTGCAGGCGAACCAGACGATCAGGATCATCACGGGAACGATAATCAGCAACATCAGGATCACGGACACCGTGATCAAGTGCGCCTCTTGCTTGGCGATGTCACCGGAAGGGTTCATCACCACCGTGTTGCAGCCGGCGAGCAGCGCAAACAGTGGGGAGAGGAACACTCCGCGACGGAGGGTCTTTGGAATCATGCTTGTGTTTTACGTTACATGGGAAAAATAACATGCTAATGTAACGCCAACGGCGTGCGTTTGGCGATTGGACGTTTTGTCCTACCCTTTTCCGTATTGCAGCATTTCAGAGGGTCCAGAGGCCGTCGGCTGATAAGGAGACGAAGACATGCAAGGCACCCATAATACTTACGGCGACGTAGGCGCCGCTCCCGTCACAGCACCCCATTCCGGGGCCCGGAACATCAACACCCGCGACACGAAAATCGCGCCGGGTGAGATCGCGGTCGGCGTCGTCATCGGCCGCGCTTCCGAATACTTCGACTTCTTCGTTTATGCGATCGCTTCGGTGCTCGTGTTCCCCGCCGTGTTCTTCCCGTTCGCCGACCGGCTGGAGGGCACGCTGTATTCCTTCGCCATCTTCGCGCTGGCCTATGTGGCGCGGCCGTTCGCGTCGCTCGTCTTCATGGCGCTGCAACGCGCCTACAGCCGCGAGATCAAGCTGACCATCGCGCTGTTCCTGATGGGCTCGGCCACGGTCGCCATCTCCATGCTGCCCACGTATTCCCGCTGGGGCGAGTGGTCCATCATCGCCCTCGCGATCCTGCGCATCGGCCAGGGCGTTGCCCAGGGCGGGTCGTGGGACGGGCTGCCGTCGCTGCTGGCGCTGAATGCTCCCGAGAACAAGCGTGGATGGTACGCCATGTTGGGACAACTTGGCGCACCAACGGGATTCATCATCGCGGCGGGGTTGTTTTCCTATCTGATGTCCCAATTGTCGCAGGACGATTTCCTGGTCTGGGGCTGGCGCTATCCGTTCTACGTGGCCTTCGCGATCAACGTCGTCGCGCTGTTCGCCCGCCTGCGCCTCGTCTCGACGCCGGACTATACCCACCTGCTCGACGAGCATGAGCTCGACCCGGCCCCGGCCCGCGAAGTGATCGGCAACCAGGGCGCGAACATCGTCATCGGCGCCCTCGCCGCGCTGTGCAGCTATGCCCTGTTCCACCTGGTGACCGTGTTCCCGCTGTCGTGGATCCAGCTGTACGACACCCGCTCGATGGCCGATTTCCTGCAAGTCCAGATCATGGGCGCGGGCCTGGGCATCGTCGGCGTGCTGGCGTCGGGCCTCATCGCCGACAAGTTCGGCCGCCGCAACACGCTGGGCACGCTCGCCGCGCTGATCGCCCTGTTCTCCGGCTTCATCCCCACGCTGATGGATGGCGGCGTGACCGGCCAGAACACGTTCATCCTCGTCGGCTTCCTGCTGCTGGGCCTTTCGTACGGCCAGGCCGCCGGCGCCGTGACGTCGAACTTCCTGCCGCAATACCGCTACACGGGCGCCGCCCTCACGTCCGACCTCGCCTGGCTCGTGGGCGCCGCCTTCGCCCCGCTCGTCGCGCTGGGCCTCGCCGCCAACTTCGGCCTCGGCTACGTCAGCCTGTACCTGCTGTCCGGTGCCGTCGGTTCCCTCGCCGCGCTGAGCCTCAACCGGGCGCTGGAGATCCGCGACTGAGCCGCCGTTCAATCACGGAGCGCATGCCCCGGTCCTGCCGGGGCATTTTTTTATCGATCGAACGCGCAACCCGGACAGTCATTCCATGGCGGCACGCACCGCCGCCACGACCCTCGTCCCCGGATAACGACCCCGTTCCGGGTAAGCCTGCCGGTGGTAGCAGTTCCAATAGCTCGTGATGCGGGATTCGAGCGCCGCGAGGTAGGCGGGATTTTCCACGGCAAACGCCCGCAGCGCGGCGGGATTGCGGGCGCCAATCGCGGCGGCGACGTCGGCCGCTATCTCGACGACGTATTCGCCGGCGAGTTGGAGCAGATAGGGGGTGAGCCAGGACGATTCGTCGGCCAGCAGTTGCCGAAGGCATTCCTGGCGCACGTGGCCGTCGTCATGCCGCGTGCCCAGACACAGGAGGATGCGCCTGGCATCCGCCTGCGAACTGGCGAGTTCCCGCCGCAACAGGTCGGGATCGTAGCGGAGACGATATGGTATGGCGAGGGTTTCACCATCCAGTTTGAGCACGAAGGCGTCGCGCGGCGGGTGCCGTTCGCCGGTGGCGACGGTGGCGGCGGCCGCGCGCACCGCGGCGCGCAGCCGCGCCGGGAAGGCCAGCGCTTCGTCGCATCGGGCCTCACAACGGACAAGAAACATCACATCCCTTCATCGGACCGCGGCGATGGCCGCACGCGATACGAATCATAGCGCGGAAGCTGTCGCGACCGCGGCGCGGCGGGGCTTCCCGCGCGCGCCGCCGCCTGGGTCAGCCCCGCACCGGGACGCGGCTCACCGGCGCAGCAGCGACCATTGCTGGTTGCTGCCGCCGTTGGACGGGTACTGGATGATCTGCGCGCCGTCGGCCGTGCTCTTGCTCTGCACGTCCAGCACCATGCCGGAAAGCTGGTTCGCCGCGGTGTAGTAGCCGGACGCCGGGCTGGCGAAACGCCATTGCTGCCCCTGCCCGGCCCAGTAACCCCACTGCGCGATGTTCGTGCCGGCCGTCGTCGAATTGTTGTAGTCGTCGAGGCTCTTCAGGCTGTTCGCGTTGATGACGCTGTAGTAGCCGTCGCCGTGGCCGATCACGTACCACTGCTGGTGGCGCGCGTTCGTGTCGGTCGATTGCTGCACGAGCGCCCCGTCGGCCGTCGATGCGCCGGCCACGCCCATCACCTTGCCGGACAGGCGCGACTTGAACGCATAGACGCCGTCGCTGATGCCGCCGCAGCCGGAGAAGTCGGTGAAGTTGCGGGTCAGGACCGGCCAGCCCGAGCTGTAGGTCATGCGCTGGATGTCCAGCTTGGGATTGCCGTTGTCGGACAGGTCGTAGTAGTGGGTCGAGACGAAGTGGCAGCCGTCCTGGCGCAGGTCGGCGATGTGGCCGGGGCCCTGGTATTTGCCGTCGGTGACGGGCAGGATCGTGCGGGTGCCGGAATACGGGCCGCGGATGTTCGTCGCCCGCTGCACTTCCACATAATACGTGGAGTTGGAACCCTTGCAGCAGCTGCCGCGGTTCACGAACAGATAGTAATAGCCGCCGTCGCGCGTGATGTACGGCGCTTCGATGTCCTTGCCGCCGCCGCCCCAGACCGTCGTCACGCTGCCGGCCAGCTTGCCGGTCGACTGGTCGATCTCCGCCACGCCGATGCCGCCGAAGAACGAGCCGTAGCTCAGGTAGACCTTGCCGTCATGGTCGCGGAACAGCGCGGGGTCGATGGCGTTGATCTCGGCGCTGCCGCCGTACGATTGGACGACGATGCCCAGGTCCTGCCAGCTCGGGGTCTTCAGCGACGCGCTGCGCGCCACGCCGATGGCGGACGACGAGGTGCCGAAGGTCGACACCGAGTAGTACATATAATAGTAGCCGTTCATCTGGATCAGGTCGGGCGCCCAGAACGAACCGGAGAAATTCGGGATCTTCTGCGCAATCCAGGAGGGATAGGTCGAGAACACGGGCCCCGGCCCGCCGGTCCACGTCTTGAGATCCTTCGACGTGGAATACCAGATGCCGGTGCCCGTCGTGAAATTGAAATACGTGTCGCCGTCCTTCGTGATCGTGCCCGGGTCGTGGGCATTGGTCACGCCCGCGAGGTCGATCGCCCCGGCCGAAACGCAGCCGAGCGCGAGGCAGCAGGCTGCCAGCAGCTTCTTGAACATGTCGTCTCCTGTCTTTTTTATATCGTTATTTCAATGGATGAACCCGCCACCAGCTTAGGCAAAGCGAGTCCGGCCCACCAATGAAATAAAACATCCGTGCGATTCCAGTTTCGGTATCGCACGGCGACAGGAGACATCGTGCGCCGGGGCGGCGTCAGTGCAGCGGCGGCGCGCCGGGGCTGGGCTGGCCGCCCGGGCTGACGGTCCTGCCGTCGGCGAGGGTCTGGTTGCCCATGCCCAGTTCGGCGCCCGTCGTCGGATCGACATTCGGGTCGGACATGGTGCGCTCCGCCATCTGCTTGAGGATGTCGATGTCCTTGGCCGGCAGCTTGACTTCCGCCTCGCCCGAGCCGCCGTCGACGGCCATCTGCTTGTCGCGGTCGGTGACGAAGTCCCAGTTCTCGCCCTGGTTCCACGCGCCGCGCGCTTCGCCCGGGCCTTGCGACATGTTGTAATAGGTGTTGGCGAAGCGCGGGTCGCCCGGCATTTTCCCCGGAGGGAAGTTCGGCGCAATGGCGTACAGCGCTTTTTCGAACGACTTCTGGTGCGCGATCTCGCGCGTCATCAGGAAGCCCAGCGCCTCCTTCACGCCCGGATCGTCGGTCAGCGCGATCAGGCGCTCGTAGACGATCTTCGCGCGCGCCTCGGCGGCGATGTTGGAACGCAGGTCGGCCGTCGGCTCCCCGATCGTATCGATATAGGCCGCCGACCACGGCACGCCTGCCGAGTTGACGAGCGCCGGGCCGCCGCCATACAGCACCTGCGTCACGTGGCTGTCGTTGCCGGCGCCCTGGATCTTGCGATACAGCTCGGCCTCGCCGTCGACGGCTTCCGCCAGTTCGCCCTTGGCGCCCTTGTTCAGCATGGCGACGATGTGGCCGATGATCTCGAGGTGGCTCAGCTCCTCCGTGGCGATGTCGAACAGCATGTCCTTGCGGCCCGCGTCGTCCTCGCCGACGGCCTGGGTGAAGTAGCGCATGGCGGCCGCCAGTTCGCCCTGCGGGCCGCCGAACTGCTCGAGCATCAGGTTGGCCAGGCCCGGATTCGGTTCACTGACGCGCACGGTGTACTGCAAGCGCTTATTGTGTGCAAACATTCCGATTCCTCCAGTGTTGGTTGGGATGACCGCGCGGAACGCGTCCTGCGTTACCGCACGGACAAACGGGTGCGCCGCAGCGCGCCCGGTTGCAGCCATCATCGCAGCGTTATGGAACACAGTAATCAGAAACCAAGCCGTGTCTGTGTAGGAGCGGAGGCGACAGCCTGTCGAGTGATTGCCGGCCCCGGCCGGACAGCCCATGCGTCATCGGCCGACATGACCGTGCGGCGCCCTCCTACGCGGCGCCTCTGGCGGCGGCACTACCATGCATCTATCCGCCCCACAGTCCACAGGAGACGATCATGTTTTCCCTGAAAAAACTCAGTCCGTACATCACCGACATGATCCGCTTCGATCACTCGCACGTCATGGTGACGTTCCACCAGTACACCCGCGACAAGCGCCCGAGCGTCAAGAAGGCGCTGGCCGAGACGATCTGCGACGCGCTGGAGATCCACGCGACGCTCGAGGAAGAAATCTTCTATCCCGCCATCCGCCCGCGCGTCCACGACCAGAAGGTCATGGACAAGAGCGTGCCCGAACACGACGAGATGCGGGCCGTGATCGCCGAACTGCGGCGCACCGAGCCGACGTCGCCGCGCCACGACGACCTCGTGTTCGAACTGATGCGCGACGTCCAGCACCACGTGGCCGACGAGGAAACCGTGCTGCTGCCGGAAGCCGAGCAGGCGCTCGACAAGGACCGCCTGTCCGAGCTCGGCGCGCAGATGACGAAGCGCCGCCTGGAGCTCGTGACGCCGAAGGCCGGCAAGATCGCCGCCAACACGGCCGTCGGCTTTTCCGGCAGCACGGCCGCCATCGTCGTCGGTGTCGCGAGCGCCCTGTTCGCGGCCCGCGCCTTTACCCGCAAGTCCGCCTGACCGTCGTTTTCCGCAGCGGCGCAAGCCATCTGCGCTCCCCCGGCACGGCGTGACCTCGCGCCTGCCCCGCCCGCAATCGCGTCCGCGCGTGGTTGCGGGCTTCCTTATTGGCCCATCCAGCCGAGCAGCAACGGCACCAGCCACGGCGCCAGCAAGGCCGTCAGCACGCCGTTCATCCCCATGCCCAGGCCCGCGTACGCGCCCATCTCGGGACTGACCTGGAACGCCCGCGCCGTACCGATGCCGTGCGACGCCACGCCCAGCGCCAGGCCCTGCGCCGCGTGCGAATCGATGCGCAGGGCCTTCATCAGGAAGCGCGCCGTGACGGCGCCGAAGATGCCCGTGCAGATCACGAGCACCGCCGTCAGCGCGGGCACGCCGCCGAGGTGTTCCGACACGGCCATCGCGATGGGCGTCGTCGCCGACTTCGGTCCCAGCGAGCGCGCCAGTTCCGGCGATGCGCCCATCAGCACGGCGATGCCGACGGCGCTGACGATCGCCGTCACGCAGCCGCACAGGAGCGCGCACGCGAGCGGGAACAGGCTGCGGCGCAGCCGCGGCATCTGGCGCGCGAGCGGCACGGCGAGGGCCACGGTGGCGGGACCGAGCAGGAAGTGGACGAACTGGGCGCCGGCGAAGTAGCGCGGATACGACATGCCGCTCGCCGCCAGCACGAGGCTCACGAGCGCGATCGCGATGGCGACCGGATTGGCGAGCGGCGAGAAACCGCAGCGCGCGTACACCCATTGCGCGAACACATAGGCGCACAGGGTGACCGTGAGGCCCAGCAGCGGGGACGCCGACAGGTAGACCCAGAAGTGGGTGAATTCCTGGAGGTTAAGCATCGCCGACTCCCCTTCGGCGAGCCGGCGTCGGTGCATCGCCACCTCCCCTTCGGCGAGCCGGCGCCAGCGCATCGCCGCCTCCCCTTTGGCGAGCCGGCGTCGGTGCATCGTCGCCTCCCCTTTGGCGCGCCGGCGTCGGCGCATCGCCGCCCTCGCCCCGCGGGTCGGCCGGCGTCAATGCCCGCAGCACGAGCGCCGTGACTGCCAGGGTCAGGAGCGTGCTGCCGACGACGGCCGCGCCGATGGCCAGCCAGTGCCCGCTGCCGCTGGCCGCCGCCACGATGATGCCGACGCCGGCCGGCACGAACAGCAGCGACAGGTGGCGCAGCAACTCGTTCGCGCCCGCCTCCACGACCTCGTGCAGGCGCGGAAACCCGACGAGCGCCGCGAGCAACAGCAGCATGCCGGCGACGGGTCCGGGAACCGGCACCTTGAACAGGAATACGAACCCTTCCCCGAGACACTGGAAGACGAGTAGTACGGCGAATGCGAGCAGCAAGAGACCCCCGGCGATGGCATGCGGCGACGAACGGCCGCGTCCACCGAAGGATAGCAGACCGGCCCGCGACGGCGCGCGGCCGCCGGGGTCACGCCGCCGCGAGCGCCTTCCTGACCGGTGGCGCGGCCAGCACGGGACGCGCCGGCGCGCCGGCCGCGCCGTCGAGGCGGAACTGGCCCACGAGCGACACGAGCAGGTCGGCCTGCTGGTGCAGGCTGTCGGCCGCGGCGGCCGCCTCCTCGACGAGGGCGGCGTTCTGCTGCGTCGTGCCGTCCATCTGCACGATCGCCTGGTTGACCTGGCCGATGCCCGTGCTCTGTTCCGCGCTGGCGGCGCTGATCTCGGCCACGATGTCGCTCACGCGGCGCACGCTGGCGACGACGTCTTCCATCGTGCGGCCCGCGTCCTGCACCAGGGCGCTGCCCGCTTCGACCTTGCCGGAGGCGTCGCCGATCAGGGCCTTGATCTCCTTCGCCGCGCCGGCACTGCGCTGGGCCAGCCCGCGCACCTCGCTGGCGACGACCGCGAAGCCGCGGCCCTGTTCGCCGGCGCGCGCCGCTTCGACGGCCGCGTTCAGGGCGAGGATATTCGTCTGGAACGCGATGCTGTCGATCACGCCGATGATGTCGACGACCTTGCGCGACGCCGTGTCGATGGCGGCCATCGTCTCGACGACTTCGGCCACGACGGTGCCGCCGCGGCGGGCCGTATCCGATGCGGACAGGGCGAGCTGGTTGGCCTGGCGCGCATTGTCGGCGTTCTGCCTGACGGTCGACGTCAGCTGCTCCATCGACGCCGCCGTCTCTTCCAGCGCGCCGGCCTGTTGTTCGGTGCGGCCGGACAGGTCCATATTGCCCTGGCTAATTTCGACGCTGGCGGCGGCGACGCTGCCCGCGCTTTCGCGCACCTGCACGAGCACTTGCTGGATCTTGGTGACGAAGCCGTTGAAGCCGGCCGCGATCAGCGCCAGCTCGTCGCGGCCGCGCGCGTCCAGGCGGGCGTTCAGGTCGGCGTTGCCGCTCGCGAGGTCCGTCATGGTGGCGCCGAGGACGCGCAATGGACGGGTCAGGCGGCGCTGCACGGTGACCATCACGATCGCCGCCACGATGGCGCAGATGAGCGATGCGAACAGCGAATAGCCCATCAGCTGGCGCGCGCTGGCCGTCGCCTCGCTGTGCGGGAACGTCAGCTTGACTGCCCACGGCGCGAGGTCAGGATGCAGGCGCAGGGGTTCGATCAGGTGCTCCATGCCGGCGCGGTCGACGTATTCATAACGCTCGCCGGCGCGCACGGCCGCCAGCGCGGCGGGCGGCAGGTCGTCGGCCTTCTTGCCGTTCCTGGCCGCGTCCGGGTGGCTCGCGTACAGGCCACCGTTCGAGATGAGCGACAGGTGGCCGCCGTCCAGGACCTTGATGCCGCCGAGGATGTCGCCCAGGTGCGCGAGCTGGAAATCGGCGCTGGCCGTGCCGCGGAACTCGCCCTTGACGAGGATCGGCACCACGAGCGACGCCATCATGACGTCCTTGCCGTTGACGGGATAGGAGTACGGCTCGGTGAAGAACACCTTGCGCGTGCGCTTTGGCACGTCGTACCAGTCGTTGGCGCCCGGCGTGGTCGGCCACACGATCGGTTCCACGTGCATGGTGCCGTCCGCGTTGCGCGTGTAGTAAGGCATGTAGCGCCCGGTGGCGTCGTATTCGGGACCCTTGCCGGCATAGTCGGCATCCTTGCCGTCCAGCGCGTCCGGCTCCCACGTCACGGCGCCGCCGATGAAGTCTTTCGCGCCGCGCACCGTTGCCTGGGTCATGGCGGCGATCTGCGGGCGGGCCGGCGCGATGTCGGCTTCGCGCAGCGCGCTCATGGCGCCCGCGAGGTTGGCGACGGCGCCGAGCTTCGAGCCGAGCTGCGCCCGCACGGCGGCGGCGGCTTCGCGCGCGGACGTGCGCGCCAGCTGCATGCTGGCGTCTTCGGCGTTGTCGCTGCTGCGCACGGCGATGACGGCCGACGTGACCGCGAGGCTCAGCACGACGAGCAGCGTGGCCGTCGCGCAGATCTTCGTCGTCAGGGACAGCGACGACAGGGGGTTGCGGCTCATGTTCTCTCCTCGGGTCAGAATTTGCGGGTCAGTGACAGCACGACGGCGCGGCGCGCCACGTTCGACACCGCGAGGCGGCCGTCGGCGCGCGGGACGCCCGTCGTGTAGCGGTCGTAGACGCCGGTCGCGCCGATCGCGCGGGTATAGTTCAGGGCGACGGTCCAGCCGTCTTCCAGCTGGCGGGTCAGGCCGGCCTTGAGGTCGCGCCAGTTCCAGATGTCGTTGCCGCTGCCGGCCACGCGGCCGTCGCCCGCGTGCAGGTTCAGGGTCAGCTTGTCGGTCAGCGGGTGATCCGCGCCGACGTCCAGGTAGCCCGTACCGCGGGCATTCTGGATGCCGAAGAAGTCGTGGCTGAACGTGTAGTTGTAGCGGGCGTAGAACGTCTTCCAGGTGACGCCGGCGGACAGCTCGCCGTAGTCGAACGCCGTGTCCGTGGCGCTGATGCGCGCGCCCGGATACTTGTACCAGTAGACCAGCGCGGACCAGCCGAGCGGACCGGCGGTGCCGCCGTAGCCGCCGTACAGGTCCCATTCGACCGAGCCCTTTTCGATGAAGCGGTCGCTGACGTTGATGACGGACGTGCCGGCCGACCAGCCGCTCGGGTGCGCGTAGTCGACGCCGGCCATCGCCGCCGGCCCGCCCCAGCTCTGGCGGATGCCGCGCGAGATGTATTGCGAGCTGACGGACACGGTGGCGCTCAGCGGGCTGGCCGCGGCGGGCGCCTCCGCCGTGATCGGCGCATCGGCGGCCGCTTCGCCGGCATGTGCGCACGGGCCCGCGGCCAGCAACAGGAATGGCAATGGGGCGAGGCGCCGGATCGGCGCGAGGGCCGGTCGGAGTCGGGAGCGCATGGTGTCAGGAGATCGGTTGTGACCGGCGAGGGACGCCATCGGCGATGGGCCTGGACTGGTCGGTTGTTGAAAGTCGGTCGGCATTGATGCCGTACGGAAATTCTAGTGCCTGATCAGCCGCTTTTGCTCACAAACTGGAGGGAAAACCGAGGAAACCGTCGAAATGCGACGCGCACGCAACACTCAGATATTTGTCTGGAAATGAAGTGTACGGGCGTTCTTGGAATACTTTTAACACCTGGTAGGGTGGAGGGCTCGGCCGTCCGCGCGGTCGAGCGACACCCGCATTGCGCCAACACGCGTGTCGCGCGCCCACGCTTGGTTGAACGCGCGGGCACCCCGTGCCCGCGCGCGGCGCCCGCATCGAGCCGACGTCAAGCCTGGTCACACGCGTGTGCCCCCCGGATGCCGGATGCCCGGGACGGGATTGCTCACGCGGCGGTCTTGAGCGCCCCACGCTTCAGCTGATCACGCTCGATCGATTCGAACAGGGCCTTGAAATTGCCCTCGCCAAAGCCCTCGTCGCCCTTGCGCTGGATGACCTCGAAGAACACGGGCCCCAGCTGCGTCTCCGAGAAGATCTGCAGCAGCAGCCGCTGGTTGCCGTCCTCGGTCGTGCCGTCGACGAGCAGGCCGCGCGCCTTGAGCGCTTCCACGTCCTGGCCGTGGCCAGGCAGGCGCGACTCCAGCATCTCGTAATAGGTGGCCGGTGGCGCGGCCATCAGCGGCACGCCGGCGGCGCGCAGGCCGTCGACGGTCGCGAAGATGTCTTCCGTCAGCAGCGCGATGTGCTGGATGCCTTCGCCGTTGTACTTGAGCAGGAATTCCTCGATCTGGCCGCCGCCCGCCTTGCCTTCCTCGTTCAGCGGGATGCGGATCTTGCCGTCCGGCGCCGTCATCGCCTTCGACGTCAGGCCCGTGTACTCGCCCTTGATGTCGAAATAGCGGATCTCGCGGAAGTTGAACAGCTTCTCGTAGAAGCCGGCCCAGTAGCTCATCCGGCCGCGATACACGTTGTGCGTCAGGTGGTCGATGAGCTTCAGGCCGTGGCCGGCCGGATGCCGTTCGGTGCCGTCGATCCATTCGAAGTCGATGTCGTAGATGGACTTGCCGTCCTCGAAGCGGTCGATCAGGTACAGCGGGGCGCCGCCGATGCCCTTGATGGCGGGCAGGCGCAGTTCCATGGGGCCGGTCGGGATATCCAGCGGCTGCGCGCCCAGTTCCAGCGCACGCGCATAGGCCTTGTGCGCGTTCTGGACGCGGAAGGCCATGCCGCAGGCCGACGGGCCGTGTTCCGCCGCGAAGTAATAGGCCGCGCTCTTCGGCTCGTTGTTGACGATGAAGTTGATGTCGCCCTGGCGGTACAGCACGACGTCCTTCGAGCGGTGCACGGCGACTTTCTTGAAGCCCATCGCCTCGAACACGGGTTCCAGCACGCCCGGGGTGGGCGAGGCGAATTCCACGAATTCGAAGCCCATCAGCCCCATCGGATTGTCAAACAGGTCGGCCATTGTCTAGTCCTCTTTCATTAAGTTGTCAGCTGCTCCACGCGCCGCTCGTGACGGCGCGCCGGCGACGCGTCTGCGGGATCATTCGGCAAACACGTCGGCAATCAATCCCCGCAGCCACTGGATGCCGGGGTCGTGGTTGAAGCGCCGGTGCCAGAAGACGTTCGTCTGCAACGTCGGCAAGGCGAGCGGCGGCTCGATCCACTTCAGGCCGAACGGGCTTGCGGCGCTCTCGGCCAGTTTCTGCGGCACCGTCACCACCAGCTCGCTCGTGCTGACGATGTACGGCACCGCGGTGAAATGCGGCACCCGGAACCGGGCGCCGGCCGTCACCCCGGCCTTTTCCAGCAATCCATTGATGCGGTCGTAAGGGCTCTGGGCCGCATCGACGATCAGGTGCGGCGCCGCCACGAAGCGCGCCAGGTCCACCTTGCCCTTCGCCAGCGGATGGTCCTTGCGGAACATGCTCACGAAGGGCTGCCGGAACAACGCCCGGTGGTACAACGCTTCCGACACGTCCTCGAACGCGCCGATGGCGAGATCGACCCTGCCCGTCTCCATGTCGTCCTTCAGGCTCAGGCCGTTCGCCCGGAGCGAGGCGATCTCCACGTGCGGCGCGCTGGACCGGCAACGCTCGATCAGCACCGGCATGAAATACACCTCGCCCACGTCCGTCATCGCGAGCGTGAACCGGCGGTTGCTCGTGGCCGGGTCGAACCGGCTGCGCTGCGACAGGGCCAGTGCCACCTGGACCATCGCGGCGCCGATCGGCTCGGCCATCTGCTGCGCGAGCGGCGTCGGCTGCATGCCGTACGCCGTCCGCACGAACAGCTCGTCGCCGAACGTGCGCCGCAGCCGCGCCAGTGCGTTGCTGACCGCCGATTGCGTCAGGCCCAGGCGCCTTGCGGCGGCCGAGATCTGGCGTTCGCGGTAGACCTCCTGAAATACCGACAACAGATTCAGGTCGATGCTAGAGGGTTCGATCATGCACGAGATAGTGTTATTGATGATCTAAATATTCTACATTTCTGTATTCATCTCGTAAAATCGGCCGCGCTCCTCTAGAGTGTCGTAAACACCACGGATTTTGGAGATCTCTTGACTGCTTCGACCGAATACATGTCCGGCTTCGGCAACGAATTCGCCACCGAGGCCCTGCCCGGCGCCCTGCCGGCGCACCGCAATTCGCCGCAGCGCGTCGCCTACGGCCTGTATGCGGAGCAACTCTCGGGCACGGCGTTCACGGCCCCGCGCAGCCACAACCGCCGCGCCTGGCTGTACCGCATCCGGCCCGCCGCGATGCACGGCGCGTTCGAACCCATGAGCAACGGCCGCATCGCCGCGGGTGTCGAGGGCGTGGCGCCGTCGCCCAACCAGATGCGCTGGAGCCCGCTGCCGATGCCCGACGCACCCACCGACTTCATCGACAGCCTCGTCACCATGGCCGGCAACGGCGCGCCGGCCGCGATGTCCGGCTGCGCCATCCACGTGTACGCGGCGAACCGCCCCATGCGCGGGCGCTGGTTCTATTCCGCCGACGGCGAGCTGCTGATCGTGCCGCAACAGGGCCGGCTCGCGCTCGCCACGGAATTCGGGCGCATCGACGTGGAACCGCAGCAGATCGCCGTGATCCCGCGCGGCGTGCGGTTCGCCGTCGACCTGCCGGACGGCGAGGCGCGCGGCTATGTCTGCGAAAACTTCGGCGCCCTGCTGCGCCTGCCGGACCTGGGGCCGATCGGCTCGAACGGCCTGGCCAATCCGCGCGATTTCCTCACGCCCGTCGCGCGCTACGAAGACGTCGAAGGCGATTTCGAACTCGTCGCCAAGTTCGGCGGCAACCTGTGGCGTGCCGGCATCCGCCACTCGCCGCTGGACGTCGTCGCCTGGCACGGCAACTATGCGCCGTACAAGTACGACCTGCGCCATTTCAACACGATCGGCTCGATCAGCTACGACCACCCGGACCCGTCGATCTTCCTCGTGCTGCAGGCGCCATCCGACACGCCCGGCGTCGACACGCTCGACTTCGTCATCTTCCCGCCGCGCTGGCTCGCCGGCGAGGACACGTTCCGTCCGCCCTGGTTCCACCGCAACGTCGCGAGCGAGTTCATGGGCCTCGTGCACGGCGCCTACGACGCCAAGGCGGATGGCTTCGTGCCCGGCGGTGCCAGCCTGCACAATTGCATGAGCGGCCACGGCCCGGACGCCGCCACGTTCGACAAGGCCAGCAGCGCCGACACGAGTCACCCGCACAAGGTCACGGACACGATGGCATTCATGTTCGAGACCCGCACGCCGCTCGTCGCGACGCCGTATGCGCTGCAGTCGCCCCAGTTGCAGGGCAATTACCAGGACTGCTGGGCCGGGATCGCGAAGCATTTCGATCCACGGCAGCCCTGAAAGCCCGGCTGCAGGGCACCGTCGCCCGCGCGGCGCACCGCAGCCCCGCAAAGTACCGTCGCCCCCGCGGCGCACCGTCGCCCCCGCGGAGGCGGGGGGCCAATTTCGCATGCCGCCCGGCTGCGCCAGGGAACTTGGGTTCCCGCCTTCGCGGGAACGACGTAAAGCCGCTCCGGGAACGACGTAAAGCCGGTCCGGGAACACTTGGGTTCCCGCCTCCGCGGGAACGACGTAAAACCGCTCCGGGAGCGACGTAAAACCGGTCCGCGAACGACGGTGGTTTGTGCTGTACGTTAATCGTCCTGTGCGACTTCACCGAGTTCCCCCATGCGATGATCGACCCGCCGGCAGGCGGCACGGGCCGTCCCGGCGGAGTTCGGGAAACGCATGGTCGACGTCGTCATCATCCTCGCCCTCATCGTGCTCAATGGCGTGTTCGCCATGTCCGAGCTGGCCATCGTCTCGGCCAGGCGCCTGCGCCTCGACCAGATGAAGGCCGGCGGCGATGCCGGCGCCGGCAGCGCGCTCGACCTGCACGAAGACCCCAGCCGCTTCCTGTCCACGGTACAGGTCGGCATCACGCTCATCAGCATCTTCAACGGCGCGTACGGCGAAGCGTCGCTGACGGCGCGCCTCACGCCCAGGCTCGCCGCGCTCGGCGTGGCGGACGGGTATGCGCGCTCCGTGTCCCTCGTCATCGTCGTGTTCGGCATCACGTTCGCCTCGATCGTGCTGGGCGAACTGGTGCCCAAGCGCATCGCGATCCTGTATCCGGAACGGCTGGCGGCGGCGAGCGCGCGGCCCCTGCAGTTCCTGTCGCGCCTCGCGCACCCGTTCGTGCGGCTGCTGGCGATGGCGACGGACGGCATCATGCGCCTGCTCGGCATGCACCACCGCAAGGACGACACGCCGACCGAGGAAGAAGTGACGGGCATGATCAAGGAAAGCGCGGAGGCCGGCGTGTTCGAAAAGGCCGAGTACGACATCGCCGCGCGCGCCCTGCGGCTGGATGACTGGCATTTGCGTGCGCTGATGACGCCGCGCGTGGACCTGGAATTCCTCGACCTCGACCAGCCCCTCGACCGCAATCTCGCCCGCATCGCGGACTCGCCGTACAGCCGCTTTCCCGTCTACCGCGGCGACCGCTCGCAGGTGCTCGGCATCGTGCGCGCGCGCAACCTGTTCGGGCAAGCCATCCGCGGCCAGTGCCTGCCGTGCATCGACATCGGCGCGGCCGTCGAGCCCATCCTGTACGTCCCGGATTCGAGCAGCGCCATCGACCTGCTGGAACAGCTCAAGCAAAGCCGGGTGGAACTGGCGATGATCGTCGACGAGTACGGCGACATCCAGGGCATGGTCACGTTGACGGACGTGATGCGCGCGCTCGTCGGCGACGTGACGCCGGCGGGTGACCACGGCGAGCCGGACGCCGTCAGGCGCGACGACGGCAGCTGGCTCGTGGACGGCGGCATGGTGCTCGACCGCTTCCGCCACCTGACCGGCGCCGACGTGCGCTTCCCGGACGAGGACGGCGGCGCGTACCATACGCTGGCCGGCTTCGTGCTGTACCAGCTCGCCGTGATCCCGCGCGCCGGCGACCGGCTGGACTGGGACGGCTGGCGGTTCGAAGTCGTCGACATGGACGGCAACCGCATCGACCGCCTGCTCGTGGCGCCGCTCGCGGACCGCCGCGCCTGAGTCGGCGGAACCCTAGTCCGGTCTGGCGATCCTACGTGCGCACGGACGCCAAACAATATATTGAAATATATATTGTAATCTTATATACTGATTGCATGGATACCGCCACCACACCCTCGCCCGACGTCATGCGCGCCGCCGCCCTGCAGGCCGGGGGGCTGCTGAAGGCCCTCGCGAATCCGGACCGCCTGCTGCTGCTGTGCCAACTCACGCAGGGCGAACAGCCCGTCGGCGCGCTGGAAGCCGCGCTCGACATCCGCCAGCCGACGCTGTCCCAGCAACTGGGCGTGCTGCGCCAGGAAGGCCTCGTCGCCACGCGGCGCGAGGGCAAGCAGATTTTCTACAGCGTGGCCAGCCCGGAAGCGCTGGCCGTGTTGCAGCTGTTATACCGGCTTTATTGTCCCAAGGAGGACTGATCATGCGCATCGACTGGCTTCACTTCACACCGTGGGCATCGCTCGCGGGCGGCATCCTCATCGGCCTGGCGACGGCGCTGCTGCTGCTCGCCAACGGCCGCGTCGCGGGCATCAGCGGCATCCTCGGCGGCCTGCTGCGGCCCGCGCGCGGCGACATCGCCTGGCGCGTGGCCTTCATCGCCGGGCTGTTCCTGGCGCCCATCGTCTGGCTGGCCCTGCACGCGATGCCGCCGGCGCAGATCGACCACTCGCCCGCGCTGCTCGCCGCGGGCGGGCTGCTCGTCGGGATCGGCACGCGTTTCGGTTCCGGCTGCACCAGCGGCCACGGCGTCTGCGGCATCGCGCGCCTGTCGCCGCGCTCGCTGCTGGCCACCGCTTCCTTCATGGCCGCCGGCTTCGTCACCGTGTTCGTCGTGCGCCACGTGCTCGGAGGCGCGCCATGAACGTCGTCACCGCCTTCCTGGCCGGCCTGCTGTTCGGCGCGGGCCTGATCCTGTCCGGGATGAGCAACCCGGCCAAGGTGCTCGCCTTCCTCGACGTGGGCGGTGTCTGGGACCCGTCGCTGCTGTTCGTGATGGTGGGCGCGATCCTCGTGGCCGCCGTCGCCTTCCGCTTCGCGCGCACGCGCGTGCGGCCCCTGTTCGGCAGCGTCATCCACGTGCCGGGCGCGGGCCGCATCGACGTGCCGCTCGTGCTGGGGAGCGTCACGTTCGGCGTCGGCTGGGGCCTCGTCGGCTATTGTCCCGGGCCGGCGCTGACGGCGCTGGCCGTCGGCGGCCGCTCCACGCTGCTGTTCGTTGCGGCCATGGTGGCCGGCATGGCAATATTCGAGGTGGCCGAGCGTATCCGCGCCGGCACCGAGGCCAATCGTGGCGCCACCCGCGCCGCGGCAGGTCCACCAGGAGACTGAATGCAGACCAATCCGATCCAGTTGTTCGACCCGGTATCGTCGACCTACACCTATATCATCGCCGGTCCGGGCAGCGACGCCGCCGTCATCATCGACCCGGTCGACCACCATTGCGAGCGCGACCTCGCCCACATCGCGCGCCTCGGCCTGCGGCTGGAATACATCCTCGAGACGCACGCCCACGCCGACCACGTGACGTCGGCCGGCCGCCTGCGCCAGCTGACCGGCGCCCACGCCGCCGTGCCGAGCGGCTGCGGCATCCCGCCCGCCGAGGTGCAACTGCACGACGGCGACGTGATCCGCTTCGGCGCCGGCGAAACGGTCGCGGTGCTGCACACGCCGGGCCACACGGCCGGCAGCATGTGCTACGTCTGGCGCGGCAACGTGTTCACCGGCGACACGCTGCTGATCGACGGCTGCGGCCGCACCGACTTCCAGGGCGGCAGCGCGGGTGCGTTGTACGACAGCATCACGCATCAACTGTTCGCCCTGCCGGACCCCACCCGCGTGTGGCCCGCGCACGACTACAAGGGACAGGCCGTGTCGACCATCGGCTGGGAAAAGGCGCACAATGCGCGTGTCGCCGGACGCAGCCGCGACGCATTCATCGCCTTGATGGATAACCTGCACCTGCCGCAACCGAAGCTCATCGACATCGCCGTGCCGGCGAACCGCAATCTCGGGCTGCCGCACGGCGTTTGAACGCTTGCGCGGTGTCGCAACCTGGCCAGTAGGGCGGGCACCCCGGGCCCACGCGGACGTCGGCATTACGCAAGCGTTCGCGTGGGCGGAGGGCCGCCCACCCTACGGCATCTTGACGGCCGCGACAGGTTCTTTCGCACGCACGGCCACAGTAAAACCGGCCGTGTGGTCACAGCCGCCATCGTTTCCATTAAAATCCTTGTCTTTCAGCAAGCGGACATCATGGCCTCCGACGACACCCAACTCCACCGCGGCCTCAAGAGCCGGCACATCCAGCTGATGGCCCTCGGCGGCGCCATCGGTACCGGCCTGTTCCTCGGCGTCGCGGAGACGGTCCGCCTGGCCGGGCCGTCCGTCCTGCTCGGCTACGCGATCGCGGGCCTGGTCGCCTTCCTGATCATGCGCCAGCTGTCCGAGATGATGGTCGACGAACCCGTCGCCGGCTCGTTCGGCCACTTCGCCGACAAGTACTGCGGCCGCTTCGCCGGCTTCGTCTCGGGCTGGAATTACTGGGTGTTGTACGTGCTCGTCAGCATGGCCGAACTGTCCGCCGTCGGCATCTACGTGCAGTACTGGTTTCCGCACGTGCCGACGTGGGTGTCGGCGCTGGGCTGCTTCCTGCTCGCGAACGGCATCAGCCTGATCAACGTGCGCGCGTTCGGCGAAAGCGAATTCTGGTTCTCCGTCATCAAGGTGGCCGCCATCGTCGCGATGATCGTCTACGGCGTGTTCCTGCTGGCCAGCGGCGGCGCCGGACCGCAGGCGTCGGTGGCGAACCTGTGGACGCACGGCGGCTTCTTCGCGCACGGCATCAAGGGCCTCGTGATGTCGATGGCCATCATCATGTTTTCGTTCGGCGGGCTGGAAGTCATCGGCATCACGGCGGCCGAGGCGGCCGATCCGGCGCGCTCGATCCCGCGCGCGACCAACCAGACGCTGTGGCGCATCCTCGTCTTCTACGTCGGCGCGCTGGCCGTGCTGCTGGCGCTGTACCCGTGGGACCAGATCGTCCCCGGCGCCAGCCCGTTCGTGCTGATCTTCAAGGCGCTGGACGCCGGCGTCGTCGCGCATGTGCTGAACGTCGTCGTGCTGACGGCCGCGCTGTCGGTCTACAACAGCTGCGTGTACTCGAACAGCCGCATGCTGTACGGCCTCGCCGTGCAGGGCCATGCGCCGCGCGCGCTCCTGCGCGTGAACGCGCGCGGGGTGCCGCTGGCGTCGCTGGGCGTGTCGGCGGTCGCGACCGCGCTGTGCGTGGGCGTCAACTACGCGGTGCCGGGCAAGGCGCTGGGCCTGTTGATGGGTCTCGCCGTCGCCGGCATGCTGATCAACTGGGCGATGATCAGCTGGTCGCACCTGCGCTTCCGCGCCGCCAAGCGCGCGGCCGGCGTGCCGACGGCGTTCCCGAGCCCGCTCTACCCGTTCACCAACTGGGCCTGCCTGCTGTATCTCGCGGGGATCGTCGCGATCATGTATGCCACGCCGGAACTGCGTCCGTCCGTGTGGATGATCCCGGCCTGGCTGGTCGCGCTGGCGGTGGGGTATCGCGTGGCCGAGGGCCGGCGCGCGCGGCTGGCCCGCGCCGTGTCCTGAAGGGGGCGGCGCGATCGGCCGCGCCGCGCTACACTCGGCCCGTCACGACTCGCGAGCCCGGCATGGACCAACAAGAATTCATCGACATCCTGAAGGCGGAAGGCTATGCGGAACCCGTCCTCGTGCGGCGCGCGCCGGACGCCCGCCTCGACGACCACGCCCATCCGTTCGAAGCGAAGGGCCTGATCCTGGCCGGCGAGATGCGCATCCACGCGGGCGGCGAAATCAAGATCTACCGCGCCGGCGACGTGTTCCACCTGCGCCGCGCCGAGCCGCACCGCGAGAGCTACGGGCCGGACGGCGTGGCCTACCTGGCCGGCCGCCGTTAGGCCCCGGCCACCTTGCTCCGCGCGCACTCGTCCGCCAGCACGAGCACGGGCTGCGCGCCGGGGGCGCGGAACACGATGGCGAAGCAGTCGAACCAGTCCTGCGGATCGGGGCAGCCGTCGGCCAGCATGGCGCGGTAGTCGTCCTCGGCCTGGTAGGCATAGATGACGACGACTTCGCCGGCCACGGGCCCGAACCACGCTTCGTCGTCCGCGCGCGGGCGCACGCCGTCGCCGTGGCGGCCGCTCCAGCCGTGCTGCGCCGGGTCGAACAACAGCACTTCGCGCCCGCACACCGGGCAGGCGGCATGGACCGGCGCGACCGGCGCCGCCACCGTCTTGCGGCCGAACAGGCCGCGCCGCTCCTGCCGGCGCGCCGTGCGCAGCCTGAGTTCCCAGCTGCCGCACGGGCAGCCGAGCCGGCGCGCGAGGAAGTCCGGCCCGTGCCGCAGCCCGCGCACGGCGGGGGCGGCGACATTGGCCAGCATGAACGGCGCCAGGTTGGCGGGGATGCGGGCACCGAGCAGGGCAAGCAGGTCGGACACCGCAGGCTCCGGGATCAGAAGGAATCAGAAGTACTTGGACAGATAGTACACGCCGGAGTCCGGAAACACGGTCACGACACGCTTGCCCGCGAGCCGCGGCAGCAGCTGCGCGATGCCGGCCGTGACGCAGCCGCTCGAACCGCCGGCCAGGATCCCCTCGTCCGCCGCGAGCCGCCGGCACCAGTCCAGCGCATCGTCGTCGTCGACCTGCACCACGTCGTCGACGACGCGCGGGTCGAAACTGCCCGACGGCTGGCGCTTGCCCACACCTTCGACGACGCTCGCGAACGCGCCGTCGGCATGCGTGGCGTTGACGAGCTTGCGGTAGGCCGAGTTGCGGGGCTCCACGCCGATCACGGTCAGTCCCGGCTTCTGCTCCTTGAGGTAGCGGCCGATGCCGGAGATCGTGCCGCCCGAGCCGATGCCGCACACGAACACGTCGATCTCGCCCGCCAGTTGCTGCCACAGCTCCGGGCCGGTGTCGCGATAATGGGCCTCGCGGTTCAACGCCGAGCGGTACTGGTCGAGGTAGTGCACGTTGTCGCCCTCGGCGAGGCGCTCGGCCACGGCCTGGTAGCCGCCGGAGGGGTCCAGGCCATCGTCCGGCGCACACAAATGCACCTCGGCGCCGTAGGCACGGATGCGCTTGATCTTTTCGATGCTCGTCGTCTGCGGCACGGTCACGTCGCACTGCAGCCCCAGCACGGCGCTGGCCATCGCGAGCGCGGCGCCCGTGTTGCCGGACGAGCTCTCGACCACGCGCGCCGTGCCGTGCGGCAGGCTCTTCAGCATGTGGCGGACCATGCGGTCCTTGATGCTGCCGCCCGGATTCATGTATTCCAGCTTCGCCACCACGTCCAGGCCGGCGAACAGGCGGGACAGCCTGACGACGGGCGTGTTGCCGATCGCGTCCATCACGGAAGATTTGACTTGGGATTCCACGCCGCTCCTTTCTCTGAGATTGCCGCGAAGAAAGACTAGCACAACAATCCATTCGATGGCGTCGGATTGAATCGGCGTGCGCGCGGCCGGGATAATCCCCGTACCTTAACCGGCCATGGGGCGTTCCCGCAAGCTATGTTCGTGCCGCTGTGACCGAATTGGTTCAATGGAGCAAATGTAATGTCTGAGTGACAATGTGTGTATTTATCCGATGGCTTCGTTTGCTAAGCTTCGTTCCTCAAGAAAACGATTCCAAAGGATGAACGCATGCCCTCTCTGTTCCGCGCCACGGTGCTTGCCGCTGCCCTGGCCGCCGTGCTCCCCGCCGCCGCCGCCGTCGACCTGGGGGCGCAGATCCCCGTCGGTCCCCAGGTCAAGGTCGGCAAGCTGGCCAACGGCCTGACCTGGTATATCCAGCGCAACGGCAAGCCCGAGCACCGGGTCGAACTGCGTCTCGTCGTCAAGGCTGGTTCCGTGCTGGAGGACGACGACCAGCAGGGCCTGGCGCACATGGTCGAACACCTGGCGTTCAACGGCTCGACCCATTTCAAGAAGCAGGAGTTGATCTCCTACCTGCAATCGATCGGCGTGAAGTTCGGGGCGGACGTGAACGCCTACACGGGCCTGGACGAAACGGTGTACATGCTGCCCGTGCCCACCGACCGCAAGGACAATGTCGAGACGGCCTTCACGGTGCTGGAAGACTGGGCCCATGGCCTGACGCTGAACGCGGACGACATCGACAAGGAGCGCGCCATCGTCCTCGAAGAAGCGCGCCTGCGCAAAGGCGCGGGCGAGCGCCTGCAGAAGGTGCTGGCGCCGAAGCTGTTCAACGGATCGCGCTATGCGTTGCGTGAGCCGATCGGCAAGGAAGACGTGATCCGCAATGCGAAGCCGGAGGCCCTGCGCCGCTTCTACCACGACTGGTATCGGCCGGACCTGATGGCCGTGATCGTCGTGGGCGACATCGATCCGGCCGACGCCGAGCGTCTCGTCAAGGCGCATTTCGGCGGCCTGGCGAACCCGCCGCACGAGCGGGCCCGCGCCTATCCGGACATCGCCGCGCGTACCGCGACCGAGGCGTTCGTGTTCGCCGACGACGAGATTCCCGGCAACGCAGTCACCATCCACTACCCCGTCCGCTTCGAACCGACGACCGGCACGTACGGCGACTATCGCAACAAGGTCGTGAACGGCCTGGCCACCATGCTGCTGAACCTGCGCCTGCGCGAACTGACCCAGCAGGCCAACCCGCCGTTCCTCGGCGCCGGCGCGAACACCGTGCCGCTGACGGCGCAGCACAAGGCGTTCATGGCGAGTGCGGCCCTCGGCGCGGGCGGCGCGGCGCCCGCCATCGCGGCCCTGGAGCAGGAACAGCAGCGGGTACGCCAGTTCGGCTTCACCGAAGCGGAGCTGGAGCGTGCGCGCAAGATGGCCCTGAGCGGGATGGAACGCGGGCTCAAGGAAAAGGAGACGACCGACTCGTCGTCCTACGTCGCCGAATACCAGCGCAACTTCCTCACCGGCGAGTCGCTGCCGGGCATCGACGCCGAATTCCGCCTCGTGCAGGAATTGCTGCCGACGATCACGGTGGCCGACCTCAACGCCGCCGCGCGCAAGGCCTTCCCGGCGGACGCCGGCAAGCTCGTCGTGTACGCGGGCAACACGAAGGCGGGCCCCGCGCCCACGACCGCGCAACTGCTGGCCGACGACGCCGCGGCCAGCCACGCGCAGGTCACCGAGCACGCCGAAAAGAAGGTCGCGCAACACTTGATGGAGCGTCCCGCGGCGCCGGGCCGCATCGTGGCCGCGACCCGCGACGAGACGCTCGGCCTGACCCGCCTGACGTTGTCGAACGGCGTGCAGGTGATCCTGAAGCCGACGGCCTTCCGCAAGGACCAGGTGCTGCTCGGGGCGAAGCGCTTCGGCGGCCATACGCTGTTCGACGAAAAGGACATCCCCAACGCGCGCGCCGCCAGCGGCCTGGCCGCCATGATGGGCCTGAAGGATTACGCGCCGGCCGACCTGCAAAAGATGCTGGCGGGACGCGATGCCGCGGTGACCGCCGGCCTGGGCGACTACACCGACGAGATCAGCGGCCACTCGGGCAGCGGCGCGGAAGACCTGGAAACGATGTTCCAGCTGCTGTGGCTGCGCTTCGACGGCGTGCGCCGCGACGAGGCGCTGTACAAGGCCTACATGGGGTCCCTGAACGAGATGGTGCGCAACCGCGCCGCGGCGCCCGAGCAGCGCTTCGGCGAGGCCGTCGCCGACACGCTGTACCAGCACCACCCTTACGAGCTGCGCATGCCCAAGCAGGAAGACGTCGACAAGATCGACCTCGACCGCAGCCTGGCCCTGTACCGCCAGCGCTTCGCCAGCGCCAGGGGGATGACGTTCATCGTCGTCGGCGACTTCGACATGGCGGCGATGAAGCCGCTCGTCGCCGCCTACCTCGGCACGCTGCCCACGCCCGACCTGCCGCTCGCCTACCGCGACGTCGGGCTGCGCATCGCGAAGGGCGTCGTCAAGAAGGAGGTCCAGGCGGGCACGGAGCCCAAGAGCATCGTGTCGCTGACGTTCTCCGGGCCCGCCGCGTGGTCGCCGGCCGAGACGCTGCGGATGAGCGCGCTCATCGAAGTGATGAACCTGCGCGTGAACGCGGTGCTGCGCGAAAAGCTGGGGCTGATCTATGCGGGCCAGATGGGCGGTGCCCTGCTGCGCATCCCGTACGAGCACTACGAAATCAGCGCGCAGCTGCCGACCGGACCGGACAAGGTCGACCCGCTCGTGGCGGCACTGTTCGCCGAAATCGACAGCGTCAAGGCGAACGGTCCGACCCAGGCCGAACTGGACAAGGTCAAGGCCAACTGGCGCCAGAATTTCATGCATTGGCAGCATGAAAACAACTACTGGCTGTCCAACCTCGAAGCGTCGCTGCTGGAAAACACGCCGCCCTCCCGCCTGCTGACGATCACGGACGAGGTCGAGAAGCTGACGGTGGCCGACGTGCAGGCGGCCGCACGGCGCTATTTCGACAAGGACAACTATGTCCAGGTCGTCCTGCAGCCCGAAGCGAAGCTGAAGACGGCCAGCCTCGCCAAATAAGCGATTGTCCGCCGCGGGGCGTCGTTCCCGCGGTGGCAATAGCTGCATTTAAGATGCATCTTTGTTAGAATGGGGCGTCATCCTCCTGTTTCCAGCAACGCATGCCCTCTTCCGCCATCACCGAATCGTCGATCGTCCGCCTGGTCGACACGTTTTACGCGCGCGTGCGCGACGACGCCGTGCTGTCTCCCGTGTTCGAAGCGAAGCTGGCCGGGCGCTGGCACGAGCACATGCCGCGCATGTACGCGTTCTGGACCAAGGTCCTGCTGGGCACCGGCGAGTTCCAGGGCAATGTGTTCGGCAAGCACATGGCGCTGTCCGGCATCGAGACGGAGCACTTCGTGCGCTGGCTCACGCTGTTCCGCCTGACGGCCGTCGACGTGTTCGGCATCGACGGCGCGACGGAAGCACTGGCAGTGGCCCAGCGCATCGCCTCCAGCCTGCAACTCGGCTTTTTCGGCGAGATCCGCACCTGACGGCGTGCCTGGGCGCCAGGCCCGCCGCCGGATCGCCAGCGCCGAACCCGAACAGGACGACCATACCCGCGCTCAGCCCTTGCAGACGAAGCCGTAGCGCGTCATCGTGCAGGCGTGCTGGAAGCACTGGCGCTCGTTGTAGCCGTGGGCGCGGCATTGCATCAGCGTCTCTTCGCGCCGCTCGCGCGGCGATGGCGTGACGGCGGCCGGCGCACGGTCGGGCGCGCGGCCCGGCGTCTCGTTCCGCGCCTGGGCGTGGCGCGCCGTCGCCGTCGCCGCCGCCCGTTTGCGCGTGGCCGCCGCGTGGCGTGGCACGCGCCGGGGCGGTTCGACGTCCGCCGTCCCCGTGCCGGCCGCGGCGCGAGACGCCACGGCCGCGGCCGGAGGTGGCACGGCCGCCTCCGGTTCGGCTACGGGCACGGGCGCGGGCGCCGGCTGCAAGGCCGGATTCCCGACCTCCGGTTCGAGCGGCGCCGGTATCGGCCTCACCACATCGGCAGCGGCCGCCGGCGCCCCGGCTGCAGGCGCGGCGACGGCCGGCGCCCCTGCCGCGAACGCCTGCGCGCCGTTGGCCGCCACGGGCGGTGCCGGCGTCGGCGACGTGTTGGCCACGACCACGAGCGCCCCGTCGACGCGGTTTTCCTCGTATAGCCACAGGCCGCCCGCCGCCAGCCCGGCCAGCAGGCCGCCGGCGATGCTCCAGGTGACGAGGCGGCGCTTCCACAGGCTGCTCCAGGCCGGCGTCTCGCGCAGCGTCGCTTCGGCGCGCATGCGGGCCGCGAGCCAGTCGGCTTCCGCTTCCGGCTGGACGGGGCGCGGGACCGTGCCGGGATCGACGTGCGGTTCGGGTGGGCGCGGCGGCGGGACGTGGCTGCCGGGCGCCGGCGCGGCGGGCGTTTCGGGCGGCGCGGCGGGCGGCGGCATGGGCCGGTGGCGCGCGTGCTGGCCCGGGCTGAAGGGCGCCGGCTCTGCGGGCGCTTCGGACGGCGCGACGGACTGCGGTACGGGCCGGTGGCCCGCATGCTGGCCCGTGCTGGCGGGTGCCGGCCATGCGGACGTTCCGGACATTTCGGACGGTGCGGCCGGCGGCGGCATGGGTCGTTGGCGCGCGTGCTGGCCCGTGCTGCCGGGTGCCGGCGTTGCGGGCATTGCGGGCGTTTCGGGCGGCGCGACGGGCGGCGGCGCGGGCCGGTGGCGCGCATGCTGGCCCGGCAACGTCGCCTCTTCCGCCGGCTCCGCCGATTGCGGCGGCGCGGCGGCCGGCGCCGCGGGCCGCTCCTGGGCGGCACGCTCGGCCCATGCTTCGATCGCCGCGCCGAGGCCGCGGGCAGGCATATCCGGCGCGCGCTGCATGGTGCCCGGGTCCGCCCGCTGGACGGCCGGGCCGGCGTCGGCACGCTGCGCGCCGGGGCCGTGCCAGACGGCCGGCCGCGGCCTCGCGGCGGGCGCCGCATGGACGTCGTCCGGCGCCGGCGCCTGGGCGGGCGACGGGTCCGTCGGCTTCGGCGCCGATGGCGCCGAGCCGCTTTCCTGGAAGTCTTGCAACAGTTGGGTCTTCATCGTGCGGTGCGCAATCCGGATAACCGGATGGGCAGTGTACCGAATCCCGGCCAGGCGCGGAGCGCGCCTGCCCGCGCGGACCATGCCGGCTTTCCGGCAGGCACGATCCATATAACCTTTTACAAGGTCACGACGACCCGCAGCGGCGCCGACCGGACGGCCGGCAGCGGCACGTCGAGCACGTGCCGTTTGGCGTCCCAGTGGAACGCCACGGGCTTGCCGCCGGCCCGCACGGCGCGTGGGCGGTCCGCGACGTTGTGCACCTTGAGGTCGAAGGCGCGCGCGGTGGGCGTCGCCGCGGCACCGGTCTCGGGCACGATGTCGAGCGCGAGGCGGCCATCGGCCAGGCGGCTCGAGAAGCGCACCAGTTCGTACTTGCCGGACTCGTAGGCATGCGCCGTGTGGCCGTCGTCGTCGTACAGATGCCCCTCGGCCGCCGTCACACCGGCATCGTGCCAGTAATGCAGGTCGAGCTTCGCCGTCGAATAGTCGCGCGTGCTCTGCACTGGCTGCGCGAGCGGCACGAAGGCGCCGGCGCGGACGAACGTCGGAATGCGGTCCGGCCGGGTGGCCACCGTCTCGATGATGCCGCCGCGGTGCGGTGCGTCCGTATAAAAATCGAACCACACGCTGCCCTTGCGCGGGAACACGACTTCCTTGCGCACGGCATTCGCTGCCGTGACGGGCGCGACGAGGAAGTCCGGGCCCCACAGATAGGTCGACGCGACGGCGTTGGTCGGCAGCATGTCGTTGTCCGGATCCTCGAACAGGACCGGGCGCATCAGCGGCATGCCCGTGCGGCTGTCGTCGAACGCGGCCGTGTAGTTATACGGCAGCATGGCGTAGCGCAGGCGAATGGCGTCCCGCGCGAGCGCCTCCACGGCCGGCGTGCGGAACACGGCTTCGGACGGCACGTCTTCCTGCGCGTGCGGGCGGAAGATCGGCTGGAACACGCCGTATTGCAGCCAGCGCACGTACAGCTCGTCGTCCAGGACCGGACCCGCGAAGCCGCCCAGGTCGGAATGCATGTACGCCTGGCCCTGCATGCCCATCTGCAGCGCGATCTCCATCTGCGACTGCAGGCCGTCCCAGCCGCGGTGGACGTCGCCCGACCACGGGATCATGCCGAAGCGCTGCGAGCCGGAATAGCCCGAGCGCATCAGGATGAACGGGCGCTCCTGCGGATAGTCGCGGGCATAGCCGTCGGCGATCAGGTGCGCCCATTCGTGGCCGTAGATGTTGTGGACCTGGTCCGCGCTGCCCGTGGCATGGCGCGCGGCGGACGGATGCATCTCCGGCTCGCCCAGGTCGCCCCACCAGCCGGCCACGCCGCCCGCCTTGAGGTCCTTGTAGATGTGCCAGAACCAGTCGCGCGCCTGCGGCTTGAACACGTCGATCAGGCCCGTGTTCCCGAAGAAAAAGTCGAAGGTGAACGGTTTGCCGTCCGCATCCGTCGCGAGCACGCCGTGCCGCACGGCGTCCTGCCAGCGCTTCGACGTCGTCAGCACGAACGGCTCCGTGATCACGACGGTGTTGACGCCCTTCTTCCTGAAGTCGGCCATCATCGCTTCCGGATGGGGGAAGCTGTCGCGGTCCCAGGCGAGGTTGCCCATCGTGCCCTTGACGGTCTTGCCGAACCAGTACAGGTCGAGCACGACGGCGTCCAGCGGGATGCCGTCGGCGATGAACTTGTCGACGACGGCGCGCGTCTCGGCTTCCGTGTGGTAGCCGAAGCGGCTGGCGAAGTTGCCGAACGCCCAGCGCGGCGGCAGCGGCTGGCGGCCCGTCAGGCGCGTCGTCTCGTCCATCAGCTGGGCCCAGTCGTCGCCCGCGATCACCTGGTAGGTCTTGCGGCCGCCCATCACTTCGTAGCGCAGGGTGCCGTCCTTGCGGCTGTCGAAATCGAGCCAGCCGGCCTGCGGATTGTCGAAGTGCAGCGCGTACTTGTGCGACGACAGCGCCATCGGAATGCCATAGCCCATCTGGTCCGCGTGGTTGCCGAAGGCGTAGGAGGCCTTGTTGTACAGCCGCAGGCGCTGGCCGCGCCGGTTCATGCCGACCGCGCGCGAACCGGCCCCGTACAGGGCTTCGTCGCCCGCAAGCGCGAAGTCGATGCTGTCCAGGTCCCCTGCGTGAGCGTAACCGTGCTTTTCGGCGACCAGCGGACGGCCCTTGTACGCATAACTGATGCGGAACGGCGACTTCTCGACCGTCACCGTGATGCCGTCCGTGACGAGCTGGATGCGGCCGTCCGTCTCCTTCACGGACGCCTTCGCCTGGCCGGGCGCCAGCACGACGGCGTGCGACACCGGATCGAACGTCTCGCCGCGCGGCACGAAGCTCGTCTCGACGATGTTGGCGTCGTAGGGGCGGATCAGGTAGCGGCCGTCACTGGTGGCGATGTCCAGCGTGCCGTTGTCGTTCTTGTAGCCCAGGAAGGCGCGGTCCGCGTTCTGCGCCAGCGCGGGCAGGCCGGCGGCCAGGCACAGGGCGAGCACGGCGTGGGGGATGGGTTTCATGGTCTCCCGTCTCGTTGTCGTTGTTGGAACCGGGGATTTTAAACGGTTAACGTAGAAAAGCTACAAGCCAAGGCAGGCAATCGACGATTAGCATAAAATATTTCGTAGTTTGACTACTTTTCTGCTTCGTACGGCGCCCGCGGCGTTCTCGGGTCAGAATAGCGGCAACGACAACCCATGAGAGACCCCATGCGCATTGCCACCTTCAACGTCAACGGCATCAACAGCCGCCTCCCCGCCCTGCTGCAATGGCTGGAAGAGACGCAGCCGGACGTCGCCTGCCTGCAGGAGCTCAAGGCGCCGCAGGAGAAATTTCCGGAGATGGAGATCCGCGCGGCGGGATATTGCCCCATCTGGCACGGCCAGAAGAGCTGGAACGGCGTCGCGATCCTCGCGCGGGGAACGGAGCCGCAGGAACTGCAGCGCGGCCTGCCGGGTGACCCCGACGATGAGCAGAGCCGCTACATCGAGGCGGTCGTGAACGGCATCCTGGTCGCCTGCCTGTATCTGCCGAACGGCAATCCGGCCCCGGGCCCCAAGTTCGATTACAAGCTGCGCTGGTTCGAGCGCCTGCGCGTGCGCGCGCAGGAATTGATCGCCACGGGCGCCCCGGTCGTCATCGCGGGCGACTACAACGTCATGCCGACGGAACTCGACGTGTACAAGCCCGAGCGCTGGCTCGACGACGCCCTGTTCCGTCCGGAGACGCGCGAAGCGTACCGGCGCCTGCTCGACCAGGGCTGGACGGACGCACTGCGCACGATGCATCCGGATGAGGTCATCTACACGTTCTGGGATTATTTCCGTGACGCGTACGGCCGCAATGCCGGCCTGCGTATCGACCACCTGTTGCTGAGTCCCGCGCTGGCGCCGAAACTCAAGGCGGCCGGCGTCGACCGCGACGTGCGCGGGCGCCCGAAACCCAGCGACCACGCGCCCACGTGGATCGAGCTGGACTGGCCGAAACTGGCCTGAGCGTCAGGCCGCGGCCGTGCGGCGCGCGGGCGGCCGTCCCAACACCATGCCGAGGCGCAGCGCGCTGTCGGTGACGATCTCGATATCCGGCGTGTACCCGTCCTCGATCCAGCGCAGCGCGATGTGGATCACGCCGCCCACGACGCCCGCTTCCAGCAGCGGATCGGCCTGCACGCCGGACGGCACGACGAGGCGGCCGACCTGCTCGCCGATGGCGCTCAGCGCGCCGTCGAAGGCCTTGTCGACGGCGCGGCTGACGCCGCGGATCTCGACGAGGAAGACGCGGGCCGAGCGCGGTTCGCGCTGCAGCGCCGCGAAGTAGGTGTGCAGCATCGCCCGCGCCCGCGCGACCCGGCTGCGGCCGGCCTGGCGCGCCGCCTCCGTGATTTCGCCCAGCACGCTGTACGTGACGGCGTTGAACGATGCGATCAACAGCTCTTCGCTGTTGGCGAAGGATTCGTAAAAATAACGTTCGGTGAGCCCGGCGGCTTCGCAGACCGCCTTCACGGTGGACAGGCGGTAGCCGCGCTCGCCATACACGGCGACCGCCGCCCCGATCAGCTGGGAACGCCGCTGGGCGCGGCGTTCGTCTTGCGGAACACCCCGATAGGGCCGGGCCGGTTGTAAAGATTCTGGAGGCATTCTTCTATTTTCGCACAGAACATAGAGCGTCAACTTGTGACAATATATGGTGTCAATATGGCGCGACCTGCGACACGAGCCGCCATGCCGCGGCATACCGATCGTCGCGCACCGGAGCCTCCCGAGAAAGCGAGCAAGCGATGATTGTCGTCCTGTCCCTCCTGGCCGTCGCGGCCCTGTCCGGCGCGCTGGCTGTCCTGTTCACCGTGTACGTGAAGCGCAAGGTCGAAGCCCTGTTGCCGCCGCAGGGACGCTTCGTCGACGTGCCCGGCGCGCGCCTGCACGTGCGCGAGTTCGACGGCGACCCCGGCGCTCCCGCCATCCTGCTGGTGCACGGCCTCGCCGGCCAGCTCGAGCACTTCACCCATGGCGTCACGGGCCGCCTCGCGGGGCGCCACCGCGTCGTCGCCGTCGACCGCCCCGGCGCCGGCTACTCGACGCGCGCGCCGGGCACGCCGGCGGACCTGCGGACGCAGGCCGCCATCCTCGCCGCGCTGATCGACGACCTGGGACTCGGCGCGCCGCTCGTCGTCGGCCATTCGCTGGGCGGCGCCCTCGCCCTTGCGCTCGCGCTGGATCATCCGCGCCACGTGGGGGCCCTGGCCCTCATCGCGCCGCTGACGCACATGCAGGACGAGGTGCCGCCCGTGTTCGACGGCCTCACGATCCTGTCGCCGCTGTGGCGCCATCTCGTCGCGTGGACTCTGGCGACGCCCGTCTCGATCAAGAACAGCCGCGCGGCGCTGGACCAGGTGTTCGGCCCGGAACCGGTGCCGCACGATTTCGCGACGCGCGGCGGCGCCCTGCTCGGCCTGCGCCCCGGCGCCTTCCTGTCCGCGTCCGACGACCTGCGCTCGCTGCCCGATTGCCTGCCCGCGCAGCAGACGCGCTACGGTGAGCTGGACCTGGCCGTGACCATCCTGTACGGCAGGGACGACCGCATCCTCGATCCACACGCGCACGGGCAGGCGCTGGCCGACAAGGTGCGCGGCGCGCGCCTGCAACTGATCGACGGCGGCCACATGCTCCCCATCACGAACCCGGAGGCGGCGGCGACCTTCATCCTCGCGGCCGCCGCCGCTCGCCGCAGCGACCGGAACACCGACGCCGCGCAGGCTTGACGGTCGGGCGGCCAGGCGCCCCCATTCCCATTGTGCGAATCGGCGCACCTTCGCTGCGCCGCATGCTAAGGTCGCGGCCTGGTGCTGCAGGCATGCGCGCGGCGATCCCGCGCCGGCATGCTGCACGGCAGCACGAAAATTCCTCGCGCGCGCTGGCGTGCGCTGTCTTTCCGGAATTAATATGTTGCTGCCGCACACACCTTACCAAGGGGGAGCGTTTATGAGCCAGAGTCAACCTCTGTCGCTGCACGTCCCGGAGCCTACCGGCCGCCCGGGTTGCAAGACCGATTTTTCGTACCTCGACATCCATCCGGCCGGGTCGACGCCCCGGCCGCCGAGCGACATCCGCTACCAGGACACGGCGCCGCTCGCGTCCGGCCTGATCCGCGTGCTGGACGACGACGGCAATGCGGTCGGACCCTGGGACCCAAGGCTCGATCGCGACACCCTGCGCTTCGGCCTGCGCACGATGATGAAGACGCGCATCTTCGACGCGCGCATGGTCATCGCCCAGCGCCAGAAGAAGCTGTCGTTCTACATGACGTCGCTCGGCGAGGAAGCCATCGGCAGCGCCCACGCCCTCGCGCTGCGCGACGGCGACATGTGTTTTCCCACCTACCGCCAGCAAAGCCTCCTGGTGGCGCGCGAGTATCCCCTCGTCGACATGGTGTGCCAGCTGCTGTCGAACGAGGCCGATCCGATGAAGGGCCGCCAACTGCCCGTCATGTATTCCGTGAAGGCGAAGGGTTTCTTCACCATCTCCGGCAACCTCGCCACGCAGATCCCGCAGGCCGTCGGCTGGGCGATGGCATCCGCGATCAAGGGCGACACCAAGATCGCGTCCGGCTGGATCGGCGACGGCGCCACGGCCGAAAGCGATTTCCACACGGGCCTCACGTTCGCCCACGTGTACCAGGCGCCCGTGATCCTGAACGTCGTCAACAACCAGTGGGCGATCTCGACGTTCCAGTCCATCGCCGGCGGCGAGAGCGTCAGCTTCGCCGCGCGCGGCGTCGGCGCCGGCATCGCGTCGCTGCGCGTGGACGGCAACGATTTCCTCGCCGTGTACGCGGCGTCCTGCTGGGCCGCCGAACGGGCGCGCGGCAATCTCGGTCCCACCCTGATCGAATGGGTGACGTACCGCGCCGGCCCGCACTCGACGTCGGACGACCCGTCGCGCTACCGCCCCGCCGACGAATGGACCTATTTCCCGCTGGGCGACCCGATCGGCCGCCTGCGGCGTCACTTGATGAAACAGGGCTGGTGGTCGGACGCGGAACACGAGGCCCTGCAGGCGGAACTGGAAGCCGAGGTCGTGGCCGCGCAAAAGGAAGCGGAGCGCCACGGCACGCTGATCGACGGCCGCGTGCCGAGCGCCGCGTCGATGTTCGAGGACGTCTACAAGGACATGCCCGAACACCTGCGCCGGCAACGCCAACAACTGGGGGTGTAAGGTGATGCGCGACAGCGACAAAGACATCAAGACGACCCCGATGACGATGATCCAGGCCCTGCGTTCGGCCATGGACGTCATGCTCGGGCGCGACGACAACGTCGTCATCTACGGCCAGGACGTCGGCTATTTCGGCGGCGTGTTCCGCGTCACGGACGGCCTGCAGGTCAAATACGGCAAGCACCGCTGCTTCGACGCGCCGATCTCGGAAGGCGGCATCGTCGGCACCGCGGTCGGCATGGCGGCGTACGGGCTGCGGCCCGTCGTCGAGATCCAGTTCGCCGACTATTTTTATCCGGCCACCGACCAGATCGTGTCCGAGGCGGCGCGCCTGCGCTACCGCTCGGCGGGCGATTTCACGGCCCCGCTGACGATTCGCATGCCCTGCGGCGGCGGCATCTACGGCGGCCAGACGCACAGCCAGAGCCCGGAAGCGTTCTTCACGCACGTATGCGGCCTGCGCACCGTGATGCCGTCGAACCCGTACGATGCGAAAGGCCTGCTCATCGCAGCGATCGAGAACGACGACCCGGTCATCTTCCTGGAGCCGAAACGGCTGTACAACGGCCCGTTCGACGGCCACCACGACCGCCCTGTCGTCTCGTGGGCCAGGCATCCCCGGGGCGAGGTCCCGGACGGCTATTACACGGTTCCGCTGGACAAGGCCGCCGTGTTCCGCGAAGGCAGCGACCTGACCGTGCTCACCTACGGCACGATGGTGTGGGTGTCGGAAGCGGCCGCCAGCGAGACGGGCATCGACGCGGAGATCATCGACCTGCGCACCTTGTGGCCGCTGGACCTGGAGACGGTCGTGGCGTCGGTCAGGAAGACCGGCCGCTGCGTCGTCGTCCACGAAGCGACGCGCACCAGCGGCTTCGGCGCGGAACTCGCGGCCCTCGTGCAGGAGCACTGCTTCTACCACCTGGAAGCGCCCATCGAACGCGTGACGGGCTGGGACACCCCGTACCCGCACGCGCAGGAATGGGCGTATTTTCCGGGCCCGGACCGCGTGGGCGCGGCATTCAAACGTGCGATGGAGGCCTGAGCAGATGGGTATGCATGTGATCAAGATGCCGGACCTGGGCGAAGGCATCGCGGAAGTGGAAGTCGTCGCGTGGCGGGTGCAGCCGGGTGACGCCGTCGTCGAAGACCAGGTCCTGGCCGACGTCATGACGGACAAGGCGACCGTCGAGATACCGTCGCCAGTGCACGGCACGGTCGTCGCGCTGGGCGGCAAGGTGGGCGAGTCGCTGGCGGTGGGCGCGGAACTGATCCGCCTCGACGTCGAGGGCGCGGGAAATGCGCCGGCGGCCGCGCGGCCGAAGCCCGCAGCGAATGAACCGGCCGCGGACGAACCGGCCGACCTGCCGCACGGCTTCGTGCCGGAGCCGGCGCGCGTGGCCGAAACGGCGGCCAGCGTCGCGCAGGCCGGACCGGCGGCCGGCATCGCGCAGGCCGGACCGGCCGTGGCCGCGCCGCCGGCCCGTCCCACACCCGCGCCCGGGCGCACGCCCACACCCGCGCGCACGCCGGCGCCGACCTTGCGCGCCGCGGGCGAACAACCGCTGGCCGCGCCGGCCGTACGCAAGCGCGCCTGGGACCTCGGCATCCAGCTGCAATTCGTGGCCGGCAGCGGCCCGGCGGGACGCATCACGCACGCCGACCTCGATGCGCACGTGGCCGGCCAGCGGCGCGGCCACCCGGCCGCGCCGGACGGACGCTATGCGGAACTGGATGGCGAAGAAGCCGTTCCCTTGATCGGCCTGCGCCGCAAGATCGCGGAAAAGATGCAGCTCGCGAAGCGCCAGATTCCGCATTTCACGTACGTCGAGGAAGTCGACGTGACGGCGCTGGAAGCCTTGCGCGGCCAGTTGAACGCGCGCTACGGCGAGGAGCGCGGCAAGCTCACCTTGCTGCCCCTCCTGATGCGCGCCGTCGTCCTCGCCGTGCGCAGGTTCCCCGACGTGAACGCGCGCGTGACGGAAGAGAGCGGCGACCAGGCGAACATCGTCACGCGCTACCAGGCCGTGCACATCGGCATCGCGACGCAGACCGACGCCGGCCTGATGGTGCCCGTCGTGCGCCATGCGGAAGCGCGCGACCCGTGGGCCAGCGCCACGGAAATCGCCCGGCTGGCCGACGCGGCCCGCCACGGCAAGGCGGGGCGCGACGAACTGTCCGGTTCGACGATCACGATCACGAGCCTCGGCGCGCTGGGCGGCATCGTCAGCACGCCCGTCATCAACCATCCGGAAGTGGCGATCGTGGGCGTCAACCGCATCGTCGAGCGGCCCGTGATCCTGAACGGCGGCATGGTGGCGCGCAAGCTGATGAATCTGTCGTCCTCGTTCGACCACCGCGTCATCGACGGCATGGTGGCGGCCGAATTCATCCAGGCGATCCGCGGCTACCTCGAGTCGCCGGCCACCCTGTTCGTGGAGTGAGCGCATGGGACTGAACATGGAAACCACCACCCTGCTCGTCATCGGCGGCGGGCCCGGTGGCTACGTCGCGGCGATCCGCGCCGGCCAGCTGGGCATCCCGACCGTGCTGGTCGAGGGCGCGGAGCTGGGCGGAACGTGCCTGAACATCGGCTGCATCCCGTCCAAGGCGCTGATCCACGCGGCCGACGCCTTTCACCAGGCCGCGGGCTACGCGGGCGAGTCGCCGCTGGGCATCCGCGCGGGCGCACCGACCATCGACATCGCGCGCACGGTCGCGTGGAAGGATGGCATCGTCAAGCGGCTGACCGGCGGCGTCGGCGCGCTGCTGAAAAAGAACGGCGTGAAGGTCGTGCGGGGCTGGGCGCGCATCCTGGACGGCAAGACGGTCGAAGTCGCGGTCGGCGACGACGCGCTGCGCATCCGCTGCGAACACCTGCTGCTGGCGACGGGCTCGACGCCCGTCGAACTGCCGTCCATGCCGTTCGGCGGCGACGTCGTGTCGTCGACGGAGGCGCTGGCCCCGGCCACGCTGCCGGGCCACCTCGTCGTCGTGGGCGCCGGGTACATCGGCCTGGAACTCGGGATCGCCTACCGCAAGCTGGGGGCGCGGGTCACGGTCGTGGAAGCGGCCGGGCGCGTGCTGCCCGCCTACGACGACGCACTCGTGAAGCCGGTGGCGGCGAATCTCGCGCGGCTCGGGATCGCCGTCCACCTCGAATCGAGCGTCCTGGGGCTGGCCGACGACGGCCGCAGCGTGCGCATGAAGAACGGCGGCGGTGACGAGACCGTGCTGGCGGCGGACCGCGTGCTGGTGGCCGTCGGCCGCCGTCCGCGCACCGAGGGCTATGGGCTGGAGAGCCTGCTGCTCGACATGAACGGGCGCTTCGTCCGCATCGACAACCAGTGCCGCACGTCGATGCGCGACGTGTGGGCCATCGGCGACCTGACGGGCGAACCGATGCTCGCGCACCGCGCGATGGCGCAGGGCGAGATGGTGGCCGAGATCGTCGCCGGCAAGCGCCGCCATTTCACGCCGGCCGCGATTCCCGCCGTCTGCTTCACGGACCCGGAAGTCGTCGTCGCCGGCATGACGCCGCGGGACGCCGCGCAGGCGGGCGTCGATTGCATCGAGGCGAGCTTCCCGTTTTCCGCCAACGGCCGCGCGATGACGCTGGAGTCGACGGACGGCTTCGTGCGTGTCGTCGCGCGCCGCGATAACCACGTGATCGTCGGCTGGCAGGCCGTGGGCGGGGGCGTGTCCGAGATGTCGACTGCGTTCGTGCAGTCCATCGAGATGGGCGCGCAGCTGGAGGACGTCGCCGGGACGATCCACGCGCATCCGACGCTCGGCGAGGCGGTGCAGGAGGCGGCGCTCCGGGCGCTGGGGCACGCCTTGCACATTTGAGCGCGCGGGACGCACAAAAGCGCGGGTGGCCATGCGTCGCCCCCGACACATTCCACCCGCGCCACGCACCAGGCCGCTGGCACGCCCCCGATCCCGGACCAGGCCGGGCCTTGCTCCGCTGTCAGCTGCGCTTGCGCTTGTCCTCGTCCGCGGCCTCTTCCGACTGCCGGCTGCCCGCGTTGCCCGTGCTGAGGCTGCCGATGCCGCCGAGTCCCGTCTGCAGTTCGCCCGCCTCTTCGCCGACATAGCCTTCGCTGTCGCGCTCGGCGTCATTGCTCAGCAGGTCGTCCGTGCGGCCTTTTTGCAGATTGCCGCCCGTATCCGACTGTGCGTTGGTGCCGGCAGGGCCGGTGCCGCCCGCGCCCAGCGTGCCGGCGGCGCTCGTGCCGTCCTTCGTCACCTGGTCGTAGTTGCGTCCCTTGGCATCCTTGCCTTCGCTCTGCATGGACATGAGGTTCTCCATTCGTTCGCGTTGACGACCATCTTGATCCTCCCGGCGCGGGCCGGGTATAGGCATGCATCCGGCTGGCTTGTAGGACATGTCGGGCGAGAATGACGCCAGGCACGCCTGCGGGATATGCTATAAAACGATGTTGCATAAATAGAACAACGCATGAACGAACCGAACATCCTCGTGATCTACGCCCACCCGGCGCCGCACCGCTCGCCCGTCCACCGCCGCCTGGCCGACACGGCGCGCGCGCTGCCCGGCGTCGAGGTGCGCGACCTGTACGATCTCTACCCCGACTTCGACATCGACGGCGACCACGAACGCGCCCTCTTGCGCGCCGCCCGCCTGCTCGTCTTCCTGCATCCGTTCCGCTGGTACGGCATGCCGTCCCTCGTGAAGGAATGGATGGACGTCGTGCTGCTGCCCGGCTGGGCCTACAACGACGACAACCACACCGGCGAATGCGCGCTGCGCGGAAAGAGCTTCTGGCTCGTCACGACGACGGGCAGCGGGCCGGAGGCCTACGGGCCCGGCGGCCTGCACGGCCGGCCGTTCGCCGACTTCCTCGCGCCGTACGAGGCGACCGCCGCGCTGTGCGGCATGGACTGGATCGCGCCGCTCGTCATGCACGGGACGGCGCAGGCGCTGCCAGATGCCGTCGAGGCCCACGCGGCCGAATTCCGGCACCGGCTTGCAGGGTATGCCGGCCTCGCGGCGGCGGGACAGGCGGAGCGCGGCCATGGAACATAATCTGCTGCAGAATGCGGTCGTCTACCTGGGCGCCGCCGTACTGGTGGTGCCGCTGGCGAAGCGGCTGGGCATGGGCGCCGTGCTGGGGTATCTCGTGGCCGGCATCGTGATCGGCCCGTTCGGCCTGCGCCTGATCGCGGACGGCGAGGACGCCCTGCACTTCGCCGAATTCGGCGTCGTGCTGCTGCTGTTCCTCATCGGCCTGGAACTGGAACCGAGCCGGCTGTGGGCGTTGCGGCGCCCGATCTTCGGCTGGGGCGGCGCGCAGGTGGCCGGCGTCGCGGCGGGGCTGTTCGGCGCCGCGCTGCTGGCCGGGATCGACTGGAAGATCGCGCTGATCGCGGGCCTCGGCCTGTCGCTGTCGTCCACCGCGATCGCCCTCGCCTCGCTGGAAGAACGCAACCTGATGCCGACGCCGGCCGGCCAGGCCGGCTTCGCGATCCTGCTGTTCCAGGACATCGCGGCGATTCCGATGATCGCCATCGTGCCGCTTCTGGGCGTGCCCGAATCGGCCGGCGGCGGGGGCAATGCGTGGATCGCGGCGCTCAAGGTCGCGGGCGTGCTGGCGGGCCTCGTCGTCGCGGGCCGCTTCCTCCTGCGGCCGCTGCTGCGCATCATCGCCAAGACCGACGCGCGCGAGATCTTCACGGCGTTCGCCCTGCTGCTCGTCATCGCGATCTCGCTGCTGATGCAATGGGTCGGCATGTCGATGGCCCTCGGCGCCTTCATGGCAGGCGTGCTGCTGGCCGATTCCGAATACCGCCACGCGCTCGAGACCGACCTGGAACCGTTCAAGGGCCTGCTGCTCGGCCTGTTCTTCATCGCCGTCGGCATGTCGGTCGACTTCGAGGTCCTCCTGGCCCAGCCGGGCCTCGTGCTGGGCCTCGTCGCGGGCTTCCTCGCCATCAAGATCGCCGTGCTGTACGGGCTCTCGCGCGGGCTCGCCATCGCGCGCGGCCAGCACCTGCAGTTCGCGCTGCTGCTCGCGCAGGGCGGCGAATTCGCCTTCGTCGTGTTCGGCGCGGCTGCCACCGCGCGCGTGTTCTCACCCGGCGTCGCGTCGATCCTGGTCGTCGTCGTCGCGCTGTCGATGGTCGTCACGCCGCTCGCGCTGATGGCCTACGACCGCCTCGCGGCCGGCCGCGAAGGCGCGGGCCGCAAGCGCGGCGCCGACCGCATCGAGCCGAACGAAGACCACGTGATCGTCGCCGGCTTCGGCCGGTTCGGCCAGATCGTCGGCCGCTTCCTGCACGCGAACCACGTGCGGCTGACGGTGCTCGACCACGACCCCGACCAGATCGAGGTGCTGCGCAACTTCGGCTTCAAGGTGTTCTACGGCGACGCCACGCGACCCGACCTGCTGCGCGCCGCCGGCGCCGCGAAGGCGCGCGCCGTCGTCGTCGCCATCGACGACATCGAGGACAGCCTGAAACTCGTGGACGCCGTGCGGCGCGACTACCCGGACCTGCCCGTGTTCGCGCGCGCCCGCAACGTCACGCATTACTACCAGCTAATGGACCGCGGCGTGGAGCTGATCGAGCGCGAGACGTTCGAGGCGGCGCTGCGGCTGGGCCGCTCCGTGATGACGGCAGGCCTCGGCCAGAGCGCGTACGCGACGCGGCAGGCGGCGCTCAAGTTCAGGCGCTACAACAAGCAGACGCTCGATACGGTGTACCCGTATTACAAGGACCGGGAGACGTTCGTGTCGATGGCGAAGCAGGCGCGCGAGGAGCTGGAAGAAATGATTTCGCGCGACCGCAAGGCGTTCGACGAGGAGACCGGCAGCGACTGGGATTAGGCCATGACAACGTTGACGAGGACACGGGCAGCGATTGGGATTGGGCCGTGACAAACGTCGTTCCCGCCTTCGCGGGAACGACGGTGTGTGCCCTACGGCGCCGGTTGCGCGGTCCACGTCGGCCCCGGCGTCGACGGGGTGCCGTCGTTCCAGTCCAGGCGGTCGATGCACATGCGGCGCGCCGTCTGCGCCAGGTCCCACGCGTGGTACACGATCCACGTCGTGGTCCCGTCCGGGGACACGGTGAACGAATTATGCCCCGGCCCCAGCAGGCTCCCGCCCTTCGGCGTGCGCATCAACCGGGCTGCGTCGCCGCCGGCGGGCCGCGAATACGGTCCCAGCGGATCGTCCGCGACGACCCAGCTGACGCCGTAATTGTCGCGCTCCCACGCCCCGCCGCTGTAGAAACAGTAGTAGCGCCCGTCGTGGCACAGTGCGGCCGCGCCCTCCACCGTGTGCCAGTCGTAGACGCCGCCGTACATCGCGCGGCCCTTGCGGAACACGTGCCAGTCCGCATGCGGGCGCACGACGACGCGCGGCGCGCCGGCCAGGGTCGTCATGTCGACGAGCCGGTCGACAACGATGCCCGTGCCGACGCGGTGATCGCCGTCCGGCGCGAGGAAATCGACGCAGTAGAACAGATACCACTGCCCGTCCAGCGCGCGGAACGGGTGTCCGTCGATGGCGAACGGCTGGTCCGGCACGAGCAGCTTGCCGCAGTCGGCGAACGGGCCGGCCGGGTGGTCGGCGACGGCCACGCGCAGCTTCTGGTCCGTGCCTTCCGTTGCCGAGCCGGCCGAGTAGTACATGTAGAAGCGGCCGTCGTGGCACGCCACTTCCGGCGCCCAGTAGTGGGCCTCCCCGATCGGCAGCAGCGCATGGCCCAGCGGTTGCCAGTCGACGAGGTCGGTCGAACGCAGCACCGGCACCTGGTGCCCGTCCGCCGCGCCGGGGCCCGTGCCGTAGGCATAGTAGACGCCGTCGTGGCGCAGCACGAACGGGTCGGCCATCGCCTCCGGATATACCGGATTGCGGTACGTCTTCATCGTCACAACGAGAAGCGCAGGCCGACGCCGTACGTGGTCGGGTTGTAGCGGATGTCGCGCGGGATCATCGGCGACGCCAGGTAGCTCTCGTACTTCTCGTGCGTCAGGTTGATGGCGTCGAACTGCAGCGACACGTTCCTGTTGATGGCGTACGAGACGCTCAGGTCGACGAACGTGCTGGCCTTGACGATGCGGTCCATGTCGAAGCGCGGCTCGGCGATCTGCTCCACGTACTCGCCGCGGTGCGTGGCCGTCAGGCGGCCCGTGATGCCGTTGCCCTCGTACAGCAGCGCGACGTTGTAGTTCTTCTTCGCGACGTTCGTCAGGGCCGCCGTGCGGTACGCGGTGCCCGTCGGCGACACGAGGACCTGGTTGTCGCCGTCGATCCACGTATAGTTGAACTGGGCGCCGAAGTTGTTCCACGGGCCGGGCAGGAAGTCGAAGAATTTCTGGATGCCGAATTCGGCGCCGCGCAGGGTGCCGGTGCCGGAATTCTGCGGACGCGTCACGCGATAGTTCTGGCCGCCGATGACTTCGTCCGACTCCATGTTCTGCAGATAGCCGTCGATATCGCGGTGGAACAGCGCGACTTGCGCATAGCCGTTTTTCGGGAAGTAGTATTCGAGCGTGGCGTCGGTGTTGACGGAGCGCGTCGGCCGCAGGTTCGGGTTGCCGGCCGTGCCGGTACCTGGCGCGTTGACGGTGGGCGGGATCAGCGACAGCGCCGGATTCAGCGACGCGAAGTCCGGCCGCGTGATCGTCTTGCCGGCCGAGAGGTGCGACTGCAGGTTCTCGCGCCAGCCGACGACGGCCGCAAGGCTGGGCAGGAAGTTGTTCTCGGTCGAGCTGACGGCGATCGGCGTGACCACGTCGCCGATGCGGCTGTTGCCGTTCAGGTTGCGCGCCACGCGGACGTAGCGCCCGCCGACCGTGCCGGACAGGTCGATTGTGCCCGCCTTCGTCTTCCAGCGCGCCGCCAGGTACACCGTGTTGGTGCTTTCGCGCTGTTCGAAGGTGCGGGTGGGATCGTCCGCCACGCGTCCCGGCGCCGCGCCGTAAAACGACCGCACGGCGTCGGCCTGGTCGATCAGGAAGTCGCGCGACGGCGTGAGCCACGGGCCGCCGAGGCGATCGAGGCCCGGCGCGAGCGTTTCGAAACCGGGGCCGAACGCGGCCACTGGGTTGGCGCGCACGGCGCCCGTGATGTCGCTGTGCCCTTCGGCGCCGTGGAAGCTGGCGCGGTGGTTCGACAGGCGCAGGCCGGCGTCGATGCCGGACAGGAAGCCGTCGCCGAGGCGGTACGACGCATCGCCGCGCCACTGCACCTGCTCGCCCTTCGAGATGCCCCAGTTCTGCACCATCCCGCGCAGCACGAACGCGTTCGGATCGCGCAACGGGTTGGGGCTCGTGGGCGTGCTCACGCTCGAATAGCCGCCGTGGCCGTCCGCGCCGTAGGTGTAGACGCCGACACTGGCGCCGGGGATCTGCTGGTCGACGATCACCGTGTCGTTCACGAACGTCGACTTGGTCCACGCGAAGTTCGAGCCGGCCTTCCACGGCCCGTCGCGGTAATTCAGGCCCACGTTCAGGAAGTGCGACGTCGTGTGTTCCTTCACGCCCCACGTCGACGTCGCCGTGTACGGATCCCAGTCGTACGGCCCGCCGTACTGCTTCGCCTGCGCGTACGCCGCCTGGATCGGGCACACCACGCCTTCGGGCGTGTTGCAGTAATCGCCCTGCGGCGCCAGCTGCACGTTGTACAGGGTCGGGGTCCACGTCGTGATGGCGAGGATGTAGTCGACGGCGCTGCGCGCGCGGTAGCCGGTGCCGAGGTATTGGACGTTCGCTTCCAGCGTCGGGTTGACCTTCCACTGCAGGGCGCCGTGGATGCTGCCGCGGTCGCGGTCCCCGGCGTTGTAGATGCCGCCGACATTCGGCAGTTCGCCGAGGCGCGCGCCCGGGGTCAATGGCGCGAGCGGTCCGTCGTTCAGGCGCGTGCCCACGCCGTTCGCGTCGATGGAATGCACGCGGTCCGGCCGGTCGACCCATTGCACGGGAAAGCCCCAGTGCTCGCGGTTGAACGCGACGTCGAACAGCGCGCCGATCTCGCCATAGCTCGTGTGCCAGCGGTTGCTGGCCGAGAAGCCGCCGCCCGGGTTGTTCTTCGTGTCCGTCGCGCTGGACCCCGTCACCTTCTGGCGCCGGTCTTCCACATAGCCCGTGACGTTCGCGCCCTTCTGGTCGAACGGCTGGCGCAGGCGCACGTCGATGCCGCCCGCGATGCCGCCTTCGAGCTGGTTCGGTGTCGCCGTTTTATATACGTCCAGGCCGCCGATCGACTGCACCGGCAGGTCCTGGTACTGCAGGCGCCGGCCGTTGCCGGTGAAGATTTCCATGCCGTTCAGGGTCGTCACGACGTCCGGCAGGCCGCGGATGATGACCTGGCTCGTCTCGCCGCGGTCGCGCCCGACCTGCACGCCGGCGATGCGCTGCAGGGCGTCGCCGGCCGCGCGGTCGGGGAATTTGCCGATGTCCTCGGCGTTGATCGAGTCGACGACCTGCAGCGAGTCGCGCTTGATCGCCTCGGCGCTGCGGATGCTGCTGCGCAGGCCCGTGACGGTTACCTGCTGGATTTGCGTGGGCTGCGCGTCGTCGGTCTGGGCACTGGCGGCCTGCGCGAACAGCACAAGGATGGCCGCGCACACGGGCCGGCGCTGGAACGTGGTCATGCGATTCTCCTCTCGGTCGACCGGGATGGGTCAACATTATTAGTAATAAGTTTTATCAGGAAGCTAACGCAAACGCGGCGTGGACGACGCACGCTTGAACCCGCCAAAAAGGGGTGTTCAGACCGGCGGCGGTGCCACGGAATCGCGGACCACCAGAGGGCATTCCATCTTGATGACGGCCCTGGCGGTGTGGTTCGCGCGCACTTGCGCGATGAGGGAATCGGCGGCCCAGCGGCCCATTTCGTAGTTTGGCAACAACACTGTCGTCAAGGGCGGATGCGTGTAGCGCGCGATGTCCTGGTCGTCATAGCCGACGATGGACAGGTCGCGCGGCACCGCCAGCTTGCGTTCGCGGGCGGCGTCGAGGGCGCCGATCGCCATCAGGTCGTTGGCGCAGAACAAGGCCGTTGGACGCGGCGCCAGGTCCAGCAGGCCCAGCGCGTGTTCGTAGCCGGCCGCGACTTGCCAGTCGCCGGAACGGACGAGCACGGGATCGAACGGGATGTCGGCCGTGGCGAGCGCCTGCCGGTAGCCTTTCAGGCGCTCGGCCGCGGCCTCGATCCAGTGTTCGCCGTTGATGAAGCCGATGCGGCTGTGGCCGTTTTCGATCAAATGCATCGTGGCCGCGTAGCCGCCCAGCAGTTCGCTCGGCACGACGGCGGCGCGGCCCCGGTCGCGCGTGTGGCAGTTCAGCAGCACGGCCGGCGTGGCGGCCAGCGCGGCCGGCACCGTCACGGCGCGGGTGAAGATCGTCGAATAGATCACGCCCAGCAGCGCGGGATGGTCCAGCATGCGCGCGAACACGGCCGCCTCCACCTCCGGATCGCCCCGCGTGGCGAACACGGCGACGAGGCAATCGTGCTCCCACGCGGCATCCTTGGCGCCATCGATGGTCTGCATGGCGTGCGGGCTCGTCGTGAGCTCGTCCGTGAGGTACACGATCAGGTTGCACGCCGGCGCCTGTGCCGCGGCCAGATGCGCGTGCCGCTCGACCGGGTAGCCCAGCTCGCGCGCGATGCGCAGCACGGTCTCGCGCGTGACCTTCGACACCTTCGCGCCGCTCATGTGATTAATGACCAGCGACACCGTCGACTGCGACACGCCGGCCAGCTTGGCGATGTCGGTCATCGTGGGACGGCGGTTGCGGGGCGGCCTGGTCATGGCGTCTTGTTGGCAAATCTATATCGACAGCTCAACATTATCACTAATTATCACGTGCCGCCAGCAGATCACAGGCGCTGCGCTCCGCTCCCTTGCTCCGACAGTTCGTCCAGCGGATTGCGCAGCCGGCACGCGTCGATGGAAAGGCAGCCGCAGCCGATGCAATCGTCCAGCTGGTCGCGCAGGCGCGTCAGCTGGGCGATGCGTTGGTCGAGCTCGCGCCGCCACAGGCTGGAGAGGCGGGTCCAGTCGGCCTTCGTGGGCGTGCGTTCTTCCGGCAGCGACGCGAGCGCCGCGCTGATTTGCGCGAGCGGGATGCCGATGCGCTGGGCGACCTTGATGACGGCCACGCGGCGCAGCACGTCGCGGCCGTAGCGCCGCTGCCCGCCCGCGCTGCGCCGGCTCGCGATCAAGCCTTTCGATTCATAGAAATGGAGGGCCGACACGGCCACGCCGGCGCGCCGCGCGAGTTCTCCCACCGTCAACGGCCGCCCGATGTCGGCCGGATCCAGCTTCGCCATAAAAACCCCTTGACCTCAAGTTAAGTTGAGGTTCTACACTGCTTCCGAACCCGACGCAACCGGCGCAACCGGGCGCAACCACAAGGAGAACCGCATGAACGATTACCTGGGCACCATCGCGACGAACAAGGCACTGGTGAGGACGTTGTACGAAGATTGCATCAACGGGCGCGACCTGGACCGGCTGGAGACGCTGATCGCCCCGGATTTCGCCGGCCCGCGCGGCGAACGGGGCCCGCGCGAATTCCGCGCGACCATCGAAGCCGTGCTGACCGGCTTTCCCGCCGTGCGCTTCGAATTGCACGACCTCATCGGCGAAGCGGACCGGGTCGCGGTCCGCTGGACGTTCCGCGCCGTGCACGGCGGCCGCTTCGTCGGCCTGAAACCCAGCCTCGCCGAGGTGACGCAGGAAGGCAATGTGATCTACCAGTTGCGCGACGGCTTGATCGTCCGCGCGTGGCTGCAGGCCGACCGGCTGGGCGTGCTGCAGCAGATCGGCGCCGTGCCGCGCACGTTCGCGGAGGCGGCCGGACCGCGGCCGATCTAGGACGCGGCCGCCCGCTCGACGCATCGCACCCGTCCTGGTCCGTCCGCTTCGATTCGCGCTCCGGCCCCGTTCGGGCAAGGTAGGCGCTTAAGCTTTCTTGCGGCGCGCCATGACGAGACCCGCCAGACCCAGGCCGAGCAGGGCGACCGAGGCCGGTTCCGGGACATTGCTGCGCGGTGCGTTGACGACGATGTTGTCGTACAGCGCGCGAACGTACGGGTCGCCGGATGACGTCAACGTGACCGACGCCAGATGATTGAAGCCCGCGTCCAGGTTCAATGTTGTCCAGGACGTGAGGTCGCGCAGATCGGTGAACGTTTGCGAGACCTGGGTGGCGTCTGCGTGGATGCCGGTCACCGTGATCGTCGCGGTTCTGCTCATGGAGTCACCGATCATGCTGGTCAGGTAAGCGTTATCGAATTCGAAAGACTGCAGCGAGAACGTGCTGTTGTCGGCGCTCCGCAGATTGATGCCGGTCGTGCTGAAGCTGTTCGACCACGTCCCCAGGTATATGGTGCCATTTTTGGTGAAATTGACGCCGTCAAAATTGCTCATCGACCCGATGCTGTTGCCACTTTGCTTTGGCGTAACAATGAAACCGTTCGACGTAATGCTTGGCACGAAGTAGCTATCGTTTGGAGCATTGTTGAAATCAATAACAGTAGCGTGAGCCTGTACACCGGCGGCAGCCAACAAAGTTGCGATAAAGAATTTTTTCATGGCCGAATCCCTGGAATAGTTATGTAGTGGGATTTATAGCAAGTCTCATGCCATTGGGAAATTCTTTTTACGCATCAGCAACTTAAGTATCTGTCAGCGCGCGTAAATGCCCGGAGTGTAAAATTTTCCGACACGCAAAGGGCTGTTCGGGATGCGCACCTGCGCCGCGCCGGATCCAGTTGGACATGAGAGATCGGCTCGCGCGCAAGCGGCAAGACCGCGGCCGTCCTAGGACGCGGCCACCTGCTCGCGCAGCGCCGGCAGCGCCGCGCCCTGCTCGTCGAACAGCCAGGCCCGCGCCGGATCGAAGCGCAGGCGCACCGGCGTGCCCGGCGCCGGCAGCGGGACGTCCGGCGGGCATTTGGCACACACCATGCCGTCCACGCCGTCGACCTGCACGTATACGAGCGTCACGTCGCCCAGGTATTCGGCGAGCGCGAGGCGGCCCGGGATGCCGGTGTCGCCCGCGACGTTCAGGCGCAGGTGCTCGGGCCGCACGCCCAGGGTCAAGGCGGCGCCGGCAGCGGCCTGGCTCGCATCCGCCGCCACCTGCGCCATGCCGCCGCCGGGCACGCGCACGGTCGCGAGGCCGCCGGTGTGGCCGGCCAGCGTCGCGGGAAACGCATTCATGCGGGGCGAGCCGAGGAAGCCCGCGACGAACAGGTTCGCCGGCCGCTCGTACAGTTGCAGCGGCGTGCCGGCCTGCTCGATGCGGCCGCCGTTGAACACGACGATCTTCTGGCCGAGGGTCATCGCCTCGACCTGGTCGTGGGTCACGTAGATCATCGTGGCCCGCAGGTCCTTGTGCAGGCGCGCCAGTTCCACGCGGGTCTGGGCGCGCAGCGCGGCGTCCAGGTTCGACAGCGGTTCGTCGAACAGGAAGACTTCCGGCTTGCGCACGATCGCGCGGCCGATCGCCACGCGCTGGCGCTGGCCTCCGGACAGGGCCTTCGGCTTGCGCTCCAGCAGGTGCGCGATCTGCAGGATGTCCGCCGCATGGCGCACGCGCGCGCCGATCTCCGCCTTCGGCACCCTGGCCAGCCTGAGTGCGAACCCCATGTTCTCCGCCACCGTCATGTGCGGGTACAGCGCATAGCTCTGGAACACCATCGCGATGCCGCGCCGCGCGGGTTCGATCGTGTTGCTGACGACGCCCCCGAGCTCCAGCGTGCCGTCCGTGATGTCTTCCAGGCCCGCGATCATGCGCAGCAAGGTCGACTTGCCGCAGCCGGACGGGCCGACGAAGACGACGAACTGGCCGTCCTCGATGTCCAGGTCGACGCCCTTGATGACGGGGTTGTCGCCATACGTCTTGCGGATGCCGCGCAGCTTCACCGATGCCATACCATCTCCAACTCCTTATCCTTTCAATCCGCTCGCCGCGAGGAAGCCCTGCGTCACGCGGCGCTGGAACAACACGTACGCGAGGGCGACAGGCAAGGCGCCCAGCAGCGCGGCCGCCATCAGCTGGGCATAGCGTACACCGAACGCGTCGTACGTCTGCGTGAGCCCGAGCGGGATCGTCATCATATCGTTCGACGTGACGATGATGAACGGCCAGAGAAAATTATTCCAGGCCGCGATGAACGTCACGATCGCCATCGCCCACACGATGTTGCCCGAGAGCGGCAGGTAGACGCTCCACAGCACGCGCAGCGGCCCCGCGCCGTCCATCACGGCGGCCTCGCGGAAGTCGGCCGGAATCGCGTCGAAGAACTGCTTGAACACATAGATCACCACCGGCGACACCACCTGCGGCAGCACGATGCCCGCATACGAATTGATGAGCCCCAGTTGGTGCATCGTGCGGAACAGCGGCACGAGCAGCGCCTCGAACGGCAGCAGGAAGCCGAGCATCGCGATGCCGAACACGATGCCGCGGCCGCGGAAGCGCAGCTGCGAGAACGCGTACGCGGACGTCAGGCTGATCGCCATCGTCACGACGGTCACCAGCAGCGCGACGATGAAGCTGTTGGCCAGCCAGCGCACGACGTTGCCGGCGCCCAGCGTGCGGCGGTAGGCGTCCAGCGTCCAGTCCTGCGGTAGCCAGTGGAACTGGCTCGCCACCGTTTCCAGCTCCGGCCGCAGCGACGTGGAGAGTGCCCACAGCAGGGGGAACGCCCACAGCGCGGCGAGCACGATGGCGCAGGCGGCACCGGCGATGGACCAGATCGATGCCTTCATGCGTCCCTCCCCGCCAGCCACCTGCCGATCCACGCCTGCAGCAGCGACAGCAGGATCACGATCGCGACGAACGCCATCGCCACCGCCGCCGCGTAGCCGGCGTCGCTCTGCGTGAACGCCGTCTCGTACATATAGTGCAGCGCCACGCGCGTGGTGTTGAACGGGCCGCCGCTCGTGAGGATGTAGGTCTGCCCGAAGACTTTCAAGGACGCGATCAGTTGCAGGATCACGGCCGTCGAGACGACCGGTCGCAGCGCCGGCCACGTGATCGCGCGGAACAGCGTGAAGCCGCGCGCGCCGTCCAGCGCGGCCGCTTCGTACAGCTCGGCGGGGATGTTGCGCAGGCCGGCGAGGAACAGCAGCATGTTGAAGCCGACCGTCCACCAGATCGTGCCGATGGCGACGGCCGGCAGTGCCCAGTGCGGGTCGGCGAGCCACGCGCGCCCGCCGCCGAGGATGTGGTTGACGACGCCGGACGACGGCTGCAGCATCCAGTCCGCGATCAAGGTCATGACGGAGATCGGCAGCACGAACGGCAGGAAGAACGTGCCCTGGAGCCAGCCCTGCGCGCCCGTGAAGCGGTCGACGAGCATGGCCATCAGGAGGCCGAGGGCGCACAGCGGGGGCACCGTCAGCAGCGCAAAATAAAACGTGTTGCCGACCGAATCCCAGAACGACGGGTCGTTCAGCAGGGTGTGATAGTTGTCCAGGCCGATGAAGGCGCTGGTGCGCGTCAGGCTGCTCTCCGTGAGGCTGAGCCAGAGCGTTTCCAGCGCGGGCAGGAAGAAGAACAGGCCGAAGGCGACGAGGAACGGCGCCAGCAGCAGCCAGGCGGGCACCGTGTCGCGCCGGGCCGTCGTGGGGCCGGCGCTGCGTGTCGGTGTGATGTCGGCGCGTCGCATGCGGGCCTCAATAGCGCGGCGGGCGCTTGCGCACGAGGCGCGCCGCTTCCGTCTCGAACCGGTGCACGGCCTGCGCCGGCGTCAGGTAGCCGTACAACGCGGCCGGCAGGAATTTCGACGCGATGGCTTCCAGCGGCCCCGCGGCCCCCATGTACCAGCCGTCCGGATCGTACACGACGTCGCGCGCGGCTTGCGCGTACAGCGCGTTCGGCATCAGGCTACGGGCCGCCTGCGACGCCGCCACCGGCTTGTACGCGGGGATGTGGCCGCCCTCGGCCCAGCCCAGCGAATGCTTGCTGACGTAGGCGACGAAGCGCAGCACCGCCCGCACCTTCGCGGGCGACGGCTCGTGGCCCGGGTTGGCGGGCAGCGCGAACCCGTGCGAATCGGCCCACGTGGACGCGTTCGCGTACATCCGCGGCAGCGGCACGATGCCGTAGTCGAAGCCGAGCGTGCCGGCCTGCGCGGCGCGCACCAGTTCCGGCACTTCCCACACGCCGTTCAGCATGAACGCGGCGTTGCCGCCCATGAACTGGCTCGTCGACGCGGGATAATCGAGGCCGGCCTGCGCATAGCCGTGCGTGAACCAGGCGCTGATGCGCGCCAGCGTGGCGGCGCCCGCCGGGCCGTACGTGAAGCGGCCGTCCTTGATGATCGTGACGTTCTGCTGCGCCAGCATCGCCAGCCACAGGCGCCAGATGGCGTAGGAACTCTGGCTGCTTTCCATCGTGAGGCCGCGCCGGCCGGTGCGCTCGGTGGCGGCGCGGAACGCATCGGTGAGCGCATCGACGCCGACGATGGGTTTCAGGTTGCCGCTCGCATCCAGCAGGCCCGCCTTGCCGGCGAGCGTCTTGTTGTAGTACAGGACGAGCGGGTGCACGTCCAGCGGCACGGCGTACGTGCGCCCGTCGTACTGCGCCTTGGCCCACTGGCGCGGCAGGTAGTCCGGCCCGCGCAGGCCCGCGGCGGCCAGTTCGGCGGGAGAAATCGGGCGCAGCACGCCGCCGCCGGCCAGGTTGACGATGCGCGACAGGTGGATCGTCGCGACGTCGGGCCCGGCGCCCACGACGGAGGCCGTGATCAGCTTCGTATAAAAGGGCTCGCCCCATCGCAGGGTCGTGCTGACCACGCGCACGTCGTGCTGGCTGGCGTTGAAGTCGTCGACCAGCGAGCGCATGCGCGCGCCGTCGCCGCCCGAGAGCAGCGTCCACATCCTGACTTCGACCTGCGCCCGCGCGGGGGCGCACACGCCCGCCAGCACGAGGAACAGGGTCGCAACCAGCGCGGCGGCGCGCGGGAATCCGCGTCGCGCCACGTCGTCTCCTTGTTAGTGTCTGCTCCAGTAAGGTGGGCGGCCCTCCGCCCACGCGTGGCGCCAACATATCGCAAGCGTCCGCGTGGGCACGGCGTGCCCACCCTACCGGAACTTTCGAGTCGAGCGCCGGTTCAGGCCACTTTCCGCCGGGCACGCGCTCCCGGAGCGCCGCGCCCGCGTCGTTCGAAGCCCGGCGGACCCGCGGCCGGGCCGGGCTCCGTCGGCGGCAAGGTCGGGGGGACGTCGGGCTCCGCCACCTGCGGGGGCTGGCGCTCTCCCGGATAGGCTAACACTTCCGCTGTTTCTCCGACGCGCGTCCACTCGACAGGGAAATCGGGCCCGCGCCTGGCACGCCAGCGCTGGCTGTGGCCCAGCGGGTCCAGCACCCAGTCCTGCAGGTGCGCCTGCGGCCCGCGCGTGGCCTGCGCCAGCGCCTCGATGGGCGCCTTCGGTACGCGGTCCTCGGTCAGCAGGCCGTTCTTCTCGAGGAAGGTGTCGGTGAGCTGGGTGTAGCAGAAGCCGGACAGCGGCCGGCACGCGTGGACCGCGGTCATCAGCGACTGGTAGCGCGCCAGCAGCTCCTTGCCGTCCCGGGCGACCGAATAGCCCCAGCCCGCCTCCTCGCCGGGTTTCATCATCGCGATGCCACCGAATTCGGACAGGAACAGCGGCCGGCCGACGCCCGTGAAACCGTCGATGACGAGGCGGCGCCGGTCGGGCTGCACGTGCTCCAGCGTGTAGGCGACGGCCTCGCGGCTGCCGTAGCGTTCCAGCAGCACGGCCGGATCCTGCTCGTAGTCGTGCACGCAGACGAGGTCCCCGCACGGCATCTCCCAGCCGTCGTTGCCGACGACGGGCCGGGTGCCGTCCAGCGCCCGCGTCATGTGGTACAGGGCGCGCACGAAGTCGACCTGGCGGCGGTCGTTCATCAGTTCCGGCACGCCCCACGATTCGTTGGTCGGCACCCACGCCACGATGCAGGGATGCGAGACGTCGCGCTCGACCAGTTCCTTCCACTCTTCCATCACGCCGTGGATCGTGGCGCTGGAAAAGCCGTACGCGGACGGCATCTCGCCCCACACGCACAGCCCGAGCACGTCGCACCAGTACAGCCAGCGCGGGTCCTCCGACTTCTGGTGCTTGCGCACGCCGTTGAAGCCGAGGCGCTTGATGAGCAGCACGTCGTGGCGCAGCTGGTCGCTGGACGCCACCATCAGGCTGTCCGGCCAGTAGCCCTGGTCGAGCACCATGCGCAGGAAGTACGGGCGGCTGTTCAGCACGAACCGGTCGCCCTCGACGCTCACCGTGCGCAGCGCCGTGTAGCTCTGCACGCTGTCGATCGGGGTGCCGTCGGCCGCGCGGATCTCGACCTCGGCATCGATCAGCTGCGGGCTTTCCGGGCTCCACATCCACAGGCCGCGCGCATCGTCGATGCCGGGATCGGGCAGCTGGAAGATGCGCGACAGGCGCGGCCCGGTCAGCAGGCAGCGGTCATTCACGAGCAGGCGCCCGCCCAGTTTCAGGGTGACGTTGGCCATGCCGCCTTCCGGCACGTGGGCGATGTCGGCGTCGAGGCGGATCTGCCACCGGGCCACGTCGGCCGTCCAGCGCAGCTGCGCCACGTGGGCGCGCGGCACCTTTTCGATCCAGACGGTGCGCCAGATGCCGCTCGTGCGCGGATACCAGATCTTGTGCGGCTCGGCCTCCCAGTCCATCTTGCCGCGCGCCTTGTGCATGTCCTTCGGGTCGTCCTCGGCCTGCACCGCGATCTCGAGGATCGAGCCGTCGAGGTGGCGCGTGACGTCGATGGAAAACGGGCTGTGGCCGCCCCGGTGCTCGACGGCGAAGCGGCCGTTGATCCAGACGCGGGCGCGGTGGTTGACGGCGCCGAAGTGCAGCATCAGCCGTTCCTCGGGCCCCGGCACGAGGCCGGGATCGAGCGAGATCTGGCGCTTGTACCAGACGCGCCGCCGGAAGCCGCGGTCGTGCACGCCGCTGGCGCGGGCCTCGGGCGGATAGGGGACGACGATCGTGCGGTCGAACGGCACCTCGGCCGGATCGACGTAGACGGCGGCGTCGTCGAGCATGGCCTGCCACGGGCCGTCGAGGCTGCGCCAGGCGGCGCGCCGCAATTGTGGGCGGGGATATTCCACGTTCGCGCTCCTTGTTCTCGCTTCTTACGACTTACTCTATGAGCCGCCTCCCGTGCTGGCAAGGGCTTTCACGCACCGTTACAAAGCGCTTACAAAGGCGTCGCGTCAGCGAGACAGGCGCGCCACCGACACCCTGCCGATCACGGCGCGATGCCCGGCGCCGCCCATCGCCACGAGGCCCAGCCGCGCCTCCCGGCCGAGGCGGTGCGTCCAGGTGCCGCCGCCGACCCAGGCGTTGCCGTCCCGGCTCGAATACGCGGTATAACGTTCTTCCCCCCCGACCCGGTGGACATCGAGCCGCAGCCACGTCGTGGCGCCCGGCGTGCCGGCGACCGTGTTGCCGTAGCGCGGATAATGCGCCGGCACCGGTGCCATCTCCTTCGCGAACTCGACCTGGTGCAGGCCGCCGTGCGCCATCTCGACCAGCTTGACGTAGTTGTCGTCGTCGCGCATCACGACGAAGCCGGCCTGCACGGCCGTGGCGCAGCAGGCGTCCGGCACGTCCAGCCGCACGACCGCCTCGACGCGGTAGTCGCCGTCCGGCAGCGGCGTCCGGAGCACGCTGGCCGTGTTCGTGTCCACGTGCAGGTCGGTGGCGGCCGTCGCCAGCGTCAGGCCGTCGCGGCCGAGCGACCACGCGGCGTCGGCCGGCGGCCGCAGCCAGGTCCAGCGCTCATCCAGCCTTGCGGCGCCGAACGTGTCCGTCCACAGCGGCCGCGCGGATTCGGCCGGCGCGGCCTGGCGGGCGGGCGCGCGCGGACGCGCACCGGCCGTCGCCGCCGGCGCCGGACGCGCCGCGTCGCTCGGCGCGCCGGCCGCGACGGGCCAGCCGTCCACCCAGTCGATGCGGTCGAGCAGCGCGAGGCGGCGCGTCAGCTTGTCGCGCGCGCTGAAGAACGGCTCCCGGACGTCGATGCCGTGGTAGATCGTCCACCACTGCCCGGCCGCGTCGGGAAAGACGGTATTGTGGCCGACGCCGACCCAGCGGTTGCCGTTCTGGAACAGCACCGGCGTGCCGCCCGCGCGCCCGGCAGCCATGTCCTGGCCCAAGCGGTCGAGGAACGGCCCGGCCGGCGTGCGCGCCCGTCCCGCGTACACGGCGTAACCCGTCAGCGGGCCGTTGCAGCAATCCGTGGTGGAGGCGAACAGATACCACCAGCCGCCGTGCCGGACGACTTCCGCGCCCTCGTAGCGCCCGGCGGCGCCCACCTTGCGCGGCGCGCCCTCGGCGGACAGCCCGTCGCCGCGCAGCGGCTGCACGAACACGCCGCCACCGTAGCTGCCGTAATAAATCCATTTGCGGGCGCCGTCGTCGACGACCTTCGGATCGAACGTCCAGTGGAAATCGCAGCCGGGCCCCGCGCGCCGCGGCCCGACCACCGGCGCGGCCGCCGGCACCCACGGACCGGCCGGGCTGTCCGCGACGGCCACGCCGATGGCGCTGTCCCTGGCGCAGCCGGCCTCCGGACTGTGCGCGTCCGCCACGTCCGTCACCGTGAAGTACAGGTAGTAGCGGCCGCCCATGTATTCCGGTTCCGGCGCCCACAGGCCGGACGTGGGCGCGGCCAGTCCGGCCGGGCGGTCGGCGAACGCGTCGCCGACATAATTCCAGTTGACGAGGTCCGTCGACCGGTAGATCGCGATCATGTGGAAATGCCACGGGCCGGATTCGCCCGGCAGCGGGCGCTCCGTTTTGCTGACGGGGTCGCTCGTGCAATACAGGTACCAGGTCGGGCTCCTGGCGCGCGCATCGCGCAGCACGGCCGGGTCGGCGCAGTTCTGGGCCGGCGCGCCGTTCGCCAGGTGCACGGGCAACGGATTGCGATAGGCGGCGGCCGGCGCGGCGTGCGCCGGTACCGCCGGTCCGAGCGCCAGTGCCAGCCCCAGCGCCGCGAGATTCCGTTGCAATCCCATCACATCCTCCGTGAAGTCCGCCGCCGAGCTTACCCCAGCCGGGCCGGGCGGGCTGCACGCTTGCCGACCGGTGGCGCCGATCGGCGCCGGGCGGCGAAACGCCCGCTCTGGTATGATGACGGCTGTTTTCGCTTCGAGATCCGCACCCGACGATGCACATGAGGATGTCCCCCCGCGCGGCCGCGCTCCTGGCCGGCGCATTGCTGAGCGCGGGCGCGGCGGCGAAGGATGCGCTGCTGCGTCCCTGGCCCGCGGGCCAGCCGACGCCGGCCCTGCGGCTGACCACCCTCGACGGCCGGCCGTGGGACGTGGCAGGCCTGCGCGGCAAGGTCGTCGTCGTGAATTTCTGGGCCACCTGGTGCGGCCCATGCGTGGAAGAATTGCCCGTGCTGGGCGCGCTGGCGGGGCGCGACGGCGTCGCGGTGGTCGGCGTGAATTACAAGGAACCACTCGATTCGATCGAACGGTTCACCGCGGCCCATCCGCTGGCCTACCCCGTGCTGCGCGACCGCACGGGCGATGCGTTCAAGCGCTGGTCGCCGGGCGTGATGCCGGCGACGATCGTCATCGACCGCACCGGGCGCGCGCGCTGGCGCACGGTGGGCGAGATACCGCCGGACGACACCCGGCTGCGCGGGGCCATCGACGCGCTTCTGGACGCGCCGCAAACGAATCAAAAACACAACCAGAACTAGAGAACAAGGGAAAAACGCCATGCAAGACACGAACCTGAAAACCACCCGCCGCACGCTGCTGAAGGCGGCCGGCGGCATCGCCCTCGCCAGCGCCCTGCCGCGCACCCTGCTGGCGGCCGAGCAGGAACGCCATTTCGATCCGCGTCCGGGCGACTGGAAGAGCTACGAGGTGGTGACGAAGGTCGCCCTGCAGCGCGCCGCCGGTCCGTCGACCGTGTGGATTCCGCTGCCGTCGATCGACACGGAATGGCAGCGCAGCCTGTCGAACAACTGGTCCGGCAATGCGACCAAGGCGCGCGTCGAGACCGATCCGCACTACGGCGCCCGCTTCCTCGTCGCCGAATTCGACGGCTCCGCGCCGCCGGCGCTGGAAGTCGTGTCGCGCGTCCAGACCCGCGACCGTGCCGAAGACTGGAAGACCCGCACCCCGGGCACGGAAGATGCCGCCGACCTGCACCTGTGGCTGCAGCCGACCGACCTGCTGCCGCTCGACGGCATCGTGAAGAAGACGTCGCTGACGATCACCAAGGGCGCGCGCACGGACGAGGAAAAAGTCCAGCGCATCTACGACTGGATCGTGCTGAACACGTTCCGCGAGCCGAAGGTCAAGGGCTGCGGCACGGGCGACATCAAGACGATGCTGGAGACGGGTAACTTCGGCGGCAAGTGCGCGGACCTGAACGGCCTGTTCGTGGGCCTGTGCCGCGCCTCCGGCGTGCCGGCGCGCGACGTCTACGGCATCCGCATCGCGCCCAGCGCCTTCGGCTACCGTGAGCTGGGCGGCAAGCCGCAATCGCTGCAGGGCGCGCAGCACTGCCGCTCCGAGGTCTACCTGAAGCAGCACGGCTGGGTCGCGATGGACCCGGCGGACGTCGCCAAGGTCATGCGCCAGGAAACGCCGAACTGGATCAAGGACCCGGACAATCCCGTCGTCGCCCCCGTCAAGCGCGCGCTGTTCGGCGGCTGGGAAGGCAACTGGATGGGCTATAACTTCGCCCACGACGTGCGCCTGCCCGGTTCCACCGTGGGCAAGGTCAGCTTCCTGATGTACCCGCAGGCGCAGAGCCGCGGCGAGGCCTACGACCCGCTCGATCCGGACGCGTTCAAGTACACGATCACGGCCCGCGCGATCTGATCCGGCCATGCCCACGTTCGCCCGTCCATCCGCCGCAGGCACGGCCACGACCGAGCGCAAGGCCGGGCGGCTGATCGCCGTCGCCGTGCTGGCATCGCTGCTCGCGTCCACGTGCTGCGTGCTGCCGCTGGCGCTGGTGCTGGTCGGCGTGACGGGCGCGTGGATGGCCAACCTGCAGGCGCTGAAACCCGTGACGCCCTACGCCATCGCGCTCACCGCCGGCGCGCTGGCCTGGGCCGGCTGGCTTGTGTTCCGGCCGGCCCGCGCCTGCGACATGGCGGACGGCGACTGCGCCACGACACGTCCGCTGATGCGCCGCGTGTTCATCGCCTGCGCGCTGTTCGTCGCGCTGTTGCTGGGCTTTCCACTGATCGCCCCGCTGTTTTATTGAGGATAGCTATCATGACCATTTCCCGCCCCCTCACCCTCCTCGCGCTGGCCGCCGTCGCGCCGCTGGCGTCGGCCAAGCAGCAGACCGTGCAGCTGACCGTCCCGACGATGGACTGCGCCACCTGCCCCATCACCATCAAGGCGGCCCTGTCGAAAGTGCCGGGCGTGTCGAAGGTGAAGGTCAGCTACGACAGGCGCGAAGCCGTCATCGTCTACGACGACGCCAGGGCCACCGTCGCCGACCTGAAAAAGGCGACGGAGGACGTGGGCTATCCGGCGATGCTCAAGACGTCGAAGTGATCCCCCGGGGCTCGCCGAGGAACACGAGCAGCACCGCCCCGATCAGGGCCATTCCCACGGCGCACGCGGCCTGCCAGCCGCCGTGCGCGAAGCTCCACGCCCCCAGCGCCGACCCGGTCGCGCCGCCCAGGAAGAACGTCGCCATGTACAGGCCGTTGACGCGGCCCCGCACCTCGGCGCCCAGCGCATAGATGGCGCGCTGGCCCAGCACGAGATTGCCCGACACGGCGAAGTCCAGCGCGATGGCGGCCGCCACGAGCAGCCCCAGACCCAGCTTGCCGCCGCCGGCGGCGCCCAAGGTCGGCACGAAGGACAGCAGCCCGAGGATCATGCAGAACGCCGTTGCCGGCCGGGTCCAGCCGCGGTCCGCCACGCGACCGCCGACGGGCGCGGCGACCGTGCCCGCGACGCCCGCCAGCGCGAACCAGGCGATGTCGCGCTGGTTCATGCCGTAGGCGGGACTGGCCAGCAGCAGGGGCGTCACGGTCCAGAACACGCTGAACGCGCCGAACATGCCGGCCTGGTAGACGGCGCGCCGGCGCAGCACGGGCAGGTCGCGCATGAGCCCTTGCATCGATGCCAGCAATGCGAGATAGCCCAGCGTCGCATGCGGCCGGCGCGTGGGCAGCAGCACCCGCAGCACGATCCCGAGCACGACCATCAGCACGGCCGACAGCCCGTACACGACCTGCCACGACCACGCGTGCGTGATGAAACTGGCGACGGGACGGGCCAGCATGATCCCGAACATCAGCCCACTGACGACATTGCCGACGACGCGGCCGCGCACGTGTTCGGGCGCCATGTGCGACGCGTACGGCACCAGCACCTGCACGGCCACGGCGGCAAAGCCGATCAGCAGCGAGCAGGCGAGGAACGCGGGCGCCGGATGGCCGAGCATCGGCACCAGCGGCGCCGCCACGAGCGCCACCACGAGCACGCCGACGAGGGCCAGCACGAGGCGGCGGTTTTCCACCAGGTCGCCCAGCGGCACGACGAGCAGCAGGCCGGCGCAGTAGCCGAGCTGCGTGAGCGTGACGAGCAGGCCCGCGGCGCCGGCCGGCAGGCCGACCGCTTCCCGGATCGGGCCGACGAGCGGCTGGACGTAATACAGGTTCGCGACGATCAGGCCGCAGGCGGCGGCGATCAGGAACATCAGCCACGCGGGCATCGCGGCCGGCACGTCGACCGGCGGGGCGGCGTCATGCCGCGGATGGTCGATGACCTCGGTGGGCAAAGGCGGTGGGGTCAATCCAGGGCTCCGGACAAAACGGCAAGTGTAGCGCGCGGCGGCGATCCTTGCCGGACGGTGCGCCCGGCGGCCCGGCGCGGCCCGCGTCAGGGCGCGTCCATCCAGTCATATTCCCAGCTCCACGGCATGTCGTCGGGCCCGAGCGCCTGCCGGCCCAGTTCCGGATACAGGCGTTCCGCGCGCACGTCGTTCGACAGCAGCACGACGCAGCGCTGGCCCGTCTCCAGGCACAGCACGAAGTCGGCCGTCGTGTCGTCGTGGCCGCCCTTGAACCAGCCGGGGCCCGACCGGTCCTCGAACGTGACGACGCCCAGGCCCGCCGCCAGCTTCTGCGGCCATGCGGTGTCGCCGCCGGCGAGGGTCGGGAACTGGTGGCGCGACGCGATGGGCAGCCAGCCCGTCGCGAACGCGGCGCGGGTGTCCGGACGCAGGCCGTCGCCGCGCATGATGCCGGCCCACAGCTTCGCCTGGTCGGCGATCGTCGTATCCATCGAGCCGGCCGCGTGCACGCGGTAGCGCCGCTCGTGCGGCTGGGCGGCGCCGTCGAAGCCATAGCCGTCGGCCACGTTCTCCGCGAAGTCCGCGCGCCAGTGCATGCTCGTGTTGCGCATGCCGAAGCGGTCGAACACGCGGCGCTGCATCTCCTGCGCGACATCCAGCCCGAGGCCCCGTTCGACGATCAACTGCAGCAGCATATAGCCCTCGCCCGAATACGCATAACGGCTGCCCGGGTCGAAGTGGATGCGCAGGTGGCTGCCCGGCTCCAGCCAGCGGAAGTTGGCGAAGCCGCCGGCGTGCGCGAGCAGCATGCGCGGGGTGAGCGCCTGCCAGCGCGGATCGTCCGCGAGGTCGGAGAAATCGAAGGGCCGCTCGCGGTACGCGGGCAGCGGGAGCGGCAGCAGCTTCGTGACGGGTGCGTCGAGGTCCAGCCTGCCCTCGTCGGCCAGCTGCAGCACCATGTAGGCGAACGCCGTCTTGGTCAGTGACGCGCCGGCCATGACCGTGTCGGGCGTCAGCGGCTGGCCGAGGGCCGCGTTGCGCGTGCCGTACACCCGCACTTTCGCGACCTTGCCGTTCTCGATCGTGGCCAGCGCCAGGCCCTGCACCTGCTCGCGCCGCATGATGCGCTGGACTTCCGGATCGGACAACGATTGCAGGGGCCGCAGCGGCGGCGCGCAGCCCGCCATCGTCAATACCGTCACCCCCACCGCCCACCACGTCCCGAACCGCATGCGTCTCTCCATGACCCGCCCGGCGCCGCCCCGCGCGGCGCCACAGTCCGTCATGATGCCATGGGAGCGCTAACTTCGTCTTGCCGGACCATTCACGTACGCGCTTGCACACGCACACATCGTCGACGAGCGTCCAAGAGGCGGAACGCCGTTGCCGCGTCCGGACCGGTTTTCCTCCAAACAGGCCGTAACTTGGAAACGTTCCCATCCAGTTTCCAATATAGCACCACCGATTTTTCGATGTCAACGCAGCCGGTTTCGCAGGTGTGCTGTTTCGGCCACGCACCATGGAATATTCCGTTGACAATTGTTTTTTCTGAACATAAGATTCGACCACGATATGGAAACGTTTCCACGTCCGACGCGGTGAAGAACAAACAGAGAAAAGCAGAGGAGACCTAATGCATTACCCCAAGGCAAACCAAAAACTGATGAGCCTGGCTGTGGCCAGCGCCTGCGCCGCCATCATCCCGGCCCATGCCCAGACCGGCGCGACGGAAGACAGCCGCGGCGGCGACATCCCCACCACCGCCGTCCAGCAGGTCGTCGTGACCGGCCTGCGCCAGTCCCTGGCGTCGTCGCTGAACCTCAAGCGCCAGTCGGACGGCATCGTCGACGGCATCGTCGCCGAGGACATCGGCAAATTCCCCGACACGAACCTGGCCGAATCGCTGCAGCGCATCTCCGGCGTGTCGATCGACCGCGTCAACGGCGAAGGCCAGAAGATCACGGTGCGCGGCGTGGGCCCCGACTTCAACATGGTGCTGCTGAACGGCCGCCAGATGCCGACGTCGAACCTGGGCGACCTGAACGGCCGCTCGTTCGACTTCTCGAACCTGGCGTCGGAAGCGATCTCGCAGCTGCAGGTCTACAAGACCAGCCGCGCCGAGACCCCGACCGGCGGCATCGGCGCCACCGTCAACGTGATCACGGCGCGTCCGCTGGACAAGCTGGGCACATGGTCGAGCATCGGCATCAAGGCCGTGCACGACACGTCGAACAACAACCTGCCGGGCGACGTCAAGGCCAGCAACTCGACGACGCCGGAATTCTCGGGCATCTATTCGACGACGTCGAAGGACGGCCACTGGGGCCTGGGCGTCTCCGCCAGCTACCAGGAGCGCAACCTGGGCTTCAACCAGGCGTCCGTGTCGAGCGGCTGGAAAGGCCCGTTCCGCGGCGACGAGAACAACTGGGGCACGATTCCGCAGCCGAGCACCCCGGGTTCGGAAAACATCACGAACCGTCCCAAGCCCACCGACATCTACCAGGTGCCGCAGAACCTCAACTACAGCATGACGGGCGTGAAGCGCAAGCGCACCAACGGCCAGCTCACCTTGCAGTGGGCGCCGGTCAAGGAACTGACGACCACCCTCGACTACACCTACTCGGAAAACAAGCTGCAGACGAAGCGCAACGACGTGTCGGCCTGGTTCAATTTCGGCCCGTCCGCCTCGTCCTGGACCAACGGTCCGATCGCCGCGCCGCTCGTCTACAGTGAATTCATCCCGGCAGGGAACAGCGACATCGCGATGGGCGGCGCCGACTTCGCCACCAAGACCCAGAACAAGTCGCTCGGCTTCAACACGCAGTGGCGCGCGACCAAGGACCTCAAGCTGGAATTCGATGCGCACCATTCGACCGCCGAATCGAAGGCCGACAGCCCGTTCGGTTCGAACAACACGCTGGGCACCGCGAGCTTCTCGCGCGGCGACACGACGGCCGACTTCTCGCAGGAATTCCCGGTCCTGTCGATCAAGGGCGCCGACTTCGTGAACGCGCCGCAGCAGGTCACCGGCTCCGTCTTCCAGAACGGCTACATGAAGGGCGACATCTCGCAGGTCCAGTTCAAGGGCCGCCTGCGCATGCTGGATTCGTCGAACCTGAATTTCGGCCTCGGCGCCGTCAACGTCAAGAACCGCTCCGCGTTCTCGACCCAGCAGCGCGACACCTGGACCGGCGCGACGAAGCCGTCCGACTACCCGAGCAGCCTGTGGCACGCCGACACGATTCGCCAGTACTTCGACCAGCTGGCCGGCAGCCAGAACCCGAACCTGTTCAACACCTTCTACACCTTCAACTTCGCACAGGTGCGCGACGCGGCGGCGCAGGCGTCCGGCCTCCCCGCCCTGTACCTGCCGAAGAACACCTTCGACACCGACCAGCGGACCGAGGAAAAGTCGAAGAGCCTGTACCTGCAGTTCAATACCGACTGGGACACGGCGCTGCCGATGCACACGGCGGTCGGCCTGCGCTACGAAAAGACCGACGTCGTCTCCACGGCCCTGGTGCCGACGGCGACGTCGATCACGATGGTGTCCGCGAACGAGTTCCCCGTGCAGTTCGGCGACCCGTCGTTCACCACGCTGAACGGCAAGTACCACAACCTGCTCCCGTCGATCGACTGGGACATGGACGTCCGCGCCGACATGAAGGTGCGCGCGAGCTACGGCGAGACGATCGGCCGTCCGCGCTACGACCAGATCGCCGGCGGCCAGATCCTGAATACGCTGGCGCGCGTCGACGGCGGCACCGGTTCGCAGGGCAATCCGGCGCTGAAGCCCGTCAAGTCGAAGAACTTCGACCTGTCGTGGGAGTGGTACTACGCGAAGGACAGCTTCTTCTCGATCAACGCGTTCTATAAGGACCTGGAGAACTACGCGGGCCAGTCGAAGCTCGACGCCACGCCGTTCAACCTGCACACGCCGGTCGGCGGCGCGCTGTGGAACGAAGCGTCGGCCGCCGGCTGCGGCACGGACCCGTCCTGTATCCGCAACTACATCTTCACGCACCACCCGACGGCGGCGGGCGTGACGGTGACGGGCGTGGACAGCAGCGGCAACCCGACCGGCAACATCGTCGGCCAGCCGGGCGACCCGGTGGCGCACTTCCAGATCACGTCGTTCTCGAACCAGAAGAAGGCGAGCCTGAACGGCCTGGAATTCAACCTCCAGCACATGTTCGGCAACACCGGCTTCGGCATCTCGGCCAACTACACGTACGTCCACTCGGGCCTGCGCTACGACAACGGCAGCGTCGGCGAGCAGTTCGCGCTGGTCGGCCTGTCGAATTCCGCCAACCTGGTCGGCATCTACGAGAACGACAAGTGGAACGTGCGCGCCGCGTACAACTGGCGCGGCGAGTTCCTGTCGTCGACGTTCGACGGCGCCGGTCCGAACCCGAACTACGTGGAACCGTACGGCCAGCTCGATCTGTCGGTGGGCTACAATCTGACGCCGAAACTGAGCGTCCAGCTCGAAGCCATCAACCTGACGAACGAGACGAACCGCGTGCACGGCCGCACGACGCAGCAGGCGCTGTACGTGACCCAGTCCGGTCCGCGCTACATGGTGGGCGCGCGCTACAAGTTCTGACGCAGGATCGCACAGCAAGAGTCGTCGTCCCCGCGCAGGCGGGGACCCAATTTTGTATCCGCAGTCCGCAAAATCGGGTTCCCGCCTGCGCGAAAACGACGGGTATTACGTAATATGGGTCGCCATTTAGCGCACGTGCGACCTGCCGTAATCGGTTTCAACGAATAAAAAGTTGTTCCAAATTCAGCACTTCGGGTAGACTCATGCGGCGTACCGAAAAAATGGAAGCTGAGATGAGTAATCCCATCGAACACGTCGTAGTGGTCGGCGGCGGCTCCGCCGGCTGGCTGACGGCGGCCATCCTGGCCGTCGAACACCCGCGCCTGACCGTCACGCTCGTCGAATCGCCGGGCGTGCCGCCCATCGGCGTCGGCGAGGGCACGTGGCCGTCCATGCGCGAGACGCTGCAGCGCATCGGCGTCTCCGAGGCCGCGTTCTTCCGCGAATGCGACGCCGCGTTCAAGCAGGGCTCGCGCTTCGACCGCTGGGTCGACGGCAGCGACGCCGACGTCTATTTCCACCCCTTTTCGCTGCCCCAGGGCTATGGCGACGCCAATCTGGCGGCCGCCTGGCAGCATGGGCACCGCGACGTGCCGTTCGCCGACCTCGTGAGCTACCAGCCGCACCTGTGCCAGCAGGGCCGCGCGCCGAAACAGCCGCAGACGCCGGAATACGCGGGCGTCGCCAACTACGGCTACCACCTGGACGCAGGCAAGTTCGGCGCCTTCCTGCAAAAGCACTGCACGGAACAGCTGCGCGTGCGCCACGTGCTGGCCCACGTGGTCGACATCATTTCAACGGACGCCGGCGACGCGACGGGCGACATCCAGGCCCTGCGCACGCGCGAGGCCGGCGTCGTGGAAGGCGACCTGTTCGTCGACTGCACCGGCATGGCGTCGCTGCTGCTGGGCCGCCACTACGGCGTGCCGTTCGTGTCGCAGCGCGACGTGCTGTTCAACGACCGCGCGCTCGCCGTGCAGGTGCCCTACCCCGCGCACGATGCGCCGATCGCGTCGCAGACCACGTCCACGGCGCAGTCCTGCGGCTGGATCTGGGACATCGGCCTGCCCGCCCGGCGCGGCATCGGCTACGTGTATTCGAGCGCCCACTGCACCGACGACGCGGCCGAGCAGACCTTGCGCGCCTACCTGTCCGCCACCGGCATCGAGGGCGACATTCCCGCGCCGCGCAAGATCGCGTTCGACCCCGGCTACCGCGCGCGCTTCTGGGAGCGCAACGTCGTCGCGATCGGCCTGTCCGCCGGGTTCATCGAGCCGCTGGAAGCGTCCGCACTCGCGCTCGTGGAACTGTCCGCGGCCTGGCTGGCGGACGACCTGCCGGCCACGCGCGCCCAGATGGACACGATCGCCGCCCGCTTCAACGAGGCGTTCACGTACCGGTGGGAGCGCATCATCGACTTCCTCAAGCTGCATTACGTGCTGTCCAGGCGCACGGATTCGGCCTACTGGCTGGATCACCGCGCCGCACGCACGCAGTCGCCGCGCCTGCGCGAACTGCTCGCGCTGTGGCGCACGCGCGCACCGTCGCGGCGCGACTTTCCGCGCATCGAGGAGATCTTCCCGTCCGCCAGCTGGCAGTACATCCTGTATGGGATGGGCTTCCGGCCCGAGTTTTCCGGGCGTGCGTCGGACCTGCCGGATGCCGCCGCCCAGTATTTCCGCGAGGCCGCGCGGCTCACCGCCCGCATGCTGCCGCTGCTGCCCGCGAACCGCGCGATGCTCGACCACATCCGCGACTACGGCATGCCGGCCCCTTAGCCGGCACGCCGCCACAATAACGACAAACGAGAGACTACGAGACCGATGGCCAACCATGCACCCCTGAACAACGTCGACCACAAGAACCTGCGCATCGTCACCACCCGCGGCGCGGCCTATGGCGACGCCGTGATGTCCGCGCTGACCTTCCCCGCCGAATTCCGCGACCTGCAGGCCTGCTACCCGATCGTCTTCGCGCAGGACGGCAACGGCGGCTACGACGCCGTCGCCCTGCTCGGCTTCGAACAGGGCGAGAACCTGTTCCTGGCCCCGGACGGCTGGGACGCGCCGGCGATTCCGCTCACGGTCGAGCGCCAGCCGTTCATGATCGGCCGCGGCGGGGAGGACCTCGCCGTCCACATCGACCTGGACAGCCCGCGCGTGCGCGACGGCGGCATCGAGGGCGAGGCGCTGTTCCTCACCTACGGCGGCACCAGCGAGTACCTGGAGCGCATCAGCTCAGTGCTGCGCACGATCCACGAAGGCATGGCCGCGTCGCGCGCGTTCGTCGGCGCGCTCGTCGAACTGGAACTGCTCGAATCGTTCGTGCTCGACGTCGAACTGGACGACGGCTCGCAAAACCGCCTGGCCGGCTTCTACACGATCAACGAAGACCGCCTGGCGCAGCTGACGGCCGAGCAGCTCGCGCGCCTGCACCGCGACGGCTACCTGCAGGCCATCTACATGGCGGTGGCGTCGCTGGCCCAGTTCCGCGCCCTGATCCAACGGAAGAACCGCGCCAATGACGGCCACCGCTAACCACGTGCGCGAAGTGGCGGCGGTCGACGGCAAGCTGCCGGACGAGATGCTGCGCGCCACGCGGCCGTACGTCGTGCGCGGCCTCGCCGCCGGCTGGCCGCTCGTGCGCGCCGGGCGCGAATCGGCGGCCGGCGCCGAGGCCTACCTGCGCGGGTTTTATCGCGACGCGACCGTGAACGCGATGCTCGGCCCGCCGCAGATCGGCGGCCGCTTCTTCTACAACGACGATATCACCGGCTTCAACTTCCACAACGTGCGGGGGCGGCTCGACCAGGTGCTCGATGAGCTGGCGGCCCACCGCGCGCGTCCCGATCCCGGCGCGATCTATGTCGGCTCGACGTCGATCGACGGTGCCCTGCCCGGCCTGCGTGCGGAGAACGACGTCGATCTCGGCGGCCGCGACGCGCTGGCCAGCATCTGGATCGGCAACCGCACCGTCGTCGCCACGCACTACGACCTGCCGGACAACCTGGCCGTCGTCGCCGTCGGCGAGCGCCGTTTCACGCTGTTCCCGCCGGACCAGCTGAAAAACCTGTACGTCGGTCCGCTCGACTTCAATCCGGCCGGGCAGGCCATCAGCCTTGTCGACGTGCGCAATCCGGACCTCGAACGCTTTCCGCGCTACGCCGAAGCCATGGCACATGCGGAAGTGGCCGAGATGGGACCGGGCGACGCGCTGTTCATCCCGTCGATGTGGTGGCACCACGTGGAAGCGCTGTCCGCGTTCAACGTGCTCGTGAACTACTGGTGGCGCCAGTCGCCGGACTACATGGACACGCCGACCAATGCGCTGATGCTCGCGATCCTGACGATGCGCGAACTGCCGCCCGAACAGCGCCGCGCGTGGCAGGAGATCTTCCGCCACTACATCTTCGAGCCGGATGCCGAGCACCTCGCGCACCTGCCGGCGAATGCGCGCTATGCGTTGGCGCCGCTCGACGACGACGGCGCGCGCGTGCTGCGCGGGCAGCTGCTGCGCCGCATCAACAGGTAAATCAAGCCAGGAGGAGACATGGACAACAACAACCAGCAGGGCCGCGGCGGCCCGATCCGCCGCGTCGTGATCGCCGGCGGCGGCACCGCCGGGTGGATGGCCGCGGCGGCACTGTCGCGCACCCTCGGCAAGGTCATCGACATCAAGCTCGTCGAGTCGGACGAAATCGGCACCGTGGGCGTGGGCGAGGCGACGATCCCGAGCCTCGTGCATTTCCACCGCCTGCTCGACATCGGCGAACAGGAATTCATGGCCGCCACGCAGGCCACGTTCAAGCTGGGCATCAGCTTCGAAGGCTGGCGCGCGCGCGGCGAAGACTACATCCATTCGTTCGGCATGACGGGGACGGACCACTGGACGGCCGGCTTCCAGCACTTCTGGCTCAAGGGCCGCGAGCGCGGCCTGGCCGGCGACTACGGCGACTACTGCCTCGAGCTGGTCGCCGCGCAGGAAAAACGCTTCGGCCACCTGCCGAACCAGGGCATCAACTACGCCTACCACCTGGACGCGACGCGCTACGCCCGCTACCTGCGGCGCTTCTCCGAACACTTCGGCGCCGAGCGCATCGAGGCCAAGATCACCGGCGTCGACACCGACCCGGCCACGGGCCACATCACCGCGCTGGTGCTGGACTCGGGCACGCGCGTCGAGGGCGATTTGTTCATCGACTGCACGGGCTTTCGCGCGCTGCTGCTGGGCCAGACGATGGGCGAGGCCTACGAGGACTGGTCGCAATGGCTGTTCAACGACAGCGCGATCGCCGTGCAGACCGAATCCACCGGCCCGGCCGTCCCGCTGACGCGCTCGATGGCGCACGACTGGGGCTGGCAGTGGCGCATCCCGCTGCAGCACCGCACCGGCAACGGCATCGTGTACTCCAGCCGCTACATCGACGAAGACACGGCGCGCGCCACGCTGCTCGGCAATATCGAGGGCAAGGCGCTAACCGAGCCGCGCGTGATCCGCTTCAAGCCCGGCCAGCGCAAGCGGGTCTGGATCGGCAACTGCATCGGCCTCGGGCTCGCGGCCGGCTTCCTGGAACCGATCGAGTCGACCAGCATCCACCTGATCCAGCGCGGCATCGTGCGCCTGCTGCAGACCTTCCCGTCGCACGGCATCCAGCAATCCGACATCGACGAGTTCAACGTCCAGAGCGAGGACGACGTCCGCACGATCCGCGACTTCATCATCCTGCACTACAAGGTCACGAACCGCCACGACTCGCCGTACTGGCACGACGCCGCGACCATGGCCGTGCCGGATAGCCTGCAGCACCGCATCGACCTGTTCCGCGACGGCGGGCGCGTGTTCCGCTACGCGAACGAGCTGTTCGCCGAGAACTCGTGGGTGCAGGTGATGCTGGGCCAGGGTTTGACGCCGGAACGCTGGCATCCGAGCGCGGACCTGATGGGCGACGACGAATTGCGCGGCTTCCTGGACGGCATCCGCGGCAACGTGCGCCGCACGGCGTCGCAACTGCCACCGCACCAGCACTACGTGGAGCGCTACTGCCCGGCGGGCAAGCCGTGAGCGGAGCGGCCGGCTTCGCCGACACCAAGCGGCACTACCCGGTCCTCGACGGCCTGCGCGGCGTCGCGGCGCTGACGGTCGTCGCGTTCCACCTGTGCGAGGCGCATGCGGTCAGCCGCTTCGCCCAGGTCATCAACCACGGCTACCTGGCCGTGGACTTCTTCTTCCTGCTGTCCGGCTTCGTCATCGGCTATGCGTACGACGACCGCTGGCCGGGGATGTCGACGGGCGAATTCTTCAAGCGCCGCCTGATCCGCCTCCATCCGATGATCGTCGTCGCGATGGCCGTCGGCGCGCTCGCGTTCTACTTCCAGGGCGGACCGTTCTTCCCGATGATCGCGGACACGCCGTTGTGGCGCGTCCTGCTCGTCATGGTGATCGGCATGACCCTGCTGCCCGTGCCGCCGTCGATGGACCTGCGCGGCTGGGGCGAGATGCACCCGCTGAACGGCCCCGCGTGGTCGCTGTTCTTCGAATACGTGGCGAACGTGCTGTACGCGTTCGTGCTGCGGCGCCTGCCGAACCGGATGCTGGCGGTGCTCGCGCTGCTGGCCGGCGCGGTCCTCGCGCACTACCTGCTGGCGGGACCGAACGGCGACGTGATCGGGGGCTGGTCGCTGGAACCGGTGCAGTTCCAGCTGGGCCTCACGCGCCTGATGTATCCGTTCTGCGCGGGACTGCTCCTGTCGCGCGTCGTGCGCCCGGGCCGCGTCGCGCACGGCTTTGCCTGGAGCGCCGCGCTCCTGTTCGCGACGATGGTCCTGCCGCGCATCGGCGGCCCGGACACCCTGTGGATGAACGGCCTGTACGAAGCGCTCTGCATCATCGTCGTGTTCCCGGCGGTGGTGTGGCTCGGCGCCAGCGCCCGCGCGGGTGCGCGCACGGGCCGCGCGTGCGCCGCGCTGGGCGGGCTGTCGTACCCGCTGTACATCGTCCACTACCCGTTCGTGTACGCCTACACGGCGTGGGTCAACGAACACCATCTGTCGCTGCGGGACGGCTTGCCCGTCGCGGCGGCGACGTTCTGCGTGTGCGTGGCGCTGGCCTGGTTGCTGCTCAAGTATTACGACGAGCCGGTGCGCGCATGGCTCACACGGCGCTGGACGGCGCGCGCGCCGGCGCCCGGCGCGCGCGCCGCGAACGGCTGAACGCGCGAGCGCAGGCGGCGCCTGGTCCGCGCGCGTCCGCCGCAAGGCCGGCGACGCCGGGCCAGCGCGCGTCTTGACCATCACGTTCCGCGAATCTGCTCGCCCGCTGGCGCGGCTGCCGGCCGTCGATACGTCCACCGCCCGGCGTCGTCCTGATGGGCATGGACGGCAGCGCCAGCACGATCGCGGGCACGGCGAGCGTGCGCAACGAAGGCGCCATCCACACGGCCGGCGACCTGACGCTGTCGGCACCGCGGCTCGACAACACGGGCACGGGCGGCATCTCGTCGGAAGCGAACCTGACGACGGCGGCCGGGAAACCGGCCGCCGTTTTTTTATCGGCGCGGCGTCAAGCGTGGCCGATGTGCTCATACAGGATCAGCGCCCCGATCGCGACCAGCACGACGCCGCCCACCACCTCCGCGCGCTTGCCCACCAGCTTGCCGAGGCCGCGGCCCACCATCACGCCCAGCGTCACCATGATGAACGTCGACAGCCCGATGGCGCCTGCCGTCGTGACGATGTTCGCATCCATGAACGCGAGGCCCACGCCGACGGCCAGCGCATCGATGCTGGTCGCGAATCCGGTCACGGCCAGCAGCCAGAACGAGTGCGAGGACGGCTTTTCGTCCTCGTCGTCGTCCGCGCCCCACAAGCCTTCGCGGATCATGCGCAGGCCGAGCAGGACCAGCAGCGTGAACGCGATCCAGTGGTCCCACGCTTCGACATACGGCGCGGCGACGTGGCCGAGGGCCCAGCCGATGACGGGCGTGATGCCTTCGATGACGCCGAAGATGGCGCCCGTGCGCAGGGCTTCGCGGAAGTGCGGACGTTGCAGCGCGGCCCCCTTGCCGACGGCGACGGCGAATGCGTCGGTGGACATGGCGAGGGCGAGTGCGGCGGTGGCGAGGAAATTCATTACGGTTCCGGTCGGGCTAATGACGATGGCATGCCGGCGCGGCCCGATGAACGCGCAGGCATACCAAAGGTCTTGCCAACCGAAACGGCTGCCCGTACCACGACGGCGATGGACCGTCGAGTATGTTGATACGGGAACTTCCGCGTGGACGGAAGCAGGCTACTCCCCAATGGGATGCCGGCATTCTACTGCAAAACCCGGCCGGAAGGCCAGCGTCAGGCCGCCTGGCCCTGGCGGCGATGCAGGTTGGCGTATTTCAGCCCGAAGAACAGGATGAAGCCATAGCACGCGGCCGGCACGAGGAACGACGACTGGACGCCGATATGGTCCGCCAGCATGCCCTGCGCGAACGGCACGATCGCGCCGCCCACGATGGCCATGCACAGGATGCCGGAGCCCTGCCCGGTATGGCGTCCCAGGCCATGCAGGGCCATGCTGAAGATCGTCGGGAACATGATCGAGTTGCACAGCCCGACGGCGAGGATCGCCCACATCGCGGCGCGGCCCTCGCCGAAGATGGCCGCCAGCACGAGCACGATGGCGGCGCACGCATTGAACGCGAGCGCCTTGCCCGGACTGACGACGCGCATGACGCCGAAGCCGATGAAGCGGCCGACCAGCGCGCCGCCCCAGTACACGCTGACCCAACCGGCCGCCTGCGCCGCCGGCAGCGCGGCGACGCGCTGCTCGCCGAGGAAACTGACGAGGAAGCTGCCGATGCTGACTTCACCGCCCACGTACAGGAAGATGGCGACGGCGCCCAGCACGAGGTGGCGGTAGCCCAGCACCGGGCCCGAAGCGGTGGCTTCCCCTGCCGCGTGGTCGATGCGCGGCAGGCGTGCCAGCGCGAACAGCACGGCCAGGAGCGCGAGCGCCGCCGCCAGTGCGAGATAAGGTCCCTGCACCGTGGCCGCTTCATGGGCGCGGTGCGCCGCCTGCCCGGCCGCGTCCAGCGCCGCGACCTGGCCTGCCGTGAGGCCGCCGGCGCCGCCCAGGATCAGGGCGCCGCCGACCAGCGGGCCGACCGTGGTGCCGAGCGAGTTGAGGGCCTGCGTGAACGTCAGCCGGCTCGACGCCGTGGCCGCCGGGCCGAGGACGGTGACGTACGGGTTCGCGGCGACCTGCAGGATCGTGATACCCCCCGCCAGCACGAAGAAGGCGAACAGGAACAGGCCGTAGCCGCCGCGCGCGGCCGGATAGAACAGTGCGCAGCCGGCGGCCGCGATCAACAGGCCGGTGACGGCACCCTTCTGGTAGCCGAGGCGGCGGATCAGCGCGCCGGCCGGCAGCGACACGATGAAATAGGCGCCGAAGAAGCAGAATTGCACGAGCATCGCTTGCAGGTAGTTTAGCGTGTAGATGGCCTTGAGGTGCGGGATCAGCACGTCGTTCAGCGATGTGAGCAGCCCCCACATGAAGAACAGGATCGTGACGATGACGAGCGGACCCGTGTTCGTCGCGGACGTGCCGGGTGCCGCCGCCAGCGGCGCCGTCCCCGAGGTGTTCGGTGATACTGCCATGAGGTCTCCTCGTTATGATGATTGTCGTGATGCGGCGTCGAGCATCGCGGCCACGCCGCACAGCGCGGGATACGGTTCCGTGACGAGCCACGTCGGGACGCGCGCCAGCCACGGTTGCAACCGGCCCTTGCCTTCGAAGCGCGCGCGGAACGCGGACGCATGGAACAACGGCCCGAGACGCGGCACGATGCCGCCGCCGATATACATGCCGCCGGTCGCGCCCAGGGTCAGCGCGACGTTGCCCGCCACGCCGCCCAGCATGGCGCAGAACACGTCGACCGTCGCGCGGCAGGCGGCGCTCGTGCCGTCCAGCGCCCGCGCCGTGATGGCGGCGGCGGCCAGCCGTTCGCCCGCCAACACCCGGTGGATCGCCTCCAGGCCGGGGCCGGACAGCAGCCGTTCGGCCGACACGTGGCCGTGTTCTTCGCGCAGCGCCTCCAGGAGCGCCGTCTCCTGCCGTGTGACGGGCGCGAAGCTGGCATGGCCGCCCTCGCCCGGCAGCGCGATCCATTGCGTGCCGCCCGGTCCCGGCGCGGGGACGACGGCCGATACGCCCAGGCCCGTGCCCGGTCCGATCAGGCCGATCGGCCGGCCGGCCTGCGCGGCGCCGTCCGCGCCGCCGATGCGTTCGCGGCCCGCCTCGTCGAGGTGCGGCAAGGCCATCGCGAGCGCCGCGAAATCGTTGACGACGAGGAGCGTGTCCAGTCCCCGCGCCGCGCGCAGCGCGGCGATGGAAAAACGCCAGTGGTGGTTCGTCATGCTCACGACGTCGCCTTCGACGGGATTGGCGATGGCGATGGCGGCATGGCGCAGCCCGTCCGTCGCATGGCCCCGCGCGGCGGCGCCGGCCAGGTAGGCGTCCATCGCGGCCCCGATATGGTCATGGTCGCGGCAGGCCAGGACGTCGATGTCGGCGCAACCGGCGCCCGGGGCCTGCAGCGCGAAACGGGCATTGGTGCCGCCGATGTCGGCGAGCAGCCGGTAAGCGCTCATTGCAGTTCCTCGCAGCCGATGGCGTCCCCGGTGGCCGTCACGTCGACGTTGCCGAAAGCGGCCGTGAACGGGCCGCTGCTCGTCACGCTGAACGGCGTGTCCACGCGCGCCAGGTCGGCGCCGTGCGCGCGGAAGCACGCGAGCGGGATCGCGACCGACTGCCGGCCCTTGCCGGCCAGGCGCGTGAACAGCCGCGTGGCGTCGAGCGGCGTGCCGCACGCCCTGGCGCCGCACGCCATCGCGATCGTCACCTTGCCCGCGGGCGCGGCCTGCACGAGCGTGTCGAAGCGCAGCAGCCCCTTGTCCGCCAGCGCGGCCGGCAGCGCGAGCGGCTTGTCGCCATGCGCCTCGAACGTGGCCGGCGCCGTCCACGTGACGAGCTTCGCGTCCTGCTGCGCCTTGATCTGTGCGACGGCGGCGGTGATGCCGGGCAGGCGCGTGGTCGCGTTCAAGTCCGCGCCGAGCGGCTGCACCCTGGCGTCGCTGCGGATGCGCAAGGGGAAGCTGGCGCGGTCGGCGTGGCCGTAGACGGGATAGGTGTCCGCCGCGCTGCAGCCGCCGGGCGGGTACGCGGCATCGAGCAGGCCCACGTGCGAACGCTCGTCGCGCTTGAGCCCATAGCCGTAGGCGAACAGCGGTGCGTAGCCGGCGTCGCCGACGTTCAGCGGCGTCTGGCACACGGTCTTCGGCCACGAGAACGACAGCCTGCCCGTGAATTCATAAGGTTTCGCGCCCTTGGCGGCGACGAGCAGGTCGGACACGCCCTTGCCTTCCGTGCCCGGCAGCCAGGCGGCGACGAACGTGTCGGACAGGTTCAGCAAATCGTTGACCCACAGCGGCCGGCCGGACAGGAACACGGTGACGACCGGCTTGCCCTTGCCGTGCACGTTCCGCAGCACGGCGAGATCTTCCGGATAGCGGCTCGTATGGCGCAGCGTCCCGGCCGGCACAATGTCGCCGTCGCCTTCCGCGTACGGGCCTTCGCCGATCACGGCGACCACGGCGTCGAACTTGCCCGGGTCGACATCCGCCGCATCCGCGCTGTACGTGACGTCGGCGCCGGCGGCCTTGAGGCCCGCGAGGATCGTGTCGGCCTTCGGGAAATCCGCGTTCGTGTTCGCCGTGCCCTGCCACGTCAGCGCCCAGCCGCCGGTCTGGTTGGCCATGCTGTCGGCCGCCTTGCCGACGACGAGAATGTGCTTGTTGGCGGCCAGCGGCAGCGCCGGGCCCTCGTTCTTGAGCAGCACGAGCGATTCGCGCACGGCGCGGCGGCCCAGGTCTTTCGCGAGCAGCGCGTCATCCTTGCCGGCCCAGGCGGATTGCGACGGCCGCTTGCCGAACACGCCCGCGCGCAATTTCACCCGCACGATGCGGCTGACGGCGTCGTCGATGCGGGCCAGCCGAATCCGCCCGGCCTCGACGTCCTTGACCGTGTTGGCGATGAACGCTTTCCAGTCGTTCGGCACCATCACCATGTCGACGCCGGCGTTGATGGCCTGGGCGCAGGCGTCGTTGCGGCAGCCCGGCACTTCGCCGATGCCGTTCCAGTCGGTGACGACGAAGCCGTCGAAGCCCATCTTGTCCTTGAGGATGTCGGTCAACATGGCGTGGCTGCCGTGCACCTTGCCGTAATCGTGGCCCGCGGCGACGTCGTTCCAGCTGTTGAACGAGGCCATGACGGTCTGCGCGCCGGCCTCGATGCCGGCGTAATAGCCTTGCGCGTGGATGTTCATCATGTCGCGCTCGCTGACCTTCGCGACGCCCGTGTTGACGCCGAATTCCGTGCCGCCGTCACCCATGTAGTGCTTGATGCTGGCGATGACGTTGGCGTCGCCCTTGAGCGCGCCCTGCAGCCCCGCCACATAAGGACCGGCCAGGCGCTTCACGAGTTGCGGGTCTTCCGAGAAGCTCTCGTAGGTGCGCCCCCAGCGGTCGTCGCGCACGACGGCGACCGTCGGCCCGAACACCCACGCGATGCCGGTCGCGCGCACGGCCTTGCCGGTCGCCGCGCCGATCGCCCGCACGAGTTCCGGATCGCGCGCGGCGCCGAGGCCGATATTGTGCGGGAACATCGTGGCGCCGTAGACGTTGTTGTGGCCATGGACGGCGTCCGTGCCCCAGATCATCGGGACCTTGACCGCCATGTCGGTCGCGATCGACGCATCGTAAAACGCGTCGGCCAGCTTCAGCCAGTCGGCCGCGTGCGCGTGCTTGTCGTTGTGCGGCCAGCTGCCGCCGCCGTTCAGCACGGAGCCGAGGTAGTAGGTGCGCACGTCGTCCGGCGTCACGCTCTTGATTTCGGCCTGCGTCATCTGGCCGATCTTCTGCGCGAGCGTCATCTTGCCGACGATCTCGCGCACGCGCGCCTCGAGCGCGGCGTTCGGGGCGATGGCGCTCGTCAGGCGCGGCCAGGCATCCAGCTGCGGTGCCGCGGGTGCGGCGGCGGCGCAGGCGGCGGCCAGCGCCAGCGCGGACGCCACGGCCAGGCGCATGGTGCGGTCGATGTTCATGCGGGTGTCTCCAGAGGTTATGTCGTTATGGTTGCGACGCGGTTGGAAAGGTTTCCAATCGCATGCGTGGATATTGAATGGAAACGTCCGCGCTGTCAATCGCCCGCTTGCGTTCAGACGCCGCGCAGGAACGCGCGATACCACTTCGCACTGTCCTTCAAGGTGCGCCGCTGCGTGGCGTAATCCACGTGCACGAGGCCGAAGCGGCGCAGATAGCCTTCCGCCCACTCGAAGTTATCCAGCAGGCTCCAGGCGAAATAGCCTTTCACCGGCACACCATCGGCGGCGGCCTGGCGCAGCGCGGCCAGATGGCGCATCAGGTAGCGGCGCCGTTCGACGTCGCGGACCTCGCCGTCGCCCCCGACCACGTCGTCGTAGCACGAGCCGTTTTCCGTCACGTACAACGGGCCGGGACGGTAGTCGCGGTCGATGCGCGCGAGCAGCTCCGACAAACCCTGCGGCGCGACCGGCCAGCCCATCGCCGTGGTCTCCCCCTGCGCCGGCAGGATGCGCGCGCCGAGCGGGCCGTGGTCCGGGTCGTCCGCGACGGTCTCCGGGAAATAGTAATTCACACCGAGGAAATCGGTCGGCACGGCGATGGCATCGAGGTCGCCCGGCAGCACGACGGGCGCCGCCGCTCCCACCCGCGCCAGCGTCGCCTCGGGATACCCGCGGCCATACAGCGGGTCGAGGAACCAACGGTAGCGCAGGCCGTCGTGCCGTTCCATCGCGGCGACGTCGCGCGGCGCGGCGCTGGCGGGACGCAGCGGATGCAGGCTCAGTGAAATGCCGACCCGCGCATCCGGCACGTTGGCGCGGATCACCGGCACCGCCCTGCCGTGCGACAGCAGCACGTGATGCGCGACCTGCAGCGCCGTGCCGAGGTCCTTGACGCCCGGCGCGTGCCAGCCTTCGTAGTTGCCGATGATGGCCGTGCACCACGGTTCGTTATGCGTGATCCAGTGCTGCACGCGGTCGCCGAGGCGGCGCGTCATCGCGTCGGCCAGTTCGAGGAAGGCGTCGACCGTTGCGCGGTCCGCCCACCCGCCGCGGTCCTGCAGCCATTGCGGCAGGTCCCAGTGGTACAGCGTGGCCCACGGCTGCAGGCCCCGTTCCAGCATGCCGTCGACGAGGCGCGAATAGAAATCGAGGCCCTTCTCGTTCGGCTTGCCGCTGGTCCCGTCGAAGATGCGCGGCCACGCGATCGAGAAGCGGTAGGCGTTCAGGCCCAGGTCGCGGCCGATGTCCAGGTCTTCCGGCCAGCGGTGGTAATGATCGCACGCGACGGCGCCGGACGAGCCGTCGCGGATCTTGCCCGGCGCGGCGGCGAAGCGGTCCCAGATCGATTCGACCCGGCCGTCGACGGCCCCCGCGCCCTCGATCTGGTAGGACGAGGTGGCGCAGCCCCACAGGAAGTCGGCGCCGAAATCGGCGCGCCGCGGCGCGTGCGGCTCGGCGCTGCCGGCGGCCGGGAAATGATCGTTGGTGGTCATGGTAGTCGGTCTGTCATGGTTGTAATTGGAAAGGTTTCCAGAGGCGCCGCAAAAAAAAGCGCGCATGCGGCCGCGCGCCCGGTCACGGCGGCGCCGTCAGGCGGCCTTGCGCCTCCCGCTGGGCGCGGTCGCGAGCGACGCGCGCAACGTCACGCTGACGGGGAATTCGCGCGTGACGGGCCGGCGCATGTCGTAGCACAGGTTGAGCAAGGCGTTGATGCCGTTCTGCGTCATCTCGCGCCACGGCATGTGCACGGACGTCAGGCGCGGCGCGGAGAACGCGGCGCTGGGCGTGTCGTCGTAGCCCAGCACGGACAGGTCGTGCGGCACGCGGATGCCCGCCTCCTGGAAGTACGACAGCGCGCCCACGGCCATCTCGTCGTTGGCGCAGAACAGCGCCGTGCAGCCGTAGCCGGAATCGAGCAGCTGCTTGGCCGCGGCCCAGCCGCCCGCCGGCGAAAAGTCGCTCTCGAGGCGCCAGACCTTGGCGGGATCGATGCCGTGCTCGCGCAGCTCGCTCATGAATCCGTCGATGCGGGCGCGGTTGTCCTCCAGCTGGCGCGGACCTTCGACGACCGCGATCTTGCGGTGTTTCTGGTCCAGCAGCGCGCGCGCGGCGAGGCGCCCGCCCAGCGCGTGGTCGACGGTGAAGCACTGGTCCGGCATCGATTCGAAGCTGTGGTTCAGCGCGACGAGCTGGCCGGACTTGACGCCCAGCGCGGCCACGTCTTCTTCCTGCAGGGCGCTCGTCATCACGACGAGGCCGTCGCAGCCGCGCTCGACGAGGAATTCGACGCCCTCGATGGCCTGGCGGCGTTCGTCGCCGAGGCCGACGCCGAACGCCAGCACCATGTGCACGCCGGCCGCGCGCAGTTCCGTGTCGATGATCTGCAGGATGGGCGTGTAGAACGTCCCGCTCAGCACGGGGATGTACACGCCGACCATGCGGCTCGTCCCGGACAGCAGCGCGCGCGCCGCGTGCGACGGCCGGAAGCCCAGTTCGTCGATCGCCTTCTTCACGCGTGCCAGCGTCGCCGGCGACACCGATCCCTTCCCGCTCACCACGCGCGACGCCGTGCCCAGGCCGACGCCGGCCAGCTTCGCTACGTCCTTGATAGTCGCCACAAACTCTTCCTCAATGCCTACGTTTCGCCAGGGCCGCCGGGGCGGCGCGGCGTAAGGATACTGTATTTGCGCCGTTCACAGGCGATTTCCCGTCTGCGCATCGAACAGCGACACCCGCGCCGCGTCGACGGCGAACGCGACCCGTTCGCCCGGCGCGAAGCGGCGCGCATCGTGCACGATGCTGGCCAGCAGTGCCTTCCCGCAGCGCAGCCACACGACCTGGTGATTGCCCATCGGTTCGACGAGCGTCACCTCGCCCCGCAGTGCGCCGTCGGCGCGGATCTCGACGTGCTCGGGCCGCACGCCCAGCACGGCCGGCTGCGCGGCCGGGCAACCCACGTCGCGCGCCGGCACGAGGTCGATACCATCGGCGCCGAAGCGCCCGGCCGCATCCAGCGCGCCGTCCACGAACGCCATCGCCGGCGCGCCCAGGAAGCCCGCCACGAAGCGGTTCGCGGGCCGCTCGTACACGTCCAGCGGCGTGCCGACCTGCTGGATCGCCCCCTTCTCCATCACGACGATCCGGCTCGCGAGCGTCATCGCCTCCACCTGGTCGTGCGTCACGTAGATCATCGTCGAGCCCAGCGTCTGGTGCAGCAGTTTCAACTCGCGGCGCAGCTCCGCGCGCAGCTTGGCGTCGAGGTTCGACAGCGGCTCGTCGAACAGGAACACCTGGGCCTCGCGCACGAGCGCGCGCCCGATCGCCACGCGCTGGCGCTGGCCGCCCGACAGCTGCGCGGGCTTGCGCCGCAACAGCGCGTCCAGCTGCAGCATGGCAGCGGCGCGGTCCACGCGGCGCCGGATCTCGGCCTTGGGGGTGCCGGCGATGCGCAGGCCGAACGACATATTGTCCTCGACCGTCATCGTCGGGTACAGCGCGTACGACTGGAACACCATGCCGATCCCGCGCTCGCTCGGATCGCAGTCCGTCATGTCGCGCCCGCCGATCTCGATGGCGCCCGACTCGCTGTCGACCAGGCCTGCGATGCTGTGCAGGAGCGTCGACTTGCCGCAGCCGGAAGGCCCGAGCAGCACGAGGAATTCGCCCGGTTCCACGTGCAGGTCGAGGTCGCGGATGATGGGCTTGCCGCCCAGGACGATGTTCAGTTTGCGCAGCGAGACGTTGGCCATCCCTTATCCTTTCACGGCGCCAGCGGCGATGCCGCGCACGAACCAGCGGCCCGAGAAAAAGTACAGCGCGAGCGGCACGAGCGCGGTCAGGATGGTCGCCGCCATGTTCACGTTGTACTGCCGGGTGCCGGTGGTGGTGTTGATCACGTTGTTCAGCTGGACCATCATCGGCATGTTGTCGCGCCCCGCGAACACGAGGCCGAGGATGTAGTCGTTCCACACGCCCGTCACCTGCATGATCGCGGCGACGACGATGACGGGCAGCGACATCGGCAGCATCACCTGCCCGAAGATGCGCCAGAAACCGCCGCCGTCGACGCGGGCCGCCTGGAACAGCTCGTGCGGCACGTTGCGGTAGTAATTCCGGAACAGCAGCGTCATGACCGGCATGCCGAACACGAGGTGCACGAGCACGATCGCGGGCAGCGAGCCGAAGATGCCGGCCAGCGCCATCACGCGTACGAGCGGATAGATCATCACCTGCACCGGGACGAAGGCGCCGGCCATCAGGATGCCGAACAGGACGTTGGCGCCGCGCGGGCGCCAGAACGACAGCGCATAGCCGTTCACGGCGCCGAGCAGGATCGGAAGGACGGTGCTCGGCACGGTGATGGCGACGGAATTCCAGAAGCCGGTGCGCACGCCCGCGCACGCCGCGCCCGTGCACACGCCGCTCCACGCGAGGCGCCACGGCTCGAAGGTGAGCGCGTGCGGCAACGCGAAGATGCCGCCCTGGCGGATCTCGTCCATCGTCTTCAGCGACGTCACGATCATCACGTACAGCGGCAGCAGGAAGAACAGCGCGGCGCCCAGCAGGAAGACGTACAGGCCGACGCGCGCGGGCGTGAGGCGGCGCCGCGCGCGCCGCAGCGGCTTGCGCCGCGCGGCGGCGGCCGGCGTGGTGGACAGCGGCGGGACGATCGTCTGCGGGTTCATGCGGCCTCCTTGCGGCTGCGGGCATAGGCATACGGCGCGAGCAGCGCCAGCACCGGGACGAGCAGCACGATCGCGCCGGCCGAAGCCAGGCCCACGTTCGAGCGCAGGAACAGGTGGTCCATGATGAATTTGGCCGGCACCTCGCTGGCGATGCCGGGACCGCCCTGCGTCATCGCGACGACGGCGTCGTACAGCTTCGCCACGGCCGTCGCGAGCAGCAGCAGGACGGTGGCGACGGTCGGCCACAGCATCGGCAGGATGATCTGGGCATACACGCGCCAGGCGGGGATGCCGTCCAGCCGCGCGGCCTTCCAGATCTCGGGGTCGACGCCGCGCAGCCCGGCCAGCATCAGCGCCATCACGAGGCCGGACGCCTGCCACACGGTGGCGATGACGACCGTGTAGATCGCATGGTCCTGCGACACGATCCAGTCGAACCGGACATGCTCGAACCCGAGCGCGCGGAGCGCGCCGTCGATGCCGTCGCCCGGGCTCAGGAGCCATTGCCATACGAGGCCGGTCGCGACGAACGACATCGCATACGGGTACAGGAACACGGTGCGGAACACGCCCTCGCCTTTCACGTTCTGGTCGATGAAGACGGCCAGCAGGAAGCCGATGACGAGGCTCGCCAGCACGAACAGGGCGCCGTATGCGGCCAGGTTATGCAGCGACAGCATCCAGCGCTCGTTGTCGAACAGGCGGTGGTATTGCGCGAGGCCGATGAAGTGCCCGGACGGGAAGGTGCGCGAGCCGGTCAGCGACAGATAGAACGTCCACAGGCCGGCGCCCAGGTAGCCGAGGGTGGCCACGACTGCCATCGGCAGCAGCGCCGCGTACGGTGTGGCCCGGGCGAGGGAACGGCGGGCCATGTCAGTAGCGCAGCGCCGAAGCGATGCTGTTCTGGGCCCGGTCGGCGGACATGTCCGTGTTCCAGTAGGCGGTCAGCACGTCCTGCAGCGCGCCGTTCTGGTCGGGCGTCAGATACACCTCGGCGACGCCCACCGGCCGGCGCGGATCGCGCAGGATCGCCATGCCCTTGCGCGCGCATTCGTCGAACCCGCTGTCGTCCGCGTCCAGCCGCACCGGGATCGACCCTTTCAGCTTGTTGAACGCGCGCTGCACGGCGGGCTTCTCGACGACGCTCGCGAGCAGCTTCTGGGCGCGCAGCGTGGCCGGATCGTCCGTTTTCGGGAACACGAACACGTCGCCCTGGATCAGGTAGGGACTGTCGCGGCCCAACCCAGGCAGGCAGCCGAACTCGCGGCCCGGCGCCTGCCCGGCCGCGATGAATTCGCCCTTGGCCCAGTCGCCCATGATCTGCATGCCGGCCTTCCCGCCGATCACGAGCGCCGTCGCGTCGTTCCAGTTGCGGCCCGGCGAGGCCGGATCGACATAGCCCTGCAGGCGCTTGAACGCGACCAGGACCTGGCGGAACGCGGCGGAATGGATGGCGGCCTGGTCGCGGTCGCGGATCACTTTCAGGTACAGGTCGCGGCCGCCGAGGTTCGACAGCACCATCGAAAACAGCAGGATCTCCTGCCACGCCTGGCCGCCGTGCCCGAGCGGAATCAGGCCGGCCGCCTTGAGTTTGTCGAGGTCGGCGAACAGTTCGTCCATGCTGGCTGGCTCGCGCGCGATGCCGGCTTTCGCGAACGCGGCTTTCGAATACCAGATCCACGTCTGCATGTGGATGTTGATCGGCACCGCGTACCAGTGGCCGCGCACCTTGATCACGTCGACGATCGGTGCCGGCAGGACCTGGTCCCAATGGTCGCGGCGGGCGATGTCGTCGACGGGATTGAGCATGTCTTCCTCGATGATGTCGAGGAACTGCTTGGAGGTGTTGAACTGGGCCGCGGTGGGCGGTTTGCCGCCGATGATGCGGTTGATGGTGACGGCGCGCGCCTGGTCGCCCCCGGCGATCGCGGTGTCGACCCAGGTGCCGCCGGCCGCGCGGTAGGCCTGCTCGACCTGCTTCACGGCGGCCGATTCGCCGCCGGACGTCCACCAGTGGATCACTTCCGCCCTGGGACCGGCGTGTGCCGCCGCCGCGAATGCGCACAACCACGCGCCGAGCAGCCACCTGCGGGTTCCGTACATGCTGTCTCCGTTATGGCGTCCTGGCGGGGCCGGCGCCTGTTTTATGCGGTCATGGCATACGCGTGGAAACGTTCCCATGGCCGTTGCCCGACTATAGCACCCGGCGAAAATCGGTGTCAAACACAAGATGCCGCCATTCTCCTGCAGGCGGCGCGCTCCGGCGAGGGGATTCTCGATAAAACAACGCACGGCCGCGCTCAGTCCGGTGCCCGCCGCGGCAGCAGCGCCTGCGCCAGCATGTCGAACAAGGTGCGCGCCGCCGGCGCCATGCTGTGATTGCGCCTGGTGATCAGGCCCAGCGTCCGGTGGATGGCCGGCTTCACGAGCGGCACGCCGACGATCGTGTCCGGCCGCCCCGGCAGCACGGACAGGCCGGGCACCGCGGCCACGCCCATGCCCGCCTCGACGAGGGCCAGCACGCCGGACACGTGGTTCACCTCGCACAGGATGACAGGATGCTTCTCGACGCCGGCCAGCGCGGCATCGATCACGCTGCGGTTGCCGCTCGACTTGGCGACCGAGATATAACGCTCGCCGACGGTCTCCTTCCAACTCAGCGTCTTGCGGCGCGCCAGCGGGTGATCGCGCCGCATGGCCAGCACATAGCTTTCCACGTAAACCGGTTCGAACACGATCTCCGGGTTTTCCGCGCCGGTGAAATTGATGCCGAAATCCGCCTCGCCGTTCAGCACGAGATTCAGCACGTCCTGCGCGCTCTCGTCGTGGACGCGCACGCGGATGCGCGGAAAGCGCTCGCTGAACGCCTTCAGCACCGCGGGCAGGAAATGCCAGACGGCCGACGGCACGCAGGCGAGCGTCACCGATCCGGTCCGGTGCGCCGCGAGGTCGGCGACGCCCAGCACCGCGTCTTCCAGGCCGTCCAGCGCGGTGCGCACGTTGACCAGGAACGCTTGCCCCACATTGGTCAGCCGGACGCGCCGGGTGGTGCGCTCGAACAGGACGACGCCCAGCGCCTCCTCCAGCTTGTCGATGCGGCGGCTCAGCGCCGATTGCGACAGGAACAGGTCGGCGGCGGCCTGGCGGAAGCTGGCGCGCTCCGCCACGGCGACGAACGCCTGCAAATCGTGTAGGTCGTAATTGATGCGCATGGTGCATGAATACGCTGGAAAATTGCAATTATCAAATTATGCCATTTGATGGATGATTCATCCACTCGGCCATCGGCCATCACAGCCTCGCCAAGAAGGCAACCACCAAGGAGACACCGTGCGCCATTCCTGCGCCCTGACCATGCTGCTCGCGTCGAGCGGAACCTGCCTCGCCCAGCCGGGCGTCGACCTGTACGGCATCGTCGACGTCGGCGTGCGCAGCGCGTCCGGCCTCGCCGCCAACAACGCGCCCGCCCCGCCGGGCCATGCGGCCTTCGTGAACAGCGGCATCGACAACACCAGCCGCTGGGGCATCAAGGGCCAGGAACCGTTGGGAGGCGGCGTGACGGCATTGTTCCGCCTCGAAGGCGGCATCAACGCGGACACCGGTGCCCAGGCCAAGAGCGACCGCCTGTTCGACCGCCTGGCCTGGGCCGGCCTCGCCACGCCGTACGGCACGGTGGCCGCGGGGCGCCAGCCGAACCTCCTGTCCGACGCCCTCGTCGCCGTCGATCCGCTCGGCAAACGCTATGCGGGCATCAACCCGAACATCAACGTCGCGGGCTTGAGCAATACCGCGTTCGGCACGCACGCGTTCGGCCGCCAGTACGGTCCGAGCGGCTACGCGGACAACTTCTACCGGCTGGACAACACGGTCAAGTACACCGCCGACGTGGGTCCCTGGCAGGCGCGCGCCGCGTATTCGGCCGGCGAAGTGCCGGGCGACGCGGCCGCGGCGTCGAGCCACGGCGTCGCGCTGGCCTACCGGCGCCCGGGCTGGGTCGTCTCCGGCGCGACGATGCACTTCCGCAGCCGCGACGGCCTGCCGCTCGATGCCTGGACGGCCGGCGCGGCGGTGCGGGCCGCCGGCTGGCAGTTCAAGGCCAACATCGCGCGCAACGACGCCGCGACGGGGCCGGGCAAGACGGTCGCCCAGCGCGTGCTGTCCGCGGGCGTCAGCCGCCAGGCGGCGCGCGACATCCTCGTCACCACGGCCTGGTACAGCGTGCGGCGCGCCGCCACGGGCCTGCGCGACGACGGCTTCGACCGCGCCTTCCTGTTCATCGAAAAGATGCTGGCGCCGCGCACCACCGCCTACGCCGAAGCGGATTACACGGCCTGGCGCGGCGACGCCGCGGGACTCACCGCGGCGCGGCCCAACGACCGCCACGGCACCGGCCTGACCCTGGGCCTCATGCAAAAATTTTAACGGAGACAGAACGCCATGCGACCACACCACCTGAAACACAAGACCCTGGCGGCGCTCGCGGCCCTCGCGCTGGGCGCCTCGGCCCACGCGGCGGACGTGCACGTCGTCAGCTCGGGCGGCTTCGCCCAGGCCTACAAGGACCTGGCCGGTCCGTACGAACGGGCCAGCGGCGACCACCTGGTATCCGCCTGGGGACCGTCGATGGGCGCGACGCAGAACGCGATCCCGGCGCGCCTCGCGCGGGGCGAACCGATCGACGTCGTCATCATGGTCGGCGACGCCCTCGACAAGCTGATGGCCGAGGGACGCCTCGAACCGGGCAGCAAGGTCGTCCTCGCCAACTCGCCGATCGCGTGCGCCGTGCGGCACGGCGCCGCGCAGCCGGACATCGGCACGGTCGACGGCCTGCGCCAGGCGTTCCTGCACGCGTCCCGCGTCGCCTATTCCGACAGCGCGAGCGGCGAATACATCAAGCGGCAACTGCTGGACAAGCTCGGCATCCGCCAGCAGATGGAAGGTAAGGCGGCGCAGATTCCGGCCACGCCGGTGGGCGAGATCATCGCCCGCGGCGAGGCCGATTTCGGGTGCCAGCAGAAGAGCGAACTGAAACCCGTGCAGGGCATCGACATCGTCGGCCTGATGCCGCGGGAGGTGCAGCTCAATACGCAGTTCGCCGGCGCCGTCGTGCGCGGCGCCGGCCATCCGGAGGCCGCGCGCGCGCTGTTGCGCTTCCTCGCCGCGCCCGCCAACGCGCCCGCCATCGAGGCCACCGGGCTGGAACCGGTCGCCGCACCGCACTGACCCCCCTATCCGTCAGAGGTCATCATGTCCATTCACTCCACCGCCGGAACCGCCCACGCCGCCCCCGTACCCGCAGCCGCAGCCGCAGCCGCGGCCGCGCCGGCGCGCGCGCCGTCCCGGCTCGGCACCGTCATCAAGGTCACGAGCGGAAATTTCATCGAGATGTATGATTTTTTCCTGTTCGGCTTCTACGCGCACCAGATCGCGCGGGCGTTCTTTCCCGCGACGAGCGAGTACGCCGCGCTGATGATGACCTTCGCCACGTTCGGCGCCGGGTTCTTCATGCGTCCCCTGGGCGCCGTCTTCCTGGGCAGCTACGTCGACCGCATCGGCCGGCGCAAGGGCCTCGTGCTGACGCTCGCGATCATGGCGTCGGGGACGGCGCTGATCGCGTTCGTGCCGGGCTATGCCACCATCGGCATGCTGGCGCCGGTGCTCGTGCTGATCGGCCGCCTGCTGCAGGGCTTTTCGGCGGGCGTGGAACTGGGCGGCGTGTCCGTCTATCTGTCCGAGATGGCGACGCCCGGCAACAAGGGCTTCTACGTCAGCTGGCAATCGGCCAGCCAGCAGGTCGCCGTCATCTGCTCCGCCGCGCTGGGCTACGCCCTCAACCAGGCCATGGCGAAGGACGTCATCGCCGACTGGGCCTGGCGCATCCCCTTCTTCATCGGCTGTTCGATCATCCCCGTGGTGTTCTACATCCGCCGCTCGCTGCAGGAGACCGAGGCCTACCTGGCGCAAAAGACGCATCCGACGTTCCGCCAGATGATGCGCACGATGGTCCTGAACTGGCCGCTCGTCACGGTCGGCGCGATGCTGGTCGTGATGACCACGGTCGCGTTCTACCTGATCACCGTGTACACGCCGACGTTCGGCAAGAGCGTGCTCAAACTGAGCACCGCGGACAGCCTGCTCGTGACGCTGTGCGTCGGGGTGTCGAATTTCATCTGGCTGCCCGTCATGGGCGCCCTGTCGGACCGCATCGGCCGCTGGCCCGTGATGGCCGTCTGCTCGGCACTGGCGGCGGTGACGGCCTATCCGGCGCTGGCGTGGCTGATCGCCAATCCGAGCTTCGGCCACATGGTGCTGATCGAGCTGTGGTTGTCGTTCCTGTACGCCAGCTACAACGGCGCGACCATCGTCGCGCTCACGGAAATCATTCCGGTCCAGGTGCGCACGACCGGGTTCTCGCTGGCGTACAGCCTCGCGACGGCGCTGTTCGGCGGCATGACGCCGCTGGTCTCCACATGGCTGATCGAAGCCACCGGCGACAAGGCGGCCCCCGGCTACTGGATGGCATGCGCGGGCGCGATCAGCCTGGTGGCCACCTTCCTCGTGTACCGCGGCATCGTCAAGGAGCGGGTCGCCGTCCGCGCCTGACGGCTTGCCGCGGCGGCCCGCTTTCCGTATGATGCGGGCCCGACCTCGCCAGGACGACGCCCGGTGACCACCACTTCACACTCTTCTCCCGCGCCGGCGGACCAGCCGGATGCACGCGCACGCAAGGCGGCCGACGTGCGCGGCGTCACATCGATCGCCGCCATGCGCGACGCCATCCGTGACGCGTCACGCAAACTTGTGCCGCCCGCCGCCGTCGCGCGCTTCAAGGCGCTGGACCGGGCCGCATTCCAGGCGCAGGCGGCGCGCGGCCTGCCGTTCATGATCACCGGCGTGGTGGGGCGCTGGCCGCTGTGCGCCGTCACGCCGGACGCGCTGCGCGACCGTTTCGGCGACGTCCCCGTGCGGGCCCGCACGGGCGACTACATCAACACCGCGTTCGCGCCCGACCGCGCGATGCGGGACATGTCGATGCGCGCGTACCTGGATCTCGTGGCGGCCGGTACGGACGGCCTGCCGCCGTACGTCGGCAACCTGGAAATCAATGAATTGAACGGGATGTGCCACTGGCCCGGCTATTTCGGCAAGATGGGACCACCGCGCTTCTGGCTCGGCCCGGCCGGCACGGTCACGCCGCTGCATTGCGATTACGACGACAACATCTTCGCGCAGGTGTGGGGCACCAAGCGGATCTTCCTCGCGCCGCCCCACCACGACGAATTTTTGTACACGCGCGAGGCGAATCCGGTGCTGGTCGGGTCGCCGTTCGACCCGGAGCATCCGGATTTCGAACGGTTTCCGCTCGCCCGCCAGGCAACGCTCATCGATTGCATCGTCAACCCCGGCGACATGCTGTACGTGCCGGCCGGGTGGTATCACCAGGTGCGCGCGCTGACGTTTTCGCTGTCCGCCAACCGCTGGGCCAGGGCGCTGCCGCTCGCGTTGCGGGACGATCCCGCGCTGCGGCGGCCGGCGCCCTGAAGTCCGTCAGGCCTTCTTGTTGCGGCGGCGCGCCATGCCCAGCAGGCCCAGGCCGCCGAACACCAGTGCCAGGCTGGCCGGCTCGGGAACGGCCGCCGTCGGCGTGTACGTATAGGTGACTTTCGCCACGCCCGACGCGGCCGTGCTGAATTGCGTGATCAGGTTGCCCGAGCCCGTGCCGCTGGAATTGCCGACTGCGTTCAGGCCGAGATCGATCATGCCGCCGCCCAGTGCCGAGAACAGCGCGAAATCGCTGGCGCTGCTGGAGACGAAGAAATCGGAGCCGGTCGCCGAGACGCTGCCGGTGGTCCCGCCCGAGGTGCCGCCGAAGTTGACCGCGTTATCGAATGCGCTGAAATCGAAGGTCTGGCTGAACACGGGGTTCGTCACGACCAGCGTGCTGTTGTCCGGACGGGTCAGGCCCAGCAGGGAGCCCAGCGACAGCTTCACGGTGGACGCGGACGAATCCAGGCTTTCGGCATTGCCGACACCCTCGACGACGCCGCTCAGGTCGAAACGGATCGACGTCAGCGTACCCAGGCTGGTGTCGAATTTGGAAAACGACAGGGCGTCGGTCCAGTTGGTGGTGGTCAGTGCCTTGCTGTCGGTATAGCTGACCGTGGCCGCCTGCGCAGCGGCGAGCGGGAGAAACGCGGCGGCGATCGCCAGCGCTGCAAATGTCTTTTTCATCATTCCTGGTCCGTCTTTCGTATCAAGTTGAAAACAGTTGGTACAACTTAATATTATAACCAGAATATTGAAATAATTGCACATATGCATGTTTTATTTTACACATTAGCGCTATCAAGGCTGTAATCGGTAACCAACTGCCGTCTCGGTCAGCAGGTGCCGCGGCTGCGCCGGATCGTCCTCGAGTTTCTGGCGCAGATGCCCCATGTAGATCCGCACGTAGTGGCCATTGTCCGCGTTCGACGGGCCCCACACCTCGCGCAGCAGCTGCGGCGCGGTGACCACGCGGCCCAGGTTCGCGAGCAGCACCGACAACAGCTTGTATTCCGTCGGCGTCAGGTGGACCGGCTGGGCGTCGCGCTGGACCGTGCGCTTGTGCAGGTCGACCTCCACCCTGCCGAACACGATCCGCGCCGACGGTTCGCCGCCGGCCTTGTGCTGCCGGCGCAGCGCCGCGCGCACGCGCGCGAGCAGTTCGCCGATGCCGAACGGCTTCGTCAAATAGTCGTCCGCGCCGGCGTCCAGTGCCGTGATCTTGTCGGCTTCGTCGATGCGCGCGGACAGCACGATGATCGGCACGGGACTCCAGCCGCGCACGTCGCGGATCAGTTGCAGGCCGTCGCCGTCGGGCAGGCCGAGGTCGAGGATGATGAGGTCCGGCGTGCGCGTGCCGGCGTCGATCAGGCCGCGCTTGAGGGTTTCGGACTGGTGCACGACCCAGCCCTCGCCTTCCAGGGCCATGCGCACGAAACGGCGGATCTGCGGCTCGTCCTCGACGATGAGGGCGACGGGTGCGGCGGGTTCAATGCTCATGCTTGTCGGTGTCGGTGTCGGTATCAATGTCAATATCGTGGGGTTCGAGGTCGGCCTCCGGGAGCGGCGGCGGCTCGCCCAGGGCCAGCGAGAATTCGAAGCAGGCGCCGGCGCCCGGCTGGTTCCAGGCGCGCATGGCGCCGCCGTGGGCTTCGACGATGGCGCGGCAGATGGCCAGGCCCAGGCCGACGCCGGCGATCGGGGATTCCTGCTGGCCGCGCACGAATTTCTCGAACAGCGCGTCTTCGCGCCCGGCCGGCAGGCCCGGCCCGTCGTCGCACACGGCGACCAGCAGGCGGCCGTCCTCCGCGCGCGCCGCGATCGTCACGCGCGCACCGAGCGGCGTGTACTTGCCCGCGTTTTCCAGCAGGTTGCACAGCACGCGTTCGAGCAGGGTCGCGTCGAAACGCACGAGCGGCAGGCCGCGCGGGATGCGCGTCTCGACCGTGCGACCGCCCAGCTGCCAGCGGCAGGCGCGCAGTGCGCTGCCGATCGTCTCCTCGACCACCTGCCACTGCAGGTTGAGTTTCACGCCGCCGCTCTGGATGCGCGCCATGTCGAGCAGGTTGGCAACGAGGGTGCTCATGCGCCGGGCCTCGTCGCGCAGGGCATGCGCCAGTTCCATTTGCGCGGCGGCCAGCGGTGGGCGCGACAAGGTCAGCGATTCGGACAGGCCGACGAGCCCCGTCAGCGGCGTGCGCAGGTCGTGCGACAGCGCCGCCAGCAGCGAATTGCGCAGGCGCTCGCCCTCCATGCGCACGACGGCGTCCTGGGCCACGTCCACGTAATGCACGCGTTCCAGCGCGATGGCGGCCAGCGCCGCGAACGCGTCCAGCAGTTCGCGCCGCTCGGGCACGAGCAGCGCCGCCACGTCCGGCACGCGCACGGCCAGCACGCCGCGCGAACGCATCGGCGCCAGCAGCGGCAGATACAGGAATGGATTGCTGGGCAGCGTGGCCGTGCCGGCGCCGGCCGGCGCCGCGTGGTCGAACGTCCACTGCGCGGCCGCCATGTCCAGTACGCTCAGCACGGGCGCCTTCGCTTCGGCGTCGGCACGCGGTTCGGGCCAGCGCAGGCGGCCGGCATCGTCCGGCAGCAGGATCGCGGCGCCGGCGTCGAAGCTGCGCGCGAGGAAGCGGCGGGTGATCTCGAATACCTGCTCCGTCTGCAGCGCGACGGACAACGCACGCGCGAATTCGTACAGCGCGCGGGTGCGGGCCTCGCGTCCGATGGCGGCCTGCGCCTGTTCGCGCAGGTCGGACGTCAGGCGCGCCGTGATCCAGCCGACGGCCAGCATCACGGCCAGCGCGACGGTGTATTTGAATTCGCTGACGTCGTAGCGGTGGCGCGGCGCCGCCAGGATCAGCGCGCAAAAGCCGACCAGCGTCGCCGCGATCGCGGGACCGCGCCCGAGCCGGATGGCGACGAGTACCACCGTCAGCAGGAACAGCATGCCGACGTTGGCGACGTCCAGCAGCGGCAGCAGCGGCAGCGCGACGAGCGCCGTGCCCAGGCTGGCGCCGACGGCGGCCAGGTAGCGGCGCGGGGCGGGCGGCGTGTCCGCGGACGCATCCGGTGCGCGGCCGGCGGACGGCGCGGCCAGGCCCGGCGCCGCGACCTCGACCAGATCCAGCCCCGGCGCCGCACGTGCCAGCCGGCGCGCGAACGGCGTGTGCCACCACGCGGACGCGCGCTCGCGCGCCAGCACGGCCGTCGCGCAGCCGTGGCGGCGCGCGTAGCCGGCGACGACCGCCGCCGCATCGTGCCCTTCCAGCACCGCCGTGACGGCGCCCCGGGCCTGCGCGGCGCGCAGCAGTTCCAGCGTGCGCAGGCGCGCCGCTTCGCCGCGGCGGCGCGTCTGCGCGTTCTCGACGAGCACGGCGTGCCACGGCGCCTGCGCGAGCGCCGCCAGGCTGGCCGCGGCAGCGACGGTGCGCTCGTCGCAGGCATCCGCGCGCAGGACGGCGACCGCGGCGCCGAAGCCTGAAGATGACGTCGATTCGAAACTCTGCATGCGTGGATGGTAAGCGATCGCCCGTAAATGCGGCATAAAAATCGGCCGCGTTTACGCGATGTTTACACGCCCCGGCCGACCATTTACGACAATTTTCGGCGCGCCGGCCTATCGTGACAGCCTTGTTCCATCAACCGCAAATACCCATGGCATCCACGCAATCGAACCTGCGCACCGCCCTGCTCGGCCGGCCCCTCGACCCGCTGCGCCAGGACACCCGCCATTCCCTCACCCTCGCCGCCTTCCTCGCCTGGGTCGGCCTGGGCGCCGACGGCCTGTCGTCGTCGGCCTACGGGCCGGAAGAAGCCTTCAAGGCGCTGGGCGGGCACGCCCATTTCGGCCTGTATCTCGCCCTCGCGACGGCGGCCACCGTCTTCGTCATCGCGTTCGCCTACAACCAGGTGATCGAACTGTTCCCGACCGGCGGCGGCGGCTACCGCATCGCCTCCGTCCTGCTCGGGCCGCACGCCGGCCTCGTTTCCGGCGCCGCGCTCGTCGTCGACTACGTGCTCACGGTCGCGATCTCGATCGCCAGCGGCGTCGACGCCCTGTTCTCGCTGCTGCCGCTCGCGTTCCAGGGCTGGAAACTGGGCACGGAACTCGGCCTCGTCGTGCTGCTGCTGTGGCTGAACCTGCGCGGCGTGAAGGAATCGATCCGTGTGCTGCTGCCGATCTTCCTCGGCTTCGTCGCCACGCATGCGCTGCTGATCGTGTACGGCGTGGGCGTGCAGGCCGCCCACATCCCGGCCCTGCTGCCCGATACGCTGCACGAGACGACGGCCCTCGCCGGCCAGACGTCGTGGGTCTTCACGCTCGCCCTGCTGCTGAAGGCCTATTCGCTGGGCGGCGGGACGTACACGGGCATCGAAGCCGTGTCGAACAACGTGAACGCGCTGGCCGAACCGCGCGTGCGCACCGGCCGCAGGACGATGCTGTACATGGCCTGCAGCCTCGCCTTCACGGCGGGCGGCATCATCTTCCTGTACCTGCTGTGGAACGCGACGCCGCAGGCCGGCCAGACGCTGAACGCCGTCGCCTTCCGCGCCATCCTGCAGCATGCCGGCCTCGAAGGCCCGGTGCTCGGCGTGGTGCTGGCCGCGACGCTCGCCTGCGAAGCGGGCCTGCTGCTCGTGGCCGCGAACACCGGCTTCCTGGGCGGCCCCGCCGTGCTGGCGAATATGGCGCAGGATTCGTGGGTGCCGCACCAGTTCCGCTATCTCTCCAGCCGCCTCGTCACGCAGAACGGCGTGCTGCTGCTCGGCCTGGCCGCCGCCCTCGTGCTGCTGGCCAGCGGCGGCCGCGTGGACCTGCTCGTCGTCCTGTACAGCATCAACGTATTCCTCACGTTCAGCCTGTCCCTGCTGGGCCTGTGCCGCTACTGGCTGCGCCACCGCGGCGACGCCGGCTGGCTGCGCCGCCTGCTGCTGTCGCTGTGCGGCCTTGCCGTCACCGCGAGCATCCTCGTCGTGACCGTCGTGGAAAAATTCATGGAAGGCGGCTGGGTCACGATCGTGCTGACCGGTCTCGTCGTCGCCCTGTGCCTCGCGGTGCGCGCCCATTATGCGGACACCCGCAAGCGGCTCGACGACGTCGACCGCGTGTTCGCCGCCCAGCCACCGGGCCCGTGCACCGACACGCCGGCCCCGCAAGGGGACGCGCCGACGGCCGTGTTCATCGTCGGCAGCTCGCGCGGCGGCGGCCTGCATGCGCTGTTGTGGGTGCAGCGCATGTTCCCCGGCCATTTCAAGAACGTCGTGTTCGTGTCCGCCCGCACGGTCGACGCGCATGCCTACGGCGGCGACGGCGCGATCGACATCCTGAAGACGAAGGCGCGCGCGACACTGGACGATTTCGTGGGCTTCTGCCGCAGCCACGGCATTCCGGCCACGTCGCGCCTCGGGTTCGGCACGGACGCCGTCGCGACCCTGACGGACATGTGCCGCGACCTCGCCGACGAATTCCCGCACGCCGTGTTCTTCACGAGCCGCCTGGTGTTCCAGCGCGATAACCTGTTCACCCGGCTGCTGCACAACCAGGCAGCCCTCACGATCCAGCGCCGCCTGCATTTCGACGGGCTGCAGATGATCATCCTGCCGATGAAGGTGTAGGCGAACCGCGTCGACGCGACGCGTGCATTGGGCGGACGCGGGGTCTAGCCGAACAGCTTGATCGCCGTCTTCGCCACGAGGTCGCCCTGGAAGCGCGCGCCGTCCAGTTCATTTTTACTCGGCTGGCGCTGGCCCTGGCCGCCGGCGATCGTGCTCGCGCCGTAGGGACTGCAGCCCGTGATCTCGTCCAGGGTCATCTGGCCCGCGAAGCTGTACGGCAGGCCCACGACCACCATCCCGAAGTGCAGCAGGTTCGTCACGATCGAGAACAGGGTCGTCTCCTGGCCGCCGTGCTGGGTCGCCGTGGATGTGAACGCGGCGCCGACCTTGCCGTTCAACGCGCCCTTCGCCCACAGCCCGCCCGTCTGGTCCAGGAACGCCGCCATCTGCGACGGTATGCGGCCGTAGCGCGTGGGCGCGCCGATCACGATGGCATCGTAACCGGGCAGCTCGTCCACGGTCGCGACGGGTGCGGGTTGATCCAGCTTGAAGTGGCCGTTGCGGGCGACGTCGTCCGGCACCGTCTCCGCGACCCGTTTGACGTCGACGGTCGCCCCCGCGGCGCGGGCGCCTTCCGCCAGCGCGTGCGCCATCTGTTCTATGTGTCCATACGTCGAGTAATACAGCACCAGTACCTTGGCCATGCTTTCTCCTTGTCGTCCGCCACGGCGCCGCCAGCCGGCGCCCCGTCATGCTACCTCAGTATCGCTGGGCGCTCACGCGCACGCGTGTTCGCCCTGCAGGTGATAGGGCGACGCGCGCGCCCAGTCGAGCAGCTGGCCGGCCGGCATCGGCGCGGCCACGTAGAAGCCTTGCGCCTCGTCGCAGCCCAGCGCGTGCAGCGCATCCCAGATGCGTACGTTGCTGACGCCCTCCGCCACGACGCTCATCCCGAGGTCGTGCGCCAGGTGCACGGTCGACTTGACGATGGCCGCGGCGCGGGCGTCGTCGATCAGCTGCATCGTGAAGCCGTGGTCGATCTTGATGACGTCCACGGGCAGGCGGCTCAGGTAGCTCAGCGACGAGTAACCCGTGCCGAAGTCGTCGATGTACAGGCGGAAGCCCATGCCGGACAGGCGTTCCAGCTCGGCGATGCTCTCGGCCGGGTTCTGCATCAGGCTGCTCTCCGTCATCTCCAGCCCGATCAGGCCCGCGCACGAGCCATGCCGTTCGAGCAGTTCGCGCAGGTGTTCGGACAGCGACAGCGCAGCGATGTCGCGCGCGGACAGGTTGACGGCGATGGGCAGGAGCACGCCCTGCGCGCGCCACGCCTCGCACTGGGCGATGCTGGACTCCAGCATGTGCCGGGTGAGCACGTGGATCAGGTCCGTCGCCTCGATCAGCGGCATGAAGGTCTCCGGCCCGATGCAGCCCTTGTCCGGATGGACCCAGCGCACGAGGGCCTCGGCGCCGACGATCTCGCCGGATGCCATCGCCACCTTGGGCTGGCAGAACAGCTGGATCTGGCCGGCCTCGATGGCGGCGCGGAAGTCGCCGATCAGCGACAGGCGGTCGGGCGTGTGCGGGTCGTCCTCGGCCACGTAGACGGCGACGTTGCGCGCGATGCCGGCCGCCTGGTACAGCGCGATGTCGGCCTTGCGCAGCAGCGTGTGGTAGTCCAGGCCCTGCAGCGGCGCGAGCGCGATGCCGATGCGCGCGCCGATCTCGTACGAAATGCCGGCGACGGCGAACGGCGCCTCGAGCGCGCGCAGCAGGTGCTGCGCCCAGCGCCGCGCCTCGTCCTCGTCGGCGCCGTCGAGCACGATCGGAAAGCGCGAATCGCAGCGCGCCACGACGCCCGCCTGGCCGATGGCCGCGGCCAGGCGGTCCGCCACGAGCGCCAGCAGCACGTCGCCGTACATGTGCGTGAGCGCGTAGTTGACGTCGCGGAAGCGCACGAGGTCGACGATCAGGCAGGCCAGCCGCGCCGGGCTCCGCCCCCGTCCGGCGCCGCGGCGCAACTGGGCCAGCCGGTCCTCGACCTCGCGCTCGAACAGGTTCATGTTGGGCAGGGCCGTCACCGCGTCGTAATAGGCCAGGCGCCGCACATTGTCCTCGGCGCGGCGGCGCTCCGTGACGTCCTGCACGAGGCCCAGCATCTTGACGGCGCGCCCGGCCGCGTCGTACTTCACCTCGGCCACCGAATGCAGCCAGCGGACCTCGCCGTCCGGCCGGATCAGGCGGAATTCGATGTCGTACTTGTAGTCCGGATCGTGTAGAGCCCGCTCGCGCGCGCTCTCGGCCAGCGCGCGGTCGTCCGGGTGGATGCGCGCATAGATCTCGGCCGTCGGCACGGGCGCGTCCTCCGGCCTGAAACCGAGGATGCGGTAGCCTTCCGGCGACGACGTCACGTGCGAATCGCTGGCGGCATCCCAGATCCAGTTGCCGATCATGGCGAGCGCCTGGGCGCGGTGCAGCTCGTTCTGGATCGCGCGCAGCTCGCCCTCGGCCTCGACGTGGCGCGTGACGTCCTGCAGGACGACCAGCACGGCGTCGCGCCCGCCGTGGTCGATGGCGCAGCGCTGCAGGATCGCATGATGGTTGTCCCCATCGGCGCCGGCGATGCGACGCGCATGCGAATGCAGCCGGCAGGCCGCGGGACCGAGCTCGCCGGGTTCCTGTCCGCCGCGCGCGTACAGGTCGGGCAGGCGCATGGCCAGCAACTGGCCGCGCGTGTAGCCGAGCAGGTCGAGGATGGCGTCGTTGACGTCGAGGATTTCCTGCGACACCGGGTCGCAGACCAGCATCGACAGCTGGGTCCCTTCGAACAGGGGCCGGCACCATGCGCTCGCATCCGCGCGCGGGGACTCTGCAGCCATGGCTTTCCCTTTCCGTGCAATGAAGGACCACATTCGAGTATAGCGCAAACATTGATAGCAAAATGTTATCAATAACCTGTCAATATAGACAGGTATCCCGCTTTTCGGCCATCCTCCAGAATGGCCGACCCCGGCTTTTCCCGCCCTTTTCATGGAGACCACATGACCAACACCGTACGCTGGGGCATCCTCGGCACCGGCAGGATCGCGCGCGATTTCGCGACGGCCCTGCGCGCCACGCCCGGCGCCGCCATCGCCGCCGTCGCCTCGCGCGAACGCGCGACGGCCGTCGAATTCGCCGACGAATTCCACATTCCGCTGCGCCTGGCCGGCTACGACGGCCTGGCCGCGTGCGACGACGTCGATCTCGTCTACATCGGCACGCCACACGCGATGCATGCCGAGAACGCGCTCGCCATGCTGGCCGGCGGCAAGGGCGTGCTGTGCGAAAAACCGTTCGCACTGAACCGCGCCCAGGCCGAACAGGTCGTGGCCCTCGCGCGCAGCCGCCGCGTGTTCCTGATGGAGGCGATGTGGACGCGCTTCATGCCCGCGCTCGACGAAGTCAAACGCATCCTGGCGTCCGGCGTGCTGGGCGAGGTGTCGCAGGCCAGCGCCGATTTCGGCTTCGCGGCGACGGGCGGACCGGACGCGCGCCTGTTCAACCCGGCCCTCGGCGGCGGCGCCCTGCTCGACGTGGGCATCTATCCGCTCTCGATCACGGCCTACCTGCTGGGCGCCGTGGAAGCGGTGCGCGCCCAGGCCGAGCTGGGACCCACCGGCGTCGACCTGCAGACCGTGTTCACGCTGCGCCACGCGGGCGGCGCGCTGTCGACGTGCGCGTGTTCGCTGAAGGCGCGCACGCCGGGCCTGCTCACTTTATCTGGCCGCCACGGCCAGCTGCGCCTCGACGCGCCGTTCCACCGCCCGCCGACGATCACCCTGATGCTGGCCGACGAAGCGCCGCGCGTGCTTCCCACGCCCTACCTGGGCAACGGCTACGTGCACGAGGCGATCGAGGCGCAGCGCTGCTGGAACGCGGGGCTGATCGAAAGTCCCGCCATCACGCACGAGCAGACCCTGCACCTGATGGGCGTGCTGGACGAGATCCGCAAGCAGACCGGCGTGAAGTATCCGGGCGACTGACCTTGTGGACGGGTCGCGCATCCGGCGGTTGACATGCGTTCGCGGCGGCGGCATACTCGCCGCTGTTAGCGCTATCACCCCAGCGGGCGAAGAACCGCAACGTACATCACCGGAGACGCAAATGGCCTGTCCGACCGCTTTCCCCCATCCCGCCGCACCGACCGGAGCCCTCCGGTGACGGCCGCCCTCCCCCGCGCCGCCGTCGGGTCCGACGCCGCCGCGGCGCACGCCCGGCTGCCCTGGCGCGAAAAGCTGGCCTACGGCGTGGCCGACATGGGGTTCAATTTTTACTGGACCAATGTCGCCACGTTCCTGCTGATCTACTACACCGACACCTTCGGGATCTCGGCCGCCGCCGCGGCCACGATGATGTCGGCCATCAAGATCATCAACGCGTTCACCGACCCGCTGATCGGCGCCGCCGCCGACCGCACGGACACCCGCTTCGGCAAGTTCCGCCCGTGGCTCGTGTGGATGTGCGTGCCGCTGGCCGGCGCCGCTGTCCTCACGTACACGACGCCGGGCCGCGCGGGCGACGCGAAACTCGCGTGGGCCTACGGCACGTATCTGTTGATGATGGTGTGCTACACGTGCGTGAACATCCCGTACAACGCGCTGTCCGGCGTGATGTCGGCCGATCCGCAGCAGCGCTCCACGATCAATGGCCTGCGCTTCATCTTCGCCTTCGCCGGCAGCACGATCGTGACGGCGGCCACGCCCGACATGGTGCGCTGGCTCGGCGCCGGCGACGACCGGCGCGGCTGGCAGTTGACGATGCTGGTGTGGGCCGTCGCCGCGTCGCTGCTGTTCGTGCTCACCTTCTTCAATACGCGCGAACGCATCGCGCCGCCGCCCGGACAACGGAACGCCGTGTGGCGCGACGTGCGCGACCTGGCCGGCAACCGGCCGTGGATGGTGCTGTTCTTCCTCGCGCTGATCATCATGGTCACGATCACGCTGCGCACCGCCAGCGCCGCCTATTACTTCAAATACGTCGTCGGCCGGCCGGAACTGATGCGCACCTTCGTCCCCACGTACATGATCGCGGCCGCCGTCGGCGCCGCGCTCACGCCGCTGCTCACGCGCTGGATCGACAAGAAGACGCTCATGATCGTGCTGATGAGCACGACCGCCGCGCTGTCCGCCGCGTTCTATGTCGTGCCCCCTAGCCAGGTGGGGCTGATGTTCGTGCTGCAGGGCGCGCTCGGCCTCGTGCTCGGCCCCAAATCGCCGCTCGCGTTCTCGATGTATGCCGACACGGCCGACTACAACGAATGGCGCACGGGCCGCCGCGCGACGGCCATGACGTTTGCCGCCGCCACGTTTTCGCAAAAGCTCGGCACCGCGGTCGCCGTCGCCGTCATCGGGTCCGTCTTCACGGCGCTCGGCTACGTCCCGAACGCGGTGCAGGCCGCCGGCTCGCGCGAAGGCATCGTCTGGCTCATGTCCTTCATCCCGGCCGCGTTTGCCGTCGCCGCCGTGGCCGTCATGTGCTTCTATAACCTGAACGGCGGGCAGCTGGCGCGCATCCAGGCCGAACTCGACGCGCGCAAGACCGCCTCCTGATAATCACGACAAGGAAACACCATGCTGCAACCGACCGAGAACGGCGCGCGCTACGACCTCGCCAGCCCGACCGCCATGCCGAACGCCGGCGGCTTCCTGTGGAACCGGCGGATGATGATCCAGATGACCTGCCGCGGTTATGCCACCGCCCAGTTCATGCAGCCGGAACCGGCCAAGTATTCGCATGCGCCTAACCTCGAAGCGAAGACCTTCATGCAGCCGGAGCAGGCCTATTACGCGCACCATCCGGGACGCTTCTTCTACGTGAAGGACGAGGACACCGGCGAGATCTTCTCGGCGCCGCACGAACCCGTGCGCGCCGCGCCCGACCGCTTCGCATTCTCGGTCGGCCGCGACAACCTCGCGTGGACCGTGGAAAAGCTGGGCATCCGCATCGACCTGCGCCTCGGCCTGCCGGTCGACGACGTGGCCGAGTTGTGGACCCTGGGCGTCACCAACGTGAGCGGCCGTCCGCGCAGGATCAGCGTCTATCCCTACTTCACGATCGGCTACATGTCGTGGATGAACCAGTCGGCCGAGTACCGCCCGGACCTGCGGGCCATCGTCGCGTCGGGCGTCACGCCCTACCAGAAGCTGCAGGACTATTTCAAGAACAAGGATTTCAAGGACAAGACGTATTTGCTGTGCGAGACGGCGCCCGATGCATGGGAAACGAACCAGGGCCGGTTCGAGGGCGAAGGCGGCCTGCATGCGCCCGACGCGCTGCGCGCCGAGCACCTGCCTGGCGGCGATGCGCGCTACGAAACGCCGGTGGCCGCCGTGCAGTATCGCCTCGCGCTGGGCGCCGACGAAGCCATCACGCGCCGCTTCGTATTCGGCCCCGCGCGCGACGATGCGGAAATCTCCGCCATGCGCGCGCGCTACCTGAGCGCGCACGGCTTCGACGACGCCGCGCGCGCGTATGCCGCCTATGCGGACCAGGGCGCGGGCTGCGTCACCGTCGAGACGCCCGACCCGGCGTTCGACAACTTCGTGAACCACTGGCTCGCGCGCCAGGTGTTCTATCACGGCGACGTGAACCGTCTCAGCACCGACCCGCAGACCCGCAACTACCTGCAGGACAATATGGGCATGGCGTTCGTCAAGCCGGCCGTCGCCCGCGCCGCGTTCCTGCACGCGCTGTCGCAGCAGGGGCCGAACGGCGCGATGCCGGACGGGATCCTGCTGTTCGAAGGCGCCGAGCTCAAATACATCAACCAGGTTCCGCACACCGACCATTGCGTGTGGCTGCCCGTCTGCCTGCAGGCCTACCTCGACGAGACGGGCGACTATGCGGTCCTCGACGAACCCGTCGCAGGCGTCGACGGCGCGACGCTCAGCGCCTACGAGCGCATCGCGCTGGCGATGGACTGGCTGCTGCACAAGCGCGACCACCGCGGCCTGTCGTACATCGAGCAGGGCGACTGGTGCGATCCGATGAATATGGTGGGCTACAAGGGACGCGGCGTGTCCGGCTGGCTGACCGTGGCCGCCGCCTATGCGCTGAACCTGTGGGCCGACGTGTGCGCGGCGCGCGACGACGACTGGCGCACGGACCACTTCCGCGCCGGCGCCCGCGACATGAACACGGCCGCCAACCTGCACCTGTGGGACGGCGCCTGGTACGCGCGCGGCATCACGGACGATAACGTCGTCTTCGGCACGAGCGTCGACGCCGAAGGCCGCATCTACCTGAACCCGCAGAGCTGGGCCTTCCTCAGCGGCGCACCCGACGCGCGCCAGCGCGGCGCGATGCTGGCCGAGATCGACGGCCAGCTCGACACCCCGTACGGCGTCCAGATGTTCGCGCCGCCGTACAGCGCGATGCGCGAGGACGTCGGACGCGTCACGCAAAAGCATCCGGGATCGGCCGAGAACGGCGCGGTCTACAACCACGCGTCCGTGTTCTACATCTTCAGCCTGTACGCGATCGCCGAGCCGGACCGCGCCTGGGACGCACTGCGCAAGATGATCCCGGGCCCGGACGCGGACGACTACCTGCGGCGCGGCCAGCTGCCCGTGTTCATCCCGAATTATTATCGCGGCGCCTGGAAGGAATACCCGCGTACGGCCGGCCGTTCCAGCCAGCTGTTCAACACGGGCACCGTCTCGTGGGTCTACCGCTCCATCGTGGAGGGGCTGTGCGGCCTGAAGGGCGATGCGGCAGGGCTCGTCGTGAATCCTCAGTTGCCGTCGCACTGGCCGTCCATGCGGGTGCGCCGGGTGTTTCGCGGCGCCACGTTCGACGTCAGCGTGACGCGCGGAGCGGTCGAGCGCACGACTGTCGTGTGCGATGGCAAGGCGTTGGAGCGGGCGCACGTTGCAGGCATCGAGGCCGGGCGCACTTATCGGCTCGAGGTCACGGTGCCTTGATCCCGCAGGCGGCTTGCGCAGTGCCGGCACAGCCCAAAAAGGCTGTGTTCGCGTTATTTAGGTAAGCGAGCGCTGCCGGTTAGCCGCGCTGCGCCGCATCGCGCAGCAGGTGCGCGGGCGTCGCCAGGCGCCGCGCATCCAGCAACCGTTGCCATCCCGAATAATTGATCAAATAGCGGCTCGCGACACCGCGGCAGCGCACCAGCCAGCTCTTGAAACGGCTGAGCCAGCGTCAGGCCGTGCATCGTCGCTCCTCATGCGTTAACTCGACGATGCGTATGACCTCTGCAACCAGATTCGGTTCACATACTTAACGCGAACACAGCCCAAAAAAAGAGCCGGGAGCACATCTGCACCCAGCTCTAAGAGGAGATTGTAGAAGAGTGCGCAGCCCCCCGCACACTCCGCACCGCTCATCCGCACCTTCAGGCCTATCGGCTGATAGCGCTAACAAGCAATACCGTCAGTGTAACGTTTCCACAGAAAATGTAAAGCGCAACCAGATGATTTTTTTGCGCGCCCGGCGCGCCGGTCAGGTGCTCTCGCGCTCGCGCAACGTGAAGCCCAGGTCGATGCGCCGTTCGCGCGGCTCGCGCCCGCCGATCACGTCCAGCAGCAGCGACGCGGCCTCGTAGCCGATGCGGTAACGCGGCGTGTCGATGGTCGTCAGCGACGGCACCATCCACGCGGATGCCGGCAGGTCGTTGAAGCCTGCGATGGCCACGTCCTGCGGCACGCGGATGTCGTGGCGCTGGCAGTAATAGATGGCGCCGTGCGCCAGGTCGTCGTTGCAGAAGAACACGGCGTCGCAATCCGGCAACGTGTCCAGCGCCTGGCGCATCAGTTCGGCACCCAGCGCGATCGTGGACGGGTCCGGCACCATGATTTCCAGCCGCGGGTCGGCCAGCCCGGCCGCATGCATCGCCTGCCGGTAGCCGTCGGCGCGGCGCAGCGTCCGCTCGTCCAGCTGGGCGCCCACGAACGCGATGCGCTTGTAGCCGCGGTCGAGCAGGTGGCGCGTGATGGCATGGCCGGCGTCGTGCTGCGAAAAGCCCACCGACAACTCGCCCGGCCCTTCGGCCAGGTCCATCATCGACACGACCGGCATCCGCGACCCGGCCAGCATGCGCTCGACCTGCGGGCTGTGCGTGAGGCCGGACAACAGGATGCCGTCCGGATCCGATTGCAGATACGTGTGCAGCAGCTTTTCTTCCTCGGCATCGGAATAGCGGGTGTTGCCGATCAGGAGTTGGTATTGCCCATGCTCGATGGCGTCGTGGATACCGTCCAGCACGGCCGTGAACACGACGTTCGACAGCGACGGCACGAGCGCCACGATCACGCGCGACTGCGACGACGCGAGCGCGCGCGCGGCCCGGTTCGGCACGTAACCCAGTTCGGCCACGGCCTGCTCGACCTTGGTCCGCGTCGCCTCGGACACCAGTTGCGGCTGGCTCAGCGCGCGCGATGCCGTCATCGTCGATACACCCGCGTGCGCCGCCACCTCTTCCAGCGTGGTCCGCCCCGTTCCCCTGACCTTACCTGTACTGCTTCTGCTCATTGTCTTTTTTGTATTTACTGGCCGCGACGCGTGCCGACCATGGATTCCGCCATGGATTGGACATTTTGTCAATGTTTGACACGCAATCGTTCCCCAATTGGCGACGTATCGTGGCCTCCGACGCCAACAACCCGATCAGTGCTGTCCGACAGATCCTACAGCCTCCTGACGCATATTCCGATTGCCGCCTCCGTCAGTCGGCCTACCATGGGGGCTCACATACCGATCGAGGAGGCGATTATGCCGAGCAACCAGGACGACAAAAGCAAGGGCATGAAAGGGATGGGCCAGGGCAAGTCCCGGCGCAGCCAGGGCAACCAGCAGAATTCCGACCTGGCCAGCGGACCGGGTGACAACGCGCAACGCGGCGACTGGAGCAGCCAGCAGAGCGGCAAGCCCGACCAGGGCAATCAATCGCAGTCCGACCTGGGCAGCGGACCGGGCGACAATTCGCGCGGCCAGGGCAGGCAAGGCGGGAACCTGAACCAGAACCAGAACCAGAACCAGCAAAGCGATAACCAGCGCGGCAACCTGCAGAGCGGCGGCCAGGGCAGCCGGTCGGGCAGGAACCAGCTGGACCGGGACGATCTCGATTCCGACGACTCGCTGCAGCGCTGACGCGCTTCCCCTTCCACTTCATCCGGCCCGCCCCGCGGCGGACCGGTTCGTTGCGCACGTCGCGCAGCGGCTCACCGCGGGGGCGGGCCGGCATCGGGCGCCGCTCGACAGGACCGACCGTGGCGAACGTAATGTAACATCGCGGCCGCTTCAGCAGTACGGTGCAATGCCGCCCCGTCAGCGGCGACCCGTCTTTGTCAACAATATTGCGACCGCACCCCTCGCTCCAAAGCGCTATACTCGCAGGCACAATCATAATCCTCCGTCCGGAAACGCGACGATTCGGGCCTGCGCGTACCTGGCGTCACAAGCACAGCATGAGAATCAGCAAAGAAAAAGCGGCAGACAACCGCACCGCCTTGATCCGCGCGGCGAGCAAGCTGTTCCGCGAACGCGGGATCGACGGCGTCGGCGTGGCGGAGATCAGCAAGGAAGCGGGCCTCACCCACGGCGCCCTGTATGCGCATTTCCGCTCGAAGGAAGAACTGGCACTGGAAGCCCTGTCGCATGGCCTCGACCAGGCCAATTCGCGCATGTATTCGGCGACCTCGGACGGCATGCCCGACCTGTCGCGCTTCCTCGACCATTACCTGTCGCTGGAGACCCGCGACGACTATGGCAACCGCTGCGCGATGGCGGCGTCGGCCAGCGAGATCGGGCGCCAGGACAAGGCAATCAGCGCCCGTTTCGCGGAAGGCTATATGGTGATGGTGCGCGCGTTCGAACGCCAGATCGCGGAGAACGAACCGGGCAGCGATGCGCTCGGGCGCGCCATGGTCGTCGTGGCCACCATGATCGGCAGCCTGGCCGTGGCGCGCGGCGCCGCCAGGGGCAATCCGGCCGTGTCCGAACAGGTACTGCAGGCCGCCCGCCGCCAGATCGACGAGCTGATGCTCGCGCCCGCGCCCGCGCACGCCCCCGTATCCGCGCCCGCGCGCATGGACGACCGGCCCGCGGCCTGATCGTCCGGCGCCGCCGACGGCACGGCTTTACTTCGTGACGCCAATGGCCGTGCGGTGGCCGCCCTTGAACGTGTACAGCGTGAGCACGCCGTCGCGGATGTCGCCGTGGGCGTCGAACGCGATGGTGCCGGTGACGCCGGGGTAGCGCACCTTCGCCAGCGCGGGCAGGTACGTCGCGGGCGCGCTCGACCCCGCCTTGTCCATCGCGGACGCGATCGCCATCACGGCGTCGTACGAATACGGCGCGATGATCTGGACGTCGATGCCGTAGCGCTTCCTGTAATCGGCGCGGAACCTGTCCATGCCGGCCTTGCCCTTGTCTTCGACGCCGCCCGCTTCCGCGCACACGACCTGGCCATCCGCCATCGTATTGCCCGACAGCGGCTGCATCGCGTCCGAGCAGATGCCGTCGCCGCCCATCATGCGCGCATGGATGCCCAGTTGCTTCATCTGGCGCAGCATCGGGCCGGCCACGGCGTTCATGCCGCCGAAGAACACGAGGTCGGGATTGCTGGCGCGGATGCGCGTCAGGATGGCGGCGAAGTCCGTCGCCTTGTCGTTGGTGAACTCGCGCGCGACGGGCGTGACGCCCTGCTGGCGCAGGCTGTTGGCGAATTCCGCGACGAGACCCTGGCCATACGCCGTGCGGTCGTCGATGACGGCGATGCGTTTCGCCGCCATCGTCCGGACGGCGTAGCGGCCCAGCGCGCGGCCCAGCTGGACGTCGTTGGCGACGACGCGAAACGCCGTGTTGTACCCCAGCTGCGTGTATTTCGGATTCGTGGCCGAGGGCGAGATCTGCGGGATGCCGGCGTCGTTGTAGATCTTCGCGGCGGGGATCGTCGTGCCCGACGTCTCGTGGCCGATCACGGCATTCACTTTCGCATCCGCCAGCTTCTGCGCGGCGGCCGTCGCCGCCTTCGGGTCGCCGCCGTCGTCTTCCGGCACGAGCACCCACTTGACCTTCTTGCCGGCGATCGTCGCGCCGCGCGCGTTCAGCGCGTCGACCGCCATGCGCGCGCCGTTTTCGCTGTCCTTGCCGAAGTGGGCGACCGGCCCCGTGATCGCGGCCACATGGCCGATCTTTACGGTCTCCTGGGCAGTGGCCAGGCCGGCCGCGGACAACGCCAACATCAACAACGCTTGCTTCTTCATTCCATCCCCATCTAAAACAGTGATTCTTTATACCAAATTACTAGGGTAGCGTGGATGCGCCGAATTCACAAGTCTTGCAATGGAACGCAAAGTTTCAGGCACAATGGGGTTTTGGTTCCAGAAGTCCACGATGACCGCCGACTCTCCGTCACCGCTGCCCAGACTGGGCGCCGCCGTCCTGCTGCGCGCCCTGTTCAAGCACCCGCGCCGCTTCCATGGCGTGCCGACGCCCCGCACTTCCTACGTCCTCGACCGCATCGACCCGCACCAGCTGCGGCGCTACCGCCAGGCCCTCGGCTTTCGCGACGAAGGCATTCCCCTCACCTATTACTACCTGCTGGCCCAGCGCGCCCACGTCGCGACGATGCTCGACGATGCCTTCCCGTTCCGCCTGCCCGGCACGATCCACACGGAAAACACGCTGCGGGCGCTGGCCGAGCCGCGCCACGACGTGCCGCTGGTGCTGTCGACCACCGTGACCATCCGGCCGCCGACCGAGAACGGCGCCGTCGTCGCCGAGCTGGACACCGTGGCCCGCCAGCGCGACACGGCCATCTTCAGCTGCCGCAGCACCTACCTCGTCGTGCGCGGCCAGCAGGGCCAGCGGCGCGGCCGCCACGAGGCGAAGGACCTGCCCGTGCTGACCGGCTGGCGCCTGCCCCGCAACACCGGCCGCGCCTACGCGCGCATCTCGGGCGACTGGAATCCGATCCACCTGTGGACGTGGTCGGCGCGCCTGATGGGCATGAAGCGGCCGATCATCCACGGCATGCACACCCTGGCGCGCGCCTGCGCCGAGCTGGAACAAGCGTGCGGCCGGCGCATCCTGGCGCTGGAGGGACGCTTCCGCGCGCCGGCGCCGCTCGGCAGCGAACTGGTGCTGGGCGCCGACCTGGCGGCCGGCAGCTTTGCCGTGGGCGGCGGCGGCCGCGTCGTGGCCGAAGGCAGCTTCCGTACCGTTTGAATTTGATCTAGATCAAAGAATTTACAGCGTATATTCGCCATCCTGAGGTCGTCCACCAGACGCCCGGGAGAACGCCATGTATGACCGCATCCTCGTACCCACCGACGGCTCCGACGTCTCCGCCGCCGCCGAACAGGCCGCCATCGCCTTCGCGCGCGCCAGCGGCAGCGAGATCGTCGCACTCGCCGTCGGCCAGCCGCAACCACCCATCGCCAGCGCGGAAGCGGCGATGGCCATCGATCCTGGCGTCGACGACGAGATCCTGCTGACCCGCGCCACCGGATACGCGCGCCGCGTCGCGGACGCCGCGGCTGCCGCCGGCGTCCGCTGCAGCGAGGTGGCGATGCTCGACTACGCGCCGGCCGACGCGATCCTCGCCACCGCCGCGAGCCGCAACTGCGACCTCATCTTCATGGGCTCGCACGGCCGGCGCGGGCTGTCGCGCCTGCTCGCCGGCAGCGTGACGCAAAAGGTATTGGCCGACGCCACCGTGCCCGTGCTCGTGATGCGCCCGCGCCCCGCGCACAAGGCGTAGGCCATGTACCGGCGCATCCTCGTCCCCGTCGACGGGACGGAGCGGGCCGCGGCGGCCCTCGGCGCGGCGCTTGGGCTGGCCCGCCTGGCCGGCGGCACGATCGTCGGCGTGCACGTGGCCGCCGAAACGCCCCTGCTGGCGACGGGCGACGTGGGCGGACCGTTCTACGACGCGTGGCGCAACGAGGCCGACCGGGTCGGGCGCGATGCCCTCGCCTACGTCGTCCGGCGCGCCACCGAAGCGGGCCTACCGTGCGAAACCGTGCTGGCCCCGCCCGGCCCGGCGTGGGACGGCATCATCGCCACGGCGCGCGGGCGCGCATGCGACGTGATCGTGATGGCGTCGCACGGCCGCCACGGCCTGGCCGCGCAACTGCTGGGCAGCGAGACGCAGCGGGTGCTGACCCATTGCGACATTCCGGTCCTCGTGGTGCGCTGAACCGGCCTGCCGCGCTGCGCGCTCACACGGCCGAACCGCCGAGGCGGCGCAGGTGGTCGCGCCACATCGCGATCCGGTCCGCCGACAGCGTATGGGCCCGCCCGATCAGCGTCGTGCGCACGGGACGGATGCCCGCCCGGCCGAGGATCTGGCGCCGCATCATCCTGACGCCGTAACCACCATACCGCCACCGGTACACGACCGCGGGCATGCCCATGCTGACGACGAGCCGCGCGCTGCGTCCGCCCAGCAGGCCGGCGCCGAACGACCGCTGCGGATCGTCCATGAAGACGCCCGGCCGCGTGACGTGTTCCATGAAGCCGCGCATCAGCGCCGGCATGTCGCCCATCCACAGCGGATAGACGAACACGAGGTGGTCCGCGTGCTGGATCGCATCCTGGACGGCGGCGAGCTGCGGCGGCGGCGAGCCATGCCACCATTCGGACGGACTGGTGAGCAGCGGGAAACTCATCCGCGCCGGTTCGACGACGTCGACCTCATGGCCGGCGGCCTGCGCGCCTTCCACGTACGACTGGGCCAGCGCGTGGCACAGGTGCGGACGGTGGCAGTCCGGATGCCCCTGGATCAATAGGATGCGTGCCCCCATCAGTGACCGCCGTGCTCTCGTTCGGGTTGTACCACGCTCATTTCTCGCTTTCGCTATGTATTCTGTCAACTAGGCTAACTGAACACAACGTTGCTACGTTGCGAGATATCAAACGTCAGGGATTTTTTCATGCTACCGGAAGTCTAAGAATATTTCGACTTTCGGGCGCCGGGGGCGCCGGGAGACCAGGATGGCCACGACACGCGCCACGTCGACCCGCCCGCGCGCGCTCTGCGCCGCGCTGCGGCACGGGCGCAAGATGCTGTGCCGGCGCATCGCGGCGATGGCGGCCGGCCCGGACGACACGCTCGGCCACGGCTTCGCGGCCCTCGTCGCGGCCGTCGAAGCGGCCTTCCGCCACGAAGAACTGATCATGGAAACGCTGGGCTACGCCCGCCTGCGCGCGCACCGGGAGGAGAACGCCGTCGTCCTGTCGGCCCTGCACCGCGTGCTGCCGGACGTCGAGCGCGGCGACCATCTCCTGGGCCGCCAGGTGCTGACCGCGCTGGACGAGGTGCTCGCGCTGCACCGCCTCAGCGGCGACCTGGCGCTGGCGCTGGCCGCCCGGGCGCCGGCCACGCGCACCCGGGGCCGGGCGGCGCGCGCCACCCTGCACAGCGCCGCGCACCGCCCGCACACCCGCTGAACACGACGCGGTCCCGCTGGGCGGGGACGGCCGCGCACGCTACACTGGCGGGATGAAGATTGCCGTCCTGTCCCGGCACCGGCGCCTGCTGGTCCTGTGCGCCTGCTCCACCGCCGTCCACCTCGCGCTGCTCGCGATCGTCGCCACGCACGGCGCGGGGCCGTCCGACGCCGCGCCCGCCGACACCGGCCTGAGCGTGCGGCTGGTGCCGCGCGGAGCGCCCGTGCCGGAACGGCCGGCCGCCGCGGCTCCCGTTGCGCCGGCAGCGGTTCCGACGCCGCCTGCCGCGCCCACACCGGCACCGGCACCGGCACCGGCACCGCGTCCGGCCCAGGCCGCCGCGCCCGATGCGCCGGCGGTACCGGCCCCACCGCCCGCCCCCGTCACCGCCCCCGCCACCGACGCCGCCGGCACGCCCCTGGTGCAGATGCCGGGCCGCTACCACGTGCGCCTGCCCGGCCCTGCCCTGCTCACCTACGACGTCGTGCGCCAGGGCGCGGGCGGCGCGGCGACGCCGGCCGGCACCGCGCACCTGTCGTGGCGCACGGACGGCGACCGCTATCTGCTGGATCTGGACGGCCCGCTCGGCCGCCTGCACAGCGAAGGCGCGAGCGGCGACGCGGGCATCGCGCCGCGGCGCGCGCGCGAGGACACGGACAACGGTCCGCTCGTCACCGAATTCGATGCCGACGGCCACCGCGTGCTGTTCCGCGCGGCCGGCACGGAAAGCCCGGACAACGTGGGCATCCAGGACCGCGCGTCGCTGCTGATGCAACTGGCCGGCATCGGCCTGGCCGCGCCGGACCAGTTGACGGAGTCGGTCGACATCGTCGTGGCGGGCGCGCGCGACCTGCGCATCGCGCGCTTCCGGGTGCTGGGTCAGGAAGACGTCGCCACGGCCGCGGGGACGGTCAACGCCTGGCACCTGGCCGAGCTGGGGGCGCCCGGCATCGCGCGGCTGGACGTCTGGCTCGCGCCGGAACGGGGCTGGCTGCCCGTGCAACTGCGCGTGGACGACGGCGGCGCGCGCGTCACGCAGACGCTGCGCGCCATCGGACCGGCGCCGGCCGCGCCCTGACTATTCGCGCACGCGGCGCCAGCCGGCCTTGCGCGCACTCTGCGCGGTGGCGGCCGGCAGGTCGAACGGCGTGTTCTTGCCGTCCGCCGTCGTCGCGATCAGCTTCAGCGCGCCGCTCGGCAGGCGCACGATGATGAAGCCCACGGCGGCCGAGCTGTTCGACAGCGTGCGGCCGACGATGGCGTTGTTGTCGCTGTCGACGAGCAGCGGCTGCGCCGTGCACACGTCGAGCTGATACAGGTTGCTCGTGCCGCCGACCGAACACGCCGAGGACGACGTCGGCAGGTTGGACACGACGTTCAGCGTGCCGGAGACGACCTTGGGATCGAGGTTGACGCGCTCGCCGCGGTTCTGGTCGAGGTCCATATACCAGCCGGACTGCGTGCCCCAGTCGACGGTCGTGCCGCCGATCGCATACGTCTCGGTGCCGCCGGCCGTGTTCTTGGTCAGGCGCATCTGGGCCATCTTCGCGGCCGTGCGCCAGTCGACGGCGGGGATGCCCGTGCCGGCATCCTTCAGCACGTAGACGCTCTGCGTGTCCGTGGTCGCGATGTCGGACAGGTCGAGCAGGCGCCCCGTGCCGTACACCACCATCGTGCGCGCAGCCGTGCCGCCGACCTGGCACAGCGTGATCTCCGGGCGCGTCGTCACCGGCTGGGCCGCGCCCCCATCGGCCATCTGCACGACGGCGGGCGCGCCGCCCGCCGTGTAATCGAAGCGGAACATCCGGCCCTGGTTGTCGCCGCCGTAGACATAGGTCACGAGCGGATCGGTCAGCGGATTGGCCGTGATCGCCGTGATGCGCGCGAAGCCGGACGGCGTCGTCGTGTCGCCGTCGCCGGTGCTCGTCTTGTCCAGCACCTGGCCGGTCGCGACGTCGACGACGTACAGGTAGCCGGCCCCGCTGCCGCCGCTCACGCCATCCGTGCCCGGCACGTTGTTGTAGCCGGACGTGAGGAACACGACCCAGTGTTCGGCGCCGCCGCCGTCCTTCCACGTGCCGAACTGCGGGTTGCCGAACGTGAGGCCGATGTCGGCGTCGAAGGCGGTGCCGCTGCACACGGCCGCGTCGGCGCACAGTTCCCACAATGCGTGCGGGTGCGCGGGGTCCGTGACGTCCAGCGCGTAATACCCGCGCCCGCCCGCGTTCAGGCCCGCCACGAGCACCGCGCGCCACGTGCCGCCGATCTTGACGTCGGCCACCTCGGGCGCGCCGTCCGTCGTGAACTGGTGGTTCGTGCCGTACGTCGTGCTGGCCTGCAGGTACAGCTTCTTCATCGTGATGCGCGGCGCGTACGCCCACAATTCCGTGCCGGCCGCCGCGTCGAACGCGTGCAGCATGCCGTCGTTGGCGGCCACGAACACGGTCGGGCGGCGCGTGGCGTTCGCCGCCTTGTAATCGGCGTAGCCGGCGATCGAATAGCCCTTGCGCGGATCGCGCAGGTACGCCGGTTTCGACGACGCGATGTCGCCCAGCACGATCGGGATCGTCGCCGTGAGGCCGGGCGGATTGTGGTCGGTGCGCGTGTAGGCGCGCAGGATCGTGCCGTCGGCGTACTGCTGCTGGCCGCGCAGCCAGTCGACGATGGTGGCGCCCGCGTTGACGGTGGCGCGGTCGGTGGACGACAGGCCGGCGCACTGCGCGAGCGCCGTGCATTTGTTGTCGAACCAGGCCTTCTCGGTCGCCGTCAGGTTCGCGTAGGTGAACGCCTTGAGGCCGCCGTTGGCCATGTCGGCCATCCAGATCGTGCGGGTGTCGCTGCTGTCGGCGACGAGGCGGCCGACCGTGTCGGACGACGTCCACGCCGCCGTGGTCGAGACGGCGCCCGTGACGGGATCGATCTTGCGGTCCGACAGTTCGCCGTACCAGCGCACCGTGGTGAACGTGGACGAGAAGATGTCGTTGTCCTGCTGCGAGATGTTCGGCGTCGACGTCGCGGCCGCGGACGCGGCGCCGATGCGCACCTGGATCGACGACAGCGCCGAGCCGAGGCCCTGCACGACCTGGGTCGGGTCGGACGCGCTGAAGTAGTGGCCGTGGCCATTGACGGCGGCATGCCACAGGTCGTCCACGCGCGACTGGTACGCGGCCGAGCCACTGGAGTCGCCCGTCTTCGGGTCCGGCCACACGTAGGCGCCGTTGCCGTTCCACGGGCAACCGCTCGACGCGCCCGAGATCAGCTTGTAGAAGTCGCCGCCCGGCACCGGGGCCGAATCGTATTTCTCTTCGTAGTTCATGACGCCGTCCACGCCCAGGCCCAGCGCGTACGTGTTCATGTGCAGGCGCGTGTTCTCGCCCGTCTGCGCGGGCACGAGGCCGGGCTTGGTCCAGTCCTCCAGCGACGAGCGCAGCGACGACGTCGCCGTGTTCGAGCCGCCGTTGTACCAGTACAGCGCGACGTCGGCCAGCGAGTTGTACGTCTGCGCGCTCGGGTCGTAGCAGCCGCTGCCGCGCGTACAGAACCGCGCCGCGCTCTCGACGTTGTCGTTGTTGACGACGGTGGACGCGGCGCCGCCGTTCCAGTAGCCGTCGGTCGTGATGAACGTGAAGTTCTGCTGGCACGGGTACTGCACGACTTCCGAGCCGGCGTCCGCCACGTACGGACTCTGGTTCGCGTACATCTTGCCGATCGCGTACAGGGCCTGGCGCAGCGGCGTCGAGTTGCTGCCGTCCATCGCGTACAGCGCCGTGTACCAGTTCGCGCGGGCCGTGCCCGTGAATTGCTGGGGCGGCGTCATCGCACCCTCCGCCGCCGCCGTCGACAGCGAGACAATCCCCACGTTGTAGTTCGACGTGAGCGACTGGAACGCCAGGCCCACGGCCGTCTTCATCATCTGGTTGCGCGTCTTGTAATACGCGTACCAGTTGGCGAAATTCGTCATCTCCTCGTCGTACGTGCACGTGCTGCCGACGCAATCGGTGCGGCCGGCCGCCTTGGGATAGCTCGTCACGGTGGGGACGACGTCGGTGCGCACGAACACCGCGGCGCCGCTGCCCAGCGGCGTGGCCGTCACCGGAATCGCGTCGTACACGGCCGGCACGGGCGCCGACGCGGCCGTCGTCGCGAAGCTGATGCTGCCGCCGTTGTTGGTGAGCGTGCCCATCGTGATCGCGGCACCGCCCGCGGCGGCGGCGCTGTCGACGACGCAGATCGTGTTGGTGCTCTTCGCCGCGCACACCTGCGAGACGGCGTTGCCGCCGAGGTAGGCGGCGATGCTGCCCTGGCTGCCGATGTCGCCGGCGATGGTGGACGCGACCGACGTGCTGCTCGCGCCCTTGCCGAAGGTCCGGTCGGCCGCGATCAAGGTCGTGCCGCCCAGCTTCGTGCCGGCGGCGAGCACCGTGCGGCTGCTCGAGAACTTGCTGTTGCTCGCCGTGCCCGACACCGTGATCAGCGCGGTGGCCGGCTGCGCGGCGATCGCGACGGTCGACGGCGCGTCCACGGTGATGGCCCAGCCGGAGCGGCTGCTGTCGGTCAGGACCGAGCAGACGCCGATCGATTTGCTGCTCGTCCCGGCGGCGCAGTCGATCGGGACCACGGCCACCACGTTGTCGGTACCGAGCGTGATGCCGTAGGTCGAGCAGGCCGGCACGCCGTAGCCGGACACCGGCGTGCGCACGCAGGCCAGGTACTGGTTGGTCAGGCCGGTCTTGGCGATGATCGAGGCCGCGAGCGCCGTCGCCACCGTCGCCTGCTTGCCGACCGTGTCGGTGCCGGTCGCCGCCGTCACGGCGGTGTTCGTGATGACGACGGCGCCGCCCGGTTCGGCGACCGACACGCCGTTGATCGCGATGGTGCCCGCGGCCGCCGACGTGCCGATCGTGATGGTGCCGTAGGCCGCGACCACGCCGCCGTTCGGATTCGAGAAGCGCGGGTATTTGAAGCTGCCGACGTATTTCGACTGGCAGTTCGTCAGCGCCGTGCTGTCGCACCAGCGCACCTTGGCCGGGAACGGATAGCCGGCCGGCGCCGGCGCACCCACGGCGGTGGTCACGCACGTCGTCAGCGCGGCGGTGGTGCAGTATTCGGCGACGTTGATCCTGTAGTAGTACGGGTTCGTCGAGTACGCCTGCGCCGTGTAGCGCACGTCGTTCGGATAGGTGTAGGTCGCCGAGTTGTACACGCAGTTGGCGTAGTTCGTGTCGCACCAGCGCAGGTCCGGATATCCGGTGGCGAGGTTCGTGCTGGTGGCGCTGCTGCCCAGCATGTCGCGCTTGTTGACGTTGAAGCCGTCCGTCGCGACGGCCGTCCAGCCGGTCGTCGCGCTGCGCGTCATCGACGTGTACGACGTGCCGTCCGCGCGTACCGGCGGCGTGTAGCGCACGCCCGGGTTGTAGTACTGGCGGTTGAAATCCGCGCTGCTGAACGGCGGATGACCGACCGTGCAGCCGCGCGTCCCGCTCGACATCAAGGCGCGCGAGCGGCACGTCGAACTGTCGTCGATGTAGTCGGGCGTGAACGTGCTGGCCATCGAACCCGAGTTATCGTACAGGAGCATCAGGTTCGGCTTGACGTTGCCCGTGCCGTCGACGTTGAGCAGCGGGAGCTGGGCGATGCTGGTCACGGCCGCGCCGGCGGCGCCGGCCAGCATCAGGGCCACGAGGCCCAAGAGAGCGAGGATTTTTTTCATGATGGACAGGTCAAGCGCCGATCAGGACGATCATCTGGTTGGTCACGTTGGCACCCCGGCCGCCGGTGATGCGCGCCGTGATCACGTAATGGAGCTGCGGCGTCCCGGCGTACGACGGCGCGTCGGACGCGAGGCTGGCGCCGGCCGCCACCGTGGTGCCGAGCGTGGCCGTGTTGGCGGCCGTCTGCATGCAGCGGTTCGCGCCGGCGTACGTGCCCGCCGACGCGCACAGGCGGTGGATGACGTATTCGATTTGAGTGCCTTCGTCGCCGTCGATCGTCCGGCTGCCCGTCCAGAACCCGGCGTCGCGCGGCTGGCTGGCGGCGTCCCACGTGGCGACGTAGCCGTTCGCCGTATCGTCCTGGTTCAGCGCCGCCTTGTTGGTCTGCGCCGTCTGGCTCAGCCAGGCGAACGCCGTGTGCAGGCCGAGGTCGGCCTCGCGGCTCAAGGTCGTGTCGTACGCCAGGTTGCCGGTCGTGAGCGCCGTCGAATTCACGGACTTGAGCAGGTAGACGCTCCCGAGCAGCATCACGGCCAGGATGATCAGGATGACCGGCAGCGCCATGCCGCCCATCCGCGCGGGTCGCCGGGCCATCATGGATTCGGCCTCCAGCCCGCGTTGCGCAATGTAACGACCGTCTCGAACGCGCGGTAGCGGTAGCAGCGCCAGTCGACCGGATCGCCGCTCACCGCGACGTTCACGGTGACCGGCACGGCAGTGACACCGGCCGGCGCTGCGTCCGCGAACACCACCGGTTGCGCGGTCGTCGTCGTGCAGGCCGCGCCGGCAGCCGGGTGTTCCACGGCCTTGCTGCGCGCGACGACGGCCAGGCGCACGGCCGCGATGTGCTGCCAGTCGGCGGCGTCGCCGGCCGTGCCCGAGCCGTCGGCGTCGATCATCGCGGCCGACCACTGGTTCACCTGCAGGCCGTTCTGCGGCAGGAACGCGCTGCCGGTGCGGGTGTCGAAGCCGTACTGCGCCTTGACGGAGACGATGTCCTCGGCCACGGTCGACGGCTGCGCCGACGCGTCGTCCGGGCCCGTCGCCTGCAACTGCAGGTAGCCGTCCGCCACCGACCAGGAACGGAACGAGAGACTGTCGACGGGCCCGAGGTCGAACATGCGCGCGCCATACCCCTTGAAGGTGGCGGTCGGCGTGCCGCCGTTGAAGCGGATGCCGGCGTCCGCCGCCGCCGTCACGCGGGTGGCGGTCGAATCGCTGTCGGAACGCTGCACCATCAGGCAGTCGCCGCCCGGCTGTTCCGGCGCGACGACGAGCACGTCGCCCTGGTTGAAGCCATAGACGATGCGGTCGACGTCGAACTGAGTGGCGCCCGCGGCGGCGTCGCTCGTCAGGCGCAGCGTGGGCGTGCCGCCCATCGAGGTGCCGGCATAGAACGTGACGCGGTCCGGATCGGCGTCGTGGGCTTCGATCACGACCGGCGCCAGCGGCGTCACGTCCGTGGTGCCGCGCGTGGCCGGGGCGAGCCGGTAGCCCTTGGTGTCGCTGAACTGGGTATTGCAGCCGGCGATGATCGGGTCGTTCAGGCCATAGCCCGCGCTGCGCGCATCGTTACTGAGCGAGAACAGCGCGACCATCCCGTTCTGCATTTCGTCCGACCCGCCCAGCGCGGCATTGCGCGTCCGCTCGGCGCCGCCGACCATGCGCAGCGCGAACAACAGCGCGAGCAGGCCGATGACGACGCTGACCATCAGCTCGACGAGCGAGAAGCCGTGGCCGCGGCTGGCGGGCGCGCGCATCATGTCGCCGCCGCCAGGTACGCGACGACCCGGTGCGCGTTCTGCGCCGCGCCGGCCTTGCGGGTCCAGGAAATCGTGATCTCGACGCGCGTGCGGCCCGTCGCCGGCGTGACCGTCACGAGGATCTGCGCGTCCGGGATGCGTCCACGCGTCTCGTCGTACCACGGCTGCAGGCGCGCGGTCGGCGTGCCGTCGGCCGCCAGTGCGTAATCGCCCGCGTTCGCGAGGTCGACGGCCATCGTGCCCAGCAGCTTGTCGGCCGCGATGGTCGCCTCGGCGCGCATGCCGGCGTCGGCCAGCGCGCTCATCGACCGCGCCTGCAGGCCGACCGCACCGAGCAGGCCGATCGCCAGCAGCAGCGCGGCCACGATAGCTTCGATCAGGGCCATGCCCCGCTGGCGGCGCGCGATCATGGCGGACACCCGCGCACGTCGTGCGCCGCCGCGGCCGGATCGCAGACGGCGGCGATGCCGGCCAGCGTCAGCACCACGGCCAGCGGCGCGAAGGCATGCGCACGCGTGAGCGACGGCGCGAGGTCGATGCGCGCCAGGCGCGGCGCGACGGTCGTGTCGACCCACCCCAGCGGCGTGAAATACACCTCGGTGGCGCCGGACGGACTCACCGCAAGAGACAGGTCGCGCGCGCCCGGCATCGCCTCGGCGCTGCGGCCGATCGAGCGGAACACCTGGTCGGGATCGGGATCGCCGTCGGCATCCGCCGTCGCGCTGGACCAGGTCCCGGCGTCGCCATTGCACGGGACGCCCGAGGTCGGGAAGCAGATGTCGACGCGCCAGTCCATCTTGCCGTTGGCGGCGTTTTCCGTCAGTACGAGGCGGCTGTGGCTGTTGTGCGCGATCGCGGTGTTGCGCGCGAGCGCGAAGCCGTCCTGGTAGAACACGGCGGCCGCCAGCGCCTTGCGGCCCAGCAGCCAGTCCGACATCGACGGCAGGCCGACTGCCAGCATGATGCCCATGATCGCGACGACGACGACCGCCTCGATCAGCGTGAAGCCGCGCATCCGGCGCGGCCGCGTCACTGCACGCACTGCGCGCCCTTGCGGTCGATCCAGCACGACGTGCTCGTGTCCCACCCGGTCGGCGCGCCGGTGGTCGCGCGGTTGCCGTTCTGGTCGATCGTGTAGACGAAGCCCGCCACCGGGCCGGCGCCCGTCGCGGTCACGGTGTAGGCGGACGCCGTGGCGCCGCTCAGCGTGAACGTGAAATTGGCGCTGTTCTGCGGCAGCCGGTCGAAGCCGTCGTAGGTGTGCGGGCTGCTGCTGTTCCAGTAATCCTCGGCGGCCGTCGGCACGCTGCCGAGTCCCGAAAAGGCTTCGGTCAGGCGCGCGCGCGTCACGTAGTCGTGGTAGGCCGGCAACGCGATGGCGCTGAGGATGCCGACGATCGCCACGACGACGAGGATCTCGATCAGCGTGAAGCCGCGTTCGCGTCGGTTGGACATGAAGCGAGTTTCCATATACTTTGGGTTAAAAGTTTCCGCGCGACAATATTAGCGCAGCATTGCGCATTGTGGCCGGAAAAATGCGAAAAATCGGGGCCTTTTTGCGCAAAAACGTCGCCGGACTCGCCGAGGGCGGCGGAAAACTTACCAAACTTTTACAAGGATTTGTCAGTTTCACAAGCGCCCGCCGGCCCGCGACCGCGCGCATTCCTGTTGCCGGTTGTGAAAGTTTCGCGCTATGTTTCTGGTTTGACCGCGCACTGCCGACGATCCGGCGCGCGCTCGCCCGCACGGGGCCATCCCCCGACACGCACTGGAGACACTATGGGTTCCCGCTTCAGCGGCAAGGCCACCCTGCCCCTTGCCATCGCCGCGCTGTGCGCCGGCGCCTTCGCCCACGCGGCCAGCCGCACGGACAATGTCGACGTCTTCATCGGCACCGGCGGCGACGGCCACACGTTCCCGGGCGCGACGCGGCCGTTCGGCATGGTGCAACTGAGCCCGGACACGCAGGTGCGCCACTTCCGCCAGAGCTATCCGTGGGCGGCCGGCTACCGCTACGAGGACGATTCCATCCTCGGCTTCTCGCACACGCACTTCTCCGGCGCGGGCCACTCGGACCTGGGCGACGTCCTCCTGATGCCGACCAGCGGCGACGTCAAGCTGGAGCCGGGCTATCCCGAGCGCCCGTTCAGCGGCTACCGCTCGCGCTTCGCGCACCAGGACGAACATGCGGAACCGGGCTATTACGCCGTGAGGTTGCTCGACAACGACGTCGACGTGGAACTGACGGCCAGCGAGCGCGTGGGCCTGCACCGCTACCGCTTCAAGCGGGGCGCGGACGCGCACGTGATCCTCGACCTGCGCGCCAGCATCTACGACTGGTCCGGCAAGAACCTGTGGTCGCGCCTGCGCCTGCGCGGCAACGACACCGTCACCGGCATGCGCGAGACGCGCGGCTGGGCGCCGGGCCGGCAGCTGTACTTCGCCATCCGGTTCTCGCGGCCCATCGTCAGCCACCAGTTGCTGAACCGCGAGGAAGGCGTCGAATACAAGGGCTTCGCGGGGCCGGGCAGAACGCCGGCCGACAAGGTCCTCGTGGAGGGCAAGGCGCTGGAGGGCACGTTCGGCTTCGGGCAGCCCGGCGACGCCACGGTGCTCGTGAAGGTGGCCGTGTCCGGCGTGAGCGAGGACGGGGCGCTGGCGAATCTCGCCGAAATGCCCGGCTGGGACTTCGATGCCGAGCGCCGGCGCGCGCACGACGCGTGGGAACAGGCACTGGCCGCCGTCGACGTCGACGCGCCGCCCGCCATGAAACGCATGGTGTACACCAGCCTGTATCACGCCATGCTGGCCCCGAGCCTGTTCATGGACACCGACGGCAAGTACCGCGGTCCCGACAACCAGGTGCACGAAGCGCAGGGCTTCCGCTTCCACTCCACGTTCTCCTTGTGGGACACCTATCGCGCACTGCATCCGCTGCTGACGCTGATCCAGCCGGCGCGGCGCAACGTGGACTTCGTGCGCTCGCTGATCGAATCGCAGAAGGCCAGCCCGTACGGCATCCTGCCCGTGTGGCAGTTCGCCGGCCAGGAGACGTGGTGCATGATCGGCTACCACGCGGTGGCCGTGATCGCCGACGCGTACATGAAGGGCTTGACGGGATTCGACGCCGACGAAGCGCTGCGCGCGATGACGTCCAGCGCCGAGTACGGCCCATACGGCGGCCTGCGCTACTACATGAAGCTGGGGTACGTGCCGATCGACCTGGAACCGGAAGCGGCGTCGAAGACGGTCGAATATGCGTTCGACGACTGGACCATCGCGCGCATGGCGGAAAAGATGGGCCGCCGCGACGTCGCCGACCGCTACTACAAGCGCGCGCAGAACTGGCGCAACGTGTTCGATCCGGTGACCGGCTTCGTACGCGCGAAAAAATCGGACGGCCGGTTCCGCACGCCGTTCGATCCGGTGCGCTCGAATTTCGGCAGCGACTACACCGAGGGCAGCGCGTGGCAGTATTCCTGGTATATGCCGCACGATAACGCGGGCCTCGTGAAGATGCTCGGCGGGGACGCGGGCCTGGTGTCCAGGATCGACCAGGTGTTCGACGCGAAGATCGATCCCGCCGTGTACGCGCACATGGAAGACATCTCCGGCCTGATCGGCCACTATGCCCACGGCAACGAGCCGTCGCACCACGTGGCCTATCTGTACAACTATGCGGGCGCGCCGTGGAAGACGCAGGCGCGCCTCGCGCAGATCGTCGCCAGCCAGTACCACGATACACCGGACGGCCTCGCGGGGAACGACGACCTGGGCCAGATGTCGGCCTGGCTCGCGTTCACGGCGCTGGGCTTTTATCCGGTGGCGCCGGCCAGCAACGAGTACGTGATCGGGCGGCCGTTCGTCGAACGCGCGGTGCTGAATCTGCCGAACGGCAAGCGCTTCACGGTGCGGACCGAAGGGCTGGCGGACGCGAATCCGTATGTCGGCAGCGTGACCCTGAACGGCAGGCCGCTCGCGCGCAGCGTGCTGCGGCACGCGGACATCATGGCGGGCGGGGAACTCGTGTTCCGCATGCAGGCCACGCCAGACAAGGCGTGGGGTAAGGCACTGTCGGCGCGACCCTACACCCAAACCCCGTATTGATGCCGTCGCATGCGTTATCGACGTCGCACGCTGGCGACGACGACGCCGGCCAGGATGACCGCGAATCCGGCCGCGTGATACAGGTGCGGCGGCTCCTTCAACAACGGCCACGCCGCCAGGGTGGCGAACAGCGGGATCAGGTACACGGTCAGGCTGGCGCGCGCCGGCCCGGCGGTGGCGACGAGGCGGTCGAAGAAGAAGTAGGCGCCCAGGCTCGGCACGACGGCGAGGAAGACCAGCGCGGCGTACAGGCGGCCGTCGCCGAAATCGGCCACGGTGCCGGTCGCCGCCTCGAATGCGGCGAACGGCGCCAGCACGAGCGCGCCGCCGCCGATCAGCGCGGCCAGCTTCACGGCGGCGGGCAGCGGCGGCAGCGGCAGCCGCTTGTTGAAGACGGTGTAGCACGACCAGCCGCAGGCGGCCAGCACGACCCACAGGTCGCCGCGGCCGAATGCCAGCTGGCCCAGCGCCGTCACGTCGCCCTTCGCCAGCACGACCAGCACGCCGAGGATCGCGAGGAACAGGCCGCCGGCCTGGCGGCGCGACAGCGGCGCCTTCCACACGAGCGTCTCGATCATCGTCACGAGCGCGGGGCAGGCGGCAAAGATGATGCCGACGTTCGCGGCGCTCGTGTGGCGTGCGCCCACGTATTGCGGGGCGGTCGCGAGGCCCATGCCCAAGCCGGCCAGCAGCAGGATGCGCCGCCAGTTCGCGCGCAACGTGTGCCGCAGCGCCCACAGGCGCGGACCGCACGAGGGCATCAGGATCACGAAGGCCAGCATCCAGCGCCCGAAAGCGAGGAAGACGGGCGGGATGCCCGCGCCCTGGGCCCAGCGGGCGACGACGAGGTTGGCCGCGAACAGCGCGGGGGTGATCAACATGAGCGGCAGTTCGGCTGCGAAGGGATCTCCCCGGTAGCCGGCGCCCGCCCGTGACACTGCATTCGACACGTGGACTCCTGAACGAAAAGCGGCTGGCGCAGCCACGCCCGGGTCGGGAATGCTGCGCCGCAAAAAGCTGGTAAGCGAGCAGCAATGGTAAGGGAGCACGCGCAGAATGTGCTTCTATTCGATAGCGATAACACCGCCATTTTCAGAAGGATCGGCTGGCAATCCGCTAAAATGGCGATGAATTCTCCATGTCTATACAGAAACCACGAAGGAAGCACTGCAATGAAAGACGGCCAGCTGGACGAGACCGACCGCCAGATCCTGCGCACGCTCAGCCGCGACGGGCGCATCAGCAACCAGAAGCTGGCCGAGACGGTGCATCTGACGCCGACGCCATGCTGGCACCGCGTCAAGACGCTGGAGGACGCGGGCTACATCACGGGCTATGTCGCGATGCTGGACCAGCGCGCGCTGGGCATGCCGGACACGGTGATCGTCGAGGTGACGGTCGACCGCCACGACGACGAGATCTTCACGGCATTCCAGGACGCGCTGGCCGACCTGCCGGAAGTGATGGAGGCGTATCTGCTGTCGGGGGAATACGACTACCTGATCAAGGTGGCCGTGTCGGGAACGGAAGGCTATGAGCGCTTCCTGCGCCAGAAACTCTATAAGCTGCCGGGGGTGACGCGCACGCGCTCGACGTTCACGCTTCGCTGCCTGAAACGCGCGCCGTCCGTCGCCCCGTGACGGGCGACGGCGCGCCCGCCGTACGTTATTTCTTGCCCTTCAACTCGGTCAGTTCGGCCCGCAGCTTGCTGCGCTCCGCCGTCGACTTGTCGAGCTTCGCGCGCAGGTCGTCCAGTTCGGCGGACAGGCTGTCGCGCGCCGTGGTGGCGCCGACCAGCTCCATCTCGGCGCGCAGGCGCGCATCCGATTCCGCGGCCATGTCGGCCACCTTGCGCTCCAGTTCCTGGCGCAGCTGGGTCAACTGCTGTTCCTTGCCGTCGATCGCCAGCTGGTCCTTCGCCTTGCTGACCAGGGCATCCATCGCGACCTGGCGCGCATTCTTGAGTTCCGCATTCAGGCGTTCGATGGTTTCGTCACGCTCGGCGATGGCTTCTTCCGACGCCGCCGTGGCGCTGGCCATGTCCTCGCGCAGCGCATCGCGTTCGTCTTCGAGCGACTCGCCGGCCCGGCGCAGGGCCTCGATATCGGCCTCGTTGCGCGCCAACGCTTCGCGGTCGCCGGCACCGCTCTGTTCGGCGAACTTCAGCGCCCAGTCCGCGAGGCCGGCCAGCAGTTCCGGCGGCAGTTCGGCCTTGGGCGGCGCGGGCGGCTTGACGTTGGCCGCACGCCACGCAGCCAGGTGCTTGAAGATGGCGTTCGGCGACCCTTCGCCGAGGAAGTCCTGCACCGCTTCGATGGTGATCGCCTCGCCATCTTCCTGCAAACTTTCGGCTGCGCGCGCAACGTCGTCGAATGTGACTTCTTGGCCTGCCATAAGGTCTTGACTCCTGCTTCGTTGGATTTCGGAGTGCGTATGATACTTCCCGTAGAGAAATTCCGCAGGCTTCCGGGCACAAGTGTTGCGCCTGCGACGCGTCGCCGGCGATTTTATGTCACAAATGATTACGGCGCCGCCCGGACGTTGCCGAGGCGGCAAGGCATCAGCCGGTTTGCGCGACCGGCCGCGGCACCGGCCGGATCTGGTTGCGCCCGCCTTCCTTCGCCTCGTACAGCATGGCATCGGCCCGCAGGAACAGTTCGTTCTCGCTGCGGTGCGCCGGAAACGCGGCCAGGCCGCCGCTGAACGAGAAGTGGCGCACGTCGCCCGGCTTGACCTCGAACGCGGCGGCGCCGAACGCCTGGCGCATCGCATCCAGCCGGCGCCAGCCCTGCTCCAGCGTGCAATCCCAGAAGACGACGACGAATTCCTCGCCGCCGAACCGGCTCAGCAAATCGGCCTCGTCCATGCGCGCCGCCAGCGTCAGCGACAGGCGCTTGATGACGATGTCGCCGAAATAATGGCCCCAGGTATCGTTGATGGTCTTGAACTTGTCGATGTCGATGACGCCCAGGCACAGCGGCTTGCCTTCCAGCAGGGCACGGCAGATGAGGGACTGGGTCTTCTGCTGCAGGCCGATCTTGTTCAGCAGGCCGGTCGCGCGGTCCTTGCCGATCAGGTCGCGGCTGATGCGGATCTTGTCGGCGCGGTTGAGCAGCTGGCGCGCCAGCAGGTCGGGATCGTCCATCGCCAGCAGCGCGTCGAATCCGCTGTCGAGCGCGCGCCTGGCCTGGACCGGATCGGCCCGGCGTTGCAGCAGCGTGATCTCGCGCACCGGGTCCGCTTCGATATTGCGCTTGAGCACGCGCACGACGGCTTCCGTCCGTTCGTATTCCACGTCGGTGATGAGGACGATGTCGGGCCGCAGGTCCTTCACGCGCAGGTGCAGCGTCTGCGGATCGGCGTGGCAGACGACGTCGAGGCGCTGCGCACGCAACGCGGCCTCGTCCCAGCCCGGCGGCGCGCCCAGCAGGGTCACGCGCACGACGTCGACGCGCTTCTGCTGCACGAACAGGTTGAACAGCTTGTCGACGAGGACGTCGTTGGCGATCGGTTTTTCCGCATACGCGAGGCAGTTGCTGTCGACGAGGCGCTGCTGCAACGCGAACCGGCCGCCCTGGCGCTCGCTCTGCAGGTACACATAGCGGCGGTCGCCCGGCAGGCGCTGCAACAACTCGCCCAGCAGCAGGGTCTTGCGTGCCGCCAGCATGTCGGACTGCATGTTGTACAGCGCATCGAGGTCGATCAGGTACAGGCTGTCGCCGGCGTCGCGCTCGACGGCCGCCACGAAATCGCTGAGTTCGTGGAAAAAGCAGATGTCGAAGTCGTATTTATGGGCGTGCAGGCGCAGTTCGTCACAATTGTCCTTGATGAAAAAGCGGTGTGACAAGAACAACACATGATTCTTGTATAACGAGATGTCCCCTGCCATGTGTTACACGCCTTCAAGATGGTTGAAGCGGAATGCGTAGCGCCAACCTCCAGTATGCCTTCGTTTGCGCCATGCATAAGTACAAACACCGGTTTTTTTGGCGCTGCGGCCCCGATTTTGCGTGTTATCAGGAAAATACGTTGTGTAGCAACAAAATCAAGCCCGGCGACCGGCCAGGCTGCCGAGCTTGTCCGGATTGCGGACCACATAGATCGCGGCGATACGCCCGTCCTCGATCTGGATCGACGTGACCGCATCGGGCACACCATTGCGCCAGGTCAACACGCCCGGCATGCCGTTGACCGTGACGATGTCGTGCCGGGTGTCGATGTCCGACCATTTGCGCTCGATGCCGGCGACGAGGCGGCCGACCCGGTCCGCGCCGAACACCTGCTTGACCGCCGTCTTGGCCTTGCCGCCGCCGTCGCCCGTGTACGTGGCGTCCGGCGCCAGGAGCGCCTGGACCAGGGCCGGATCGGCCGAGCGCGACGCCTGCACGAAGCGGCCCAGCAATTCGAGATGCAGCTCGCGGTTGATGGCGAACCGGGGCCGCTCCGCGCGCACGCGCTCGCGCGCCCGCTGCAGCACCTTGCGGCAGGCCGCTTCCGTCTTGCCGACCATCGCCGCGACTTCGCCATAATCGAAGTCGAACACCTGGTGCAGCAGGAACACGGCGCGCTCCTCCGGCGCCAGCCGTTCGAGCATCAGCATGAAGGCCGTCGACAGGTCGCCGGCCGCTTCCAGCGCGCTTTCGGGCGACTCGACGGTCTGTTCCAGCAGCGGCTCGGGCAGCCACGGCCCGACGTAGTGTTCGCGCTCCGTGATCGCGCCGCGCAGGCGGTCGATCGACAGCCGCGTGACGACGGTGACGAGCCAGGCTTCCGGCGTGTGCGCGTCGACGACGCCGCCGTTCTGCCAGCGCAGCCAGGCTTCCTGGACGATGTCCTCGGCGTCGGCGCGGATGCCGAGCATGCGGTAGGCGATCCCGAACAGGCGCGGGCGCAGGCGGACGAAGGTGGCGGTCGCCGGGGCGGCGACGGCGGCGGCAGGTGCGGTCGAGGTATCCATATCCATTAGACGGACGGGTAGCCCGTCTTGTGACAGGCCGTCCATGGATTGTAAGCCCGGGCGGCTACGTCAGGTCGACCCGCACGCGGCATCCGACGGCGTGCGGGCATGCGACTTTCCCGGCCGCACCCGCATCGGTGCGCGCGGGGCGTCGAGGCGCACCGGGGTCAGGGTGCCGGCAAAGGGGGGCATCTCGGGGTCGATCTCGACCGGGACGCCCGTGCGTCCCGCGCCCGCGAGAAAGGCGCCGATGGCGATGCGGACGATCATCCGGTTGCCCGGCTCCGCCTTCAGGCTCATCTTCTTATTGAAGTAGAGATATGTACACGACACCCCGGCTGCCGTGGTGATGTCGACTTTCTTCGGCAGGGAAAACCCGTAACGGCCCGTCGCCCACAGCTTGACGACACAGGTCCCGTGCTCCGATGACGAAAAAGTAAAGTTCATGCGGCAATGCTAAACGCCGCAAGACATCTGTACGTTTCAAATTTGTGCCAAACCGTAACGGCTGGAACATCTCTTTCCGCATCACATCTTCATTTCGACGTTCAGGCCGACACGCGTGGCGCCCCGCTGCCAGCCGGCCTGGCGCGACAATCCGCTGGCATCCTCGTACGAACTTTCGGACGTGTTGTCCATGCCGAGGAGGTTGTTGAGCGTCAGCCGCAGCTGCACATGCGGGTCCAGCTTCCAGGCGGCGTATGCGTCGACGTCGCGCCGCGTCTGCTGGCGGCGGCTCTGCGCTTCCGACACGCGCACCCAGCCGCCCTGCTGGTACGCCATGCTGGCGCCGAAGGTGAGCCGGTCGCGCCGGTAGTCGAGGCCGACGTTCGCCGACATCGGCGTCTGCGCATCGAGGCGGTTGCCGGGGCCGGGCACGACGTCGACCTCCGACCAGTTGCGGGTCACGGCGGCGCGCATGTCGAAGCCGGCCGCCGCCGGACTCACCATGCGCAGCGGCAGCTTGACCTCCGCCTCCAGCGCATGCACGCGCGCGCCGCCGTCGTTCAGCGGACGGTAGATCCAGCGGCCGTCCGGATCGAGGTCCAGGCGCGTGCGGATATAGTCGCTGACGAGACGCTGCGTGCCGCTCACGGACACCATCGCGCCCTCGGGCCAGTACTGCTCGAAGGCGACGTCGATGCCGTTGGCCAGCTCGGGCCGCAAGGCCGGATTGCCGCTGGAATCGGGACTGAAGCGGGTGTTCAGCGGCGCCAGGTAGCGGCGCGCCGTCAGCTGGTCGACGGTCGGCGCCTTGTACGTGCGCGTGAGCGCGAGGCGCAGCTGGCGCCCGCTCTTGTCGGGGAATTTGTACAACGTCTGGGCGACGGGGCCCAGCACGTGGCTGCGCGACGCCGTCGCCGCCACGCCGGTCGCCGCGCTGTCCGTGCGCACGCCTTCCCAGCGGCCGCCCAGGTATATGGACCACTGCTTCGTGACGTTCCACTCGTCCTGCGCGAAGGCGGCCAGGCGCGTGACTTCCGGCTGGTAGCCTTCGACGACGTGCGTTTCGGGCGCGTCGTCCTGCTGGTCGCGGCGGTCGCGCGTATCGTCGTTGCGCTGGCGGCTCGCGTCGACGCCGGCGGCCAGCGCGTGGCCGTCGAACAACGAGCGGGTGAACTTGCCGCGCAACGACGTGCGGCGCGGACGGGCCACGGTGTCCCAGTCGCGCGCCAGGTGGTGGATCCGGCCGGCGGAAAAATAGTCGGTGACGTTGTCGTTGTCGTCGCGGCTGCGCTCGCCCGCCAGGGTCAGTTCGAGCTTGCCGCCGCCGACCTTCGCGATCCAGCCGAGCTCGCCGCGCATCATCCATTGATCGCCCGACGTGCGGCCGGGCATGTCGATCCAGTCCGGGTCGCCGAACGCACCCACGAGGACGTCGTTGTGCGACATGCCCGACCACGCGTGGCTGCTGGCCTGCAGGCCGGCCGACAGATTCAGCTCGTTCGCGTCGTCGATCTTCCAGTTCACACGCGGGAACAACACGATGCCGCGGTAGGCGCCGCCGCCGCGGTAATTCGACACGCGCGCCTGCGCGAGCTGGCCGTCCTGCTGCGTCAGGCGGTCCGATCCGCGCGAATAAAAGTCGTTGTGGCCGCCGAACGCCGTGCCGTTCACGAAATACGACAGGCTGCCCACCTTCTCGCCCCACGTCCCGCCTACGGTGCCGCTGCGCTGCAGTGTCGACCGCGTCGCGTTCAGGCGCAGGTCGCGCTGCGGCTTGCTGACCACCTTGCGCAGCACGATGTTGATGGTGCCGGCGATCGCCTGCATCGAATATTCGGCGCTGGCCGCGCGGATCACTTCGATGCGCTCGATCTGGTCCGGCGTCAGCGCGTCCAGCGAAAAGCCGGGCGGCGGGCGGTCGCCGTTCACGAGGATCTGCGTATAGCCGGCGCCCAGGCCGCGCATGCGGATCGTCTTGCCGGTGACCGTGACGCCCGGCGCGCGTTTCAGCACGTCGAAGATATTGTCGTCGCCGTATTTGCGGATCTCTTCGGCGGAGAGCACCGTCTTGCTGGCCGTGTCGTCGCGGCGCGGGTCGTAGTCGGCGGCGGCGCCCTTCACTTCCACGCGCTGGATGGTCTTGTCCTTCTTGTCCTTGCCGGGGTCCGCGGCCCCGGCGTCGCCCTGCGGTGCAATTTGTGCGAATCCCGCGGCGGGGACGAGAAACGCGGCGGCGAGGGCGAGGCGGAGGGCTGTCGGATGCATGTCGAAGTGGTGGATGATCGCGTCAATACGCCGGGCGGTGGCAGTCGATGCGCGTGTTGATTCGATAAACTTACCAATTATGCTGAACCATGCCGGTGCGCGTCAAACACCGGCGTGTGGCGCAGGACGCGCGCGCACTCTTGATTTAGCGAAATGTCCGTTCCACCAAGATATAATCGGGCAGCCATGCTCCTGCGCCGCCTCTATCCGTTGCTGCTCGCCCTGATGCTGTTCGCGGCAGGCGGCCCCGCGTCCGCCGGGACCACGTACACGTTCAACGGCGGCACCGTCGCGGGCTGCCCCCTGGCCGGTGCGATCTATACGTGCGCCAGCCTGCCGCTGACCGGCTGGGACGACGACATGGTGATCGCCAGCGGCTATACGGTGAAGATCACGTCGGACGTCAATTTCGGCTACAACCACAGCCTCAAGATGAGCGGCAGCGCGGTACTGTCCAGCACGGGCGACCTGAACATCGGCGGTATCGCACCCAACGACCTGAACATCACGGGCGGCAAGCTCATCGCGGGCGACACGTTCAGCGTGGGTGCCCAGAATCAGACGCTGACGGCCGACATCCAGGCGGTGACGGCGAACCTCGGCACGGGTTCCACGCTCAACCTCACAGGCAGCGTCACGGCGACCGGCAACGTCAACGTGGCCTCCCACGCCACGATCAACGGCGCCATCAGCGGTGCGACGATCACCACCAACTCGCCCGTCACGCTGAAGGGCGACGTCGTCGCCACGCGGTCGTTCACGCTCGCATCGGGCAGCACCGTCAAGGGCGACGTGACGGCGCCCATCGTCAGCCTGTCCGCGTCGAGTTCCACGGTCACCGGCAACATCACGGCCACGACGTCGCTGCAGCTGGGCTCTTCGGTTGTCGTGACGGGCGACGTCGACGCCGGCACGCTCACGCTCGATTCGTCCGAGGCCATCATCAACGGCAACGCGACGATCGACAGCGGCGTATTCAACTGGCACGGCCGGGTCACGCAGACCGTCTACTGCCGGGGCGGCACCGCCAACGGCAGGTGCGACTGCGTCACGAACAGCAGCGGCTACCCCGTGAACACCGCGAACGGCCCGCACTGCCAGGGCAACGCGGTGGCGCTGGACCACTATCTGATCGCCTACGAACCGACGGGCAGCGTGTGCGCGCCGTCGACCGTGACGATCACCGCATGCGCCAACGCCGCCTGCTCCGCGACGTACGGCGGCGGCGCCAACGTCACCCTCGCGCCGACCGGCCAGGCGGTGTCGATTCCCGCGTCCGGCGTCGCCTCGGCGGCCGTGACGTGGACGCAGGCCGGCACCAACACGCTCGGGGTGACCGGCGCGCCGACCGCATGCATCCGCAACGGCGACGCCGCGCCGGGCGCCGATTGCAAGGTCACGGTGGCCAGTTCGGCGTACACGATGACGACGAACGGCGCGGCGTTCTATGCCGAGGCGACGGCGCCGCACACGACGCCGACGCTCACCCTCGCGGCCGTGCGCTACGACGCCAGGTCGAACGCCTGCGTACCGCTGTTTAACAACACGACGCGCAACGTCAATTTCAAGTGCTACTACGCCAACCCCACGGGCGGCACGGTGCCCGTGCGCCTGAACGGCAAGGCGCTCAACGACGGCACCGTCCCCACCTGCGACAACACCGGACTGACGCTGCCGCTGTCCTTCGATGCCAACGGCAAAACCACGCTGCCCATGCAGTACGCGGACGCCGGCGCGGTGACGGTGGAGGCGACCGACAACGGCAGCGGCAGTCCCGGCAAGGCCAGCGTCACGGCGACGTTCGTCCCCGCGAAGTTCAAGATCGCGCTACCGGGTGCGCCCTATGTGGCGGGCCAGCCATTCGCCACGACGGTCACGGCCCAGAACGACGGCGGCGGCACGACCGGCAATTTCGGCAAGGAGGCGCCGGCCCAGACGGTCAAACTGTCCGCCGCCGCCTGCCGGCCGAACAATAACAACGGCCTGCTCGCCACCACGCCGACGCTCAAGAACGGCGTGGTGACCTTCCAGACGCAGTGGAGCGAGGTGGGCAACATCGATCTCGTGGCGAGCCTCGACGGCGGCAATTATCTCGGCAGCGGCATGGCGCCGGGCACCTCGACGACCAATGTGGCGACAACCGGCTGCACGGGTGCGGCCGGCACGTTCACCCCCGCCTACTTCACGTTCGACGTCGACCCGGCCTGGAAGCGCAGCGCGACCGTCGCGGGCGGTAAGACGCCACAGTATTATTCGGGCGAACCCGCCATCAAGCTGACGGTCACGGCACGCAACCTGCAGAACGGCATCACCCAGAACTACGCCGGCACCATCGCGCACGACCTCGCCTTCACCGCGATCGACCCCACGGGCGGCGCGCTCACGGGCGCCGCCGGCAAATTCAGCCGCTCGACCGGTTATCCGGCGACCGACCTGACCGGCACGGTGCAGGTCCGCGCCGACGACTTCGGCGCCAACAATGCGCCGGCCGGCACGGCCACGTGGACCGGCAGCTTTACGTTCGCCGACCCGAAGACCGCGCAGACGCGCCTGCGCGTGCGCGCGACCGAAGTCTCGTCGCTGCCCTACCCGGCCAGTTCGGCGGCCATTCCGGACACGGTGACGACCGGCGTCGAGCCCACGCTGCTGATCCGCAGCGGCCGCGTGCGCATGCCGAACCGCTTCGGCGGTACCGCCATGCTGCTCAAGATTCCCGTCTCGCTCGAATACTACACGGGCCAGACCTGGGTGCTGAACGCCGAAGACTCGACGACGATCATTTCCCCCGGCGCCGTGTCGGTGGGTACCGGCATGGGCACGATCGCGACCGGGCTCACGGGATTCGCGAACGGCACCGCCACGCTCACGCTGACGCCGTCCGCGGGGGCCAAACGCGGCAGCGTCCCGTTCGCGCTGAACCTGGGGACGACGAGCGCCAACTCGTCGTGCTACGTCGGCAAACAGACGATGACGGCCAGCACGGGCGCGGCCCTGCCCTTCCTGCGCAGCGCCGACCCATCCTGCACCGCGGCGGGCGCGGTGGACCCGTCCGCCCTGGCCACCTTCGGCGTCTATGCGCCCGAGACCAAGCGCATCATCCACATGCGCGAGGTGTTCCGGTGAACGGCCGCGCGCGCGCATCCGGCTTCACGATGGTCGAACTGGTCGTCGTGATGATCCTCATCGGCGTGCTGGCCGCCATCGGCATCCCGCGCCTGCTCGGCGACAAGAACATGGAGGCCGCCGTGTTCGGCGACCAGGTCGTCAGCGGGCTGCGGCGCGCGCAAAAGATCGCGACCGGGCACCGCCGCGCCGTGTGCGCGAGCGTCGGGCCCAAGGCCGTGATCGTGCGCCTGAACGCGTGCGGCAGCGCCGGCGTCGCGCTGACCGGCCTGGACGACGGCGACTTCGCGACGACCGACAGCGTCCTGACCGTCACGACGGCGACCCTGTTCTTCCAGCCGGACGGCCGCATCACGACCGACGCCGCGGGCGCGACGGCCGTCGCCGCCGGCACCATCGCCGTCACGGGTAACCTGAACGGCGCACCCACCACTTTCCGCACCATCCACGTGGAAGGAACGACCGGCTATGTCGAATAGATTCACGCGCCGCGCCGGCGTCACGCTGATCGAACTGATCGTCGCCCTCGTCATCGTGGGCGTGGCGCTGGCGGGCATGGTCGCGGTGTACACGGCCACGACACGCTCCAGCGTCGACCCCGTGATCGTCCAGCAGATGCAGGCGATTGCCGACAACATGATGGAAGAGATCCTGATGAAACCATTCGCGCCACCGGAAGGGTCCACGGTGACGGCGGCGTCGGGCCGGGTCAATTACGACCAGGTGAGCAACTACGACGGCTACGGCCAGGGCCTCACGGGAATCCGCGACGTCGAAGGCAACGTCATCCCCGGCCTGGAGCGCTACACGGTCCTCGTCAGCGTCAAGCAAGCCGCGCTGGGCAACATCCCGAGCAAGGACGCGCTGCGCGTCATCGTGACCGTGACCGCTCCCGCGGCCGACCCGAACCTGCCGCAACCCATCGTGCTGACCGGCTGGAGGACCAACCCATCATGACCCGCCAGCGCGGCTTCACCCTCGTCGAACTGATCGTCGTGATGGTCGTCGTCGGCGTCATCGCCGGCGTCATGGTCCTGCAGATCCGGCCGGCGATGCAGTCGTATCTCGCCATCCGCCAGCGCGCCAACCTCACGAGCCAGGCCGACGCGGCGCTGCGGCGCATCGTCGCGGAAGTGCATGCGGCCGTGCCGAATTCGCTGCGCTACACGTGGGCGTCGCAGCAGGCCCAGTGCATCGAATTCGTGCCGACCGAGGACGGTGGGCGGTTCAGGACGGCGGCGGATTACAGCGATCCCGGCAAGTTCCCGGCGGGCGCCGGCAACGCGATGGTGTCCGACACCGCCACGAACAAGTTCGACGTGCTGACGTCCCTCGGCCCGTCCGTTGCGCAGGGCGACCTGATCGTGGTGGGCAACGTCAACCGCGACGACGCCTACGACGCCACGAAGGTCGGCATCGTCGACTCGGTCGCCGGCCAGACGATGGCCGGCACGCGGATGCTGGCCAGGCATACGATCACGCTCAAGGCGGCAATGACCGTTCCGGCCGGCTACGACGGCGGCCGTTTCGTCGTCGTGCCGCACGGCGAACCGGCCGTGACCTACACGTGCACGAACCCCGGCACCGACGCCAACGGCACGGGCACCGGCACGATCTACCGCGTCACCGGCTACACGCCCAGCACCACGCCGTGGAAGAGCTGCCCGACGGGGCCTGCGATCCTCGTCACCAAGGTCAGCGACTGCAATATCCTGTATCACGAAAGCGAAGGCGCCACGCAGCAGAGCGGCTACCTGCAGCTGCGCCTGGGTCTCGCGGACGGCGGCGAAGCCGCGCGCCTGACGATGGGCGCCCACGTGGAGAACGCGCCATGACGGCCCGGCGCGCCGGCGGCTTCGCCTACATCGCGGCCATCGTGTTCCTCGTCGTCCTGGCCGGTTTCGCGCTCGCGGCGCTGCGCCTGTCCGAGTCGGCGCAGGTCACCGTCAACCAGGCGCTCCTGGGCGCGCGCGCGAACCAGGCGGCCCGCGCCGGACTGGAATGGGCGTTCTACCAACTGAAAGCACCGGGCGCCGCCTGTACGGCAGTCACCGCCGCGCCGCCGGACTTCATCGCCGAAACCGGCTACCGGGTCACCCTGGGGTGCGACATGCAGACCTATTTCGAGGGCCAGACGCCGGCCGGCGCCCCGCTGGAAAAGCACATCTTCCAGCTCGACGCCACGGCCTGCAACATCGGCGGCGCGTGCACCCCCACGAATGCCGGCGTCACGAGTCCGGACTTCATCGAGCGCAAGCGCAGCGCGTCGATCTGCGTGACCGTGGACGGCGCCGACTGCTACTGACGAGGATCCCATGTCGCTCACCGCACTCGACGCACTGCTGACCGACGGACGCTCGCGCCGCATCGAGGGCTGGCGCCGCGGCGCCGTCGAGTTCCTGGTGTTCGGGATCAAGGAAGCGCGCGCGTGCCTGTTCGCCGGGCTGTTTTTCGCGAGCGTGCTGCTGGTGCCGCGCGCGGGCCTGTGCGGCGTGCCGCGCTACGACGTGCTGCTCGTGGCGGCGCTGGCGATCCAGGCGTGGATGCTCACGAGCGGCCTGGAGACCCGCGACGAACTCAAGGCGATCTGCCTGTTCCACGCGCTCGGCTTCGCGCTGGAGGCGTTCAAGACGTCCGGCGGCGTGCATTCATGGAGTTATCCCGACTTCGCGTACACCAAGGTCATGGGCGTGCCGCTGTTTTCCGGCTTCATGTACGCGGCCGTGGGCAGCTACATCATCCAGGCGTGGCGCCTGCTCGACCTGCGCGTGCGCCATCATCCGCCGTACTGGATGGCCGCGCTGGTGGCGGTGCTGATCTACGTGAATTTTTTCACGCACCACGTGCTCGGGGATGCGCGCTGGTACCTGGCGGCCGTCGCGCTCGGGCTGTACGCGCGCACGACGGTCAGCTTCCGCCCGCTGGACCGCGAGCGCCGCATGCCGTTGTTGCTGGGGTTCGTGCTGACCGGGTTCTTCATCTGGCTGGCGGAGAACCTCGGCACGTTCTGGGGATTGTGGCGCTATCCGAACCAGCTGGGCGCCTGGTCGGCGGTGCACGTCAGCAAATGGAGTTCGTGGTCGCTACTGGTCATCATGACGTTCACGATCGTGGCCAACCTCAAGCACGTCAAAGCACGGATACATGTGCCAGAGTCGTGACGCCCTTGGCGAACGCCATGGCGACGGGCAAGGCGCACAGCACGAGCATCACGCCGATGCGCACGCGGCGGGCGCGCTGTTTTTGTTCCGCCAGACGCGAAACGCGGAATCCTGCATCTTTGCTCATGGAAGTCCTCTCATGCGATATGAATTAACCAATCATAATATGGAGCCGGAGAAACCCGCGACACGAATGGTTTCTGGTCGTATCCGATGCTACCCACGCAACCTAAATTGCGCGTGGGTAAAAGATCAGATTACACCTCCGCGCTATACAAATCCATGAGGTAAGTTCACACAAACGCGAATTCCGCAAAATCGTCTGTTTTTTCCCACGTCCGTACGGGTCAGCGGCCCCCGCCGCACGCAACGGCGGCGCCGTTGGCGGCATGCTCGCAAACCGTCGCCTGGCCGCCGCACGCGACGGCGCTGCCGTCCGCCGACTTGTCGCAATAGCTCGCCTGCCCGCCGCAGGCCACGTCGTTGCCGGACGCCGATTTGAGGCAGTAGTTGGCCATGCCGCCGCAGGCGACGCGGCGGCCGTCGGCCGACTGGTCGCAGCTCGTGGCGCGGCCGCCGCACGCGACCTGGCGTCCGTCGGCGGACTTTTCGCACACACTCGCGCCGCCGCGGGCATCCGCCGCGGCCGCCGCGCGCGGATGGCTTTCCGTGGCGATCACGCAGCCGCCCAGCAGCGCGGCCAGCACACCGGCGGACAGCGCGGCACGGCAAGCGGTTTTCCAGTATCTCGACATCATCGAACATTCCTCCGGGTAAAAACGTGCATCGTAACCCGGCGGCACGTCCCCAATTCTCCCGGATTGTCACAACGCTCAGCTGCGGTCGACGACGAGGGCCAGCTGGCCGTCGCGCACGACGAATTCGGATTCGCCGCGCAGCGCCACCCGGGTGCCGGCCGGCGGTCCGCCGGGCAGGTCGACGGCCAATTGCCCGCGCCAGGCGACGGCCGCGACGAGCGTGTCGCCGCGCGGCGCCAGCGCCGTGACGCGCTGTTCGCGTTCGGCGAACAGCGTCCGTGCCTGTTCCGCCAGCACGCGGAAGGCGTCGCGGCCGTCGCTGGCCGCCGTCAGCTGCCCGCCGGACCAGTTTTCGAAGCGCACGTCCGAAGTCAGGGTCTCGAGCATGCCGTCGACATCGAAGGCGTTGTAGGCGGCCACGTAGCGCTCGATGAGCGCCAGGGCCGACGGGGCGATCGTCTGCTGGGTCATGCGGTTCTCCTTGTCGTGGTTCAGGCGAAACGCCAGGCGATGGCGGACGCGTCATCCGCCGTCTTGGCCGCGAGACCGGCGGCCTCCTTGCCGGCTTCGAACGCGCGCAGCTCGTCGAGCAGCGCATCCAGTCCGCGCGCGCGGCAGGCATCGAGCAGGCTGGCGTCCCCGTGCAGGCCGTAGGTGTCGACGAGACGGTACAAGCCGTCGCTGGCGACCAGCAGCAGCGCGCCCGGCGGCGCCGTCGCGCGCGCCGTGCGCGCCGCGAACGGGCCGCGCGGCTCCAGGCACAGCACGGACGGCCGCAAATCCGTATTCTGTTCGTGGCGGCGCGCGCGCAGCATGGGCAGCAGCCGTGTCCAGCGCGCGGCCGGATCGAGGATGCCCTCCGCGACGAGCGCCGCGACGGCCGCCTGCGTCGCCTGTTCCTGCGGATTCTCGAACGGGTCGAGGTCGCGCACGGTGCCGTCCGGCGCCTGCAGCAGGACCTTGCTGTCGCCCAGGCAGAACAGTTCCAGCGCATGGGCGCCGGCCGCATCCGGGTCGCGCACGCGCACCCACGCGAGGGTCGCGATGGGCCAGGCGTACGGCGGCACGTCGGCGCTGCCGCCGGCGGCACGGTACGCGGCGCGGGTGCCTTCCAGTGCTTCCAGCACGAGGGTTTCCTGGCTCGCATCGGCGCGCAGCACGCGGCCCAGGTCGTGGGCGAAGCGGCGCACGAACCAGGCCGGATCGCTGGCGCCGGCCGCCACGCAGCGCTCCGGGGTGAGCGGCGTCGCGCCGTCCATCAGCACCAGGTCCGTGACCCCGTCGCGCTCGAACACGACGACCACGTCCTCGTTGATCCTGCCCTTGCCGGCCGCCGAAGCGAGGCTGTAGCGCATGCGTTCTCCCGGAAGTGTTGTCTCCGTTACTATAAGCGATCGCGGTGACGCACGGATGACCCCGTGTGCGGTGGATATTCGAGAGTTTGTCGTGCGGGATTTTCGCGTACGATGCCAGACAGGCCATTCCCGGCCCGCCATCACGAGGACCCCATGACGTTCATCGAATCCATCCAGACCTGCTTCCGGAAATACGCCACCTTCGACGGCACGGCACGCCGGTCCGAATACTGGTGGTTCTTCCTGTTCAACGTCATCGCCGGCGCGATCCTTGGCCAGGTCGGCACCGTGCCGTCGGTGATCTTCACGCTCGCGATGCTCCTGCCGTCGCTTGCCGTCGCCACGCGCCGCCTGCACGATACGGACCGCAGCGGCTGGTGGCAGCTGATCTGTTTCGTGCCGCTGATCGGGTGGATCGTCCTGATCGTGTTCCTGGCCCAGGAAGGCAAGGCCAACCGCTACGGCGCCGCCCCGGCCTACGCGGTCTGAGGCCCGGTCACAGCAGCCGGATGCCCGGCAGGTTGCGCAGCGACGTCTCGCGCATCACCTGCACGAAATCGTCCAGGTACGCGTCGTCGCGGCCGCCGTCCTTCGACGGCTGGCGCGTGACGGCGTACAGGCGCCCCGTCAGCCCGTCCTGGCCGATGCGCTGCTGCGCCACATAGCCGCGCTGCAGGTAAGTCTGCACGGCCCACAGCGGCAGCGCCGCGAAACCGCGGCCGCTCGCCACCAACTGCAGCATCGCGACGGTCAGCTCGGTCGTCCGGCGCGGCGGTTCCACGCCGGCGGGCCGCAGCACTTGCCGCACGAGATCGAGCATCTCGTCCGGCACCGGGTACGTGATCAAGGTCTCGCCGGCGAAATCCGCCGCGTCCAGGTGTTCGCGCGCCAGCAACGGATGACCCAGCGGCAGGATGGCGACGATGTCGAACTCAAACAGCGGATGCACCGCGACGTCGCGCTCGTCCGCGTCGACCTCGGAGACGATGGCGACGTCGGCCCGGTCCTGGTGCAGCAGGCCGACGGGATCGGACTGGAAGCCCGACACGATGTCCTGTTCGACCTCCGGCCAGCGCAGGCGCAGCGCGTCCATCGACGGCATCAGCCAGTCGAAGCACGTATGGCATTCGACCGCGATGCGCAGCTTGCCGGCGCCATGGCCGCCCAGGCGGGCGACGTCGCGCTCGGCCTTTTCCACGGCCGGGATCACGGCCTGCGCCAGTTCCAGCAGGCGCCGCCCGGCCGGCGTGAACGCGACGGGCGCCGACTTGCGCTCGAACAGCGTCAATCCGTAGAACTCCTCCAGCGCCTTCAACTGGTGCGACAGCGCGGACTGCGTCACGTTCTGCAGCGCCGCCGCGCGCGACACGCTCCCCGATTCGAGGAGGGCCAGCAGGGTGCGCAGGTGGCGCAGGTCGAGGATCGAGGTCGGCATGAGTGGAATTCATCTTTGCAGAAAAATAATTCGTTTGAATTATGCCGGCCGCCCGTCGATGATGACAAGCATTATTCATCCAGATGAGGCAACAACATGATCAAAACTCATATTCTCGGTTATCCCCGCATCGGCGCGCAGCGTGAACTGAAATTCGCGCTGGAGCGCCACTGGCGCGGCGAGATCGACGAGACGGCGCTGGAAGCCGTCGCCGCCGACCTGCGCGCGCGCCACTGGGCCGAACAGCGCGCGGCCGGCCTCGACGTCGTGAGCGTGGGCGATTTCGCCTTCTACGACCAGGTGGCCGACCACGTGCTGCTGTTCGGCTGCGCGCCCGCCCGCTTCGGATTCACCGGCGCCGAGACCCCGCTGCAGCAACTGTTCACGCTGGCCCGCGGCGTCGCGACCGAAGCGCCCTCGGCCTGCGGCTGCGGCCATGCCCACGGCGCCCAGCCGCACGGCAAGCCGGCGCTGGAAATGACCAAGTGGTTCGACACGAACTACCACTACCTCGTGCCCGAATTCGACGCGGCGACCCGCTTCGGCCTGGCGCCGGACCGCCTGCTGGCCCAGGTGGCGCAGGCCCGCGCGCTGGGCCATCCCGTCAAGGTCACGCTGATCGGCCCCCTGTCCTTCCTGTGGCTCGGCAAGGCCAAGGACGGCGCCGACCGCCTCGCGCTGCTGGACGCCCTGCTGCCGCACTACTGCGTCCTGCTGGCGCGCCTGAAGGCGGCCGGCGCCGACTGGGTCCAACTGGACGAACCGGTCCTCGGCCTCGACCTGCCGGGCGACTGGTCGCTCGCGTTCGAGCGCGCCTATCACCTGCTGAACGGCGCCGGCGCGTCGCTGCTGCTGGCCACGTACTTCTCGCCCCTGCGGGAAAACCTCAGCCTCGCGTGCAAGCTGCCCGTCGCCGGCCTGCACGTGGACGGCGTGCGCGCGCCGGAAGAACTGGGCCCGGTGGCGGACTGGCTGCCGGCCCACAAGGTGCTGTCGGTCGGCATCGTCGACGGCCGCAACATCTGGCGCGCCGACCTCGATGCCTGCCTGGCGCGCTTGCGCCCCCTGATCGAGCGCCGCGCCGGCGACCTGTGGCTCGCGCCGTCGTGCTCCCTGCTGCACGTGCCGTCCACGCTCGCGCACGACGCCGCCCTCGACGCCGAACTGCGCACCTGGCTGGCCGGCGCGCGCGAAAAACTGGACGAGCTGCGCATCCTGAAGCGGGCGCTGGACGGCACCGGGCAACCCGAGGATCTGGCGCCGGCCCGCGCCGCGCTGGCCGCGCGCCGGGCCAGTGCGCGCGTCGCCCGGCCCGACGTCGCCGCCGCGCTGGCGGCGCTGCCGCCCGACGCCGACCGCCGCGCCGCGCCGTTCGCGCAGCGCCAGGACGTGCAGCGCGCCCGCTACGCGCTCCCGGCGTTCCCGACGACGACGATCGGCTCGTTCCCGCAAACCGCGGCGATCCGCACGGCGCGCGCCGCCTGGCGCCGCGGCGAGCTGCCCGACGCCGACTACGCCGCCGCGATGCGCGCCGAGATCGCCGACGCCGTACGCGTGCAGGAAGACCTGGGGCTGGACGTCCTCGTGCACGGCGAGGCCGAGCGCAACGACATGGTCGAATACTTCGGCGAACAGCTGGACGGCTTCGCGTTCAGCGCCAACGGCTGGGTGCAGTCGTACGGCTCGCGCTGCGTGAAGCCGCCGATCCTGTACGGCGACGTCCGCCGTCCCGCGCCGATGACGGTGGGCTGGACCACGTACGCGCAAAGCCTCACGGAACAGCCGATGAAGGGCATGCTGACCGGGCCGGTCACCATCCTGCAATGGTCGTTCGTGCGCGACGACCAGCCGCGTGCCCTCACCTGCGCCCAGATCGCGCTGGCGATCCGCGCCGAGGTGGCCGACCTGGAGACAGCCGGCATCGGCATCGTGCAGATCGACGAGCCCGCGCTGCGCGAAGGCCTGCCGCTGCGTGCGGCCAGCCGCGCCGCCTACCTGGACTGGGCCGGCCGCGCCTTCCGCATCGCCGCGAGCGGCGTCGCGGACACGACGCAGATCCACACCCATATGTGCTACGCCGAGTTCAACGACATCCTGCCGGCGATCGCCGCGCTCGACGCCGACGTCATCACGATCGAGACGAGCCGCTCGGACATGGAATTGCTGACGGGCTTCGGCGCGTTCGCCTACCCGAACGAGATCGGCCCGGGCGTGTACGACATCCACTCGCCGCGCGTGCCCACGACGGACGACATGGTGCGCCTGCTGCGCAAGGCGGCCGCCGTCATCCCGGCGGGGCGGTTGTGGGTGAACCCGGACTGCGGCCTCAAGACGCGCGCCTGGCCGGAGACCGAGGCGGCGCTGCGCAATATGGTGGCGGCGGCGCGGGTGCTGCGCGCGGAATCGCGCACCGCGTAGGGTGGACACCCCGCGCCCACGCGTCACGCCGACGTATCGCGCCCGTCACGCGTGTGCACAGGGGTGCACACCCTACGCCGGGCGGATGCCGCGCGTCGTGAAATACGCTTCGAGCGTGTCGCGGTCCGCGGCGCGGTCCACCAGCGCGACGTAGGCATCGGGCCGCACCAGATAGGCCGCGTCGCGCGCGAGGCCGGCCGCCTGGCAGGCGTCGCACCAGTCGTAGCGGTACAGCGCCACGCCGCGGCCCGCGCACCAGGTTTCCAGTGCCGGATGCACGGTGCCGTACACATGCACCTGCCACGCGATGGCGGACAGCGGCTCGTGGTTGTCCGGCCCGCCGTAGCCCGTCCACGGCAGCCGGTCGCCGCCGCGCACGTGGCCGGCGTGGCCCGCGGACAGCGGACTGTCGGGATAATGGATGCCCGTCTGCGACAGCACGCGGAACATGAAGGACCGGATCGGATCGATGCCGTAGGCGGCCGACGCGAACAGCGGCGCGATGCGGGTGCGGACGAAGTCGGCGAAGCCGCCCTCGGCGATCACGAAGGAAAACACCCGGTCCGTCGTCTCGACCAGCCTGCGGGCAAACGCCTTGCGCTCGGCTTCGTAGCTGTCGACGAGGCTGTCCGGCGCGCGGCCCCGCAGCACGTGCGCGAGTTTCCAGGCCAGGTTGACGGCATCGCCGATCCCGGTGTTCATGCCCTGGCCGCCGGCCGGGCTGTGCACGTGGGCCGCGTCGCCAAGCAGCAGCGCGCGGCCGGACCGGTAATGGCCGGTGACGCGGTGGTGCACGCGGTACGTGGAAAACCAGTTGACGCGTTCGATCGTCAAGCCGAGGCTGGCGATGGCGCGCTGGCGCACGTCGTCGAACTCGAGGTCGCGCCCCGGCTTCGCCGCGTCGTCGCGCACGGCGCCGATCAGGCGCGCGCTGCCCTGTTCGTCGTACGCGAACAGCGCGGCGAAGTCGCCGTCTTCCAGCGACAGGTGGATTTCGCCGTTCGCCGACGGCCCCGTCACGTCGACGTCGGCCACATAGAACGTGTGTTCGTAGGTGCCGCCCTCGAAACCGGTTCCCAGCTGATGCCGCACGATCGAATGGGCGCCGTCGCAGCCGGCCAGCCAGGCCGCCTTGCAGACCGACTCGCCCGCGGGGCCGCGCAGGCGGGCGACCACGCCTTCCGCATCCTGCTCGAAGCCCACCAGCTCCGTGTTGCGCTCCACGTGCACGCCCGCTTCTTCCAGCCGGCGCGCGAGCACGCGTTCGTGGCGGTCCTGCGGGTAGATCAGCACGAACGGATACGGGGTCAGCTCGCGCCCGGCGTCGCGGAACGACAGGCGCGCGCGCCGTTCGCCCTTGACCCACATGTTGATGGCCGGGTTGCGCAGGCCGCCCGCCACGATCTCGTCCGCCAGGTCGAGCTGGCGGTACAGTTCCAGCGTGCGGGCCTGCACGGCCATCGCGCGCGAACTGGTGCCGGGCCCCTCGGCGCGGTCCACGATCCGCACCTTCACGCCCTGGCGCACGAGCCACAGGGCCAGTACGAGGCCGGTCGGTCCGGCGCCCGCGATCAATACTTCGGTCTCGTCCACAATCGCCTCCGCTTCACAGAGTTGATGACAGGAAAGCGCCGCCGCATGCGGCGCATCGCAACGATACAGGAGTATGCCGGGCGCGTCGCGCCGGAATCCGTCAGCCGCCCGTCTTCAGGCGCGCGGACAGCTTGCGCGCATCGTCCGCCTGGGCGAACCGCATGTCGCCCGCGAGCAGGCCGTCCAGTTCCTTGCGCGCGCCGTCCTTGTCGCCGCTGGCGGCCAGCGCGGCCGCCAGGTGGTAGCGGATGTCGCGCGCCTTGGGCGCCAGCGCATGCGCCTCGCGCAGGACGGTCACGGCGCGCGCCGCGTCGCCCGCGCCGACGAGGATCCAGCCCAGCGTGTCCATCACGTCCGGCCGTTGCGGCGCGCCGCGCAGCGCCGCTTCGGCCGTCGCCCGCGCGCGCGCGTCGCCCAGCGCCTGGTAGCACACGGCGAGATTGTTCAGCGCGACGGCGTTGTCGGGCTGGCGCCGCAGCACGCCTTCCAGCTGCGCCGCCGCCCGCTTGAAGTCGCCCGCGCCGATCCAGGTCTGGGCGCGGTAGGCCTGCGCGCGCAGGTCGTCCGGGTGCGCCGCCAGCCACTTGCCGAGGCGGCTCTCCGCTTCCGCCACGCGGCCGGCCTCGCGCAGCGCGCTGTCGATCTTGATCGCGAGTTCGTTCGTCACGTGCAGGCCGTAGGCATGCTCGTACGCCGGCAGCGCCGCCGCCGGCTGGTGCTTGGCCATCAGGATGTCGCCCTGCAGCTGGAAGCCGGCCGCGCCGTTCGGATGCTGGCGTTGCATGCGTTCGGCGAGCATCAGCGCGAGATCGGGCGAGCCCTTGCGCACGTACAGCGCCGCGAGTTCCAGCTGGGCCGACGGGAAGTCCGGCTGGATCGCCAGCACGCTCTTGAAGTCGTCTTCGGCCTGCGTCGGGTTGTTCGACAGCAGGCGCAGTGCCGCCACCTGCATCAGCGCCGGCGCGGATCGGGGCAGCGCCTGCGCCAGCTGCTTGTACGATTCCAGAGCGGCCGGCAGATCGCCGCGCGCCAGCTGCGCCTTGCCCTGCAGGTCGAGCAGGTCCGGGTCTTCCGGATGGCTGACCTGCAGGCGGCGCGCCAGTTCCAGCGCCTTGTCCACCTGCTTCGTGCGCAGGTATTGCCCGCACAGTTCGACGCCGGGGCCGATCGCACGCGGGTCGACGGCGGCGGCCTGTTCGAGCCAGTGCGTGACCTGGGCCTGGTCGTGGGCCCGCCCGGCCAGCGCCGCCAGGCCCGCCATCGCGTCGATACTGGCCTTGTTCCGGCCCAGGAAGGCCACCAGGATCCGGCGCGCCTCGTCCGGCCGCTGCGCGTCGAGTGCAAGCTGCGACAGGCCCGCGGCGGCGCGATAGTAGGACGGATCGAGCGCCAGCGCCCGTTCGAAGCTGGCGCGCGCCGCGTCGGGCTTGCCCTGCGCCGCCAGCACCTGGCCCTTGAGGGCGTGCACCAGCGGCTTGCCGGGCTGGGTGCGTTCCAGCGCGAGCGCCGCGTCCAGGGCGGCGTCGCGCCGGCCCAGCCTGAGGTTGGCCTGCACGAGGGCCTCGCCGGCTTCGAGCGAATTCTTGTCGAGCGTCGTCGCGGCCTGCAACTGGCGCACGGCGTCGTCGGTCGCGCCTTCGCCCAGGCGCGACAGGCCCAGTCCCGTGCGCAGCGACGCCGACGCCGTATCGAGCGCGCTCGCGCGGGCAAACAGCTCGGCCGCCTGGCTGAAACGGTGCGACTGCATGTCGGCGTCGGCGGCCAGTCCCAGTACCTGGGCGTCCAGCTGGCGCGCGTCCAGCATGGGTTCCAGCACGGCGCGCGCGTCGTCCGCATGGCCCGAGCCGATCAGGGCCTGCGCCAGCATCTTGCGCGCGTACACGTTGGCGGGATTGCGCTCCAGGTAGCGGCGGAAGTATTGCTCCGACTGGTAATACGACCCGAGCCTGAGATCGACGGCACCGGCCAGCAGCACGCTGGGCATGTGGTCGGGCACGGCCTTGAGCACCTTGTACAGCACGTCGCGCGCCGCATCCGGCTTGTCCGTCGAATAGTCGAGCAGCGCCTGGGTATAGCCCACCAGCAGGCTGGCGGGTGCGGCCCTGGCGGCCAGGTCGAGCTCCGCCTGCGCCAGTTGCGGGCGGCGCAGGCCGATCGCCAGGTAGGCTTTTTCGACGTGGGCCGTGCGGTGCTGCGGGCTGACGGCCAGCACGCGGTCGTACAGCGCCAGCGCCTGTTCCGGTTGCGCGCCGGCGCGCACGAGGTCGGCCTTGAACATCAGCGCATCCACATTGCGCGGATCGCGCGCCAGCACGCGGTCCGCGTAGCCGTGCGCCGCGTCGCCATGCCCTTCGACGATCGCGAGCCGGCCCATGCCCACGAGGGCCGCCGGGTCGTCCGGATGCTGCGCCAGCACGTGTTCGTACGCGGCCCGCGCCTCGTCGTTCCGGCCCAGCGCCAGCCAGGCGTCGCCGCGGGCGGCGCTCAGCGCCGGGTCGTCCGGCCCGCCCCTGGTCTCGTCCAGCGCCTTCCGGTGCTGTCCTTCCATCACGAGCGCGGCGGCCAGCGCGGCCAGCGCCGGGCCGCGCGCGTAACCCCGGTCCAGCGCCTGCCGCGCTTCCTTTTCGGCCGTCGTGCTGTCGCCGAGGTCGAGGTAGGTCCGGGCCAGCAGGTAGCGCGTCTCCGTGTTCGCCGGTTCCGCGTCGAGGGCGTTCTTGAGGACGATGAGCGCGCCCCGGAAATCCCCCTGGCTGCGCAGTTGCACCGCGTGGGCGCGCTGCTGGGCGGCGGTCGGCCGGTTGCAGGCGGCCAGCGGCGCGGCCAGGACGGCCGCCAGCAGGACGGTCGCCAGGCGGGTGGCGCGGCGCGGGTGCGCGGGAGGTCGGGTCGGCATCGGTGATCTTGATATAAATTAATCGCCTATTTTCGTGGTGCAAGCCGGAATAAGGCAAGCAAAACCCGCCGGGCATATCGGCGATACCACGGTGTACTTTTTGGTTGCAAAAAAATCACACTCCTTATTGATATTAAATAATTTATTTACAAGTTAAGTTTATCTGTGGCATGATTGCGTTTGAAACTGGTCAACGTGCGAATATTTGAGGAGAGTCTGTGAACAACGCGCTCAAGCTGGCCGTCGCGGCCGCATGCGTCCTTGGCATCGGCCACGCAGGCGCCGCCACAATCCTCGATTCCGGCACCACGGCCTACTACGGCGCGGACAACAAGGGCGCCTCCGACAGCATCGGCGGCAGCACCTACGACATTTCGCAGGCCGCGATCGCGCGGGCCGGCGACGTCCTGACCATCACGATCACGACTGCGTTCGCCGGCAAGGCGGGCGTGAACTCGACCTGGGGCAGGGACCCGCTGACGGGCGCGACCGGCAAGGGCATCGGCTACGGCGACGTCTTCCTGTCGGATACGTGGAACGCGGCCGGCACGAGCAGCAACCACTACGCCACCGACAACGCGACCAAGGGCACCGTCTGGGACTACGGCTTCGCGCTCAACAACCGCTGGAGCAATACGGGCGGCACGTTCAAGCTGTATGCGCTGAACGGCGCGACGAACGCGCAGAACATCCTGAATTCCAACAGCTACATCAGCTGCGGGACCTCGTGCAACTACCGCGAGAACCAGGAAACGGCGGTCAACGCCAAGTCGGCCTCGGTCGAGGACACGGGACTCGCCGGCACCTGGGCCGTCACCGTCAACCGGAGCAATCCGGCGCAGAGCGCCCTCACCTTCAAGATCGACCTGAGCGGCTCCGACCTGCTGGACTACAGCTCGTTCGCGATGCACTGGGGCGAAACCTGCCAGAACGACGTCATCGAGGGCCTGGCCAAGAACGTGCACGTACCGCTGCCGGGCACCGCCGCCCTGCTGCTGCTCGGCCTGGGCGCGCTCGGCGCCGCACGCCGCCGCGGCGGACGGGCGCTGCCGCCCGGCGCCGCTGCCTGATCCTTGGATCAGTGTCCGCGCCGCGCGGCGCGGATAGACTCGGGGTGTCATCCTTTTGCGAGAACCCCATGGACCACTCCCCCCAAGACAATGCCGGCATCGTGCAGGAATTCGGCGCGCTGGCGCCCGTGCGCATCGGCCTGCCCGAACAGACCCGCTCGCAGGGCGTGCGCGCACTGAACCGCCTGCTGGCCCACACGATGGCGCTGCGCGACGCGTACAAGAAGGCGCACTGGCAGACGTCCGGCGCCACGTTCTACGAACTGCACCTGCTGTTCGACAAGCACTACGAAGAACAGGTGACGATCATGGACGCCCTCGCGGAACGCATCCAGACGCTGGGCGGCGTCACGTTCGCGCTGGCGGGCGACGTGGCCGGCGAATCGTCGATCGCGCGCGCACCGCGCGGGCGCGAGTCGGCCCATGCCCAGCTGGAGCGCCTGGCCGCCGCGCATGAGACGATCCTGCTGGACGCCCGCCCGCTGGCACGCCAGGCGGCCGACGCCGGCGACGACGGCAGCAACGACCTGATCGTCAGCCAGGTCGTACGCGCCAACGAACTGCAAAGCTGGTTCATCGGCCAGCACCTGGCGCTGCAGGCGGAACGGGGCTGACGGCTCGCCCCGGCATATCCGTTCGTATAGCTGGACCCGGCCCGCCATCGTCCCGACAATGCGTGTGGCGGCGCGACATTCCCGTGCGCGCCGCCGATCACCGGACGAGGAGCCGCCATGACCACCCACCCGCCGCCACGCGCGCCCAGCCTCGAGCCCGACCGGCAGGCGCGCCTGGCCACGATCGGCCAGCTGGCCGCGTCGATCGCCCACGAAGTCGACCAGCCGCTGGCCGCCATCGCCCTGCACGCCCACGCCGCCCTGCGCTGCATCGAACGCGCCCAGGCGCCCGCCCAGGCCCATGCCGCGCTGTGCGCCGTGCTGGACGCGTCGCGCCGCGCGAGCGCCATCGTGCACAGCGTGCGCGCGCTGGCGGGCCCGGTCCGCACCGGCCACGGCGACTGCCGCCTGGACGCGGCCGTGGACGACGTGCTGGCCGACTACGCGGCCGACCTGCGCCGCCACGCCATCGCTTGCCGCGTGACCCTGGCGCCCGGCGCGCGCACGGTGAACGCGAATCCGGTGCAGCTGCGCCAGCTGCTGCGCAACCTCGTCGGCAATGCGGTCGACGCCCTGCGCACCCAGACCGGCAGGCCGCGCCGGCTGGCGATCCGCGCCCGCGCGAGCGGCGGCGGCACGGTCGTCGTCACCGTGCGCGACAACGGTGCCGGCATCTACGCTGCGACGGCATCCGATGCATTCGACCCGCTCGTCACGACCAAGGTGCACGGCCTCGGCCTGGGCCTCGCGATCTGCCGCGCCATCGTCGACGCGAACGATGGCCGCATCTGGCTCGACGCCAATCCGGACCACGGCTGCACGGCCGGCTTCGCGCTGCCGCGCGCCCGCCATGCGCATGCCTCTACCCCTGCGCATGCCGCCACGATCACCGGCGAGGCCGCCTGTGGATGACCCGCACCCCATCACGCTGCTGATCGCGGACGACCATCCGTTGATCCTGGCCGGCCTGGCCGCGCTGGTCCGCCTCGAGCCGGCACTGGCGCTGGTCGGCGAAGCGACCGACGCCGTCACGGCCGTCGAACACTACCTGCGCCTGCGGCCGGACGTCATGCTCGTCGACCTGAACATGCCGGGCGGCGGCGGGATCGAAGCGATCCGCAGGATCCGTGCCCTCGTGCCCGACGCCCGCATCGTCATCCTCACCACCTACGACGGCGACGAGGACGTGCACCGCGGCCTGCTGGCCGGCGCCAGCGCCTACCTGCTCAAACAGTCGGGCCTCGACGAGGTCGTGCTGTGCGTGCGCCAGGTGGCCGCCAACCGCCGCTACCTCGCGCCGGGCCTGGCCGAAAAACTGGCCGGGCGCGTGGACGGCAACCGCCTGTCGCCCCGCGAACTGGAAATCCTCGCGCACCTGTCCGCCGGCATGAGCAACAAGATGATCGCCCGCGCCGAGAACATCGGCGTCGGGACCGTCAAATACCACGTCAACAACATCCTCTCCAAGCTGAACGTCTCGTGCCGCACCGAAGCCGCGTGCGTGGCGGCGCGGCGCGGATTGATCCACACGTACTGAAGGGTCCGCAGAAGTCGAGACTTCGGGGTCAGAGCCTAATGCCGTTAAGTTAAGCGTGATTTCAGCCAGTTTAGGACCGGTAAGGTCCGCGCGAAGCCCTTGAAAAGGCCACTCAGATGTTAGTCGGAGCGGTCTTTTTGGCCTTAACTTAACGGCATTAGGGTCAGAGCCCGGTTTTGGGAAATTGCCTAAAACCGGGCTCTGACCCCGGTGTTGTACAATCGGGTGCCGTACCATGCCACCGCAAACACCGCATGAACCCTCCCGGCACCTCGCCGATCCGCGTGCTGATCGCGGACGACCACCCGATGATGCGTGAAGGCATAGCCGCCACGCTGACCGCGCACGGCGGCATCGAGGTCGTCGCGCAGGCCCGCGACGGCGACGAAGCCATCCAGTTCTTCACGAGCCGGCGCCCGGACGTCGCGCTCCTCGACCTGCAGATGCCCGGCAAGGACGGGCTGGAAGCCATCCGCGCGATCCGCAGCCTGCATCCGGACGCGCGCCTCGTCGTGCTCACGACCTACGACGGCGACGCCCGCATCGCGGCCGCGCTCAAGGCCGGCGCCTCCGCCTACCTGCTGAAGAACGTGCCGGGCCGCGAACTGGCCGCCACCGTGCGCGAGGTGCATAACGGCTCGCACATCCTGCCGCAGGCGCTGCGGCGCGAGGTGGCGATCCACTATGCGGGCGACGCGCTGTCGCCGCGCGAGCTGGACGTCCTGCGCCTCGCGGCCGTCGGCCACTCGAACCGCGGCATCGGCCAGCAGCTGCACATCGGCGAGACGACCGTCAAGACCCACATGAGCACCATCCTCGTGAAGCTGGGCGCGAACGACCGCGCGCACGCCGTCACGCTGGCCGTGCAGCGCGGCTTCATCGACCTTTGACCGCGCGCCCGGCCTGCGCCGGCGGCTGCGCGCCGATATAGTCGCCGAGGCCGGCCACCAGCGCATCGAACGCGACCCGGCAGCGCGGGCTGGCGCGCAAATCCTCATGCATCGTGACCCACGTGTCGAGCCGGAACGAGAACGCATCGGCCAGCACGCGCACGAGCCCCGGCGCGCGCGCCGCGAGCGGCACCTGGCACACGCCGATGCCGGCGCCGGCGCGGATCAGCGCCAGCTGGGCGACGTCGCTGTCCGTGCGCAGCGCGAAGCGCTCGCGCGCATAACCCGGCAGCGCCTTCGCGGCCTGGCGCACGAACGGCGTCGGACGGTCGTAGCCGATCAGGGCGTGCGCGCCCAGGTCGTCCAGCGTGGCCGGTGTGCCGCACCGTTCGAGGTAATCGGCGCGGGCGTGAAACCCCAGCTCGATCGCGCCGACGCGGCGCGCCACCAGCTGTTCCTGGCGCGGCGCCGTCATGCGCACGGCGATGTCGGCCTCGCGCTGCAGCAGGTCGTGCACGCGGTTCGACAGCACCAGCTCGACCTTCAACGCCGGATGGCGCCGCGCCAGGCCGGCCACGATCGCCGGCATCACTTCCACGCCGACGACGTCGCTGACGCTGATCCGGACCGCCCCCGCGACGGCACCCGCGCCGCCGCGCAGGCCGGACGCGGTGCGCTCCAGCGCGGCGGCCGTGCTTTCCATCGCCTCGGCGTGCGGGCGCAGCGCGTGCGCGGCCTCCGTCGGCAACAGGCCGGTCTGCGAGCGCGTGAACAGCACGAGCCCGAGGGCCGTCTCCAGCGCCGCCACATGGCGCCCGACCGTCGGCTGCGCGACGCCGAGCGCGCGCGCCGCGCCCGACAACGAGCCTTCGCGCAGCACGCCGAGGAAGGCGCGATAGAATTCCCATTCGATCGTCATGTTCTACAAAAATGTATAGCTACTAGTAAAAGTCATGCAATTCCATTGAGCCAGACGAACGGTTACGCTGTCAACACTTTCAACAGTTTCCACACACGGAGGACGGCATGAACGGATCGGACCAACAGAAGACGGCGCTGGTACTGGGCGCCAGCGGCGGCATCGGCGGCGAGGTGGCGCGCCGGCTCGCGCAGGACGGCTGGCAGGTGCGGGGCCTCAAGCGCGGGCTGGCCGCCGGGACGGTCGACGCCGACGGCATCGAGTGGGTGGCAGGCGACGCGCTGGACCGCGCCGACGTGGCGCGCGCCGCGCAAGGCCGCGCCGTCATCGTGCACGCCGTGAACCCGCCCGGCTACCGCGACTGGGACAAGCTCGTGCTGCCCATGCTGGACAACACCATCGCGGCGGCCGCCGCCAATGGTGCGCTGGTCGTCCTGCCCGGCACCGTGTACAACTACGGGCCGGACGCATTCCCGCTCCTCAAAGAGGACGCGCCCCAGCATCCCGCGACGCGCAAGGGCGGCCTGCGGGTACGGATGGAAGCGGCGCTGGAAGCCCACGCGGCACGCGGCGGCCGCGTGCTCATCGTGCGCAGCGGCGATTTTTTCGGCCCGCGCGCCGGCAACAACTGGTTCGCCCAGGCCCTCGTCAAGCCGGGCAAGCCGGTCGGCCGCATCGCCAACCCGGGCGCGCCAGGCGCCGGGCACCAGTGGGCCTACCTGCCCGACGTGGCGGCGACGATGGCCGCGCTGATCGAGCACCGCGCGCAGCTCGCACCGTTCGCGCGCTTCCACATGGGCGGTCACTGGGACCCCGACGGCACCGCCATGTGCGACGCCATCCGCCGCGTCGTCGCGCACCGCGGCGCAAGCGCATCCGTCGGCGCCTTCCCGTGGTGGTTCGTGCGGCTGGCGGCGCCGTTCAACGAGACCCTGCGCGAGCTGCTGGAAATGCGTTACCTGTGGCGCCAGCCGGTCCGGCTGGACAACGCGCGCCTCGTGGACGTGCTGGGCGCCGAGCCGCACACGCCGCTCGACGCCGCCGTCGAATGCACGCTGGTCGGGCTGGGTTGCCTGCCGCCGGCGGAGCGTCAGGCGCACACGCCGGCGCCGGGCATCGCGCCCGTCGCGGCCGGATCGACCGGACGGCTGAACCAGTAGCCCTGCGCCTCGTTGCAATCGTGCGCCATGAGAAACGCCAGCTGCTCCTGGTCCCCGACGCCCTCGGCGACGACCCGGTGACGCAGGTTCTTGCCCATGCCGATGACGGCGCTGACGATGGCGCCGTTGCCGCCCGCCCCCGCGTCGATCGCCCGGACGAACGATTGATCGATCTTGAGCACATCGATGGGGAATTGATTCAGGTAGCTCAGGCTCGAGTCGCCGGTGCCGACATCGTCCACGGCGATCCACACGTCCATCGCCTTGCGCTTGGCCGGCAGGTCGGCACTGGCGCCCACGTCGCGCATCGACACGCTCTCGGTCAGTTCGAGCTGCAGGCAGGCCGGATCGACGCCGGTGGCGCCGAAGTTGATGCGCTTGCCGCCGCGGCCCACCAGGACGGTCGCCGGCCAGGCCGAGCGGCCGGTCGCTGTGCAGGACGTGTTCGAGGGGATTGGTGATGGCGTGTCCGGTGGCGCTGTCGATGATGTCGAGGACGTCGGCGACGGGATGGCCGCACGCCTCCCGCGCGTCCACCCGGTGATCTTTTCGGCCGCGACGTTCAGGTAGTCGACGCTGCCGCACATGTCGGCCGAGATGACGGCATCGCCGATCGAATTGCGCGTGATTTCGGCGCGCGCCTGCGCGACGTACAAACCCTGCTCCACCTGCATGCGCTCGATCATGTTGAGCAGGGACTGCGGCACCAGGCAATTGTCGAAATAGCCCTTCGACAGCCAGCCCTTGGCGCCCCGCCTGACGGCTTCCTTCGCTTCCTCTTCGTTCTCGGGTTCGCGCGGGTGTGAACGAGCGTATGCCCGCTCGCAATCCCGTCAACCAGGCCCGGTGCGACACCCGGCCGCGTTACCGGGCGCCGACCTCGACGCGGCCCAACCGCTGCCCCGTGCCATACATCCGGCACTCGGCGGCCAGCGCCAGCAGGTTCGGATCGCGTTCGCGGCTCTTCGACACGATCAGGCTGATGGTCTGGTGCGACGCATACGGCGCATCGAGCGGGATCAGCTGGATGCGCGTGCTGAATTCGGCCACGCGGCCCGGCAGCAGGCTGTAGCCCATGCCGCCGCTGACCAGGTTGATGAGCGAGAAGATGTCGGACACGCGCATGATCGTCTCCGGTGTGTAGCCGGCCTGGCGGAACGCGTGGTCGAAGCTGTCCGACGTCACGAAGCCGCCGCCGAGGGTAATGAATTTTTCGCCCTGCAGGTCGCGCAGGTCGACGTGGGCGCGGGCGGCGTACGGCGAACCGAGCGGCGCGGCCAGGTGGATCCGGTCCTCGAACAGCGGCACGGCCAGCAGCTGCGCATCGTCGAGCGGCGCCTGCAGGCCGATGACGATGGCGTCCAGCCGGCCCTCGTCCAGTCCGCGCAACAATTCCTGGTTCGAGCCCAGGGTCAGGTCGATCTGCAGCTCGGGCCGGCGCAGCTTGACGCCCATGAGCAGTTGCGGGATACAGCGCAGGGTCAGTGAATACAGCGATCCGATCTTGAGGCGGCCGCCCGCGAATCCAGCCAGTTCGCGCACCTTGCGCACGCCCTCTTCCGTTTCGCTGACGGCGCGCTGCGCGTGCTTGGCGAACGCATAGGCGGCCGGCAGCGGCGCCAGGTTGCGGCCCTCGCGCCGGAACAGCGGGCAGCGCAGGCCCTCCTCCAGCGAGTGCAGCGCGCGGTGGATGCTGACCGTGCTGGTCCCCAGTTCGTCCGACACGCGCGCCAGGCTGTGCAGGCGCATGAAGGCCAGGAAGACTTCCAGTTTCTTCAGGGTAATCTCTTCATCGATCATCGCATCGCTCCTCGGCAAAGCATACCGCAACCATTAACCTGAGAGTAAACATTCGGACGCCGCGTTGATTGAAGCCAGGGCTGCCCGTTCCTATGCTGGCGTCACTGTCCGTACAAAGGAGACAACATGGAAAGCAACACGCCCGCCCCGCGCCAGTGGGACACCCGGCGCCGCGAGAAGGCGCGCCGGATGGCGGCGGCCAGCCACCTGGCCGACGGCCCCGTGCTGGCGCCCGAGCGCATCGTCGAGGCGCTGCAACTGCTGCTGGCCAGCGGCGACCGCGTGGTCCTCGAGGGGAACAACCAGAAACAGGCGGATTTCCTGGCGCGCTCGCTGGTGCAGGTCGACCCGGACCGGGTCAACCGCCTGCACATGATCATGCCCAGCGTGAGCCTGCCGGAACACCTCGACCTGTTCGAGCGCGGCATCGCGAGCAAGCTCGATTTCGCCTTCGCCGGCGCGCAGAGCCTGCGCATCTCGCAATTCCTGCAGGAGGGCCTGCTTTCCGTCGGCGCCCTGCACACCTATATCGAGCTGTATGCCCGCCTGTACGTGGACCTGACGCCGAACGTCGTGATGGTCGCGGGCTACAAGGCCGACCGCCAGGGCAATCTGTACACGGGTCCCAGCACCGAAGACACGCCGGCCCTCGTCGAGGCGGCGGCGTTCCGCGACGGAATCGTGATCGCCCAGGTCAACGAGATCGTCGACGACCCGAAAGACCTGCCCCGCGTGGACATTCCGGGCGCGTGGGTCGATTACGTGGTCCGCTCCGACAAGCCGTTCTATATAGAACCGCTGTTCACGCGCGATCCGCGCCTCATCAAGCCGGTGCACATCCTGATGGGGATGATGGCGATCCGCGGCGTCTACGAACGCCACGGCGTGCAGTCGCTGAACCACGGCATCGGCTTCAACACGGCCGCGATCGAACTGCTGCTGCCGACCTATGGCGAGCAGCTCGGCCTGAAAGGCAAGATCTGCCGCAACTGGACGCTGAACCCGCACCCGACGCTGATCCCCGCCATCGAGTCGGGCTGGGTCGAGAGCGTGCACTGTTTCGGCGCGGAACTGGGCATGGAAAACTACACGGCCGCCCGCCCCGACGTGTTCTTCATCGGCCGAGACGGCTCGATGCGCTCGAACCGCGCCTTGTGCCAGCTCGCGGGCCAGTACGCCGTCGACCTGTTCATCGGCTCCACGCTGCAGATGGACGGCCTGGCCAATTCGTCCACCGTCACGCACGGCCGCCTCACCGGCTTCGGCGGCGCGCCGAACATGGGACACGATCCGCACGGCCGCCGCCACCCGACGCCCGCCTGGCTCGACCTCATCGAGACCGACGATCCGCTCGCGCGCGGCAAGAAGCTCGTCGTGCAGATGGTCGAGACGTTCCAGGACGGCAGCCAGCCGACCATCGTCGAATCGCTCGACGCCGTCGACGTGGGCAAGGCGTCCGGGATGCCGCTGGCACCCGTGATGATCTACGGCGACGACGTCACCCACGTCCTCACCGAAGAAGGCATCGCCTATCTGTACAAGGCGCAGTCGCTGGAGCAACGCAAGGCGATGCTGGCGGCCGTCGCCGGCGTCACGCCGATCGGCCTCACCCACGACCCCAGGCAGACGGCCCGCATGCGCGAACAAGGCCTGATCGCGCTGCCCGAGGACATGGGCGTGCGCCGCGCCGACGCCACCCGCTCGCTGCTGGCCGCGAAGAGCATCGCGGAGCTGGTCGACTGGTCCGGCGGCCTGTACGAACCGCCCGCCAAATTCAGGAGCTGGTGATGACGGCGCCCGCATCCATTCCCGCGTCGTCCGCCTCCGCCCCGGCCCAAGGGGTAGCCAATGAGCTGGCCCACCATGCCGTCGGCGCCCTCGTCGACGAAGCGATGCTGACGCCGAAACCGGGCCTCGTCGACCTGCGCGGCGCCGGCGCCCATCGCGACCTCAGTTGGCCGCTGATGTGCGCGTCCGCCTGCGCGCTGCGGCCCGCGTTCGGCCAGATGGCGCTCGCCGGCGCCCTCATCGCCGCCGACGACCTGCTGCTGCGCCGGCGCATCGGCGCCATCGGCCGCGACGCGGAAAGCGCCATGATGGCGGCCAGCGGCGGCGTCAACACGCACCGCGGCGCCATCTGGGCGCTCGGCCTGCTGGTCACGGCGGCGGCAGCGACGCCGCAGCGCGACGCTGCCGCCATCGCCGCGCGCGCCGGCCACCTGGCGCGCCTCGTCGACCCAGGCGCGCCGCTCCGGACGGGCCACAAGGGCGAACGTGCCTGCATCGAACACGGCGTCGGCGGCGCCCGCGGCCAGGCCGCCGCCGGCTTTCCCCACGTGATCGACCACGCGCTGCCGATGCTGAAGCTGGCCCGCGCCCGCGGCGCGGCCGAACACCACGCCCGCGTCGACGCCCTGCTCGCCGTGATGGCGACGCTGGACGACACCTGCCTGCTGGCGCGCGGCGGCCGCAAGGCCCTGGACACCGCGCAGCACGGCGCACAACGCGTGCTGGCGTGCGGCGGCGTCGCCACCCCGAACGGCCGCCGCGCCTTCGACACATTGGAAGTCCGCCTGCGCCGGCTGCACGTCTCGCCCGGCGGCGCCGCCGACCTGCTGGCGGCAGCGCTGCTGCTGGACCGCATCGAACGCGCCCACGCAACGACTATGGAGATGGATTGATCATGGAAAGACTGGAATACCAATTCGGCGCCGGCCAGCCGGCACGCGGCCGCACCGTCAGCGGCGTCGTCAGCTCGGGCGACCTGGAAGTGCTGCTGGAGCCGGCGCCCGCCGGGCGCACGACGGTCGCCGTGCAGACGTCCGTGGACGGCTACGGCGGCACCTGGAAGGCGCTGCTGGAACGCGTGTTCGGTGCCGGCGACCTGCCCGCCGCCCGCATCGAGATCAACGACAACGGCGCGACGCCGGGCGTCGTGCGCATGCGCATCGAGCAGGCGTACGAACAAGCCAACGACGGAGGCCGGCCATGAACATCGAGAACCTGCTGAAGCGCGACAGCTTCATCGAACGGGGCGCGCGCAGCCGCGCCCGGGCCCTGCTCGACCCGGGCACGTTCCGCGAACTCGCGGGGCCGTTCGCGCGCCTGCACTCGCCCTGGCTCGCCATGCAGAACCTGGTCACGCAGGCCGACGACGGCGTCATCGTCGCCAAGGGCACGCTCGCCGGCCTGCCGACCGTCGTGCTGGCGATCGAAGGCGCGTTCCAGGGCGGCAGCATGGGCGAGATCGGCGCCGCCAAGATCGCCGGCGCGCTGGAACTGGCCGCCCGCGATAACGAGCGCGGCATCCCCACGCAGGCCGTGATCGTGTTCGAGACCGGCGGCGTGCGCCTGCAGGAAGCGAACCTGGGCCTGGCCGGCATCGCCGAGATCCAGTCCGCCATCGTGGCCCTGCGCCGGCACCGTCCCGTGATCGGCGTCAGCGCGGGCACGGTCGGCTGCTACGGCGGCATGTCGATCGCGGCCGGCCTGTGCTCCTACTTCGTGATGACGCGCGAGGCGCGCCTCGGCCTGAACGGCCCGCAAGTGATCGAGCAGGAAGCCGGCGTCGCGGAATTCGACGCGCGCCAGCGCGCCCTGATCTGGGGCCTGACGGGCGGCGAGCAGCGTGCGGCCACGCACCTGGCCGACGCCTGCGTCGACGACGACACGGCGGCCATCCGCGCAGCCGTCGCCGACCTGTCCGCACGGGGCGTGCCGGCGATCCACCGCAGCGACCGCGCCGCCGACTTCCTCGCCTGCCTGGCGCGGGTCGACACGACGCGCCAGGCGACGGCCGACGACGTACGCGAGATCTATTCGAAAGGACTGGCAGAATGACTTCCCACACCAACCACGCCTCGCGCGGCGCCATGTGGCTGCGCCTGCTCACGGGCGGCGCCCACCCAGCCTACGACTGGACGACCGTGCACGCCTGCGACGCGATCCTCGCCGGCCGCCCGGCGCGCTACATCGCCGTCGTGCCCGACGCCGACAACGCCTTTCCCCGCGCCCGCGACGGCGAGGTGGGCCTCGTCGAAGGCTGGCGCCTGGCGCAGGCCGTGCGCGACGTCATCGCCATGGACCGCGACGCCGCTACCAAGCGCCCGATCGTCGCGGTCATCGACGTCCCGAGCCAGGCCTACGGCCAGCGCGAGGAAGCGTACGGCATCCACCAGGCGCTCGCCGGCGCGGTGGCCGCCTACGCGGATGCCCGCCAGGCCGGCCATCCCGTCATCGGCCTGATCGTCGGCCTCGCGATGTCCGGCGCCTTCCTCGCCCACGGCTACCAGGCCAACCGCCTGATCGCGCTGGACGATCCGGCCGTCGCCGTCCACGCGATGGGCAAGGCGTCGGCCGCGCGCGTGACCCTGCGTTCCGTCGAGGCGCTGGAACGGCTGGCGGCCAGCGTGCCGCCGATGGCCTACGACATCAAGAGCTTCGCCTCGCTCGGCCTCCTGCACGAGGTGCTGCAACTGACCAACCTCGCGCTGCCGGACGAGCAGGACATCGCGCTCGTGCACGGCGCGCTGGAGGCAGCGCTGGCCGACATCCTCGAGGATCCGCGCCGCGACCTGTCGAGCCGTCTGCAAGGACAACATCGCGGCGCGTCGCGCACCGTGCGCGCGCTGCTCGCATCGGAATGGGAGGCCGTCGACTAGCTATTCGCCGCAGTACCCGGCCGCCAACAACAATATCCACGGCCGTTCCACCTTTTTTTGGACGAAGAGGAGACACACATGATTATCTATGGAACCGCATTGCTGGCCGTATGCCACCTGCTCGGCATCTTCCTGGGCGACCTGCTCGGGACGCTGCTGGGCGCCAAGACCAACGTCGGCGGGGTCGGCATCGCCATGATCCTGCTGATTTGCGCCCGCCTGTGGCTGCACAAGCGCGGGCTGATGCCGGCGCAGACCGAGATGGGCGTCGGTTTCTGGGGCGCGATGTACATCCCGGTGGTCGTCGCCATGGCCGCCCAGCAGAACGTCGTCGCGGCCTTGCGCGGCGGCCCCGTCGCCGTGCTCGCCGCCTTCGGCTCGGTGCTCGTGTGCGCGGTCTGCGTCTCGCTGATCAACCGCGGCGAACGCCCGGCGCCCGGCACCGAACCCGACGCCGAAGCCCGCGTCGCCACGCAACGCGCATAACGGAGGCCACCATGCTCGAACTCCTGGAAAAGACTGTCAAACACAATGGCCTCGTGCTGGCCTTCGCCCTCGTCGGCTTCGTCATGATCGTGTCGATGCAGCTGTCGCGCCGCCTCACGTTCGGCCGCGTGCACGGTTCCGCCATCGCCATCCTCATCGGCCTCGGTCTCGCCTATTGGGGCGGCATCCAGACGGGCGGCCAGAAGGGCCTCGCCGACGTCTCCCTGTTCGCCGGCGTCGGCCTGATGGGCGGCGCCATGCTGCGCGACTTCGCCATCGTCGCCACCGCGTTCGAGGTGCAGGTCGTGGAAGCGAAGAAGGCGGGCCTCATGGGCGTCGTCGCCCTGCTGCTCGGCACCGTGCTGCCGTTCATCGTCGGCGCCAGCGTGGCGTGGGCGTTCGGCTACCGCGACGCGATCAGCATGACGACCATCGGCGCCGGCGCCGTCACCTACATCGTCGGCCCCGTGACGGGCGCCGCGATCGGCGCCAGCTCGGAACTCATGGCGCTGTCGATCGCCACGGGCCTCGTCAAGGCGATCATGGTCATGGTCGGCACGCCGATGGCCGCGCGCTTCCTGCGCCTGTCCACGCCGCGCTCGGCGATGGTGTTCGGCGGCCTGGCCGGCACGGTCAGCGGCGTCTCGGCGGGCCTGGCCGCCACCGACCGCAAGCTCGTGCCGTACGGCGCGCTCGTGGCGACGTTCCACACGGGTATCGGCTGCCTCCTCGGCCCGTCGCTGCTGTACTTCGCGGTCCGCGCGCTGGTGGGCTGACATGCCGGCGCCCCGTCCGCACGACCTGCTGTTCACGCAGCGTCCCGGCGCGTTCGCGGTCGACGGCGTGCGGCCGGACTGGCTGGACCCGCGCGCGCCGCTCGTCGTGCGGCGCGAAGCCACCCGGCCCGGCATCGTGCCCGCAGGTGCGCGCGGCCTGCAACGCAACGAGCGCTGCAAGGGTCGTCTCGCACTCGACGCCGTGGCGTCCGTCGTTACGCCGCGCATGCTGGCGGCAGGGGCGCACACCGCCGCCAGCGACCTGCCCTGCATCGTGGCGCTGCGCGCGCTGGCGCCGCGGCTGGACGCGCTCGGCGTCGACTGGGGCCCGACCGGCGGCGCCGGCTACTGGCTCGCGTGCGGACTGCCGGTGCTGCGCGCGACGAGCGACCTCGATCTGCTCGTGCGCCTGCCGCGCCGGCCCGCCGGCGCCGTGCTCGCCGCATTGTCCGCGCTGCGGGACGGCCAGCCCTGCCGCATCGACATCCAGGTCGACACGGGTGGCGGCGGCTTCGCGCTCGCGGAATATGCGCGCGGCGGGCGCGTGCTGCTCAAGACGGATGCCGGCCCGCGGCTCGTCGACGATCCATGGGAGGCCGCATGAGCGTCCTGTTCACCTTTCCCGGCCAGGGCGCGCAAAAGCCCGGCATGCTGCACGCGCTGCCGGATCATCCGGAAACGGCGCGGACGCTGGCGGAGGCCACACAAGCGCTGGGCCGCGACGTCCTCGCGCTGGACGGCGCCGACGCGCTGCGCTCCACCGTCGCCGTGCAACTGTCCTTGTTGGTGGCAGGCGTCGCGATGGCGCGCGTGCTGGCGGCACACGGCGCGGCGCCGCGGATGGTGGCCGGACTGTCCATCGGCGCCTGGCCCGCGGCCGTCGTGGCGGGCGTGCTCGACTTCGCGGACGCCGCGCGCCTCGTCGAATTGCGCGCGCGGCTGATGGAAGACGCCTACCCGTCCGGCTACGGCATGACCGCGATCGGCGGCCTCACGCGCCAGCAGCTCGCACCGCTGCTCGCGCAGGTCGATCGTCCGGACATGCCGGTCTACCTCGCGAACCTGAACGCGCCGCGCCAGCTCGTCATCGCGGGCCGCGACGCGGCGCTGGATGCCGTCGCGGACCTGGCACTGGCGCGAGGTGCCCACCGCGCGGACCGGCTGGCCGTGCCGGTGCCCTCGCACTGTCCGCTGCTGGACGAGCAGGCGCGCGCGCTCGCCCGCGCCGCCGCGCAGGTGGCGAGCCGGCGTCCGCGCATCACGTACATCAGCAGCAGCGCCGCACGCGCGCTGTTCGACGGCGAGCGGATCGTCGCCGACCTCGCTGCGAACATGGCGCGCCCCGTGCTGTGGGCCGATACGCTGCGCCACGCGTGGGAACGCGGCGCCCGCGTGGCGCTGGAAATGCCCAGCGGGTCGGTGCTCACCCGGCTCGCCCAGGACGCCGACTTCGGTGCCGGCGGCGCGCTGTGCGCCGACGGCAACCGCCTCGACACGCTGGTCCAGGTGGCGCGCGACGGCCAGTAGCCGGCGCGGTCCCGCGCTGCCCCGACGACGGCCTGCGGCTTGCCGGCTGCAGGCCGGCGAGGCGCGCCGCCGGACGCGGCACACCGATTCCCGCGACGTCACTGCGGCAGCGCATTCACGTCGACGGCCGGCGGCGTCGCCGTCGCGGGCCGCGTGAAGCTCTGGTTGATGTTCACGTAATCGGCGAAGAAGCCGCCGTTCCGCAGATAGAACTGACCGCCGTCGACGCCGCCCGCGTAGTCCTTGCGCTGGCCGTTCGCGGCCGTCGCATCGCCGGTGAAGCGCGCGGTCGCGATCTCGGTCCACTTGCCGGCCGTGTCGCGCGCCCACTGGTTGCCGAACCGGACGCTGCGTCCCAGGTAGCCGTTCGTGTCGATGAAGTTTTCGACGAACGAGTACACGCCCGCGTGGTAGGTGGACGTCTGCGGCCGCTTCCACGTCGCGATCAGGCGCCATCGATTGCCCTTTTCAGGTGCGAGGAACCAGGCGCTGAAATCCGTGTTGCCGGCGCCGTCCGGTCGGGCGCGCGTGAGGAAGCGGTAGGTGTGGCCCGCGACCCAGTCGTAGACGAGGTACGATTGGCCGCCCGTGCCCTCGCCGCCGAAGCCGTTGTCGACGACGTCCGCGCCCTTGTTCACGAGCGTCGTCCTGGCGCCGCTGTCCGCATCCCAGACGGAGAACAGCACGCGCCGCTCGTGGGCGCCGTTCACCTGGATGCCGAGGTAGCCGCCGACGAAACCGTTCGCCATGAAGTAGGAACCGATCTTGTCCTGCCCCGGCAGCACCGTCACCTCGTTGTAGAAGTATTCCGTATTCGCCGGCACCTTGTACCCCATGTGGACCGAGGGGCCGCGGCGCGACCAGTAATAGTTCTCGGCGTCGTTCGCATAATTCAGCGGGACGTCGGTCGTCACGCGCAACGCGGCGACGTCGCCGAAATAACCGCCGTCCTTGGTCACGCCCTTGAGGTCGACGCGCACATACCCCGGGGCCGTCACGGCGATCGTGCCGATGGGGTACGTCGTCAACGCGGTGCCGGACAGCGTCAGGTCGTAATCCTTGCCGGCCACCGTCGCACGGATCCGGCTCGTGGAACTGCCGGCCAGGCGCGCGTCCAGCGCGAGCGTGGCGCTGCCGGCTGCGGCCATGCGGAACCAGATGCTCGTCACCGTGGCGGGACTCGTCCAGTTGGCGAGGCCGCCATCGTTGATTTCTTCCGTCGCGTTGGCCGGCGCCTGGGTGACGAACGCATTCCCCGCGAGGGCGACCTGGTAATCAGCTGCACTGGCCGCGGCCGGCACGCCGGCGGCCGCCAGCAGCGCGAGGGTGGACAGCATGAGGCTTCTTCGTTTCATCGTCGATTCCTTCGTCATCGTGAAAAGCCGGCTGGATGGACGCGGCTCGCCCGCCGGCATGGCGGCCGCGGGGTGGCGCTCAAGCCGCCACGTGGATGAGGATGGCAGTGCCGGCGGGCAGCGTCACGTCGAGCGCGCCGTGCGTCGACACCGGCCGCAGCGCGCGGTAGCGCAGCTGCCAGTCCGTGCCCGGCATGAGGGTGCGGTCGTCCTGGCCGAAGACAAGCGCCGTGCGCGCCGCCACGTCCGGTGCCGACAGCGGTGCCGCACGCACGCCGGCACGCGGCGGCAGGCCGGCGAAGCGCAGCGCACGGGCGCGGGTGCGGCTCGCGTTGACGGCGACGATGCGTGTGCCGTCGTCGTGCGCCGTCGCGTACACGCGCGCGTCCGGCGGCAAGGCGGCCGTGTCGAGCGCGTGGAAGCGTCCGCCCGCCAGCAGGCGTGCACACAGCAGGCCGTAGTACAGCGGCCGCGGCGCGAAGCCTGCGCCCAGGTCGCCGCCGATGGGCGAATAATTCGAACTTGCCGCGTCGATGCTGCCCGGCGCCGCGCCACCGCCGCGTGTGTCGTGCCCTTCCAGCGAACTCTCGATGCTGCCGCGTGGCCCGCCCTGGAAGCACACGCCGGCCGCGCCGTGGTAGGCGGCCGACAAGGTGAAGTCCAGGCCCCACAGGGCCGCCGCGAACGCGTCGCTCACGCCGGCACGGCCGCCGCGGTAATACGAATTCGTCTCCGTCAGCCAGAACCCGTGGCGGTGGCCGCGCGCCGCCGCGGCGAGCACTACGATCTCTCGGTCGAAGTCCGCATCGTGTGTCAGGATGTCGTCCAGCGAGCCACGTTCGGCCGCCTCGCGGTAGTAATGACGGCTGAGCAGCGGCGCGCCCGGCACCTCGCGGCCGAACGCCTGGACCCAGTCCGTGTTCGCGCCGCTGTCCGGTCCCGCGATGTCGCCGCGGTCGGCCGGCCCGGCCACCCGGTCCCACGCGGCCTTGTACTCCGCATACGTCTTGAAATAATTGTTCGCCTCGTTCCCGACCTGCAGCGCCAGCAGGCGCGGGCCGAGCGCCGCGCGCACCCTGGCCGCGTACGCCGCCGCCAGCGATGCGCTGTCCGCGCGCAGGTTCAGGCCGAACACGACCTTCCAGCCCGCCGCGTCGAGAAAACCGGCGAGCGCCGCCAGCGCGTCGTCCGGCACGGCGTAATACGGCTGCACGCGCTCGCGCTGCCGGTACAGCGGATGCAGCGCGGGCAGCGGACCCGCGAAGCCGGCTGGCAGCGCCAGGTCGCTCGTGTTCCCGCCCAGGCGCAGCACGCCGTCCGGATTCAGGCGCCGGAACAGCGCGACGAGCGCCGTGTTGGACGCGGCAAGGAAGCGCGGGTCGCGCAGCACGGCGGTCTCGTAACTGAGCCCGACGATCGTGGGCGGCACGACGTGGCCCGTCGCCCGCGTGGGAATCGCGACGGGCACCGGTGCGGACGACGCGGCGCCCGGCAGCGCCAGCGCGGCCAGCCCCGCGGCCCGCCGGGTGCACGTCCCGAGGAAGTCGCGTCGTTGCGATGACAAGCGCTGGGGCATGGCGTCCTCAGAAGTTGTACTCGGCCGTGAGGCGCACGGAACGCGGCGCCGCGCGGCTCGCCACCTGCAGGTAGTAGCGGTTGATGGCGCCGGCGTCCTCGCGCGTCTCGTTGTAGCGGTTGACGGTCTGGCGATCGAACACGTTGAAGACGTCGGCGCGGAACGTCAGCCCTTTCACGCGGGCCGGGCTCCAGGCCGCGTTCAGGTCCAGCTGCATCTGCCACGGCAGGCGGCCCTGGCTGCCGCGCGGCGCGGGCTGGCCGTTGCAGTAGAAGTAGGCGTCGCCGTAGTCGCCGTCGAAGCGCAGGTCGTCGGGCAGCGCGCCGATGCAGTTGCGCGGCGCGCCCGAGACCAGCGCCAGGTTGGCGCCCACCGTCACCTCCGGCAGGACCTGGGCGAAGCCGTACGCCTTGATCTGGTGCCGGTGGTCGCTCGGCAGGTAGCCGTAGGCGTTGTACATCAGTTCCTTGTGGTCGTCGCTGACGGTGAGCGCCACGTCGCCGCCGCCGATCGTATCCGTCTGCCCTTCCATATTGCCCTTCAGCGCCGACAGCGTGTACGTGACCTTGCCGTACCAGCCGTTGCTGAACGGGTGCTCGAGGAACACGGTCAGCGCCTTGTACGTGCGCTCCGGCAGCGGGTTGCCCCACTCGGCCGCCGTGATGTCGACGCGGCGCAGGCCACGGCCGTCATTGAAGTCGATCATCAGGCTGTTGTCGCGGCCCGGGTTCATGATGGCGCACTGGAAGCCGCCCCATTGGCTCTCGTCGACGTGGTTGCGCGCGGCCCACGCATCGATCGGACGCTGGTCGCAAGTGTCGTCGTTGGTGTCGTTCAGGCGGCGGTACAGCAGGTTGCCGCCGGCGACGAGCCGGCGCGTCAACGCCGTTTCGAAGCCCAGCGAGAACTCGTCCTGCGACAGCGGCTTCAGGCCCACGGCCGTCACTTCGCGCGCGTCGCGGCCCTGGCCGTAGAAGTTGTTCGCCGAGTACGCGTTGCCGATCGGGTGCAGGCCGGTCGGCGCGCCCGTCGCGGGATCGACGCCCGTGTAGGTGAAGAACTGGCTGGTCGACAGCAGCGGACTCGCCATATTGCTGGACAGGTTGGACGGCACCGGCAGATGGTAGCGGCCCGCGTTGGCGAACACCTTCAGCGAGCTGTCGCCCTTGACGTCCCACGTGGCGCCAAACCGCGGCGCGATCATGTTGCGCTGCGAGATGAAGGCATCGCCCTTGGTCGTGTAGTTGGTGAACTGCTCGCGGCGCAGGCCCAGGTCGAGCAGCACGCGGCGCGCGACCTGCCAGTGATCCTGGATGTACTGCGCCGACTGCACGCTCGTCGGTCGCGCGAGGTTGGTGTTGACGTCGCGGCTGACGTAATAGCCTTGCGCGCCGTAGCCGCCGCCCTGGGCCGGCGTCTCGGACGCGCCGTTGATGGCGCGGTTCGGATCGCTGGCCTTGCGGTAGGTCCAGCGGTAACCGCCGGCGAGCGTCTGGCCGACCAACGATTCGACCTCGATGCGGTCGATGCCGGCACGCAGCCCGTGCTGGCCCAGCTTGTACTCGACGTCCAGGCGCAGCCCTTTCTGGCGGTCTTCCGATGCAGGGTCGACGAGGCTGCCGGTGACGGTCTGCGGGTTGTTGTAGACGAGGCCCGGCACCTGCGTCGACACCGTCGACGACGTTTGCGCGAGCCCCGGGTCGTAGCCGTCCGGGATGCGCCGATGGGTGGTGCGCGAATCGCCGTACAGCGCGGTCACCGTCAGGTCGTCGCGCAGGTAGCCCGTGTACTTGACGATGTCCGCGTTGGCGCCCGGCGCGGCGGCGGCGCCGCAGCAGTTGATCGTCTCCTGACCCGCGCCGCGCGGCGTGCCGTTGCGCGTCAGGGTCGCATAGTCGAAACCATAGGCCTGGGTGCGGCCGACGGTGCGGTCGTACAGCTTCGTGTACTCGACATGGTGGTCGTCGGTCAGGTTGTAGTCGAGCTTGGCCAGGTAGCGGTTGACCGTCGTGTGCGAACTGCTCCAGCCGGTCGGCGACGTGGTGCCGGCGCTGCTGGCGGCGGCGATCGCTTCGCCGTCCGTCACGGTGCGCTCCAGCGCGACGAAGGCGAACAGCTTGTTGCGGACCAGCGGGCCGCCGCCGTACAGGCCAGCGACGCGGCTGCGCGTGGTGTTGTCGCGGTTCCAGTACAGCAGCTTGCCGTCCGTGTCCGGATAGGCGCCCGTGCGCGGATAATAGGTGTTCTCGGGCGCCGCGCGCAGGCGGGCCGGCAGGTATTGCAGCTTGCCGCCGAATTCGAACTTGTTCCCGCCGCTCTTCGTCGTGACGTTGATGACGCCGCCCGTCGAGCGCCCGAACTCCGCGCCGTAGCCGCCGGACAGCACCTGCATGTTGGCGATCGCGCCGAACGGCAGCTCGGACGCGCCTACCTGCGTGAGGATGTTCGTGACGGGGAAGCCGTTGACGTAGAACGCGTTCTCGGACTGGCCCGAACCGGAGATCTGCGGCGCATTGCCGTACTGGCTGTTGGTGCCGCGGTTGACGCCCGGCGTCAGCTGGACGACCGACGCGATATCGTCCGCCACCGGCAGCGCCTTGAGCTCCTTCGCCGTGAACACGACGCCGTTGTTCGTGTTGGAGACGTCGATGTACGAGCGCGTCGCCGACACGACGACGGTCTGCATGCCGCCCGCGCCGAAGCTGGCCTCGACGCCGGAACCGACGACGGCTTCCACCTCGCGGCTCGCCTCGACGGCGCCGCCGCGCAGCACCTTGACGGCGTAGCGGCCGGGCGGCATCGACGTGGCGGCATAGCGCCCGGATGCATCCGGGCTCACGGTGCGCTGCACGCCGGTAGCCAGGTTCTCGATGACGACGGTGGCGCCGGCCGCCGCACGCACCTCGCCGAAGATCGTCGTCGTGGCGTTCGACTGCGCCCAGGCCTGGCCGCCGCTCGCCGCGAGGGCGATCAGGATGGCCGTGGCATGCCGGATGGCGTCGTGCCGCAGGGTGAAGCGCTTGCTGTTCATGCTTGTCTCCTTGTTTGCGGATGCAGCAGTCCCTCCCTGTTCCGGACAGGGGCTGCTGCTCCTCGTTGTAATGATGGTGTGCTGTGGCGGTCGGCGCGCTCAGCGTGGTGTGACGGTCGCGCCCGGACTACCGGTCAGGCGCGCATTGGCCCAGTCGGCGCAGACCTTGCCCGGACTCGCACCGCGGGCGCCCAGGGTGCGCAGGCTCAGTTCACGCAGGCCGCGCACGTCGATCTCGGGCTTGACGACGGCGGGCGGGGTGACCAGGCCGCTGTCGTACAACAGCTTCGACCCGCTCCAGACCTGGAACTGCAGGCCGCCGCTGCCCCGGCAACTGTCGTCGACGCCGAGGTCGGCGCGCAACAGGTCCCAGTCGCCGCCCAGCGCCAGGTCGATGCGGCTGGCCGGCCCCACGCCGACGCCCTTGCGGAAGTGCAGGCCGTTCATGCGCATCCCGGATGCCGCGTTCGACCCGACCGTGGCCGGCTTGTCGCGCGCCGCGGACTTCGGCAGCGCGAGGTCGGACAGATAGACTTGCCGCGCGGGCCCGTCGGCGTGACGATGTTCGAGCACGTGGAATTCGGACACCGTGATCGGCGGGACGTCGGCCGGCAGCGCCGCGTCGTAGGCCCTGGCGGGCGCCGGCCCCTGCGCCGCCGTGACCATCGGATCGAGCGCGCTGGCGCCATCGCCATCCGGGTTATGCACGCTCAGCACGCGGAAGCGCAGCAGGCGGCCGGCGGTGGCCGGGAAGTTGATGACCTGCGTGCCCTGCGCCAGTTGCAGGCGGCCGCGCGCGACCGGCGCGCCCCAGTCGCCGTTCGTATCGCCGACATAGACTTCGTAGTCGCGCACCTGGCCGCTCGTCCAGTGCTGGTCGTTGCGCGGCGCGATCTCGATGCCGTCCACGAGGCGGCGCTCGGCGAAGCCCAGCACCCATTCGTGCGGACCGCTCTTCACGGCCTGGCTGCGCAGGGTGCGGAACCATGTATCCGGCTTGCCGTCGAACGCGCGCTCGAGGCCCTGGCCCGGCTCTTCCACCGGACAGTTGATGACGGCGATGGCGTCGGCCGGAATCGCGCGGCCCGCTTCCGGCGCGGCCGGGAAGGCGTCGTCGGCACGCGCCGCGAGCGCGCCGCGCACGGCGATCCGCAGCGGCGCGCGGATGTCGCGCGCGGCCGTCTTCACGTGCAGCGTCCCGCGCCGGTCGGCCGGATCGAAGAACCAGCCGTCGTCGCTCGCGTCCAGCGCGGCAAGGCTGGCGCGGGCCGGCAACGCGCCGCCGTTGGCCTGCACGGCATCCGGCGCGTGCGCGGCCAGCATGCGCAGGCTGTAGCCGCGCCGCACTTCCTGGCCGGCGTAAGTGCCGTCCACCGCACCGACGTCGATGGTCGCGTCGCGGCCGGTCGCCGTCATGCGGATCGTCTGGCGGCTCGATTCGCCCTGCTGGTAGCGGCGCGTGTTGCCGTCGTCCTCATATAACGTGAACGCCGATTCGCCGGCCTGCGGGTAGACGTCGAACGTCACGCGGTCCTTGGGTTTCTGGCCGTCGTACAGCACTTCCGGATACATCGGCAGGATGGCGCCGGCGCGCACGAACACGGGCAGCTTGTCGAGCGTGACCTTCAGGTCGACGTCGCGTCCGTCCGCGCCCGCCGTGGCCTGGTGGCCGTCCCAGTAATCGAACCACATCCCCTGTGGCAGGTGGATGCCCTTGCGCCAGCCGCCGCTCGCCGCCTGGCTGCGGTACACGGGTGCCACCAGCAGGTCGCGACCGAGCAGGAACTGGTATTTATACTTCTCGGTCCACGCGGCCGGATCGTGCGGGTAGTCCCACATCAGGCCGCGCACGAGCGGCGCGCCGCTGTCCTCGGCCTCGCGCGCCAGCGTGTACATGTACGGCGTGAGGCGCAGCTTGAGTTTCAGGTAGCGGCGGTTGATGGCGCGGTACGGCTCGTCGAACCACCACGGGTGCTTGCGCTCCGCCGCCGACCAGCCGGACATCCCCATCAGCACCGGCGTGAAACTCTTCCACTGCAAGTCGCGCGTGTACGTCTCCGGACTGCCGCCGAAGATGGCGTCGACGTCGCCCGTCGCATACGCCTGGCCCGACAGGCCCGAACCGATCAGGGTCGGCACATGCCAGCGGATATAGTCCCAGCTGGCGCTCTGGTCGCCCGTCCATGCGACGGCATAGCGCTGGGTGCCGGCCCAGCCCATCACCGTCCAGATGAACGGCCGGCTGTCGGAATTCTTTAGGATGCCATCGTAAGCGGCCTTGTTCGCGTCCAGCGAGAACTGATAGCCCTTGCCGGTCCACGCGACGTCCAGCTTCTGCACGCGCGTGCCGGCATGGCCGACTTCCCACGCGATCTTGTCGACGCCGTTTTCCGTCCACAGGCCGGTGCGGAAACCATAGCCCGCGAGGCCTTTCACGGTCTCCGGCAAATTCGTGTAGCCGCAGCCGTAGCCGTCGTTCGGCAGGATCCAGCCGCCCGGCATGTCGTGCTCGCGGTAGCGCTTGGCGACGCTGGCGACGACGTCCGGTGTCTTCCCGGTCGGGCCGTCGCTCCAGCCCGGCGGCACCGTGCCCGGCTTCTTGATGTTGTCGCCGTCGTTGTAGCAGTCGGCGTCGCCGAACTCCAGCGCCCAGCGCGGCAGCAGGCGTGCGCGGCCCGTCCACGCCGTGTAGCCGGCAAGCGCGCCGCGCATGTCGGGCGCGACGAAATAATAGGCGTCGAAGCGGCCTTCCGCGTGCTGCAGCGCGATCTGCTCGTCGCCGCGCAGGTCGTAGTCGCCGTCCGACCACGTGTTGCGCAGCATGGCCCAGCCCTTGGAACTGAGCAGGAACGGCGCCGGATTCGGCCGGTCGCCCTCTTCCCAGCCGCCCGAATACGACACGGCCAGCTCGCGGCCCTTGAATTCATAGCGGCCGTTCTGCTGGCCGCCGCCGTAGAAACGCTCGGTGGCATCCGTCGACAGCACCTGGACGGCCTGCTTCGCCTCGATGTCGAGCGGCTGCAGCTCGCGCCACAGCGGCGCCGCCTCGCCCGCCCGGTACAACGTGAAGCGCAGCGGATTGCGGTCGATGCGCAGCGCGAGGGCCGCGGTCTTCACCATGATATGGTCGGGATGCTGTTCCAACACGTACTTCGCATCGTCCGGCGTGCCGACGACGATCGGCGCCGCCTTGTCGCCCGGCCCCGTCAGCTGCGCGGTGGGGCTGGCCTGGATATGCAGCACGTCCGGGCGTGGCAGGCTGATTTGCACGTGGGCGCCACGGTCCGTCACGATGTCCCACGTGTGGCCGTCCGCGGCGGCGGCGATGGATCGCACGCTGCCCAGCGGCGCGGCGCCGGCGGGGATGGCGATGAAGGTAAATGTCAGGGCCAGGGCGGCGACGACGGGGCGAAAACGAAAAGGTCTCTTTGTCATGGTGGCAGTCGAAAATTACGTTTTGTTTCACTTACTGTAGAAACAAAAACAAGGATGGTCAACAAAAAGTCGACGAAACGCGTAAAAGAAGTGCCTGCGCTTGCATTTCAGGCGTTTTTATCTTTCGTTTATCGACATTGTTATCGTTTAAGCTTTCGATATGTCGCAAAATTGGCACGGAAAATAGCGTCCAGACGGTTGCAACGCACTCTGACGGCGGGTTTTCGTTCGAATTTTATGACTATATCTTTCGTTTAAGCTTTCGAGTTTGACATTTCGAAAAATACTCTCTAACCTTGCCCTACCCGAACCTTTCGAACACGACGATGACCACCTTACTCGAACGCGATGCGCAATCCTGGCGCGACCTCGGCGGCCTTGCCACCGCGGAGGAGATCGTCCAGCAGCCCGCCGTCTGGCGCGCCCTCGCCGGCGTGCTGGCCGCCGAAGGCAAACGCGTCGCGGAGTTCCTCGGCCCCTGCCTGGACGATCCACGCCAGCGCGTGATCCTGACGGGCGCCGGCAGCTCGGCCTATGTGGGCGAGATCGCCGCGGCCGAACTGAATGCGCGCTGCGCGGCGGACGTGCGCGCGCTCGCCACCACCAGCCTGCTCACGCACCACGAGCTGTACCTGGACCCGGCGGCGCCGACGCTGCTGGTGTCGTTCGCGCGCAGCGGCGACAGCCCGGAAAGCCTGGCCGCCGTCAACCTCGTGCGCCAGGTTGTACCCGGCGCGCGCTTCCTCCATATCACCTGCAACGCGGCCGGCAGCCTGGCGACGCGGGCCGGCGGCGATCCCGCGGCCTGCGTGCTGCTGATGCCGCCCGCGAGCTGCGACCGCGGCTTCGCGATGACCAGCAGCTTTACCTGCATGCTGCTGGCCGCCTTGTCCGTGCTCGGGCGCCACGACGATGCCGGCGCGCGCATGGAACGGCTCGCGCAACTGGGCGAGCGCGCCCTCGCCGACTGGGCCGCGCCGCTGGCGCGCCTGGCGCAACGCCCGGCCCAGCGCGTCGTCTACCTCGGCAGCGGTCCGCTCGAAGCGCTCGCGCGGGAAGCTGCGCTCAAGATCCTGGAACTGACGGGCGGGCGCATCCTCGCGCTGGCCGAATCACCGCTGGGCTTCCGCCACGGGCCCAAGTCGGTGCTCGACGAACATTCGCAGGTGATCCTGTTCGCCAGCAGCAAGCCGCTGGCCCGCCGCTACGACGACGACCTGCTGGCGGAACTGCGCCGCGACGGCATCGCCGCCGACGTGCTGACGGTCGGCCACGGCGGCGACTTCGCGGCCGAGGCGCCGGCATGGTCCGACGCCTGGCTCGCGCCCCTGTGGCTCCTGATGGCGCAGCAATACGCGCTGCAGCAATCGGCCCGCCTGCAACTGCGGCCGGACAATCCGTTCGCCGGCGGCACCGTGAACCGCGTCGTCCAGGGAGTGACCATCCATGACCACGCCGCCTGATAGCCTGGCGCGCGGCTGCCACGGCATCGACATCGGCGGCACGAAGATCGAGATCGTGTCGTACGACGCCGCCATGCGCGAAGCCTACCGCGAACGGGTGGCCACGCCCGGCCACGACATCGCCGCGTTTTCCCGGGCCGTGCACACGCTTGTGCGCAACGGCGACGCGGCCCTCGGCGGGCGCGCGCCGGCCGGCATCGGCCTGCCCGGCATCACGGACACGTTCAGCGGCCGCCAGCTCAGCACCAACGTGCCGGCGCTGAACGGCCGCCAGGCGCGCCAGCTGCTGCAGCACACGCTGGGCCGCCCCATCGTCGTCGGCAACGACTGCCAGTGCTTCGCCCTGTGCGAAGCGGCCGGCGGCGCGGCGGACGGCCTGCCCACGATGTTCGGCGCCATCCTCGGGACGGGCGCCGGCGGCGGCTATTGCGCGGACGGGAAGCTGATGCGCGGCCTGAACGGCATCGCCGGCGAATGGGGCCACTGGTCCATGCCCGCGGCGCTGCTGGCCCACTACGGCCTCGCACCGATCGACTGCCCGTGCGGCAAGGCCGGCTGCACCGAACGCTATGTGTCCGGCCCCGGCATGGCGGCGCTGCACCGCCACGGCGGCGGCGACGGTGCCGAACCGATGGCGCTGGCCGCACGCGCGAACGCGGGCGACGTCCTCGCGGCGCGCACGCTGGACGTGCACCTCGACCTGCTCGGCCACGCGCTGGCGAACATCGTCCTCGCGTTCGACCCGCATGCGATCGTGCTGGGCGGCGGCCTGTCGAACCTGCCGCACCTGTATGCGCGCCTGCCGGACGCCGTCCAGCGCCATCTGCTGCGCGGCATCCAGGCGCCCCCCATCCTGCCCCCGCGCTTCGGCGACGCCGGCGGCGCCCGCGGCGCGGCCCTGCTGCTGCGCCAGCAACTGAACGCCACGGCCCATCCATGAACACGCCCCCCTCTCCGATCCAGCAAGCGATCCAGGCGCACCGGCGCGGCGAACGCGTCGGCCTCGCCAGCATCTGCTGCAGCCACCCGGCCGTGCTGCGCGCCGCCATGCGCGTGGCGCAGGAGCACGACAGCCTGCTGCTGGTGGAAGCGACGTCGAACCAGGTCGACCAGTTCGGCGGCTACACCGGCATGACGCCGGCCGTCTACCGCGACTACGTGCTCGACCTCGCGCGCGAACTCGATTTTCCCCCGGCGCGCCTCGTGCTCGGCGGCGACCACCTCGGCCCGAATGCGTGGCAAGGCCTGGACGCGGCCGCCGCGATGGCCCATGCGGAGACGCTGATCGCGGCCTATGCGGGCGCCGGCTTCCACAAGATCCACCTGGACTGCAGCATGCGCTGCGCGGACGATCCGCCCGTGCTGCCCGACGCGATCGTCGCCAAGCGCTCGGCGCGGCTGGCGCGCGTGGCCGAGGATGCGGCGCAGGCGGCCGGCCTGGCGCCGCCCGTGTACGTGATCGGGACGGAAGTGCCGGTGCCCGGCGGCGAGGCGGCGCTGGAAGACGCGGGCGCCCCCACGTCGCCCGCCGCCGCCGGGTGCACGCTGGACGTGCATTGCCGCGCCTTCCTTGGCGCGGGCCTGCACGCCGCGTGGCGCCGTGTCGTCGCGATGGTCGTGCAGCCCGGCGTCGACTTCGACACGAGCCGCATCCAGCACTACGACGCCGCCCGCGCCGCCGCGCTGTCCGGGTTCATCGCCGGCCACCCTGGCCTCGTGTTCGAGGCGCATTCGACGGACTACCAGCGCGAAGCCGCCTTGCACGCGATGGTGCGCGACCATTTCGCCATCCTCAAGGTCGGCCCGGCCGCCACGTTCGCCCTGCGCGAGGCGCTGCTCGCGCTGTGCCAGATCGAGGACGAGTTGGTGCCGGCCAGCCGGGCGTCGCACCTGATGCGCGTGCTGGACGACACGATGCTGGCGAAGCCCGACCATTGGCGCAAGCATTACCGCGGCAGCAGCGACGAGCAGCGCCTGCTGCGCCGCTATGCGCTCAGCGACCGGTGCCGCTATTACTGGGGCGAGCCGCCCGTGGCCGCCGCGCTGGCAACGCTGTACGCGAACCTGGAAGCGGTCGCGATCCCGTTGCCGCTCCTCAGCCAGCACCTGCCGGAACAGTATGCGGACGTCGTGGCCGGACGCCTCGCCGCCGCGCCGCGCGATCTCGTCGAACACAAGATCGCCCGCCTGCTGGCCCAGTATGCAAGGGCCTGTACGCGCAACACGGCGGCACCGGTCGGCAGCGCCGCCGCGATCTGTTAAGCTCGGCGTTTTCCGACCGACTGCCCCCAAGCGACCATGCGAAACACCAGCCAACGCCGCGAAACGATCCTGCAAATGCTCGCCCGCCAGGGCTCGGTCCAGGTGACCGACCTGGTCGACCAGCTCGGCGTCTCCGCCGTCACCGTCCGCAGCGACCTGTCTGCCCTGGAGGGCCAGGGCCTCGTCACGCGCAGCCACGGCGGCGCGGTCCTCGTGCGCACGCCGCCGCCGGAACAGAGCATCCGCCAGAAGGATGCGCTGCACCATGAAGAGAAGGAGCGCATCGGTGCGTTCGCCGCGTCGCTCGTCGAACCGGGCGACAACATCGTCATCGATTCCGGCACCACCACGATCTCGCTCGCGCGCCACCTGCGCGCCGCGCAGGACGTCACGGTGGCGACGAATGGCCTCAACATCGCATGGGAACTGGCCGATTCGCCCGGCGTGGACCTGATCCTGACGGGAGGCCTGCTGCGCAAGCAATCGCTGTCGTTCCAGGGCAGCCAGGCCGAGGCCTGCCTGCAGGTCTACAACTTCGACAAGCTGTTCCTCGGCGTCGACGGCCTCGATCTGCAGTTCGGCGTCACGACGCACAACGAGGCCGAGGCGAGCCTGAACCGCAAGATGGTCGAGCGGGCCAAGCGCATCGTCGTCCTCACCGACGCGTCCAAGTTCGGTCGCGTGAGCCTGCACCGCATCGCGCAGCTGGACCGCATCCACACGGTCATCACGGATGCCGGCATCAGTCCCGAATACCGCGACGGGCTGCAAAAGCTCGGCGTCGAAGTCCTCATCGCGGATTAGCGCATGCTCGGCGGCCGCATCCTGACTCCCGACGGCTGGATCGCCGGCACCGTGACGTTCGGCCAGCGCATCGGCGCCATCGCCGCCGACCCGGCCGCCGCGGCAGGCCCGCTGATCCTGCCCGGCTTCGTCGACCTGCACGTGCACGGCGCGGCCGGCGTCGACATCATGCAGGGCGGCGCCGCGGGCATGACGGTGGCGCGGGCGCACGCGCGCCACGGCACCACGAGCATGCTGGGCACGACGATGACGGCGCATCCGGCCGCGATCCGGCGCGCGCTGGAAGGCCTCGCGCCCGCCATCGCCGCGCGGCCGCCGGGCGCCGCGCGCATGCTGGGCGTGCACCTGGAAGGCCCATTCATCAGCCCGCACAAGCTGGGGGCCCAGCCGCCCGAGACGCTGCCCGCGAGCCTGGACCTCGTGCGCGCCTGGCACCAGCTGGCGCCGGTGCGCGCGCTGACGCTGGCGCCCGAGATCGACGGCCACCTCGACCTGATCCCGCAACTGGTGGCGCTGGGCATCCGCGTGCAGCTGGGCCACAGCGCCGGCACGTACGAGGATGGCGTGGCGGCGCTGGCCGCCGGCGCGTCCGGCTTCACGCACCTGTTCAACGGCATGAGCGGCTTCGGCCACCGCGCGCCGGGCATCGCCGGCGCCGCCCTCGCCCATGCGGAATACGCGGAAATCATTCCCGACCTCGAACACGTGGCGCCGGGCGCGATCCACGCCGCGCTGCGCGCCATCCCGAAACTGTATGGCGTGACCGATGCCACGGCGGCCACCGGCATGCCCGACGGCGAATATGCCCTCGGCAGCCAGCGCGTCTACAAATGCCTCGGCTGCGTGCGCCTCGCCGGCGGCTCGCTGGCGGGCAGTGCCCTCACGATGGACCAGGCGCTACGCAACTTCGTCGCCATCGGCCTGTCCGTGGCAGACGCGTCGCGCCGCTTGTCGCAGTATCCCGCCGACTACCTCGGCGAGCCCGATCGGGGACGCATCGCCCCGGGCGCCTGGGCCGATCTCGTCGTGCTCGACGCGGACCTGCGCCCCACCGCGGTGTACGTCGAGGGCGAACCGATCGCCCTATAAAAACCACAAACCGGAGACGACATGACAGCAGCCTTCCCGCGATCCCCCGCCTGGTCCACCCGCTACCTGCTGTTCATCGCCGGCATGGGCGGGCTGTTGTACGGCATCGACGTCGGCATCATCGCCGGCGCGCTGCCCTACCTGGAATCGACGGCCGCGCTGGCGTGGAAGCTCAACGCCCAGCAGCTCAGCTTCGTGGTGGCTGCCGTGCTGCTCGGCTCCGTGCTGTCGTCGCTGTTCGCCGGCGCGCTGGCGGACCTGGTCGGGCGCAAGCGCGGCATGCTCGTCGCCGGCGCGCTGTTCGTCGCCAGCATTCCGCTGATCGCCCTCGCGGACGGCTACGTCCCCCTGCTGTGCGGGCGCCTGCTGCAGGGCGTCAGCGGAGGCCTCATCGGCGTGATCGTGCCGCTCTACCTGGCCGAATGCCTGGACGCGCGCAAGCGCGGCCGCGGCGCCGCGCTGTTCCAGCTGCTGCTGACGGTGGGGCTCGTGGCGGCCGCCGTGATCGGACTCGTGCAGGCGCGCAGCGTGCAGGCCGCGACCGACGCCGCCGCCGCGCTGCCGGAAGCGGCGCGCGCCGCCGCGGTGCTCGCGGCCAAGGACCGTGCATGGCGCGGCATCTTCTGGATGTGCCTCACGCCCGGCGTCGTGTTCACCTTGGGCTGCCTGCTGCTGGCGGAATCGCCGCGCTGGCTCGCGCAGCGCGGACGGCTCGACGCCGCGCGCGCCGTGCTACTGCGCACCCTCGATGCGCGCGAAGCCACGCGCGCACTGGACGAGATCGTCCGCCCGCAGGCGCAGGCCGCGCGCAGCGCCGACCCGCTGCTGTCGCGCCGCTACGTGCTGCCGTTCCTGCTGGCCTGCCTGATCCTCGCCTGCAACCAGGCCACGGGCATCAATTCCGTGCTGGCCTATGTCGTCAACATCCTGAACCGCGCGGGGCTGTCGGGCGCCAGCGCCAACCTGGCCGACGTGCTGCTGAAGGTGCTAAACGCCCTGATGACGATCGTCGCCGTGCTGCTCGTCGACCGCAAGGGCCGCCGCTTCCTGCTGATGCTGGGCACGGCCGGCATCGTCGTCGCGCTGCTCGCGGTCGGCCTGCTGTTCCGCGCCAACGAAACCCAGCAGCGCGACGTGCTCGCGCAGGTGACGCAGCGCGCGCACGACGACAGCCTGTCGCTGCGCCTCGATGCGCCCACGCTGCGCGCGCTGGGCGCCGATCCGGCCGGCACGCCGCAGGTGCTGACGGTGGCGTATGCGTATGGCCCGTTCACGAACGTGGCCAGCATCCGCAGCGACGATCCCGCGCTGCCGCCGCTGGTCGCGCGGCGCGCCGACACCGTGCAGGCGGACAGCGTGATCGGCGCCGCGTTCCGCCGCGTGCACCTGAATCCGTTCCCCGATCCGGCGCTGGCCACGGGCAGCCCGCTCGTGGTCGAAACGGCCAAGGTCGGACCGCTGCCGACGCCGGCCCACGGCTGGCTCGTGGCGCTGGCGATCTGCATGTTCGTCGCCAGCTTCGCCGTCGGACCGGGCGTGTGCGTGTGGCTCGCGCTGTCGGAACTGATGCCCACGCGGATCCGCTCGAACGGCATGAGCATTGCGCTGCTGATCAACCAGTTCGTGTCGACGGCCATCGCGGCCGTGTTCCTGCCGACGGTCGGGCGCCACGGCTATTCCGCGATCTTCTTTTTCGGCGCCGCGTGCTCCGTCATCTACTTCCTCGCGTCGGCCTTCCTGCTGCCCGAGACGCGCGGCAAGACGCTGGAAGAGATCGAAGCGTATTTCGCGCGGCCGGCGACCAAATGAGCGGCCGGCGGCACCCCGTAAGTCGTCCCCGCGCAGGCGGGGACCCAATTCGCGTGCGTTATCTACATGCGTGCAACACTTGGGTTCCCGCCTGCGCGGGAACGACGGCATGTTTGCGTGCGTTGTCCACACCACATGCGTGCAGACTTGGGTTCCCGCCTGCGCGGAACGACGGTATGCTTGCGCGCGTTGTCCACACCACGTGCGTGCAGCACTTGGGTTCCCGCCTGCGTGGGAACGTCGGAGTGCCCCTGGGCTTCAGCAGTGCATCAGGATGTTGACCAGCCGCCCGAACGGATCGCGGATGAAGAAACGGTGCACGCCCCACGGTTCGACGGCAGGGCCGTATTCCGGCTCCAGGCCGGCCGCCGCCACGCGGCGCAGCACCTCGTCCAGGTCGTCCACTTCGATCGACAGGTCGGGCACGGGCGTGCCGGAACCGCCTTCCGACGCGAAGCTCAGCTGGGGCGCCGGATTGCCGCCGCCGCTGCCGGCCATGGTTACGATCCAGCCGAGGTCCATGACGACCTGCATATCGAGGATGCCGCCGTAGAACGCCAGCGCGGACGCGGTGTCCGCGGCGTGGATGTTGGCGACGATGCGTTTGACCGCCATGTCAGTCTCCTGGTGAGGTGCCGGCGCGGCGCCCGATCACGTCGGCGAGCACCGCGAGAATGTCCGCCGCCATCACCGGCTTGACGAAATGGCGGTCGAAGCCCGCAGCCAGCGCCCGGTCGCGGTCGTGCGCCTGGCCGTAGCCGCTGACGGCCACCAGCGGCACGTCCGCCATGCCCGGCTGCGCACGCAGGCGCCGTGCCAGCTCGTGGCCGTCGAATTCGGGCAGGCCGATGTCGAGCACGCACACGTCGGGACGGTGCGCCGCGGCGTACGCGAGCGCCTTGCCGGGGCTGTGCCAGACGGTGGCGCGATGGCCCACGGCCTCGATGTACATGGCGAGGATCTGGGCCGCATCCACGTTGTCGTCCACGATCAGGATGTCCAGCGCCTCGGCCGCCGCCGCGGCACCGGTCGCCACCGGTTCGTCGCCCGCGTCGTCGGCCTCGCCGCGCAGGCGCGGCAGCGCGACGGTGAAGCGGCTGCCCCGGCCCGGTCCGTCGCTGTGGGCGGACACGGTCCCGTCGTGCAGTTCGACGAGACTCTTCACGAGCGCGAGGCCGATCCCGAGGCCGCCCTGCGACCGGTCGGCGCTGCGCTCGGCCTGCGAGAACAGCTCGAACGCGCGCGCCGTCAGGTCCGGCGCCATACCGATGCCGTTGTCGCACACGTCCACCACGACGCGCCCGCACTCCAGCCGCAGGTGCAGGTCGATGCGCCCGCCATCCGCGGTGTAGCGCGCCGCGTTGCCGAGCATGTTGGCGAACACCTGCACGAGGCGCTTGCGATCCCCGAGTACCTGCGCGTCGTCGGACGGCAGGTGCAGTTCCAGGTGGTGGTTCTTCGCCTTGACCTGCGGCCGCACCTGCTCCACGGCCTCGGCGATCACGCCGGCCAGCGCCGCGGGCGCGCGTTCCAGCGTGATCAGGCCGCGCGTGACGCGCGAGACGTCGAGCAGGTCGTCGATCAGCCCCGTCATGTGGCGCGCCTGGCGCGTGATGATCGTCTGCACCTGGCGGATGCGCGGGTCGTGCGCGTGGCCGACCTTGAGGAAGTCGGCGGCCGCCGTGATCGGCGCGAGCGGATTGCGCAACTCGTGCGCCAGCATCGCCAAGAACTCGTCCTTGCGCCGGTCCGCCTCGCGCAACGCGTGCCGGGCTTCCTGGATCGGCGTGACGTCGATCATCACCGCGAGGCCCTCCGTGGGCGGATCGTCCAGCGTGACGGACCCCATCTGCACGCTCGCGCGGCTGCCGTCCTTGCGGAAGTATTCCTTGACGAGGTTCTCCACGCGTCCCGTCGTACGCAACTGTTCCATCGCCCGCGCCGTGGCGTCCGTCCACTCGGGCGGCGTCAGCGTGCGCGAGTCGAGGCCGCCCCGCTCGAATTCCGCGCGCGAATAGCCCAGCATGTCGAGGAAAGCCTGGTTGGCGTCGATGATGGCGCCGTCCATGCGGTAGCGCACCATGCCGACGACGTTCGATTCGGCCAGGCGCCGGAACCGCGTCTCGCTCGCGCGCAGCGCGTCCTCGTTGCGCTTGTGCTGGTGGATGTCGGTGCACGTGCCCATCCAGCGCACGATGTGCCCGTGCGCGTCGCGCACCGGCAGCGCGCGCCCCAGCAGCCAGCGGTATTCGCCGCTGCGGTGGCGCATGCGGTATTCGATCTCGTACGGCGCGCCGGTGGCCAGCGACGCCTGCCAGGTCTCCCACGTGCGTGCGCGGTCGTCCGGATGCACCATGTCGCTCCAGCCCACGCCGTCCGTCGCGCCCACGTCGGAACCCGTGAAGTCGTACCAGCGCTCGTTGTAGTAGTCGTGATAGCCGTCCGGCCGCGTCGTCCAGACCATCTGCGGCATGGCGTTCGTGATCGTGCGGAACTCGGCCTCCGCCGCGCGCAGCCGGGTGGTCTCGGCGACGAGGCAGGAAAAGCCGCGCACGACACCGTCGAGGTCGCGCAGCGGCGCGAACGCCAGGTCGAGCCAAGGCGGCGCGGCGGGGCCCTCGCCCAGCGCATGCGCCGGCAGTTCGACCCGGAACGCGGCGCCTGCGCGCGCCCGCGCCACGTGCGGCTGCAGCTCGGCCCAGGCCTCCGGCCAGTCGCGCAGGCCGCGGCCGAACGTCGCGGGATGGTGGCCCCCCAGCAAAGGCACGGACGCATCGTTGTACAGCACGCCCAGCGCCTCGCCCCAGCCGAGGAACATCGGCGTGGCGGCGTCGAACATGAAGCGGGCCGCATGGGCCAGCGCCGGCGGCCAGCCGGACGGCGCACCGAGCGGGGAGTCCGACCAGTCGCGCTCGCGCAGGCATTGCTCGACGCCGGCCACGCTGGCACGGCCGGAAAGATCGTTCATGATATCCAGTCAAAGGCGCGGGCGGACACCCGCATCCGCCATTCTAGCGGCTTATCGCCACGCGCTCGTCATGCATAGGCCGGCATCCCGGGCAGCAGCTTGTCGAGCGTGACGGGGTAGTCGCGCACGCGCACGCCGGTGGCGTTGTAGACCGCGTTCGCGACCGCCGCCGCCACGCCGCAGATGCCCAGTTCGCCGACGCCCTTCGCCTTCATCGGCGACGACATCGGGTCCGTCTCGTCCAGGAAGATCACCTCCTGGTGCGGGATGTCCGCATGCACGGGCACCTCGTAGCCGGCCAGATCGTGGTTGACGAAGAAGCCGACGCGCTTGTCGACGACGAGGTCTTCCATCAACGCGGCGCCCACGCCCATCGTCATCGCGCCGATCACCTGGCTGCGCGCCGACTTCGGGTTCAGGATGCGCCCCGCCGCGCACACGGCCAGCATGCGCCGCACCCGCACCTCCGCCGTCGCCGCGTCCACCGCCACCTCGACGAAGTGGGCGCCGAACGTCGACTGCTGGTATTTCCTGGCCAGGTCGCCGTACTCCATCGTGTCCTCGCCGACGACGGCGGCAGCGTGCGCCGCCTGTTCCAGCGGGAGCGCCTTGGCGCCGGCGCGCACCATGCCGCCCGCGAAGTCGGCCTGCGCCGGGTCGAATCCCAGCTTCCTGGCCACGTTCTCACGCAGCTTGACGCAGGCCGCGTACACGCCGGCCGTCGCGCTGTTGCCGCCCCACTGGCCGCCCGACCCGGCCGACACCGGGTACGCCGAATCGCCCAGCCTCACCGTCACGCGGGAGAGCGGCACGCCCAGCATCTCGGCCGCCGTCTGGCCGATGATGGTGTAGCTGCCGGTGCCGATGTCGGTCATGTCCGTCTCGACCGTCACCGTGCCGTCGCGCTCGAGGCGCACGCGCGCCCCGGACTTCGTATTGATGTTGTTGCGGAACGCGCCGGCCATGCCGTAGCCGACGAGCCAGCGGCCGTCGCGCACCTGGCCCGGCATCGGATTGCGCTTGTTCCAGCCGAAGCGCTCGGCGCCGATGCGCAGCGTGTCGACGAAACGCCGCGTCGAGAACTTGCGGCCCGGCTTTTCCGGGTCCACCGTCGTGTCGTTCACGATGCGCAGCGTGACCGGGTCCATGTGGAGCTTTTCCGCCAGCTCGTCCATCGCGATCTCCAGCGCCATCAGGCCAGGCGCCTCGCCCGGTGCGCGCATCGCATTGCCTTCCGCGAGGTCGAGCACGGCCAGGCGCATCTGCGTGAAGCGGTTGGCGCCCGCATAGAACAGGCGCGTCTGGTTCACCGCCGTTTCCGGCTGGCCGCCCGGCAGGTCGCCCGACCAGCTCTCGTGCGCGATCGCCGTGATGCGGCCTTCGCGCGTGGCGCCGATGCGGATATGCTGGATCGTCGCCGGCCGGTGCGTCGTGTTGTTCATCATGAGCGCGCGCTGCAGCGTCACCTTCACGGGCCGCCCGGCCGCCTTCGCGCCCAGCGCCGCCATCAGCGCCTCCGACCGCAGGAACAGCTTGCCCCCGAAGCCGCCGCCGATGTACGGCGACACGAGGCGCACGTTGTCTTCCGGGATGCCCAGCGTCTTCGCCATGTCCTGCACGCCCCAGTGGATCATCTGGTTCGACGTGTACAAGGTCAGCTTCTCGCCTTCCCACACGGCGAGCGACGCATGCGGTTCCATCATCGCGTGCGTCTGGTCCGGCGTCCGGTAGACGGCGTCCAGCCTGACGGGCGCCGTGGCGAAGGCCTTGTCGAAGTCGCCCACCCTGGTCGTCGACTTGTCCTTTTGCTTGCCCGCCGGGCCGGCCGCATTCATCGCCGCCTCGAGGTCGTACACGCCATGTTGGGGCGCGTAATCAACCCGCACGAGGCTCGCCGCGGCGCGCGCCTGCTCGAACGTGTCAGCGACGACGACGGCCACGGCCTGGTGATAATGCTGGACGTCCGGACCGGCCAGCAGCCGGGCCGTGTTCTTGTCGCCCTTTCCGAGCTTGCCCGCGTTCTCGTGCGTGACGACGGCGATCACGCCGGGCGCCGCGCGCGCGGCGGCCGTGTCGATCTTCGCGATGCGTCCCTTGGCGATGGCGGCGCCGACGACCCAGCCGTAGGCGGCGTCCGGCGCCGCCTTGTGCTGTTCGTAGGCGTAGGTCGCGGTGCCGGTCGTCTTGAACGGCCCGTCGATGCGGTCGGTCGGCCTGCCGACCACCTGCAGCCGGTCGATCGGATTGGTCGTGGCGGGTGTCGTGAATTTCATGGATCGCTCCTCAAGCCTTGCGCGCATCGGCCAGCACGGCGGCCAGCGTGCGCTGGACCAGCGGGACCTTGAACGCGTTGTCGGTCGTGACCCGCACCCCGGCCAGCAACGGGTCGGTGACGGCCTTCGCGCCGTGCGGCATCTGGCTTTCCGCCGCCGGCACGCGCCACGGCCGGTGCGCGACGCCGCCCAGCGCCACGCGTCCGCTGCCGTCCGGCTGCACGACGGCGGCGACGGCCACCAGCGCGAACGCATACGACGAGCGGTCGCGCACCTTGTGGTAATAGTGCTTGCCGCCCAAGGGCTTCGGCAGCGTGACCGCGGTGATCAGTTCACCCGGCGCCAGCGTGTTCTCGATGTGCGGCGTGGCGCCCGGCAGCCGGTAGAAATCGGCGATGGGTATCGTGCGCGCCGTGCCGTCCGGCCGTACCGTTTCCACGCCCACGTCCAGCAACTGCATCGCCACCGCCATATCGCTCGGATGCGTGGCGATGCACGCTTCGCTGTGGCCGACGATGGCCAGCTGGCGCGTGTAGCCGCCGATCGCGGCGCAGCCGCTGCCCGGCCTGCGCTTGTTGCACGCCTGGTTCGTATCGTAGAAATACGAGCAACGGGTGCGCTGCAGCAGGTTGCCGGCCGTCGTCGCCTTGTTGCGCAACTGCGGCGACGCGCCGGCCAGCAGCGCGCGCGCCAGCACGGCGTAGTCGCGTCGCACGCGCAGGTCGGCCGCGAGGTCGGTGTTGCGCACGAGGGCGCCCACGCGCAGGCCGCCGTCCGGCGTCGGCTCGATCCGGTCGAGGCCCGTGCCGTTGACGTCGACGAGGTGGGCCGGCGTCTCGATTTCCAGCTTCATCAGGTCGAGCAGGTTGGTGCCGCCGGCGATGAAGCGCGATCCCGGCTGCCGCGCGGCCGCCGCCGCCGCTTCGGCGGGGGTGGCGACGCGCTGGTAGGTGAACGCCCTCATGCCGCATCTCCCTTGCCGGCGGCGCCGGCGACTTCCGTGATCGCATCGATGATGTTCGAATACGCGCCGCAGCGGCAGATGTTCCCGCTCATGCGCTCGCGCAGCTCCATCGGCGACAGCAGCGGCCGCGCCGCCAGGTCGGCGCTCACGTGGCTCGGAATGCCGTGCCGCAGCTCGTCCAGCGCCGCCACGGCCGAGCAGATCTGGCCCGGCGTGCAATAGCCGCACTGGTAGCCGTCGTGCCGCACGAACGCGGCCTGCAGCGGATGCGGTTTCCGCGGCGTGCCGAGGCCCTCGATGGTCGTGATGTCGGCGCCGTCGTGCATGACGGCCAGGCTGAGGCAGGAATTGATGCGGCGGCCGTCGACGAGCACCGTGCAGGCGCCGCACTGGCCCTGGTCGCAGCCCTTCTTGGTGCCGGTCAGGTGCAGGTGCTCGCGCAGCATGTCGAGCACCGTCGTGCGCGTGTCGAGGTCCATTTCGTAGCGCTGGCCGTTGACGCGCAGCGCGACCGGCGCCGTCACGGGCGCCGGCGTGGTCCCCGCGCCGGCCTCGCCCGCGTCCGCGCCCTGTGCGCAGGCCAGCGGCGGCAGCGCGACGGCCGTCGCGGACAGCGCGCCGCCGATCAGCAGGTCGCGCCTGGCCTGGTTGATGTCGCTGGAGTCGATCATGGATTCGGTCCTCCTGTGGTTCGCTGGTCGTCGGATTGCGCATATTAAAACTGTTTCGCCCGGGACCCGTGCACGGTACGCGCCCTCCGGTATCGGCATACGCTACCGCACGGTGCATGCCATGCGCCCGGCGCGTCACGCCCTTGGCCTCGGGCCGCCCCACGGGCAAGATGGCGTCACTTTTCAGACACGGAGACACCATGAAACGCCTGCTGCTCGCAACCCTGTTCGGCCTCGCCTGCGCCAGCGCCAGCGCCGCCGACCCATCGTCCCCCTCGGAGGCCATCAGCGAAGTCACCGGCAGCGTCGTCCTCGGGTCGATCGCCGTCGTCGGCATCACGGGCAGCGTCGTCGTCGACAGCGTGACCGCCGTCGGCGACGGCATCGAGGTCGTGCTGGAGGGCGCGGGCCAGGCCAGCCGCGCGACGGTGCGCCTGTCCGGCGCGGCGGCGCGCGGCCTGTCGATCGGCGCCGGCACCGTATTGCAGGTCGTCGCCATGTCGGCCGGCCATGCGCTGGTCCTGTCGGGCAAGGTGATCGCCTTCATTCCGAACGAAGTGGGCCAGGCCCTGCTGCACCATGCGCGCGCGTCCTGACCTCCGCCGCGCCGCGCTGGCCTGCGCGCTGGCCCTGGCGGCCGCCCTCCCCGCGCATGCGGGCCAGGGCTGCCGCGAAGAACCGCTGAGCGTGGACGAGGTGACCCGCTCGATGGCGCTCGCGCAGCGCACGTTCGCCGCGCTGGACGCCAGCGGCGCCACCGTCGCCATCCTCGCGCGCGCCGGCCAGGATCTCAGCAAATACGGACTGGAATACTCGCACACGGGGATCGTCGTGCGCGACCATGCGGCCGGCCGCTGGACCGTCGTGCACGAACTGAACATGTGCGGCACGGCGGACTCGGACCTGTACGTGGAGGGCGTCGGCAACTTCTTCCTCACCGATCTGTATCGCTACCGCGCCCAGGTCGTGATTCCCGGGCCGGACGTGCAGGCGCGCGTGGCGGCACTGCTCGCGGGCCGGACGGCGCGGCGCCTGCACGAACCGCACTACAACATGCTGTCGTACGTGTACTCGACCCGCTACCAGAACTCCAACCAGTGGGTGCTGGAGACGCTGGCCGCCGCCAGCGCGCCGCCGGGCGCCGTCGAGACGCGCGCCGAGGCCCAGTCGTGGCTGCAGCGCCAGGGCTATCGCGTACCGACGGTGGAGATCCCGGCCGTCACGCGCCTGGGCGCCCGCATGTTCCGCGCCAACGTCGCGTTCGACGACCATCCGTTCGAGCGGCGCATGGCCGGGCAGATCGATACCGTGACGACGGATGCCGTCGTCAACTTCATACGCGGGCGCGATCCGCAGGCGCGGGTGGTCACCGTCGAGTAGGCGGTCCGCGCAATGGTGCGACAATGTGACAATCGTTGAATTTTGCGACACGCTTGCGCTGTTATCCTTGCGACCATTCCGCTGCCGCGCCAACCGCCGGCCGCGCCACCGACAAGGAGCCGAGATGTCCCCGCAAACCCGACCACGTCCGCTGCCGCGCCTGTGCGGCCGCGCCGCACTTCTCTCCCTCGCCATTGCCCTGGCCGCATGCGGCGGCGGTGGCGGCGGCAGCGCACCCGCGGCGGGCGGCGGCGGGAACACGGGCGGGTCGACGCCCGCCCCGCCCGCCGCGGCCGGTCCGGCGATCACCTCCCAGCCCGTCTCGCAATCGGTCGTCGCGGGCCAGGCCGCCACCTTCGCCGTCGCCGCCGACAGCACGACCGTGAGCTACCAGTGGCAGCGCGACGGCAAGGACATCCCGGGCGCCGCCGGCCTGACGTACACGCTGGCCCATCCGCAGGCCGCCGACAACGGCAGCACATTCACGGCCGTCGCGACCGGGCCGCGCGGCAGCACGGCCAGTACCGCGGCGGTGCTCAGCGTGTCGGTGCCGAAAGGGCTGGCGCTGGTCGCCGGCACGCCCGGCGGGCCCGGCACCCTGGACGGCACGGACGGCCGCCTGGCGCTGCCCGGCGTCCTCGCCATCCAGCCGTCGGGGGCACTGTACCTCGTCGACGCCGCCGCCCTCTATCCCTTCACGCCGGGCGTGCGGGCGATCGACCTCGCGACCGGCGCGATCGCCACGCAGGCGCGGAACCCGGCGCTGCGCGAGGCCCTCGCCATCGCCGTCGACCCCGCCGGCAATCTCTACGACGCGGCCCGGCCGACCGGGACGGCCACGGCGATCTACCGCACGGCGCCGGACGGCACCCGCACGCTGTTCGCCGGTGCCGCCGACCAGGCGGGGAACGCCGACGGCGCCGGCGCGAGCGCGCGTTTCACCGACGCGCGCGGCCTCCCGATGGACGCCGCCGGCAACCTGTACGTCAACGACGGCGGCAAGACGATCCGCAGGGTCGCGCCAAACGGCACCGTCGTCACCCTGGCCGGCGGCGGCGCCGGCGACATGAACGACGGCACCGGCGACCAGGCGGCATTCCAGCAGATCGGCGCGATCGCGGCCGACCGCGCCGGCAATCTGACGCTGATCGACAACGGCGTACTGCGCAGGGTGTCGGCGGCCGGCGTCGTGACGACGCCCAGGCTCGTCTTCGCCGACGGCGGCACCGCGTACCTGGGCGGCTCGACCCTTGCGGTCGACGGGGCCGGCAACGCCTACGAGCGGGAGTCGGATTACCCGCCCCGGATCCGCAAGATCGCCGCGGACGGCACGGTGACGACCCTGGCCACGCTGCCCGCCTCCGGATCGGGCAGCACCTATTACACCAACCTCGTGGCCGACGCGGCCGGCAACCTGTACGTGGGCGACGACAGCAGCCAGGTCATCCGCCGCATCGCGCCCACCGGCGCCATGACCGTGTTCGCGGGGCGTGCCGCCGCCCAGACCAATGTCGACGCGACCGGGGCCGCGGCGCAGTTCGCGCTGACGCCGGCCCTCGCGGCCGACGCGCACTACGAACTGGCCACTGACGCCCAGGGCAATATCTATGTGGGCGAAGTCGACCGCGTCCGCAAAGTGACCCCGGGCGGCGCCGTCACGACCTTGCCCCTGCCGCCCGGGAATCGCGCGACCAGCTACTACCCGACCAGCGAGGCCGTCGACGGCAGCGTGCTGGCGGTGTCGAACGGCGTCATCTCGCGGATCGACGCGGCGGGCGTGTCCCATTTCATCGCCGGCCAGGCCGGGGTCGCGGGCGTCGCGGACGGCGTGGGGGCGAAGGCAAGCTTCACGACACCGCAGCGGCTGGCGGAGGACGGGCTCGGCAACATCTGGCTCACGGACACCGTGCCCGGCCCGATGACCGACGTGGGCGTCAAGGTCTATGACCGCAAGATCGCGCCGGACGGCACCGTCACCACGCTGGCCGACGACCCCGTCGGCATCGCGTATTGGGGCAAGGACGGCACGCGCTGGGGCCTCGATGCGGACCGGAACGTGGTCAGGATCGCCGCCGACGGGACGCGCGCCGTCGTGCGCCGGTCGCGCGGCATCGACGAGCAGATCACCGGGATGACGGCCGACCGCGGCGGCAACCTGTACCTGGCGCTGCGCGAGGGCGCGGACCTGTACGCGGTGCGCAAGATCACGCCGGCCGGCATCGAGACCGTTATCGCGGGCAACCCGGGCGCCGTCGGCACGCACGCCGGCACGCCGGGCAGCCTCGGGCCGATCGATGCCATCACGACCGCGCCCGACGGCACGGTCTACGTGATGAGCGAGGGCGCGCTGGTGCGCATCCTGCAGTAGGGTTCCGTTTCCGCGCACAAATGAAAAGCGCGGGCTGTTCAGGATGTGTACGATTGTTGTTTGACCAAACAATCGTTTCTGTTCCATGACCGGTGAGAACCATTGTCCGCAAGATACGGCATCCGCCCGCGCGCCGCACGCGGGCCGGGTGCCGTCGTGACGGAGAGGCGGACATGACCGACCAGCAGCCCGCGCCCGGCAAGGACAAGGACGACGCCGACAAGGACAAGGACAAGGACAAGGACAAGGACAAGGACGACGACGGCAAACCGCAGGTCTCGCCCGAGAAGAAGCGCAAGATCCGCACCGCGCTGATCGCCGGCGGCGTCGTCGTGCTGCTGGCCGGCGGCGGCTGGTATGCCTACCACGCGCTGGTCGGCAAGTACCACGAAACGACCGACGACGCGTACATCCAGGCCGACGCGGTGACGGTGTCGCCCAAGGTCGGCGGCTATGTCGACGCCGTCCTCGTGCGCGAAAACCAGGACGTCGCGGCCGGCCAGCCCCTCGTGCGCATCGACCCGCGCGACTACAACGCCCAGGCCGAGCAGTTCCGGGCCCAGGTCGACATCGCCAAGGCCAACGCGGACGCCGTGCGCGCCCAGATCGCGGAGCAGGAATCCAGCGTGGCGGCCGCGCGCGCGCAGCTGGCGGCCGCGCGCCAGGCGGCTAGCTTCGCCGCGGGCGAGGCGCGGCGCTACGCACCGCTCGTGGCGATCGGGGCGGAGAATGCGCAGGCGCTGGCCGACCGCCGCAACCAGGCCGCGCAGGCCGCCGACCAGGTGGCCGCGCAGCGCGCCGCCCTCGCCAACGCCGAAAAGCGCATCGCGTCGCTGCGCGCCCAGGTGCGCCAGGCCGAGGCCCAGGGCGAAGCGGCGGCCGCGCAGCTGAAGGCGGCCGGCGTGAACCTGCAGGCGACGACGGTCGCCGCCAGCATCGCGGGCCGCATCGGCGACGCCACCGTGCGCATGGGTCAGTTCGTGCAACCGGGCGCGCGGCTGATGACGCTCGTCCCCGTGGCCAGCCTGTACATCACGGCGAATTACAAGGAAACGCAGATCGGCCGCATGCGCGTGGGCCAGCCGGCCGAGATCAAGGTCGACGCGCTGCCGCACGTGAAGCTGCGCGGACGCGTGGACAGCATGGCGCCCGGCACCGGCGCCCAGTTCTCGCTGCTGCCGCCGCAAAACGCCACCGGAAACTTCACCAAGATCGTCCAGCGCATCCCCGTGCGCATCGCACTCGACGCCAGTCCCGAGGTGCGGCAGGTGCTCGTGCCCGGGCTGTCCGTCAAGGTCACCGTCGACACCAGCGACGACAAGGACGCCATCAAGGACGTGCGCAAGGAAGAAAAGGCACATCAACGGCGCGAGGACCGACGATGAACGGCGGGCAGCGGGCCGACGCCGCCGCCTGGCTCGCCGTGGCCGCCGGCACCCTCGGCGCGCTGATGGCCACGCTGGACATCTCGATCGTGAACTCCTCGCTGCCCACGATCCAGGGCGAGATCGGCGCCAGCGGCACGGAAGGCACGTGGATCGCCACGGGCTACCTCGTCGCCGAGATCGTGATGATTCCCCTGTCCGGCTGGCTCGAGCGCGTGTTCGGCCTGCGCACCTTCCTGCTCGCGGTGGCCGCGCTGTTCACGGCATTTTCCGTGATGTGCGGCCTGTCGACGTCGCTGCCCATGATGATCGCGGCCCGCGTGGGCCAGGGCATCACGGGCGGCGCGATGATCCCCACGGCGCAGACCATCATCGCCACGCGCCTGCCGCGCGGCCAGCAGCCGATCGGCACCGCGATGTTCGGCGCCACCGCCATCCTCGGCCCCGTCGTCGGCCCGCTGATCGGCGGCTGGCTCACCGAAAACCTCAGCTGGCACTATGCGTTCTTCCTCAACGTCCCGATCTGCGTCGGCCTCGTCGTGCTGCTGCTCGTCGGCCTGCGCCACGAACCGGCGCGCCTGGACATGCTTGCCGACGCCGACTGGCTCGGCATCCTCGGCCTCGCCGCCTTCCTCGGCGGCCTCACCGTGGTGCTGGAAGAAGGCGAGCGCGAACAGTGGTTTTCGTCGTCCTTGATCGTCTGGCTCAGCATCCTGTCGTGCGCGGGCTTCGTCCTCATGATGATCGGGCAGCTGACGGCCAGGCGACCCGTGATCCTGCTGCGGTTGCTGCTCGACCGCCAGTTCGGCAGCGTCGTCGTCATGGGCATCACGGTCGGCATGGTCATCTACGGGACCTCGTACGTGATCCCGCAATTCCTCGCCGCCATCGCCGACTACAATGCGCTGCAGGCCGGGAAGATCGTCGCGCTCGGCGGCCTGCCGGCGCTGCTGATGATGCCGCTCGTCCCGCTGCTGATCCGCTGGGTCGACATCCGCCTGGCCGTCGGCTTCGGCCTGTCCGTGCTGGCGTTCAGCGCCTGGCACGAGACCGACCTGACGGCGCAGGCGGCCGGCGCCGAGTTCGTGTTCTCGCAGCTGTTGCGCGGCGTCGGCACCATCTTCGCGATGGTGTTCCTGAACCAGGCCGCGATCCAGTCGGTCACGCGCGACCACGCGAGTGATGCGGCCGGCCTGTTCAACGCGGCCCGCAACCTGGGCGGGTCGCTCGCGCTGGCCGGCATCGCCGTCATCCAGGACCGGCGCCTGTGGCTGCACTCGCGCCGGCTGGAAGAGACGCTGGACGCCAACCGCGTGGCCGTCGGCGACTATCTCGCCGCGCAGGCGCACGGCCTGGGCGGCATGCCGCAGGCCCTGCGCAGCCTCGCCGGCACGATCCGGCTGGAGGCGCTGACGATGACCTACATCGACCTGTTCTGGATCCTGGCCGTGTTCATCGCCTGCGTGATCCCGCTCGTGCTGTTCCTGCGCCCGCTGAACGCGGGCGCGCCCATCGCGGGCCATTGACGCCACCGGAGCGCCGCATGCGACGACCCATCATTCTCGTCCTGCCGATCGCCGCGGCGCTGCTGGGCGGCTGCCGTACCGTGGGTCCCGACTACGCCGGACCGCCGGCCGCGCCGCCGGGCGCCGCGTTCGCGCGCGCCGGCGGCCAGGCCGGCGCCATCCCGGACGCCGCGCCGTCGCGCTGGTGGACGGCGCTGGGCGACCCGGCCCTCGACCGCCTGGAAGACCGGGCATTGCGCGCGAACCCGAATCTCGACGTCGCGCGTGCGCGCCTGCGCCAGGCGCGCGCGGCCCTGCGCGGCGCGCACGCGGACACGCTCCCGAACGGCACGGCCACGGCGCTCGCCGCCCACGCGCGGCTGCCGCGATCCGGCGCCGCGCCGGGCGGAAGCGGCGCCGGGTTTCGGCTCCCGCCGTCGCTGAACCTGTACAGCCTCGGCTTCGACGCCACGTGGGAAATCGACCTGTTCGGCGGCCAGCGCCGCGCCACCGAGGCGGCGGCGGCGAGCGCGCAGGCGGCCGAGGCGGGCCTCGCCGATGCGCAGGTGAGCCTCGCGGCCGAAGTGGCGCAGGCATACGTGCAACTGCGCGCCACGCAGGCCCGCATGGCGCTGGCCGCCGCCGCCGTCGCGCGCCAGCAGCGCATCGTCGACCTGACGCAGCGGCGCGTGCAGGGCGGCACGGCGTCGACGCTGGACCTCGTGCGGCTGCAAGGGCAATTGGAAGTCACGCGCGCCGAGGCCGAACCGCTCGCCGCCCAGCTGGACGCCAGCCGCGACGCGCTGGCCGTGCTGGCCGGCGCCGCGCCGGGCGCGCTCGACGGCGAACTGGGGGCCGCCGGTCCGGACACGGTGGACGCCGTGCCGCTGCCGCCGGCCAGCGTCCCCGTCGGCGATCCCGCCGGCCTGCTGCGCCGCCGGCCGGACATCCGCGCGGCCGAACGCACGCTGGCCGCGCGCACGGCGCAGGTCGGCCAGGCGGAGGCCGCACGCTTTCCGCATCTGACCTTGCTCGGCCTCATCGGCATCGGCGGCACGCACCTGTCCGACCTGACGCGCCTGGACGATTACTCGGCCATCGCGGCGCCGCGGCTGACCTGGAACGTCCTCGACTTCGGCCGCAACCGGGTCCGCGTCGACCAGGCCGAGGGCGTGCGCGCGGAGGCCGAAGCGCAGTACCGCGCCGCCGTGCTGGACGCACTGCGCGACGCCGAGGATGCGCTGGCGCGCTTCCGCCAGGGCCGCACGACGGTGGCGACCGTCGCGCGCGCCTGCGCCGCGGCCGCGCAGGCGGCGACGCTGACACAGGCGCGCCAACGCGCCGGCACGGCGAGCCTCATCGACGTGCTGGACACCGAACGCCAACTGCTTGCCGCCGACCAGGACCTGGCCGCCGCCCGCGCGGCGTTGACCGGCGACTTCATCTCACTGCAAAAGGCGCTGGGCCTCGGATGGGCCGATGCCGCGCCGGCCGGCGGCGGTCGCGCGGCCTCGCCGTAGCGGCCACCGCTTGACGACCGCGAAATATCGATGTTACTGTACTACCCGTACTAGTACAGTGAATGAACCATGAACCGACGCCCCCCTTTGATGCTGCAGATCGTGACCGGCGATGCGCGCCCGATCACCCGCCAGATTACCGACGGAATCAGGCGCCACATCGCCAGCGGCGAGCTGGTGCCCGGCGACGGGCTGCCCAGCGTGCGCGGACTGGCCCAGCAACTGGCCATCAATCCGAACACGGTGGCCAAGGCCTATGCGGAACTGACGGCGGAAGGCTGGCTGCTGGCGCGCACGGGCCTGGGCCTGTTCGTCGCCGAGCAGCGCCAGCGGCTGTCGGACGCCGAACGCGAACGGCGCTTCGGCGAGGCGGTGGACCGCTTCGTCAGCGCCGTGATCGGCCTCGATTATGCGCAGCAGACCATCCTCGACCGCGTCGCGGCCGAGCTTTCCCATTACGCGACCAAGAAGACCGCATGAGCGACTACGCCATCGATACCAAGGAACTTTGCCTGTCCTACCAACACAAGCCGGCACTCGACCACCTGACGCTGCGCCTGCCGCGCGGCGGCATCCACGCCTTCGTGGGCGCCAACGGGGCCGGCAAATCGTCGCTGTTCCGCGTGCTGCTCGGCTTCGAGCCGGCCACCGCCGGCAGCGCGCACATCCTGGGCCATGACTGCCATCGGCTCACGCCGGCGCTGCGCGAGCGCATCGGCTTCGTCAACGAAGAGCACACGCTGCCGGCCTGGATGCGCGTGCGCGACCTCGTCGCCATGCAGCGGCGCCAGTACCCGCGCTGGAACGACGCCCGTTACCACGAGGTCGTCGGCCATTTCGACGTCGACCCCGGCCAGCGCATCGGCGGCCTGTCGCGCGGCGAACGCGCGGGGCTGAACCTGGGCGTCGCGCTGGCGCAGGGCCCGGACCTGCTGATCCTCGACGAGCCCACGCTGGGACTCGACGTCGTCGCCAAGCGCGCCTTCCTCGAGGCGATGCTGCAGGTCGCGCAGTTCGATGCCGCCAACACGATCGTCTACTGCTCGCACCAGATGGACGAAATCGAGCGCGTGGCCGACAACCTCGTGATCCTGGAACGGGGCCGCATGCGCTACATGAGCGGCCCGGACGACTTCTGCGACCGCATCCGCATGTGGGTGGCCGCCTTCCCGGCCGGCGTGCCGGCGATCCGACAGCTGCCCGGCGTGCTGCAGGTCCAGGTCATCGACCACCTGACCCACGTGGTCGTGTTCGACCAGGACGACGGTTTCGGCACGCGGCTCAAGCTGCTGGGCGCACAATCCGTCCAGGCCATGCCGCTCGGCCTCGACGGCGCCGTCAACGCCTTCCTCGCCCATGGCCACGCCCGTCCCGCGGCCACGCCCGCCGCCGTCCCTCTTGCCGCATAAGGATCTCCCATGCCCGACTTCTTCCTGGCCGAACTGCGCCGCTTCCGGAACGGCGCCGCCGCGTACGCCCTGGCCAATCTCGTCGTCCTGACCGTCCTGCAGCAGATCGTCGACGTGCCCAACGCCCCGGTCGGCCTGCACATCATCATGCTGGGCTTCTACATGCTCTCCGGCCTGGCGCTCGCGGTCTTCCAGTTCGGCAGCTACCGCCAGCCGAGCCGCTGGATCTGGCTGCAGCACCGGCCGGTGCACCGCGCCCGGCTCCTCGCGGCACTCGTGCTGGCGGCCGCCGCGCTGATCGCCCTCGCCGTGGCGCTGCCGCTGTGCGCCGCGCTGCTCATGCAGGACCATTACACCCGCAACGTCATCGACGCGCGCCACTACGCCGGCGCGGCCTACCTCGCCCTGTCCGCGCTGTGCGCCTGGCTCGCCGGCGGCTACATCATGCTGCACCGGAGCCGCTGGGCCTTCGTGGTCCTCGTGCTGCCCGTCGTGCTGACGATGCGCCTCGCGACCGCCGCGACGGTGCTGGGCCTGACGCTGGCCTGCGCCGCCATCCTGTTGGCGCTCCTCTACACGGTGTTCCGGCCCAACCGCAGCGCGGCGGACGACACCGTCGCCACCGCCGCCTCGGCCATCCCGCTGCAGGTGTGCTGTTACGTCGCCCTGTTGTGGGCCGGATCGATGCTGTACCAGGCGGGCCTGGTCGCCGCCGGCGCCCATCCGCTGGTGCGGGAACCGGCGCCGGCCGGTGGCCTGACCGAAACGCGCCGTTTCAAGCCGGTGGAAACGCTGCGGGCCGGCCTGGCGGGGAGTGTGGACCCGCGCGCGGCCGCGTGGCGCGCCGCGCTCGACCCGCAGGCGCTCGCGAGCCTCGCGCCGATCTTCCGCCAGTACGGCGTGCGCGACCTGATGACGACGCAAGGCATGGCCAGATTCGTCCAGGGCGACACCATCTGGACCTTCAGCCACGACCGCATGCTGTTCCGCGGCGTCGACGCGCGCACCCGCACCGACCAGGGCGTGTTCGGCGCGGGTGGTCCCGGCACGCGCGAGCGCTTCGATACCGTGCCCGAGAGCCTGGGCGGCATCCGTGGTTCCCGGTGGTTCTTCGACGCCCACAACCTGTACCGCGTCGACGAGCCGGGCATGCGCCTGCGCCACGTCCTGCGCGTGGACGGGCAGGAACAGCTGGGCGCCGTCACCGTGCTGGGGCAGCGCATCCTCGTGCTCACCAACCATCGCCTCGCATTGCTCGCACCGGCGACCGGCGCGCCGTCGTCTTCGGCCAACGTGACACTGCCGCTCCCGTTCGGCGATCTCGATCGCGTGTACGTCGCCCAGTTCGCGGAAGGCACGCTCGTCTCCCTCGTGTACGGCCACCGCGAGTTCGACGGCGCGCTGCCGGCGCAGCAGATCACGTACCTCGTCGACCCGTCGGCGCGGGTGCAGGAGGTGGCACGACGCAGCATGGCGCACGACTTCGCGCCGCTGTACGAGCACCGGTCCTGGTGGATCTCGCCGGCGCTGCACGCGCTGGTCGAGCTGCCCGACCTGCTCATCGACGCCGGCACCATTCCCGACTATGGCGTGAACCGCTTCGCGCCGCTGCTGCAGGCGCGGCCGGCGACCGTCTGGACCGCCGCGCTCGCGGCCGCGCTGCTGGCCGGCGCCGGCGCGCTCTGGTGGACGCGGCGCACGCGCCTCGGCCGCACGGCGCGCACCGTGTGGTGCCTGGCGTGCCTGCTGCTCGGCGTGCCGGCCCTGCTGTCGCTCATGATCCTGCAACCGCGCCTGCGCGCCGCGGGCCTCGCCGCGGCCGCACCGGAGCGGTTGCGGGTCCGGGCGGGCTGATGAAAAGATGACAAACGGCTTCCTGGCGCATCTATACTGCCGGTTTTACCAGCCGCCAAGGAAGTCATGACCCGTCTCTCCCTGCCCGCACGCCTGCCCCTGCTTACCCTGCTGGTGGCAATCGCGTGCTCCGCCCTGCCCCCGGCCGCCGTCCACGCGGCCGAAGAGGCCAAGCCCGCCCCGCGCGACCTGCGCGACACGTACACCAAGTACGAGTACCGCATCCCGATGCGCGACGGCACGAAGCTGTTCACCGTCGTCTACGTGCCGAAGGATGCGTCGAAGTCCTACCCGTTCCTCATCAACCGCACGCCGTACAGCGCCGGCGTCCGGGCCGAGGGCGAGCTGCACTACGGCGAGGATTGGTACCCGAAGCAGATCGGGCCGTCGAAGGAATTCGAGGACGCGGGCTACATCTTCGTCAAGCAGGACGTGCGCGGCCGCTATATGTCGGAAGGGAAGTGGCAGGAGATGACGCCGCACGTCAACCCGCGGCGCGCCGCCGGCGAAGGCCAGGAAAGCCAGGACATGTACGACACGATGGAGTGGCTGCTCAAGCACGTCCCGAACAACAACGGCAAGGCCGGCATTCTCGGCATCAGCTATCCGGGCTTCTACACGTCGGCCAGCATCATCGACTCGCACCCGGCCATCAAGGCCGCGTCGCCGCAGGCGCCCGTGACGGACCTGTACATGGGCGACGATTCGTACCACGGCGGCGCCTTCATGCTGGCCGCGAACTTCGGTTTCTATGCCTCGTTCACGGAGCAGCAGAACCCGACGCCGCTGCCCAAGACGTGGGCCGACTTCGACTACGGCGCGGCCGACGCCTACGACTTCTTCCTCGAGCACCGCACGCTGCCCCGCATCCTCGCCACGCTGACGGACAAGCAGCGCGCCCTGCTGGCGCCCACGATCGAACACGATACGTACGACGCTTTCTGGCAGACCCGCGCCATCGCCCCGCACCTGAAGAACGTGAAAGCGGCCGTGCTGACGGTGGGCGGCTGGTTCGACGCGGAGGACCCGCAAGGCCCGTTCACGACCTACCACGCCATCAAGAAGTACAACCAGGGCAGCTTCAACGGCCTCGTGATCGGCCCGTGGGTGCACGGTGGCTGGGCGCGCTACGACGGCAAGCAGCTGGGGCGCGTCTCGTTCGACAGCAAGACGGGCGAGTACTTCCGCCAGCATATCCAGTTCCCGTTCTTCGAGCAGCAGCTCAAGGGCGTGAAGCCCGCGCAGCCCATCGCGGAAGTGACGGCCTTCGAGACCGGCAGCAACGTGTGGCGCCGCTACACGGCGTGGCCGCCGGTGCGGGCGCAGGCGCGCACCCTGTACTTCGGCCCGCACGGCACGCTGACGTGGCAGCAGCCGCCGGCCGCCGGCGGCTTCGACGAATACGTGTCCGACCCGAACAAGCCGGTGCCGTACATCGGTTATCCGGCGACCTCAGTGCCGCAGGAATACATGGTGTCGGACCAGCGCTTCGCCGCGACGCGCCCCGACGTGCTGGTGTACCGCAGCGACGTGCTGGAGGACGACGTCACCGTCGCCGGTCCCGTGACGCCGCGGCTGTTCGTATCGACCACGGGCACGGATTCGGACTGGGTCGTGAAGCTGATCGACGTCTACCCGGCCGACTATCCCGCGGGCGAGCAGCCCGCGCGCGGCAGCGACGTGGCGCCGCCGCGCGGCACGATGGCCGGCTACCAGCAGCTCGTACGCGGCAATCCGCTGCGCGGCAAGTTCCGCAACGGGTTCGAGAAGCCGGAACCCTTCGTACCCGGCAAGGTCGAAGCGATCAGCTACCACCTGGGCGACGTGAACCACACGTTCCGCCGCGGCCACCGCATCATGGTGCAGGTGCAGAGCTCCTGGTTCCCGCTGGTGGACCTGAATCCGCAGACCTTCGTGACGATCCCGCAAGCGAAGCCGGAAGACTTCAAGGCGGCCACGCAGCGGGTCTACCACGCGGCGCAGACGCCGTCCGGCCTGCAGCTGCTGGTGCTGCCGGCGCACTGACGCCGCGGGCGGACGTCACGCCGCGCGCAGTGCGCGTCACGGCGCCCGCGGCGTCCGCCTCGTCCAGGTAGGCGCAGCGGCGGCCGTCCCGCCTGCCGCGGTACAGTGCCCGGTCGGCCAGCGCTAGCGCCTGTTCAGCGCCGCCACCGTGGCGGCCAGCGCGGCGCGCGCCTGCTGCCACGGCGTGCCGGCAAGCAGCCGCGCGCACTCGGCGCACGGCTCGAACGGATTGCAGGCATGGGGCAGCTCGACGTAGTTGGCGCCGACGACGGGCCTGGCCGCGGCCGAGTCCACGCGCCCGCCGCCGTCGCCCTCCTTGAGCCATTTCTGGAAGGGGTCGAGCGCGACGCCGGCCGGCACGTACCAGCGCTTGCGGCCGGGATTCCAGCGGGCGCCGAGGGCGCGGGCTTCGTCTTTTTCTGCGTACGGTACGTTCAGGAAAGTCATCTGGCTTCTTCGTCGGGCGGCCGCACGTGGCGGGCGCCGGCGCGGGATGCCGATCCTAACCGATCCGGCGCCCGCGCGCAAACGGCCGTCATCCCTGCCGCGCCAGCATGGCCCGCAAATCGTCCAGCCGGTAGGGCTTGGCCACGACGTCGTAGGCGAAGCCGAGCGCGCCCCGGTCCGGGGCACCGTAACCCGACGCGAACACGACACGCAGTTGCGGATGCAGGGCCCGCGCGCGGCAGGCCAGGTCGATGCCGGACTTGCCGGCCAGGTCGATGTCGGTGAACAGCACGTCGCATGCCCCGTCCTCCAGCCGCGCCAGCGCCTCGTCGAAGCTGACGGCGCCGCGCGCATCCTGGCCCAGCGCGTCGAACAGGCTGCACGCCATGTCCAGCAGGTCGGGGTTGTCCTCCACGATCAGGATGCGGGCGCCGCGCGGCGCGGCCGGCGCGGCCTCCGCGGCGGCGCGCGGCCGGTTGGCCAGCACATGCCGCACCTTGCGCGCCAACTGGTCGCGGCCATAGGGCTTGGACAGCAGCTCGACGCCCGCATCGAGCCGGCCGCCGTGCACGATGGCGTTCCGCGTGTAGCCGGACGTGAACAGCACGGCCAGGTCCGGCAGCAGCGCCCTGGCCAGGCGCGCCAGTTCCGGGCTGCGCATCGGACCGGGCATGACGACGTCGGTGAACAGCAGGTCGATGGGCAGGCCGCTCTTGACGATGCCGTAGGCGTCCGTCGCATTGTCGGCCTTGAGCACGCGGTAGCCCAGGCTGCCCAGCATCTCGACGACCGTGCCCTGCACGGCCGGATCGTCCTCGACGACGAGCACCGTCTCGCTGCCGCCCTGCGGGGCGACGTCGGACAGGCGCATGGCCGCGTCCTCGGCCTCGAAGGTGCGCGGGAAGTACAGCCGCACCGTCGTGCCCTCCCCGACCTCGCTGTAGATGCGGAAGTGGCCGCCCGTCTGCTTGACGAAGCCATAGGCCATCGACAGGCCCAGGCCCGTGCCGGCGCCTTCCGGCTTGGTCGTGAAGAACGGCTCGCACGCGCGCTCCAGCACGTCGCGCGCCATGCCGCAGCCGGTGTCGGACACGGCGATCATCACATACTGGCCCGGCCGCACGTCCGGCTCGGCCGCGACGTAATCGTCGTCGAGCATGGCGTTGGCGATCTCGATCGTGAGCCGGCCGCCGTTCGGCATCGCATCGCGCGCATTGATCGCGAGATTCAGGATCACGTTTTCCAGCTGGTTCGGGTCGACCACCGTATTCCACTGGCCGCCCGCGCGCACGGCCTCGATGTGGATCGTTTCGCCGAGCGCGCGCCGCAGCAGGTCGTCCATGTCCGCCACGACGCGGGCCGGATTCACGACGACGGGCTGCAGCGGCTGCCGGCGCGCGAACGCCAGCAGGTGCGAGCACAGCTTGCCGCCGCGCTCCACCGCATGCAGCGCCACCTGCAGCAGGTTCTGCACGCGCGGGTCGCCGCCGCGGCGCTGCAGCAACTCGAGGTTGCCGCCCACGACCTGCAGGATGTTGTTGAAGTCGTGCGCCACGCCGCCCGTCAGCTTGCCGATGGCTTCCAGCTTGTGCGAGCGCTGCAGGGCGTCCTGCGTCGCCGTCAGCTCGGCCGTCCGTTCGGTCACGAGCGTTTCCAGCTCGGCCTGATGGCGGCCCAGCGCATCCTGTGCCAACTTCTGCTCGGTCACGTCGCTGCCCTGCACGAAGATGCCGATGACCTGGCCGGTCGGATCGAGCACGGGCTGGTAGATGAAGTCGAGGTAGCGCAGCGCCGGTCCTTGCGCGGGATCGTTGTGCAGCTCGACCGGCGCCGCGCGCCCGATATACGGCCTGGCGCTGCGGTAGACGCTGTCGAGCAGGTCGCCGAAGCCCTGGCCCTCGACCTCGGGCAGCACGGCGCGCAGCGTCTTGCCGATCAGGTCACGGCCGCCCACCAGGCGGCGATACGCGGCATTCGCCAGTTCGTACACGTGGTCCGGACCGCGCAGCACGCAGATGAAGCCGGGCGCCTGCTCGAACAGGCGCTGCAAATGCATCTTGTCGCCCTGCAGCTCATTGGCCAGCTTGAGCGCCGCGTGCGCGTCGGCCAGCGCGCGCGTGCGTTCCTCGACCATGCGCTCCAGTTCTTCCTGCTTGCGGCGCAGCTGTTCCTCGGCCAGCACGCGCTCGGTGACGTCGTTCCCCTGCGAGAAAATGCCGACCACGGCGCCGCCCTCGTCGACGATCGGCTGGTACACGAAGTCGATGTAGCGCAGCGTCGCCGGACCGCCGCCGGCCGGCGCGACGGCCAGCGGCAGCGCCTGGCCGACGAACGCCTGGCCGCTGGCGAACACCTGGTCGAGCAGCTCGAAGAACTGCTGCCCTTCCAGCTCCGGCAGCGCCGCGCGCACGGGTTTGCCGATGATGTCGCGAAAGCCCGCCAGCCGGTGGTGCGCCTGGTTCTGCAATTCGTACACGTGCTGCGGCCCGCGGAAGAAGCACACGAAGCCCGGCGCCTGTTCGAACAGGCGCAAGAGCTCGCGGTAGGGTCGGCTGGACTTGACCTGTTCGACGGACGACAGGTCGGACGCGGCCGCCGGGGTGGCGCCGGCGGGCGCGTTCGTGGCTGGATTCATAAGCGTGAAATCTTACCCTCCGGCGCACTGCGTTGACAATATGTTTACGCTTTGCGTGCGCGCCCCTTGTCGCCGTTGCATGTCGTCGTCGCATGCCGAAGCGGGGCGCGCTTGCCATTGTGTCAAGGCACATGTTCCACTATGATCGACTTTCCCCATTATCGGACACCGCCATGCCGCTCGACCGCCATCCGCCCGCCATCCGCACCCTGCACCCCGCCGACTGGACCGTCTACCGCGCCCTGCGCCTGCGCGCGCTGGCCGATGCGCCGGACGCCTTCTGCAGCACGCTGGCCGAGGAATCGCAACGCCCGGACGACGTCTGGGCCGCGCGCCTCGTCGCGCCCGCGCTGGGCGCGCATCAACAGGGCTGGCCGTTCGTCGCGGAACTGGACGGCATGCCCGTCGGCCTGGCGTGGGTGAAAATGGAGAGCCCCGGCGCGAGCCTGTACCAGGTGTGGGTAGCGCCCGAGGCGCGCGGCCGCGGCGTCGGCGCCGCGCTGCTCGACGCGGCCATCGCCTGGGCGCGCGCACGCCGCGCGCAAGCACTGCACCTGGCCGTCACGGCGGGCGACGGCGCGGCCGCGCGGCTGTACCGGCGCACCGGCTTCGTCGACGTCGGCTCACCCGTGCCGCGCGCGGGCACCACCTTGTCCGAGCAGGCGATGGTGCTGGCGCTGGGAGACGCGTGAGCGCCCGCACGCCGTGACACGGGCGCCGCGCCTCAACCGCGCGGGTTCAGCGGCACAGGGCGTCCAGATTGCCGACCGGTTCGACGGCCGGCAATCCGGACAGGTCGATGCCGGCATCCTGCGCGCGGCGCTCCATCAGCGCGCCGTTGCCGGACCGCGGGCTCGGCGCGCGGTATGCGGCATCGGACTGCGCCTGTTCCAGCGTCACGTAACGGGCGCCCGCCGCATCCATGCGCTTCATCACTTCCGGCAGCGTGGCCGCGCTCCAGGCCCCCATGTGCGTGAGCAGCACCTGCGGGATCATGCGGCCGTACACGCGCTGCGACACGGCCTTCATGCGCACGAGCTGCTGGTCGACGCGGCGGTAGTAGCCGGCCTTCATGCCCTCGATGGCGGCGTCGTCGCCCTTCGCGCGGCAGCGCGCATACGTTTCCGTGTAGGCCCAGTCGTCGAAGCTCAGGCTGACGTCCGCGATGCGGTAGCCGCGCGTCGTCAGCCAGTCCAGCGCGCCGTCGTGGCGCGCGCCGCTGCCGCCCGCATCGAGGAACGGGTAGCGCAGCACGTGCCAGTCCTTGCCGGCCATGTGCTGTTCCAGCACCGCCCCGCCCGCGCGCGCGTCGGCCTCCCACGCCTGAAGCGACGGCGCCTGCGACAATCCCATATGGCTGTACGTGTGGTTCCCGAGCGGGTAGCCGGCCGCGCGCCACACGTCGAGCGCCGCTTCGCTGTGCGGATCCTCGGCGATACGCTTCGCGTTGACGAGACCCCAGGCCTCGGAAACGCCATGCGCGTGCAGCGTGCCCACGTACGATCGGGCGATGCCGGCCCAGGTCATCCCGGCGGGCAGCGTGCCGTGGGCCGGCAGGTCGTCGGCCGTGACGGCGACGTCGAAACGGTCCGTAGCGGAGGCAGCGGCCGCGCCGCCGCCAAGCAGCAGCGCGCACAGCAAGATACGTGGTTTCAAGGGAGTCCTCTCGATGACATTGTGGGTGTGGCCGATTGGTTCGACCGATGCAATTATTGCCCGGATCGCGGGGCCGAGGCAACGGCCGCGGAACGTTTTATCGGGCCGGCGCGCGCCGTGCGCCGGCACGAACGGCGCCCGTATTGACGGGCGTTCCTTCGATGGGGCGATTGACTTTGCTTTTCCCGGCAAGGTACGATGAAATCGATTACAACCACAAGCACACTTCCTGGAGATCCCATGCATCGTCCCACCCTGCTCGCCTGCGCCGCGTTCCTCGCGGCCGGCACCGCGCACGCCGCCGCCGGCATCGAAGTGAACCAGTTGGGATTCCTTCCCGCCGCGCAGAAACTGGCCGTGGTGCCGGCCGGCGCGAGCGATCGGGAGTCGCCGCGTTTCACGGTCGTCGACGCGGCGAGCGGCAAGGCCGTGTTCGAAGGCGCGCTGGGCCCCGCCGCGACGTGGGACGCATCCGGCGAGCGCATACGCATCGCCGATTTTTCCGCGCTGCGCACGGCCGGCAACTACCGCATCGTCCGCGCGGGCCTGCCGGATTCGCCCGTGTTCGCGATCGGCGCGGAACCCTATCGCGCGCTGGACGCGGGGGCCATCCACGCGTACACGCTGCAGCGCGCCGGCATCGCGCTGGACGCGCGCATCGCGGGTCCATATGCGCGGCCGCTCGGCCATCCGGACGACAAGGTGCTCGTGCACGAATCGGCGGCGTCGGGCAAGCGTCCGGCCGGCACCGTGATCAAGAGCCCGAAAGGCTGGTACGACGCGGGCGACTACAACAAATACATCGTCAACTCCGGCATCAGCACGTACACGCTGCTGGCCGCGTACGAACACTTCCCGGCCTGGTTCGACAAGCTCGCCGTGAACCTGCCGGAAGCCGGCAACGGCGTGCCGGACATCCTCAACGAAGCGTTGTGGAATCTCGACTGGATGGCCACGATGCAGGACCGGGCCGACGGCGGCGTGTACCACAAGCTGACGAACAAGCGCTTCGACGGCATGGTGATGCCGGACCGCGCGACGGCGCCGCGCTACGTCGTGCAGAAGACGACGGCGGCGGCGCTCGATTTCGCCGCGGTGATGGCAACGGCGAGCCGCGTGCTGGCGCCGTTCGACGCGCAGGCGCCGGGCCGCTCGCGGCGCTACCTGGCCGCGGCGGAAAGCGCGTGGCGCTGGGCCGTCGCCAACCCGGCGGTCCTGTACCGCCAGCCGCCCGACATCCAGACGGGCACCTACGGCGACGACAAGGTCGACGACGAGTTTTCCTGGGCCGCGTCCGAACTGTATATCGCCACGGGCAAGGACGAATACCGCACCCGCGCGCTCGCCGCCGCGCCTGGCGTGCAGACGGCGCCCGGCTGGAGCGACGTACGGCCGCTCGGCTGGATCTCGCTCGCGCAGCAGCGCGCCCGTCTGAAGAAGCCGGGCGATGCCGACGGCGCGCGCCGCCAGATCCTCGCCGCGGCCGACAAGCTGCTGGCGCAATGGCAGGCGTCGCCGGCACGCCTGGCGATGGCGCCGTCCGACTTCGTCTGGGGGAGCAATGCCGTCGTGCTGAACCAGGCCATGATGCTCGTGCAGGCCTACCGGCTCACGCACAAGGCGGACTACCTGAACGCGGCGCAGTCGGCGCTCGACTACACGCTCGGCCGCAATCCGCTCGGCATAAGTTACGTGACCGGCTTCGGCGCCCATTCACCCATGCATCCGCACCACCGGCCTTCGGAAGCGGACGGCGTCGCGGCGCCGGTGCCGGGCTGGCTCGTGGGCGGACCGAACCCGGGCCAGCAGGATGCCAGGGATTGCCGCGTGCCGTACGCGTCGAAGGCGCCGGCCATGTCGTACCTGGACAATGCGTGCAGCTACGCCAGCAACGAAGTCGCCATCAACTGGAACGCGCCGCTCGTGTACGTGGCGGCCGCCATGCAGGTGCTGGAGCGCTGAACGCGGCGGCGCCGGCGCCCCGGCCGGGCGCTGCTTACCAGCCCATCTTCTTGCGGATGAACGCCGTCAGGATCTCGGCATTGTTGCGCTGGTGCTTGAGGCGCGGATGCTGGCCGTAGCCGGTGAACGGGAAGAACACCGTGTCGATGCGTTGGTCGCCGTTCTTGTGCATGTCTTCCACGGCCGACTTGATATAGCCCGGCCACACGGAACCCGCGCGCGTCGCATCCATGCTGCCCAGCGCGCACACGATGTACGCGTGCGGGTACAGCTGGCGGATGCGCTTGACGAAGGTCTCGTACGCGGCCACGCGCTGCGCGTCGTTCGGCTCCGGCTGCAGCTTGTGGTGCTCGCCGATCAGCCAGCTGTCGTTCTGCAGCAGATTGATGACGACGACGTCCGGCGTCCAACTCGCGAAATCCCAGTGCGTGTCGTTGTTGCCGACGGCGCTCAGCTGGTCGTAGAAGTCCGGCATGGTGAACGGGAACCAGCTGATCATGATGCCGATGCCGCTCTGCGACGTCTGGTGCAGTTCCGCGTCCAGGTTGCGTGCCGTGATGCCGGCATACGACAGGTAGCTGTTCTTGTCGCGGACGACGTCGTCGCGGCCGTTCATCGGCGCCTCGTCGCCCATGCCGCTCGTGATGGAGTCGCCGAAGAATTCGATGTGGCGCTTGAGCCGCGCGGGCGGCGCGAGCATCTGGCCGCCGTCCGCCAGTTCCAGTCCGCGGAAGACGGTCGCGCCCTCCTCGCCTTCGGTACGCTTGGTGATCAGGAAGCTGTGCTTGCCCGGCGCGAGGCCGGCCGCCACGTCGTATTTCTTCGTGCCCTGGCCCGCCTCGATGATCAGCGGACTCGCGGTGTCGCCGTCGAGGAATATGTTGAAGTAGTTCTTGCCCTTTTCGTCATCCAGCGTGACGGCCAGCGACGTGCCGGTGAAATTGCCGGCGATGGCCGTGTTCGGCCACGTGATGACGGGTGCGTCGGGCTTCGAAAAATCGATGCGGCCGGTATACGACAGGTTCTTGTCGCTTGGTGCGACGGCGACGCCGGCGCATGCGAGGCCCGCGTGCAGCAGCGCGGCCAGGGCAAAAGTGGTAGTGAGTCGTTTCATTGGGGAGCTTTCAGGAAGGCGGGCAGTTTGTCGAGGGTGATCACGTCCGGATGGTGATACACCTTCGCCTTGTGCGCCGCCGTGTTGTAAAAATCGCCGGTCCAGAAATTGTCCTTGTCGGCCGTGCCGGCGGGCGCGCGGCCGTCGTTCCACGTCAGGAACCAGAGCCAGCGCGCACCGTCCCGCTTCATGTTGTCGGGATCGGGGATGTAGCTGTTCTCGCTCATGGCGACCGGCTTGCGCGTGGAGCCGATGGCGGCCATGCGGCGGTACATGTCGACCTGCGACCTGTACGCCTTCGCATCGTGCTCGTCGTACACATCGTAGCCGACGATGTCGACGACGTCGTCGCCCGGATACCAGGCCGCGTCCTGGCCGTTCCACACCCAGATCAGGTTGTGCAGTCCGTGCCGGTTCACGAGCCGGTCGAACAGGTGGCGGTACAGCAGCACATACGCCGCGGCGTTCGACGCGCCGTCGGTACGCGCGCGGCCCCACCAGAACCAGCCGTCGCCGTGGTTCCCGGACGCCTCGTGCAATGGCCGCCAGAGCACCGTCACGCCGGCGGCCTGCAGCTTCGCGAGCGCGATCGCCAGGCGGTCGATGTCCGCGTCGATCTGCCGTCCGGCGCTGCTTGCCGTGTCGAGACGGCCGGCGCGCACCGGAATCGTGAACGCCGTATTCTTGCGCGCATCCGGCTCGCGCGCATAGAAGTTGGCCGTCGCACCGGACGGATCGCGCCAGTGCCAGCAGAACGTCACGAGGCCGCCGCGGCGCGCCCAGGCGATCGCTTCATCGACCTGGTGCGCGCCGTCGCCCTTCGTCCACGTATTCATGAAGTCGAAGCCCATCAGCGCGGGATACCGGCCCGTGTCGTCGAACACGCGCCGCGCCATGTCGACGCCGTCGTTCCACGTCAGGTCCTGCTGGCCGGCGATGGTTTGCCGGCCCCAGGTCGCGCGCAGCCAGGCGAATGCCGCGCGGGTGCGCGCGTCCGCCTGCGGGTCGGCGGGCGCGTCGGGCGCGTCGGCCCGCGCCGCGGCGGACGCCAGGCACTGCGTGCCCGCCAGCAGCAGCGCGAGCGCGACGCGGCGCTTCACAGCTTGACCGTCACCGGCTTGCCGTCATAGGTCACGGTCTTGTCGAACGCGTCCATGTCCGCGCTCGTCGCCACGCCGGGACGCAGCACGCGCACCTTGATCTGGCGCGTCTGCGGCATGTCCTTGTACGCGCCGCTGCGCGCGCCGATGGTGACCGTGCCCGTCTTGTCGTCCCAGGTGAACGGGATGCGGCTGTACTCGCCCCGTTCGTACGCGTTCGTCACGCCGTCGTCCTCGTACAGGCTCGATTGCCCGCTGGCGCCCGCGTAGACCTGCAGCACGAGCGGCGCGTCCGGCTTCTCGTCGACGTACTGCGTGACGGGGCCCGTCGGGACCACGGCGCCCGCGCGCACGAACACGGGGATGCGGTTCAACGGTGCCGGCACCGCCGCGCTGGTGCCGCCCGCGTAGCGCTTGCCGGTATCGAAGTCATACCAGTCGGCGCCCGCCGGGAAGTAGACGGTGCGCTCGCGTGCGCCGTAGCTCGTGACCGGCGCCACCATCAGCGCGTGGCCGAACAGGTACTGGTCCTTGATGTCCTTGACCTTGTCGTCGTGCGGGAAGTCCATCACGAGGCCGCGCATCATGGTGCCGTTCTCGTAATGCGTGTCGGCCGCCATCGAGTAAATGTAAGGCATCAGGCGGTAGCGCAGCTTCAGGTAACCCACCATCGAGTCACGCATCGCGTCGTCGCCGGCCGCGATGTTGTAGATCTCGCGCTTGACCACTTCGCCGTGCGAGCGGAACAAGGGCGAGAACGCGCCGAACTGGAACCAGCGCAGGTTCAGCTCGCGCCACTCCTTCATGTCTTCCGGCTTGGCCTGGTGGCTGGACGTCGTGCGGTTTTCCTGCGCCGAGCCCACGTCGCCGTACTGGTAGCGGTTTTCCTGCGCATAGCCGCCGATGTCGTGCGTCCAGTTCGGGATGCCGGACATCGAGAAGTTCATGCCCGCCGCGATCTGGTCGTACAGGTTGTTCCAGCGGCCGGCCGTGTCGCCGCTCCACACGGCGACCGAATTGCGCTGGATGCCGGCGAAGCCCGAGCGCGACAGGATGAACTGGCGTTTATCCGGCTGGTCGCGGCGCAGGCCGTCGATCATGCCGCCCGAGTGCACGAGGCTGTACGGGTTGAACGTGATCTCGCCGGGGCCGTAGACGGTCGGGCCGATCAGCTTCTTGAAATCTTCCGGGCGCGAATTCGACAGCACGTCGGGTTCCGTGTTGTCCATCCACCAGGCGTCGAAGCCCTTGTCGACCAGCTTGTGCTGCAGCTGGCGATAATAGATGTCGCGCGCTTCCTTCGTGTACGGATCGTAGTGGCTGTTCTTGTAGCCCTTGCCCACCCAGTCCAGCGCACCGTCCTCGACGTTCTTGGTCCACATATGGCCCTTGGCCGCCAGCTCCTTGTAGTTGTCGGTGTTGGCGTAGAACTTGCCCCAGATGGAGATCATGATGTGCGCGTGCTGCTTGTGCACCGCGTCGACCATGCCTTGCGGATCGGGGAAGCGGACCTTGTCGAAATCGTGCGAGCCCCAGCCGTCTTCCGGCCAGTAGAACCAGTCCTGCACGATGTTATCGAGCGGCCAGCCGCGCTTGCGGTATTCCGCGACCGTGTCCACCAACTGCTGCTGGGTCTCGTAGCGCTGGCGCGACTGCCAGAAGCCGTAGGCCCACTTCGGCATCATCGGCTGCTGTCCAGTCAGCGTGCGGTAACCGCCAATGACGTTGTCCATGCTGTCGCCGCTGATCACGTAGTAGTTCACGGCTTCCGCGATCTCCGACGACATCGTCAGCGAATGGCGCTCGGGCGCGGGCAGCGGATCGTTGTGCGTCATCGCGACCATGCCGCCGGACGGCTTCCATTCCAGGTGCAGCCTGACCGGCTTGTTCGGCTCGAACTTGACTTCGAAGTTGTGGTACCACGGGTTCCAGCCCTGGCGCCACACGTCCATGACCTGCTTGCCGTCGACGGTGAGCGTCGCGTAGTCGGACGCGTACAGCTGCATCTTGTGCACGCCCGCTTTCGGGCTCGCCATCGCGCCGTCCCACACGACCTTGACGTTCTTGCCGCCCAGTGCCTTCATCGGCGGCAGCTCCTTCGGCCAGTTCTCCGCGACGTCTTTCAGGTATTGGTAGGCGATGTCCTTTTCCTGGCGCGTGAACGCCAGCTTGCCGTCGATATAGTAGCTGGCCGTCAGTCCGCCCGGCTTGCCCTGCGCGTCGGTCAGCGTCAGGTCGCGCGACAGCCACGCGTACGGCTTCGCGTCGCCGAAGCGCGTGATCGCATTGTTGTCCCACAGGAGGCCGTAGTTCTTGTCCGAGACGACGAACGGCACCGAGGCGATCATATTGTGCTGCTGCAGCAGCACGTCCTCGCCGTTGTAGTTCATCTGCGCGTTCTGGTGCTGGCCCAGGCCGTAGAACGCGTCCTTCGTGCCGTAGTTGAAGCCTTCCTTGATCGCGAAGAACGGCTTGCCGCCGACCTGGATCGGGGTCATGGTTTCCGCGGCCTGCGTGAGGAAGGGCTTGCCGGCGGCGTCGAAGAACGCCACCCGTCCGTCCTTCAGCGACACCCGGGCCGAGATGTGCGACGCCTTGAGCGTGACGGCATCCTTGCCGTTGGCGACCGTGAAGGTGCAGGCGCACGGTTTCGCCACCGTCATCAGCGACGGCGTCAGTTGCTTGTTCGCGGCGTCCAGTTTCACGACGTGGACGATGTTATCGGCCATCAGTTCCAGGCGCACGAGCTTCGCCGGCCCGGCGTCCGGGCGCACCTCGATGCCGGTGGCGGTCTGCTCGAAGCTGCCCGCGAGGGCGGTGGTGCCGGTGGCGAGCAGCAGGGCTGCCGCGGCGATTCGGGTTAATTGCATGGTCGTCTCCATTTAGTACGTCCCCATCCTTACCTTCAACACGGTCGGCACGGCCGGCAGGTTCAGGCCGTAGTCGGTCTCGTCGCCGTTCCAGTTGCGTTCCATGATCCATTTGCCATCGGCGTCGTAATGGCCCTCTTCCACCCGCGCGAACATCGCGGGCTTGCCGGCGTTGGGGCCGGTGCCGGACAATTTGACGCGGATCTGCTGGCCCACGAGCACGAATTCATTCGGGCCGATCTGCGCGATCGCGACGCCGCCGGACGGATGTTCCGTGCCGTCGGGGTACTCGTTCTTGTCCTTCAGGTATTCGCGTTCGCCGAACTGGAATTCGCGGAACGACAGGTGCGCGTCCCAGCCGTTCATCGCGACGGTCTGCGGCTTGCGGTCGTCGCCCTCGGCCACGCCGTACGTGCGGCCTTCGTACGCCCACTTTGCCCACACGCGCTGCATCGGCGCGAACACGTCGTAGACCTTGGCGAACGGCTCGACCATGCGGCGGTCGGTGAACTTCGAGCCGAGCGGGTAATTGCTGTACATGGCGTAGTCGATGCCGAACGGCGCCACGCCCAGCGCGCCCTTGCCGATGATCTGGTAGACGTAGCGCGCATAACCCGCCGCATTGCCCATCTCCGGCACCATCAGCGGATTGTCGGGACGCTGGAACAGCTGCAGCGTGGCGCTGACCTTGTTCGATTCCGGCATGTAGATGTCCGGGCCGGCGAAATCGATGTGCGGCGCGGCCGCCTTGTAGATGCCGATCACGTCGTAGGTCGGGCCGCCGCTGGCGAAGTCCGCCTTCCATGGAGGCGTCGCCTCGTCCACATGCGGGTCGCGCAGCGCATTGTTCACGTACATCGGCAGGTCGTACACGGCGCGGCCGGCCCTGGCGATGTCTTCGATGTAGCTGGCGATGGCCCAGGTGTGGAAATACTGTTCGGCGTAGTCGCCGTACACCTCGCTCCACGTGCCCTGCTTCGCCCGGCCCTTGGGCGGCGGCTGGTGCGCGAGGACGCTGGCCGGCACCGGCTGCCCGAACGCGGCCTGGGCCCGCGCCGCATAGTCGCGCGCGACGCCGTAGGTGCCGACCTCGTTCTCCACCTGCACCATGATCACGGTGCGCTTGTCGGCGTCGATCTTCCTGATGTGCTCCATCAGCGCCACGAACGCCTTCTTGTCCGCCGCCAGCGTGGCCGTGCCGAACGGCGACAGGCAGTAGCTCGTCTTGCCGTCCTTGTCGATCATGCGCGGAAAGCGCTTGTTGTCGAACTTGACCCATTCCGGCGTGTAGGCCGGGCCGGTATTCTTCCAGGTGCCGAACCACAGCAGCACGAGGCGCATCTTGTGCTCGCGCGCTTCTTGCACGAGCTTGTCGACGTAGCCGAAATCGAAGGTGCCTTCCTTCGGTTCGATCTGCTCCCACGCGACCGGGATCTCCAGCGTGTTCGCATGCGCATCCTTGAGCGCGGCCCAGACCTTCGGCAAGGCGGCCGGGTAGTTGCTGGAATTCTGGGCCTGGCCGCCCAGCACGAGGAACGGCGCGCCGTCGACCATCAAGGCATAGTGGCCGTCCTTGCCGACGATGCGGGGCAGTTCGGGGGACGGCGTCGCCGCGTGGGCGGCCTGGACGGCGAGGAGCAGGCTTGTCGCCAGCAGGCGGAAGGATACGGTTTTCATGCGCGAACGGGTCTCCAATCGTTATCGTGGTTGAAAAGACGGGCGGCCATGCGGCCGCCCGTCCGCGACTCGCTTAGAACGAGTAACGCAGCGACGCCGTGTAGCGGCGGCCGGACACGAAGACCGCGCGGGTCATCATGCCGATCGACTGCTGCATCAGCTGTCGGTATTTGGCGTTGGTCAGGTTTTGCGCCTCGACGCCCAGCGACAGGTTCTCGCTGATATTGTAGAAGACAGAACCGTCCAGCTGGCCGTAACTGTCGGACCACGTCGGCAGCGCCCACGCGACGCTATGCGTACCGACGGCCGGGCTGGCCGGATTGGTGTCGGTGCCGTCGCCGCCGTTGGTGCCGTTGACGTTCACGTTCTGCAGGCTCTTCGAACGCCATGCGTACGCCAGGCGGGCCGATACCTTGCCCTTGTCGTACAGCAGGGCCAGGTTATACGACTGGCGCGACAGGCCTTGCAGCGGCAGGTCGCCGAACGTCGTGCCATTGGTGTCGCAGCCGTTCAGGTTCAGGTTGTAGTTCGCCGCCGAGCTGCTGCCCGAGCAGTACGCCGAGAACACCGGGTGGTAGAGGTCCTGCTTGCTGCCCACGTACGTGTAGTTGGCCTGCACGCCGAAGCCCGACATCCAGCCCGGCAGCTTGTCGAAGTACTGCTGGTACGCGATCTCCGCGCCGCGCGCGTGGCCGCGCGCGCCGTTGACCGGGCCCGTGACCGTGAACGTGTACGGCTTGCCGTCCGTGCCGGTCACATTGTAGCCGTAGGACTGGTTGATGATGATGTCCTTGAGCTGCTTGTTGAAGACGGCGAACGTCAGCGAACCGGCCGGCGCGAAATACCATTCGGCCGACAGGTCGACCTGGCGCGACTGGATCGGCTTCAGGTTCGGATTGCCGCTGCCCGTGCCGGTCAGCGTGACGTTATTCACGTGCAGCGTGTTGGTCGGCGTGTCCATCGTCGAATCGACGTTTTCCGACAGCGTCGCATAGCTCTGCAGCTGCGAATAGTCCGGCTTCGAGATGCCCATCGCGGCGGCGAAGCGGAATTGCAGCTTGTCCGTCGCCTTCATGCGCAGGTTCAGGCTCGGCAGGACGTTGTGGTAGTTGTTGCTCGCATCCTGCGCGGCAGAGAAGCCGGCGATGTTCGGGATGGCCGGACCGACCACGGTGGTGCCGGCCGCCGGCTGGGTGTAGGTCGGATTGAACACCGTGTAGCCGCGCGCCTTCAGCAGCGTTTGCACGTAGCGCACGCCGATGTTGCCGTCGATCGGATACTTCAGGTCGTCGAAGCCGAAGCGCAGCTGCGTGTAGAACGCGCCGGTGCGCTCGGACAGGTCGTTCGTGCCCGCGGGGTCGGTGCCGAACGTTGCCGGCGCCCAGGGCGTGCACGGGTTGGACGAGCCGGTATCCTTGTTCGCCTGCTGGCACAGGATGTCGTGGTAGCTGTGCAGTGTCGCATAGCTGCCCGGATAACCGGTGGCCAGCGCCACGTTCGGGAACACGAGCGCCGGGACCGGGGTGTCGTTGTTGAAGAAGTTCGTGAACTGGTGGAGCTGCGTCTGGTTCGAGAAGCGCGGGTCGCCGAGATAGGCGAGCTTGCCGTTGACGTCGCCCTGCCACGGCTGGCTGACCGCGGCCCAGTTGAAGCTCGGATTCGAGTTCGTCGTCGTCGAATCGGCCTTCGTCAGGCGCACGCCGAAACGTACGTCGCGCAGGATCGGGCTGTCGAACGTGTACTTCGCATCCGTCTTCCACGCCCATTCGCCCGCGTGGCTGTCGTCGAAGTGCTCCTGGGTGAACGCCCAGTAGTAGTTGTTCGGATCGGCCAGGTACGCCGTCTGGTACTGATCGAACGTGAGCTTCGGCACGGAGCCGGACAGGTCGACGTTCTCATATGGCATCTTGACGGCGGTGGCGACCGTCGAGTCGAAGCTCTTGCTCGTCGCGCGCACGCGCTGCACGTCGGTGTCGATCTGCCAATCGCTGGACGGACGCCAGGTCAGGTGCCACGAGATGTCGGTCGTGGCGGAATTGCGGTTCGCGGCGCGCGTGTCGGCGCCGAAGTCGATGCCCTTGTCGGCCGTGTCGGTCAACGTGCCGGTCAGCAGCTGGCCGTTGGCGCCGTAGGTGCCGTTCGTGACGCCGATATTGTACGGGCTGGCGGACGAGAAGATCGCCTGTTCGTCCCACTGCATGCGGTACTTCGACTTGAAGTACGTCAGCGTGGAGTTCAGCGTGGCGTCCTTCTTCCACTGCAGGGCGCCGTAGATGCCTTCGCGCTTGCGGTCGAAGTTCAGCGTGCGGTACTGCGAGCCTTTCGGCACCCACACGTTCTGGCCGGTGACGACGTCGCCGCGCTGGTAGTAGGGCTCGACCTGGAAGGCGTCGGTGCGGGTGCCGCTTTCCGAATACGCGAGGTCGACGAGGGCGCCGACTTCGCCGAAACCCGTCTTCCAGCGGTCCGAGAACATGAAGGAGCCGGACGGCTGGCGCTTGCCCTTCTTGAGTTCCGAATACGTGTCCTGCAGCGACGCGGCCATCTTGCGGCCCTTGAAGTCGAACGGCAGCGCCGTGCGCAGGTTCACGAGGCCGCCGATGGCGCCTTCGATCTGTTCCGCCGACGGGTTCTTGTAGATGTCGATACCGGCCATCAGTTCCGGCGGCACGTCTTCGAAGTTCAGTGCGCGGCCGCCGTTCGCGGAGAACGAGTCGCGGCCGTTCAGTTCCGAGCGGGTGTACGACAGGCCGCGGATGGTCACGCCCGAGCCTTCGACCGAATAGTGTTCCGGGTCGCCCTTGGACATCGTGCGGTCGATGGTGACGCCCACGACGCGCTGCAGCACCTCCGTGATCGAACGGTCCGGCAGCTTGCCGATGTCGTCGGCGACGATCGAATCGACGATCTCGTCGGAATCGCGCTTGATCGCCTGCGCCGAGTCCAGCGCCTTGCGCTGGCCCGTCACGACGACCACGTTGGCACCGGCGACCTGCTGGCCCTCCGTCTGCGCGACCGCCATCCCGCTGGCCAGCAACGCGATTTGCGTGGCCGCCAGCGCGATGGCTGTTTTCTTGAACTGATACATTTACATCTCCTCTTGACAAACAAAGGGCCCATCGAATGACGGCGCCCGCTCACTGCAAAAAGGCGACCTCCCGGGTCGGCCCTTGAACTTCTTAAAACTGTGCCGCGTCCAGGCGCCGGCTCTCGCCCGGGCGCAGTGTCAACGCGACGGTCCGGTCGCCGTAGCGCACCGTCGCGCTCCCGCCGCCGGCGACCGAACGCACGGCGGCATCGACGAGGCGGCCGCGCTGCCAGCGCATGTCCACCTCGAAGCCGCCGCGCGCACGCAAGCCCTTGACTTCACCATCCGGCCACGCGGACGGCAGCGCCGGCAGCAGCTGGATCGCGCCGGCCTGCGACTGCAGCAGCATTTCCGCGATGCCGGCCGTGGCGCCGAAATTGCCGTCGATCTGGAACGGCGGGTGCGCATCCAGCAGGTTCGGGTAGGTACCGCCCGCATTGTTGTGCTCCGAGCCTGGCCCCGCCTGCTGGGCCGCGCGGGCGCCGGGAGTGGCCAGCAGGCCGCGCAGCATCGTGTACGCGTGGTCGCCGTCGTACAGGCGGGCCCAGAACGCCATCTTCCACGCCATCGACCAGCCGGTGCCGGCGTCGCCGCGGGCTTCCAGCGTGCGCTTCGTCGCCGCGGCCAGCGCGGGCGTGCGCGCGGGGCTGATCTGGCGGCCCGGGTACAGGGCGAACAGGTGCGAGACGTGGCGGTGCGTGTCGCCCGGCGTGTCCAGCACCGGATCCTTCTTCTCCTCGAGCCACTCGAGCAGCTGGCCCCAGCTGCCGACCTTCGGCGCCGCGAGCTTGTCGCGCATCTGCGCGAGGCGCGCGCGCAGCGCCTGGTCGACGCCGAGGATGCCGGCCGCCTCCACCGTGTTGTTGAACAGGTCCCAGACGATCTCCTGGTCGTAGGTGACGCCGTCCTCGACCGGGCCGTGCTCGGGCGACCAGCCCTGCGGCGCGACGAGGCGGCCGTCCGGCAGTTCCTTCAGGTAGTCCTGCCAGAACGCGCTCGCTTCCTTCATCATCGGATAGGCGACGTTGGCCAGGAACGCCTTGTCCTGCGTGAACGCGTAGTGTTCCCAGAAGTGCTGGGCATACCAGGCGTTCGCCGTCTTGTTCCACAAATAGCCCATCGCGCCGAACGGATTCGATTCCGTGCGCAGGGTCCAGCCGCGCACCGGCTTGCCGTCCCTGGTCTTGAATTCGGCCGCCGTCGCCTGGCGCCACACCGGCGCGACGCTCGTGACGAAGCCGAAGAACGGCTGCGCCAGCGCGGACAGGTTCGTCACCTCGGCCGGCCAGTAATTCATCTGGATGTTGATGTTCGTGTGGTAGTCCGAATTCCACGGCGGCGTGAGGCTGTTGTTCCACAGGCCCTGCAGGTTGGCCGGCAGCGAGTCGCGCGAGCTGGAGGCCAGCAGGTAGCGGCCATACTGGAAGTACTGCGCCTCCAGTTCCGGATCGTTGCCCGCTTTCGTGTAGGCCAGTATGCGCGCGTCGGTCGGCAGCGCGCTGCGCTCCGGCGCGCTCGTGCCCAGATCGAGCTGCACGCGTCCCAGCAGGCCGGCGACGTCGCGTTCGTGCTCGGCGCGCAGGTCGGCGACGGGCCGCGCGGCCGCGGTCGAGACCTGGGCCGTCACGCGCGCCAGCGGCGCCCCGCCGTTGAAGTGGCGCGCGGCGTCCGCGACATAGCTCGTGCCCGCGCCCAGGATCAGGGTCAGCGCATCGCAGCCGCTGAACACGACGCGGTCGCCCTCGACGACCGCCTTGCCGCCCTCGTTCACGACCTGCACCTGGCTCGCGTAATCCAGCGCGTTCGTGCTGGGCGCCTGGCCCGGCAGGGTCCAGCCGGCGAGCGTGCCCGTCGCATACAGGCGGTTGTGCGCGGCCGCCAGGTGCGCGCCGTGGCGGTCGGAGAGTGCGATCGAGCCGCTGTACTGGCCGGGCCGGTCGGCCGTCAGGCGCAGGACGATCACCTGCGCCGGATGGCTGGCCCACGTCTCGCGGCGAAAGTGGACGCCGCCGTGCGTGTACGTGACGGCGTGGATGCCGTGCTCGAGGTCGAGCGTACGATGATAGTCCCGGGCGTCGGCGTCATGGCCCGGCAGGTCGACGACGACGTCGCCGAACGGCTGGTATGCCCCCATCGTCGTGGCGTCGCCCGACCACAGCGTGATGTCGTTGAACTGCAGGTGCTCGCGCGCGACACCGCCGAACACCATCGCGCCGATGCGGCCGTTGCCGATCGGGAGCGCCTCGCGTTCCCAGCCCTGGTCGTTGTCCTGGGCCGGGCGGTCGTAGCGCAGCACGAGGCTGGGCGCGGCCAGTGCCGCGCAGCCGACGCTTGCCAGCGCCAGCGCGAGAATCGATTTGTGCGCGGCCTTGCGCGCGACCGTGAGCATTCGAGTGGGCGTCATGTTATGAAATCGATTACAAAATGGGGCCATAAAAATCGCTGTCCAAGCGCCGTCAATGCGCGGCGGGTTGGCCGTAGATGATGCCGCGGCCGGCGGTGCTCATGTAGACGACGCCGTAGCGGTTCATGTCGCCCACGATGAACTGGCCGTCGCCCGGTCCGCCGTACTGGTGGGCGTCGTCGTTGATGCGGGTCCAGCTGGCGCCGGCGTCGATCGACCGGTGGATGCCGCGCACGCCGCCGACATCGCCCCAGATGTAGACGGCCGGGTCATCGTGTCCCGGCGCCGCCTTGCCGAAGCCGACGGCGCCGCAGTAACGCACCGGCGCGAGCGCGGTGAAGTGCGCGCCGCCGTCGACCGAACGTACCAGGCCGCCGTTCTTGAGTGCGACCCACACGTCGCCTTTCCGGCCCGGCGCGACGCGCACGCGGTGCGATCCGCCGGCAGGCAGCGCGGCACGCGGAGCGAACGTCGCGCCGCCGTCCGTGCTGGCGAGCAGCGCCGCGCCGTCGTAGACGTAGAACACGTGCGCGTCGAGCGGGTCGGCCACCGGCCGCAGGTCCGGTGCCGATAGGCCCGCCGCCCGGGTCCACGTGGCGCCGCCGTCGCCCGAACGCCAGACGTCGTTCGCCTTTTCGGGCGCATGCAGGATCACGGCGCCGTCGGCCGACAGCGCGACGTGTCCGCGCCGGCCCATCAGCGCGGCCGTCTTCTTCCAGTGGGCGCCGCCGTCGTGCGTGACGAGCATGCTGTCGCCCACGCGCACCATCGTGCGGGAGTCCCTGGCCGCGATGGCCAGGCCCGTCGTGGTGCCGATCTGCGGATCGTGGATGCGGCCGTGGCGCGCCGGGTCGTCGTGCAGGAAGCCGTCGTAATCGCCGATGGCCGAGACGAGCGGGCCGCCCGGGATGCTGGCGAAGTCCAGCGGCACCGTCTCTTCCAGGCCGTCCACCGTGAAGGTCCACGTGGCGGGCGCCGCGTCGATGTTCGCGGTGCGGAACACGCCGTTGCCGGACGTGACCCACACGGCGTGGGTGTCGGCCGGATCGAATTCGACCGAACCGGCCCAGTGGATCGCATGGCCCTTCAGCCACGGTACCCCGGCCGCGTCGCGCACGAAGCCGCGTGCGACCACGTCGGTCCAGGAGGCGCCGCCGTCGTGCGACAGGAAGATGCGGTCGCCCTTGGCGTCGCCCTGCGGCAAATACGTGTTGATGGTCGACACGACGAGGCGCTGCGGATTCTTCGGATCGACGCTGATGCCGGCGAAGGGCCGGGTCCAGCCGGCCGGCGTGATGTTCGTCCACGCGCCGCTGGCGATCGCGTACTTCCAGACCTGGCCCCGGTCCATCGGCTCGCGGCCGCTGCGGTCCGGATGCGGACCCGCGCCATTCGCGAACGTGACGATCAGGTTCCCTGCCCCATCCGGCACGGCGCGCTGCGGCATCAGGTCGACGGGCGCGCCGGCCACCGGCACGAACGTGGCGCCGCCGTCGTCGCTGCGGTACAGGTTGGGCCCGACGGCGCCGAAGCGCGACACGCCGGCGAACACGCGGCGCGCCTGCCCGTCGCGCACGCTGGCCGGGTCGGGCACGACGACGTCGATGCCCACGTCGTTCGGCGTGATTGTGACCGGCAGGCCCGCCACGCGGGTCCAGGTGCGGCCCGCATCGGTGCTCTTGAACAGGCCGTCGCGGCGCGTGCCGACGTACAGAAGCCTGCTGTTGCCCGGGTCGACGACGAGGCGCTCGCCGTCCTGGCGGCCCATGCCGTTGCCGTGGGTCTTGAACTGGTGCGTGACGTCGACGATGGAAAAGGTCTTGCCCGCGTCCGTCGAATGCAGGATCGCGGTGCGCCCGCCGTTCAGGTAGGCGATGCCGGCGAGGAGCCAGATATTGTCGGCGTCGCGCGGATCGACGGCCAGCGAATCGATGCCGAGGTAGCCCGTCTCGCCTTCCGCCACCCAGTCGAGCAGCGGCGACCAGCGCTTGCGGCGCGGATCCCAGCGATAGGCGCCGCCCACGTCGGTGCGCGCGTACGCGACGCCGGGCGTGGCGCGGCTGGGCACGACGGCCGTCACGAAGCCGCCGCCGCCGATGACGACGCTGTCCCACACGTACGGCGCCTGCTGCGCGCCCGCGCTCCCCGCCGGCAATGCCAGCGCAAGCGCCATGACCATCGAGGACCAATACGGGCCGGGCTTCAGCGACTTCATCGAACCGTCTCCATCACGCGTACATACACCTTTTAGCTCTTGAAAACCCGGAAGCTGTGCGCCGGGATCACGACGTCGCTCGCGGTGTCGCGGCCCGCGCCCGGCACCGTCTCGGCCGCCGGACGCCGGGTGCCCGGCGCCGCGTGCTTCACGACCTTCACGGTCGTCGCGGCATCGCGGAACGACTCGATCACATACGCGCCGTTATCGTAGGTGAACAGGCTCACGCCGGCCGGCGCCTCGATGCGCACGGGCGCGTCGGCCATCAGGTATTTCTTCACGCTGTTCATCACGCCTGGCGGCATACTATACAGGTCGCCGATATTGCTGGGAATGGACAGGATGTAGAGAATGCCCTTCGAATACCGGTTCATCAGCAGCACCGGAAAGCCGCGCGCGCCCGCCACGCCGCGCACGATCGGCCAGGCGTCGTTCGTGAAGTAATGCAGCTCGGGGAACAGCACGTCGCGCGGCGCGACCTTCGGATCGTCGCGCAGCGATTCGCCGTTGCCCGCGCCATAGCCGTTGTAGTAGTCGTTCAGGAGCACCTGGTTGCCCGTCGCGTAGACCTCGACGAGGTCCTGGAAACCCCGGTCCTTGCGCCCGGGGTCCTGCGTCGCCTTGACGAAGCCGGACGTCACGAACACGGACTTCCCCGCTTCCAGCTGGCGCTTCACCTTGTTCAGCACGTCCGGATCGCTGGCCGAGGCCTGCGTCAGCAGGATCGTCCGCGCATCCTGCGGAAAGCGCGCCGTCAGCGCGATCGGGATACCCACGTTGCCCAGGTAGTTGGGCAGGAAGTCTTCGGCGGACGACGAATTGGCGGGCCGGTAGGTCGGGATGCCGGTCGGATTGCCCAGCTGGTCCAGCGCGGCGTCGATCTGCTTCAGCGCCGCGCCGGCCGCGAGGCCCCAGCCCGGCGGCGCTTTCGCGTCCGGATGGGCGGACGTCCAGTCGGCCACGATGCGGTCCCAGTTGAAGCTCGTGTCCTCGTGCGCCCACGGGCGCTCGCCCGCGACGGCCGGCGTGTCCTGCGCGGCCGGGTGCCAGTTGAACAGCGTGATCTCGGGCGCCTTCGCCAGCAGCGTGTCCCACAGCTGCTCGGCGTAGCGGTCGACGTAGCGGATCGAATACGTGTCGACCCAGCCGCCGCCGTTCTTCCCGTCGCGGCGCAAGGTGCCGTAGTAACGGATGATGTTGTACGACTCGTACTGCTGCAGCAGCTGGTCGGTGATGACCGGGTCGCGCGTCTCGGTGCCGGCGTAGATCCCGTCGAACATCTCGGGCTGCTGCGCGAGGTCGAAGCCGAGGCCCTCGAAATGCTCGTACCAGTTCGGATATTTGATGACGACCTTGACGTTCGGGTTGGCGGCGCGCGCCGGTGCGAGGATCAGGTCTTGCGACACCTTGCGCATCGTGGACAGCCGATAGTCGGTCCACGTGCGCGCGCCCTTGGCCTTGATGTCGGCGTCCGACTTCGACGTGTAGAACGTGAAGTCGTCGAGGATCACATGGTCGAAGTGGCGCGCCATCAGCGCCATCGCGCGCTTGCAGGTGTCGCGGTCCTGTGGCGACTCGTAGTCGAAGGTCATGAACTGGCCGTTGAAGCCGCCCGCCGCCAGCGTGACGCCGCCCGCGACCTCGATGCCCTTCGCCTGGAACTGGCGCTTGACGGCCTCGATCTCGGCGTCGCTGGCGAAGTGGTGGTCGCGGTAGCCTTCGATATACACCTTGTCGAACGGGACCTGGCTCATGGCGCGCGCGAACTGGTGCGCGAAGACCTGCGGGTCGGCGAGGCTCTGCGTGACGTTCACGGGGATGTAGATCGCGGTCCTGAAGTGCTTGTAGTGACCGGCGCCTGCGGCGGCGCAAGCCGGGACGGGAACGAGAGCCAGCGAGGCGCCGCCGGCCACGGCGAAAACAGCCAGCGCGGCGGCGGCAAGGCGGGTAAGCGTGGTGCGCATGGGATCTCCGTATAGTTTTCCAGCACTACTTATTGCTATGCTAAGCGAATCGATGTTAGAGGCGCAAGGAAAATGTTCGCGCTAACAGCCAAATATGTCTTCCGGCGAGGCGTTTAGTGTGTTTAGTGGTCCTACAGGGATACACTGCGCGACGCTGTGAAAAGATAGCGCTTTCAGGTCACAATTGTTGTATTTATCTCACGTCTGACAAATTTTTTTGACGGCCATGAAATCGATTGCGTATAACATTGAATCGTGATCTTACTGCTGGGAACGATTTTGTACGCTATCACGGCCGCGATCTGAAAATTCCCGTTTTCACTCGCAAATTCAGTGCCTTGCCAGCGGTTGGGCGGCGCGCACTCCCCGCCGCACGTCCGACCGGGAGTGAGGCCTCGCGGCGGCGTCCTTTCCACCACGGGCACACGGCAGCGTGTTGCGTTGTCACAAAACTGACACGCACATGAGCCAAGGAGAAAAGATTTATGGTAGCGTACAACAACCAGTGTTAGGCATCACAACAACCCTGGCTTTGTTAGAGCTTGTTATAAAAACACTACCTGTACATCGGGGGAGATAATGAGGAAGTTCCAGAAGACCGCAATCGCGGCTGCGGTTGCGCACGTAGCCGTCCTTTCCAGCGCCGCAGCCTGGGCCCAGACGAACGGTGGCACCAACACCGATCCGAACGCCGCCCCGGCGGCCGTCGTCGTCGTCAGCGGCCAGCGCGCCGCGCTGCAATCGGCACAAAAACTCAAGCAGGATTCGGACGAAGTCGTCGACTCGATCGTCGCCGAAGACATCGGCAAGCTGCCGGACCGTTCGGTGACCGAGGTGCTGCAGCGTATCGCCGGCGTCACGATCGACCGCAACATGGCGGGCGACCCGAACCGCCAGTCCGTCGAAGGCTCGGGCGTGTCGGTGCGCGGCCTGACCTACGTGCGTTCGGAAATCAACGGCCGCGACGCGTTCTCGGCCGGCGGCGGCCGCTCGCTCGGCTTCGCCGACGTGGCGCCGGAGCTGATGGCCGGCGTCGACGTCTACAAGAACCCGTCCGCGGAACAGATCGAAGGCGCCGTCGCGGGCCTCGTCAACCTGCGCACCGCGATGCCGTTCGACTACAAGGGCTTCAAGGGCTCGCTGGGCGTGTCGGAAACGTATTCCACGCTGCGCAAGGGCGCCCCGTCCCCGACCGGCACGGTCCTGCTGTCGAACCGCTGGAAGTCGGACACGTTCGGCGAATTCGGCGCGCTGGTCGATTTCGCCAAGGCGAAAAGCCCGACCCGTTCGGATGGCGTGGGCGTCGACCCGTACTGGCCGCACGTGAATTCGACCGATCCGGCCAAGTACGATCCGGCCAAGACGCAGTGGATTCCGCTGGGCGTCGGCTATCGCTCGCAGAATTTCGACCGTGACCGCCGCGGCGACTATGCCGCCTTCCAGTGGCGTCCGAACAAGGACCTGACGGCGTCGCTCACCTATTTCAAGACGCACTACACCGAAGACCTGGACGAGCACGTCGTTTCCTCGTCCGAGGACAAGTGGTACCAGCAGGTTGCCAGCGCCGACGCCGTCTTCAACAGCAATGGCGTGTTCCAGAGCGGCACGATCTCGAACCCGACCTATGGCGGCTCGCCGTTCAACAGCTCGCAGCGCATCAACAAGCGTGTCAACGGCACGGCGGACACCTCGCTGAACGTGCAGTGGCGCGTCACCCCGGACCTGACCTGGACCAACGACTTCCAGCACGTCCGTTCGACCACCGAGGGCTTCGACGCCGACGTGTCGACCGGCTTCATCATGCCGAACCAGACGATGGACATGACCGGCAGGGTCCCGCAGATCACGCTGGGTTCGGCGGCCTACATGGCGGATCCGAACAACTACTACTGGGCCTATACCCAGGAGGCGCTGGACCACGCCCTGGCGACGCAGAACGCATGGAAGTCGGACTTCAGGTACACCTTCGACAATCCGGTGCTGCGCGACGTGCGCTTCGGCGTGCGGCTCGCCAACCGCGATGGCGAGAACCACAAGGCCCAGAAGTTCTACAACTGGCAGGCGATCACGTTCCCGTGGATGGAAGGCTGGCAGATCCCGCACGTTGCCCGCCTGGGCGATCCGCGTTTCGCCGGCGGCGCGTCGCTGCAGCAGATCGACAACTTCTTCGGCGGCAAATACAACCTCCCGCCGATGCTGTTCGCCGACGAGGCGACCGTGCGCGGCTTCCCAGACGAATGGGCCAAGATTCACGCCTACCACGACGTCCTGTGCAAGGAACAGGGTTCGACCTGCGACCCGTGGGTACCGGCGACCTTCAACGATCCCGCCGCGACCAACAAGCAGAGCGAGAAGACCCGCTCCGCCTACGGACAGCTGCGCTTCGGCTGGGATGACCTGAAGTACCCGATCGACGGCAACGTCGGCCTGCGTTACGTGCGGACGAACGACTCCGGCAGCGGCTACGTCGCGTACACGCCGCCGTCCACCATCACGGCAACGGATGGCGCCACCTTGTCCGGCCAGGAAAACCTGATCACCATCGCCCCGTTCGCGCAACAGATGGCGGTCCACAATTCGTACAGCAACTGGCTGCCGAGCCTGAACCTGCGCCTGAAGTACAGCGACAAGCTGCAGTTCCGCTTCGCCATCGCCAAGGCGATGGCGCGTCCGGACTTCGGCCAGTTGCAGGTCCAGACGACGCTGAACGCCACGAACCTGCAGACGACCACCAAGGACGCTTCGGGCAAGACGACCGCGGTCCATATCGACGGCACCAGCCTGACCGGCACCAGCGACGGCAATGCCATGCTGAAGCCGACGACGTCGACCAACATCGACCTGACCGCCGAGTGGTACTTCGCCAAGGCCGGTTCGCTGACCTTCGCGGTGTTCAACAAGGACCTGAAAGACATCATCACCACGCAGGCCTACAACTACACCGCGACCGACGTGGCCGGCAAGCCGCAGACCTTCGTCGTCACTGGCCCGGTCAACGGCGCCAAGGGCTTCGCCCGCGGTTTCGAGATCGCGCACCAGCAGTACTACGATTTCGTCCCCGACTGGCTGAAGGGCATCGGCACGCAGGCAAGCTGGACCTATGTGTCGAGCGAGCGCACGCTGAACAAGCCGGTGTACAACGCCTGGTGCCAGGGTAACGACGCGTCGTCCAACTACAACCTGTACATCAACGGTTGCGATACCGACGGACGTGCGTTCGGCAAGACCCCGCTGCAGGGCCTGTCGCGCCACACGATCAACCTCGCGGTCATGTACGAGCAGCACGGCCTGTCGATGCGCCTCGCGTACAACTGGCGTTCGCGTTACCTGCTGGGCGTGAACCAGTGGGGCAGCCGCGGCAACAACGGCCTGAACACGAACCCGGCCGCGCCGGCCGACAAGTACCTGATCCCGACGACCGTCAACGACCAGGCATTCGGCCTGCCGCTGTACCAGGCGCCGTACGGCCAGCTGGACGGTTCGATCTTCTACGACTTCACGGACAAGTTCCGCGTCGGCCTGGAAGCCACGAACCTGACGAACGCGTACACCCGCCAGATCATGGAGCAACACGCGGGCAGTTTCACCCGCCAGGTCTTCATGAGCGGCCCGCGCTACACGATCCAGGCGCAGTACTCGTTCTGATGAAACGATTCCCGCGCCAACGGGAATCCGCGTGATTCGATACAATTAACGTTCGATCGCACCGCACCGCCGCCGCGGCCGACAAGGCCCCGGCGGCGCTTTTTTTTAGAGACAGACAAGGAGCCCTCATGACCATCCAAGGCGAAATGATCATCGGTAACCAGGCCGTGCGCGGCAGCGCCGCGACGCTGCGCGCCTTCAACCCGGCCACGCGCGCCGAGATCGAACCCGTGTTCGGCGCGGCCACCATGGACGACCTCGCGGCCGCCTGCCTGCTCGCCGAGCAGGCCTTCGACGCGTATCGTTCCGCGCCGCTCGAGCAGCGCGCGCGCTTTCTGGAAACGATCGCCGACCGCATCATGGACATCGGCCCGCTGCTGATCGAGCGCGCGGCCGCCGAATCGGGCCTGCCGGCCGCGCGCCTCGAAGGCGAACGGGGACGCACCTGCAACCAGCTGCGCCTGTTCGCCAAGGTCGTGCGCGACGGCCACTTCCTCGACGCGACGCTGGATGCCGCCCTGCCCCAGCGCACGCCGCCGCGTCCCGATCTCCGGATGCGCAAGATCGGCCTGGGCCCCGTCGCCGTGTTCGGCGCCTCCAACTTTCCGCTCGCGTTCTCGGTCGCCGGCGGCGATACGGCGTCCGCGCTGGCGGCCGGCTGCCCGGTCGTCGTGAAAGCCCACAACGCCCACCTGGGCACGTCGGAGCTGGTCGCCAAGGCGATCCGCCAGGCCGTGGTCGATTGCGGCATGCCGGAAGGGACGTTCTCCATGCTGATCGGCACCGGCTTCGAGATCGGCCAGGCCCTCGTGTCGCACCCGGCCATCAAGGCGGTCGGCTTCACGGGCTCGCGCGCGGGCGGGCTCGCGCTCGTGAACGCGGCGGGCGCGCGCAAGGAACCGATCCCGGTCTACGCCGAGATGAGCAGCATTAACCCGTTCTTCCTGCTGCCTGGCGCCCTCGCCGCCGGCGGCGCGACACTGGCGCAGGGCTTCGTCGATTCGCTGACCATGGGCGTGGGCCAGTTCTGCACGAACCCGGGCCTCGTGATCGGCCTGGCCGGCGCCGGACTGGACGTGTTCCGCACCGCCGCCACCGAAGCCATGGCCGCCAAGGGCGCGGGCACGATGCTCACCGCCGGCATCCACCAGACCTATGTCGACGCGGTGACGCGCCGTTCCGGGCTCGCCGGCGTGGAACTGGTCGCGCAAGGCAGCTCCGACGGCTGCGGCTGCGCCGCCCAGGCGGCCCTCTACCAGACCGACGCCGCCACCTTCCTCGCCAACAGCGCGCTGGAAGAAGAGATCTTCGGCCCGACCTCGCTGATCGTCGCGTGCAAGGACGAGAACGAACTGCTGGAAGTCGCACGCCACATCGAGGGCCAGCTGACCGCGACGATCCACGCGACGGCCGCCGACCGCGCGCTGGCCGGCAAGCTGATGCGCACGCTGGAACGCAAGGCCGGCCGCATCCTGTTCAACGGCTTCCCGACCGGCGTCGAAGTGTGCCACGCGATGGTGCACGGCGGCCCGTTCCCAGCCACGTCGGACAGCCGCACCACGTCGGTGGGCGCCACCGCCATCGAGCGCTTCCTGCGGCCGGTGTGCTACCAGGACGTGCCGGCCGAGCTGCTGCCGGACGCGCTGCGCGACGACAATCCGCTGGGGCTGGCGCGCATGGTGGACGGGACGCTGCAGGTCGCGCGCTGAGGCGCCTGCGCGCGTGACGCCGTCCGTCGGCGCGGTGGCGTGACGCGCGGCGCGGCATCCCGGGATGCCGCGAGACGCAGCTGCCTTGGGCCCCTGCCTTCGCAGGGGCGACGGTCCTGCTTCCGGCGAAACCAGTCGGCCGGAAGGAACTAGTGCACGGCGCCCGGCGCCACAGCGCCTGCCGGCGCGGCGTCGGCCAGGTGAACGATCTTGCCGCGGCTGGCGGCAAGGGCCAGGCGCACCGTGGCGCTGCCGGTCCGCACCTTGAGCCACTCTTCGAGGCGCCGCACCTCGCTCGCCCGCGGCAGCCGGCGGCAGTCGGCACTGAGGATGGGCACCCCGCCCTCCTTGGCGTCAGGCGGTACGGCTGTGCCGAACAGCACGTTCCCGCACTGCGGATACTGGGCTTCGAATTCACGCGTCACGGCGGCGGCCTGCCGCACGTGATCCTGCCGGACAGTCAGCTTGGCCTCGAGGGCGGCGATTTCCGCATCCTTGTCCTGCACCGTCTGCTGACTGTTGCGTACGATCTCGGCGAGGATATCCGCCTTGAGGCTGCCGACGTCGATCTTGTTGGTGTCGCCGGGCTCGGCCTGGTGCACGCGCAGGCGCGCCTGCGGCAATCCGCCCGCGCCGAGCCGCCCTTCGATGGCCTTGATCGCCGCCGTTGGCATGGGTGCGCCGATCAGGGTGACCTCGATGTCGCGCGACCCCGGGACCACGCGCGTCTCGAGCACATGCACCTGGGGGACCGCCTTGAATTCCCTGCGCACGAAGTCGCGCGCGCGGCTGCTGAACAATTCGTTGTCGACCAGGCGCGCGGCCAGGAATATGCTTGGCAGGCCAGTCAGCAACACGATGCACAACAAGGCGCGCTTGACCCGGCGCCCCTTGGTGCCATCGACGAATTCGTGCCTCGGCAGGCGCAGGAATTCAATGACGATCACGACGGCGAAGGCGATGAAGACGCAGTTGATCGAGAACAGGTAAAACGCCCCGCCGAACACCGCCCAGTTCCCGTTCGCCAGCCCGAAGCCCGCCGTGCACAACGGCGGCATCAGCGCCGTCGCGATGGCCACGCCGGGAATGACGTTGGATTTTTCGCGGCGCGTCTGGCCGATGATGCCGGCGAGGCCGCCGGCCAGCGCGATCAGCACGTCCCACAGCGACGGCGTGGTCCGTGCCAGCAGTTCGGACTGGGCCTCGGCCAGGGGCGTCACCATGAAATACAGGGTGGACGTCAGCAGACTGATGCCGGCCGCGATCGCGAGGTTCGCGAGCGAACGGCGAATCAGTGCGAAATCGAAGATGCCGATGCCATACCCGACCCCGACGATAGGGCCCATCAGCGGCGACACCAGCATGGCGCCGATGATCACGGCCGTCGAATTGGTGTTCAGGCCAACGGACGCGATCACGATCGCGAGCATCAGGATCCAGGGCGTGGCGCCGCTCAGCTCCACGCCGGCGCGCAGGCTGCGGTCGATGTCGGCATCGTCGGCCTTGTCGTCGAGGAGGCTGAAGCGGTGCGCGATGGCGGCACGGAGGGACGGGGGACTGGGCTTGGTCGAGTGCTCGGGTGCGTTCATGAACGTCGGTTGGCGGCTGAAAAATTCAACCGAGGAGTCGTTAAGCGGCAATTTTCACCGAGATTCCGCAGGGGCACAAACGTTTTCGTGCCCACGGGCAAATGGCGCCGCATGCGCGCCACAGCCATTTTGTCATCATTTCCCGCACCGACAGCGCGAATCCCGGCACCCTGCCCGTCCATGTCGGCGTCACGCCTCGCGTTCGCGCAGCACGCTTTCCGGTTCCGGTCCGGCCGCGGCAACGGCCGCCAGAAAGTCGTCGCCCCAGCGGGCGACGTCGTGCTCGGCCACGATCATGCCCATGCGCGCCGTGCGATAGGCGCGCTCGTCCGCGCCCATCGTCAACGCCTGGTGCAGCGTCGCCGTCATCGCGTTCGCGTCGTACGGGTTGGTGAGCAGCGCGCCGTGCAGTTCGACCGCCGCGCCCGCGAACTCGGACAGGACCAGCACGCCGGAGGTGCCGGCCGCCTTCTTCGCGGCGACGAATTCCTTCGCCACCAGGTTCAGGCCGTCGCGCAGGGGCGTGATCCAGGCGACGTCGCATGCCGCATAGTGGGCGATGACCTCGTCGAACGGCAGCGAGCGGTAGAAGTAGCGTACCGGCACCCAGTCGAGCGTCGAGAAGCGGCCGTTGATGCGGCCCACGGTGCGGTCCACTTCCTCGCGCAGGCTTGCGTAGATTTCCATGCCTTGCGCGGCGGGCGTGATGATGTTGAGCAGGGTGACCTTGCCGATATGTTCCGGGTGCGACTCGAGCAGGCGCTCGAAGGCCTGGAGCTTCTCGAGCGTGCCCTTGACGTAATCGAGCCGCTCGATCGACACGATGCCGGTGGCGCCGCCCAGGTAGTCCCGGATGGCGGCCGTGCGCTGCCGCACGTCCGGCGTCGCGACGACGCGCGCGACCATCGCGGCATCGGTGCCGACCGGATGCGCGCCCAGGCTCACGCGGCGTCCGCCCACTTCCACGGCGGTCGTCATGGTGTCGACGCCGAGCGCGCAGCCATAGGTGAGGAAGCGCGGCGCGCAGGCGGCCGTCCCGCACACCTCGACCGGCGCGAACGAGCGCACCGCGTCGACGAAATTCTCGACGTAGCGCGGGATGTGGAAGCCGATGTAGTCGCACTGGAGCAGGCTGCCGATGATGTCGCGCCGCCACGGCAGGATATTGAAGACGTCGCTCGACGGGAATGCGGTGTGGTGGAAGAATGCGATCCGCAGGTCCGGGCGCAGCGGGCGCAGGAAGGCCGGCACCATCCACAGGTTGTAGTCGTGGACCCACACGACGGCGCCGTCGGCGGCCTCGCGCGCGGTCTGCTCGGCGAACAGCCGGTTCACCTCCAGGAAACGCTCCCAGTGCGCCTGCCGGAACTCGGCCTTGTCGGGGAACGAGAAGATGATCGGCCAGAAGGCTTCCTTGGAGAACTTCTTGTAGAACACGTCGATATCGTCGGCGGTCAGGGCGATGCGCGCCGCTTCCAGGTTCGGGTAGCGTTCGCGGTCGACATGGACGTGGGAGACGAAGCCTTCCGGACTCCTGCTGTCCTGCTGCGACCAGGCGACCCATGAGCCGGCGCGGCTGCCGGCGAAGAAGCGCAGCAGCGTCGGGATGATCCCGTTCGGACTCTTCGGGCGGCGGTGGTGCAGCACGCCGTCCTCGACCGCTTCGTCGTAGGGCAGGCGGTGGTAGACCATGACGAGCTCGGCTTTGCCGGACGGGACCGGCGCGGCGGCCTCGTCCCGCGCTGCGCGCAACGCGCCGTGGTGGGCCAGGCCTTCCAGGATGCCGTCGCAGCCTTCCCCCGCCGCGATATGGACGAGCGGGCGCTTGCGCACGCGCTCGACGAGTGCGGGCTCGGCCCCGCCGACGACGATGCCGCGCAGGCCGGTCTCGAACATGGACAGGTCGTTGAGCGTATCGCCGGCGACGACGATGTTCGCGGGTGCGATCCCCGCCGCCTGCGCCAGGCGCAGCACGGCCTGGCCCTTGGCGACGCCGCGCGGCAGCACGTCGAGGTAGCAGCCGGCCGACAGCAGCAGATCGCAGCCGAGCGCGTCGACCGCGGCATGCAACTCGGGCGTGACGTCGCCCTCGCTGACGAGGAACGAACAGCGCCGCTCCTGCGGCACGCTCTGGCGCCGCAGGCCGGGAAAGCCGGCCAGCGCTTTCAACACGGCTTGCGACCCCGGCCAGCGTGCGGCGATTTCCTGTTGCAATTCGTCGACCGGGCTCAGGTCGCCCCGCACGATCGTGGCGCCGACGTCGGCAATGATGTAGTCCGGCGCCGGGATCGTGGGGTCGCTCAGCAGCGGCAGGATCGATTCGAGGCCGCGGCCGGTCACGAACACGAGGCGCGCGCCGCGCGTCGATTCCGCGGCGGAAAACAGCTCGCGCACGCGGCGCCGCGCCTCGACGCCACCTGCCAGCAAGGTGCCGTCAAGATCGGTCGCAAGAACAAAGTTATCGGGAGACAGGCGTTGGGCCAGCCTGGGCGGAAATGGAAGAGTCATCGTCTTCGGCCTTTCGGATCGATGTGCTCGGCGCTGCTGCGCCGACCTGGTGGGTGCCGGCGGCGCCGGCACAAGGCGAACACAGTCGGGTGCGGGACGGCGCGGTTGCGCCGGCACCAGCGACTGCCAGGGGAGATGGATGCGAAGGACAACGCCGCCGCATCCGGGCGGGAACATGATTCCCGGTTAGAAGCTTGGATTATAGCAAGTTAATAGCATTTGCACAAATGCATATAACATTCATGCATATAACATTCACCGCGGCAAGGGCGTGGGCGCGGCGCCGCCTTCCCGCGGGCCGGGCGATGCGATACAATGTTGCAAGGGTGATCATACCGTTCGGGTATGACAGGATTTGCGCTGGTCGGGCCGCCACGCGGCTTGAACACGACCGCATGCCCACCTTTCACTCACTCATTGCCCAGTCACCCGCTTCCCGTCCGGGACCGCGCTCCACGTTTTTCACGGGGAGCCGCCATGGCGATTGACCTCCCGCTATCGGAAGCCTTCAAGGAATTCGCCGCGTCGGGCAAGGCCGGCGGCGCCGTGCTGATCTTCTGCACGCTCGCGTCGCTGGTGCTCGCCAATTCACCGCTGGGGCACGCCTACCTCCACGTCTGGCATCTGCCGCTCGCCGGCCTGAGCATCGAAAACTGGATCAACGACGCCCTGATGGCCGTGTTCTTCCTGCTGATCGGGCTCGAACTGAAACGGGAGTTGCGCAACGGCGAGTTGTCCGACCTGAAGAATGCGACGCTGCCGATCGTGGCGGCCGCGGGCGGCATCGCCGTACCGGCATGCATTCATTTCAGCCTGAACCACGGCACGCCGGCGCAGGCCGGACTCGGCATTCCGATGGCGACCGACATCGCCTTCGCGCTCGGCGTGCTCGCCCTGCTGGGCAATCGGGTGCCGGCGTCGCTGAAGATCTTCCTCACCGCACTCGCTGTCATGGACGACCTGGGCGCCATCGTCGTGATCGCGCTGTTCTACACGGCACAGCTGTCGATCGGTTATCTCGCCGCGGCGCTGGTCGTGTTCCTGCTGCTGATCGGGTTGAGCCGCCTGGGCCGCGTCCGGTCCCTGCCCCTCTATCTCCTCGGCGGCGCGCTGATGTGGTTCTTCATGCTGCAGTCGGGCGTGCACGCGACGATCGCCGGGGTGCTGCTGGCGTTCGCGCTGCCCGATGCCGTCACGGACGACGGCCACTCGCTGTCGGATCGCCTCGAGCACGTCCTGCACAAGCCGGTCGCGTTCGCGATCCTGCCGATTTTCGCGCTCGCCAATACCGGCGTCGTCATCGGCCCCGGCTGGGCGCAGGCGCTGGCCTCGTCCAACAGCCTCGGCATCGTCCTCGGCCTGGCCGTCGGCAAGCCGATCGGCATCGTGGCCGCCACCGCCGCGGCGGTCGCGACGGGCTTGTGCCGCCTGCCGTCCGACCTGGCGTGGCGCCACGTGCTGGGGGCCGGGTTGCTGGGCGGTATCGGCTTCACGATGTCGATCTTCATTACGAACCTGGCTTTCGACAGCCAGGCCGGCGTCGTCACCGCGTCGAAGATGGCCATCCTGCTGGCGTCGCTGGCGTCCGGCCTGGCGGGATTCGCCTGGCTGAAGTGGCACGGCGCGCCGCTGGCCGCCGACGCCGATCGCGACGCCCGCGCATGACCGGCGACGGTCGCGCCGGGCTCACTGCGCCACTGCCCGAAGCGCCGCGCGAAATAAATGAAACCGGCTAATTAGCGCGCGCTTTTATTCATGCTTTCCGGAGAAAACTCCGTCCCCAGTCCGGGCAATGCCTTTTTCAACTCCGACTCGACCATGCGGGCAAAATAGGCCGCGCCTTGATGGCCGAGGTGCGTGCGGTCGAATGCTGTCCTGGGCGTCGACGGCCGCTGGACGTGTTCCGGCGTGCCCACCCCAAAGCCGGCCGCCCCCGGCAGGACCGCCGGCCCGACCCAGCCCGCGGGCCGTGGTTCGACGGCCAGCGTGTCGGCCGCGTCCTGCCCCATGGCCTGGACGGCCGCGTTGCTGTCGGCATTCAGGTCCAGCACCGCCACGTGTTCCTGCCGCGCCACTTTCACGATGGCGTCCGCCCATGGGCGCAGGTTGTTGTCGACCTTGCCTGCGACGAACGTGCGGCGCGTCAGCGGCGTTACCAGGACGGGCACCCCGCCCAGCGCCTTGACCTCGCGCGCATAGCGCTCCATGTTCAGCGGGAATTCCCGCACCAGGTCCGTGCTGCTTCCGGGCTTGCCGGGCTGGTCGTTGTGGCCGAACTGGATCAGCACATAGGTCGCCCGGTAGGCGCCGCCGCCGCGCAGCAGCCCCTCGACTTCGTCCCAGCGCCCTTCCCTGCGGAAGCTGGCGGAGCTGCGTCCCGCCCGCGCCAGGTTGAGGCAGGTGTCCGCGACGAGCACCCGCTCGCAGAACGCATCGCCATAGCCGCTCGTCTTCGCCATGGTGGAATCGCCGACGAGGATGAAGCGCACGGGCCTGATTTCTCCGGCACCGGCGCTGCCGCCCACGATGGACAGGCCCAACGCCAGTCCGATTGCAAGTGTCTTACGCATACTGCTCCTTTCTCGTCGTTGCACCACGCCGAGCCCGACAGCGCCCGCGGCGCCGGCTGACGTGGGGAAACCTGTTGATCATTCGCCTGAGCATTTCATCATGCATGGCGAGAATACACTAATACATTAGCCCCGGATCTATACGTTTTCCGGGGTTTCGTATATCGGTTTGCTTGGCTCAGCCGCGCGCCAGGCTCGGCTTCCTCGGATCGTACGTCCACCCCGGCACGAGGTAGCGCATCGCCATCGCATCGTCGCGCGCGCCGCCGGCGACCTTCTTGTACAACGCATGCGCCGCCTCGATCTGCGCCATGTCCGGCGTGATGCCGAGGCCCGGCGCTTCCGGCACGGCGACCCGGCCGCCGACGATCCGCAGCGGTTCCGTGGTGAGCCGTTCGCGGCCCTCCTGCCAGATCCAGTGCGTGTCGATCGCCGTGATGGCGCCCGGCGCGGCCGCGGCGCAATGGGTGAACATCGCCAGCGACACGTCGAAGTGGTTGTTCGAGTGCGAGCCCCAGGTCAGGCCCCAGTCGTGGCACAGCTGCGCGAGGCGCACCGAACCCTGCATGGTCCAGAAGTGCGGGTCGGCGAGCGGGATGTCGACGGCGCCCAGCAGGTGCGAATGGGCCATCTGGCGCCAGTCGGTGGCCACCATATTGGTCGCCGTGCGGATGCCGGTGGCGCGCTTGAACTCGGCCATGATCTCGCGGCCCGAATAACCGTTCTCCGGTCCGCACGGGTCTTCCGCATACGCCAGCACGTGACCCTGGCCCTTGCAGGCGGCGATCGCCTGCGCCAGCGACCAGGCGCCGTTCGGGTCGACGGTGACGCTGGCGTCCGGGTAGCGCTGCTTGATGGCGGCGGCCGCCTCCACTTCCCGTTCCGGCGCCATCACCCCGCCCTTCAGCTTGAAATCGCGGAAACCATAGCGATCGACGGCGGCGCCGGCGAGATCCGCGATGGCGTCCGGCGTCAAAGTCTCGCGGTCGCGCAAGCCGTACCAGCCGCCGTCCTGCGCGGCGCGCTCGTAGGGCAGGTCCGTCCGGCCGGCGTCGCCCACGTAGAACAGATAGGCCAGCATCGGCACGCTGTCGCGCTGGCGGCCGTTGCCGAGGAGTTCGCAGACGGGTACGCCCAGGTGCTGGCCGAGCAGGTCGAGCAGCGCCGCCTCGACGGCCGTGATGACATTCTCCAGGCGCAGGTTGATTTCGTGTGGCTGGCGCAGCACCGCCTCCTCGGCCGCATTGCTCACCTGGTATCGCGGCGCGCCGCACGCCGTGCGGACCGCGTTCAGGGTGCGCTGCCAGCGCGCGAGGTCGGTATCGACGACGAGCGGAACCACGCGCTCCAGCGTTTTCAGGATGCCCTCGCCGCCGGGGACTTCGCCGATGCCCACATGGCCGGCGCTGTCGGTCAACAAGACCAGGTTTCGCGTGAAAAACGGCGCATGCGCGCCACAAAGGTTGAGCAACATGCTGTCGCGCCCCGCGACGGGGATCGCCCGCATCGAGGTGATCACGGGCGTGCTGGTGGTCGTGAAGGGTGTCATGGTCGTCGTCTCGTCATCGAAAAGGGAATGGCGTCGCAGGCCAACGACGCACTAATGCGTCAGGCTGGCACACGCTCGAGCATGCTACCCGAGGCGAGGCACTATTGCACTAATATTTTACGACGGGCGGACTGTACCTGGACGAGACATCGCCCGCCTCCGCTATGGCAGGAGCCAGTCCGGATGTTCGGCGCGTATCGCGTCCAGCTGTGTGAACATGCCGGACAGGTGAGCGCGGATGTTGCGCTGCGCCTGCCCGGGGTCGCCGTCCGCGATCGCGGCCACGATGCCCGCGTGGTCGGCGAGGATGTTCGCCGCCTGCTCCTTGATGGGCAGGTGCAGCCGGCGCAGCCGGTCCAGCTGGCCGCTTTGCCGACGCATCCAGTGCCACAGGGTTTCGGCCTGCGCCGCCGCGAACATCTGGCGATGGAATGTCTGGTCCGCCTGCGCAAACGTCGCGAAATCGCGGTGGGACAAGGCGAGCGCCTGCTGCGACACGATATTTTCCAGGCTCGTGACCAGTTGCCGGTCGGGCGCGTGGGCGAGGATGTGGACGATTTCCAGCTCCAGGGACAATCTCAGGAAGTGGGCTTGCCGGGCCGAATCGACGTCGATCGCCCGTACGGCCGTGCTCTGCTTGGGCACGATGTCGACGAGACCCTCCTCGCCCAGCCGGGTCAGCGCGTCCCGGACCGGCGTCGACGACAGGTCGAAATACGCGGCCAGCTCATCGCGCTGCAGTTGCGCGCCGGGCTTCAGGTCGAGGGAAATGATGCGTTCACGCAAATGGTCGAAGACCTGGACCGAGGCGTTGCGCATCCGGTCCAGCCGGAAACTGCCTGGCATGAAGAGCTGCGTCATGGCCTGCCCGTCCCCGCTTGCCCGACCAGGTAATCGGGATGGCGTTCGCGCAAGCCCGTCAATTGCGACAGGGTGTCGCCCAGGTGCTTGCGCACGCTCGCTTCCGCCAGCGCCGGGTCGCCCCGCGCGATCGCCGCCGCGATGTCCGCGTGTTCCTGCACGACCGATTCGGCCTTGCCGCTCTCCAGCAGATGCAGCCGCCGGAGGCGATCCATGTTGCCGCTCTTGCCCCGCATGAGGCGCCACAATTGTTCCGCCTGGGCAGCCGCGTACAGGCGCTCGTGGAATGCCTGGTCGGCCTGGGCAAAGGCATCCAGGTCGCCCCGCCCGATGCAGGCGCGCTGCTGCTCCACGATGCCCAGCAATTCCTGGACGAGGGTCGGCTCCTCGCGCTGCGCCAGCGTGCGCGCGATTTCCAGTTCGAGGGTCAGGCGGAGGAAGTGGGCATTCCGGGCCGACTCGAGGTCGACGACGCGCACGCGCGTGCCGTGCTGCGGAAAGATGTCGACCAGCTCGTCTTCCTCCAGCTTCAGCAAGGCGTCGCGGACGGGTGTCACGGACACGCCGAAGTAGCGCGCCAGTTCGGCCCGGTCCAGGTCCATCCCGGGCACGAACTTCAACCTGACGATCGCCGTGCGCAGGTAAGCGTAGATTTGCTGCGCCGCACCTTGCGACTTATCGAGCGCAAAGGCGCCGGCGAGCTCGAACTTGTTCATGGCAATGTAGATGCGGGGGAGGACAACGGATAGATCGGCAAGACGTAAAACTTTAGTATCTTGTAGGAATCTTACCACGTTGTCGCCCAGGACGTATCCTGCGCATCAAGAACATTACCGAAATTGGTCCAGCCGGTCGAGGGCTGCGCCATAGAGCTCGGGGGCGCCGTCCAGCACGATGTCGATCCGGTCGAGCACGACGCCGGGGTCCAGCGCCACCACCCGGACCGTGTGCCGCCCCGGCTTCAATCGTGGCACGGTGGTCGACCGCACCGCCGTGTTGGTCAGCACGTCGCGCTTCCACTCATCGCTGCGGCCGGTCGTCCCGTAATCGGCCACCTGGACGGGGCCGCCGTCCAGCCGGTACGCCACGCGCACCCGGCCGTCGCCCGCCAGCGGATGCACGGGCACGGCCACGAGGCGCAGCGTCGCACCTCCATCCGTCGTGGTGTCGAACGCATAGGTCAGGGCCGGGGCCTTGCCGACATCGTTCGGCGCGCGCGACCGCAGGTCCAGGCGCGCGCGCAAGGCGTCGCCGCTCGTGCCCAGGCCCGGCTGGCGTTCCCAGTCGGGGTTCGGGGCGGCGCTGCCGGCGGCGATGCTGACGATGTGCGCGTGCTCGCCCGGCACGCCGGCCGCCGCCGGCGGGTCCAGGCGCACGTTCGCGCGCAGCTCGCGTCCGCCGCACTGCAGGGTGAACGCCGGCTTGTCGCTCCCGTCGTAGCGGATGGCGATGCGCTGCTCGTAACCGTTGGCGGCATCGAGCGTGCCCGACTGGACCGCCGCCGTCATGCCGCGCGCCCCGTCGCCCATGCGCCAGTCCGCGGCCTGGCCGCCGTGCGCCGCGAGGGTGACGACCTGCGTCGCAGGCTCGCCCTTGACGAAAGCCAGGCGATCGCCGTCCGCCGAATATGGGAACGGGTAGACGATGCCGCACCCCCGGCCCTGGTCCGCCGGATAGGTCGGCCACGCCGGCTCCGCGAACACGGGCAGGCGGCGCGGCGCCATGCTCATGATGTTGCGCCATTTGCCGCCCGCGAGCCCGTTATAGGCGGCCGTGTCGGTCACGATCCGCGCATGCGCCAGCCGCGCCTCATCCACCAGGTGACGGGCCGACGGCCGGCCCTGGCGCGCCGATTCGGCCGCGAGGTCGAGCTTCAGCACACGCGCATTCAGGTTCGCCGCGCCGCGCACGGGATACAGCACGAGCTCGAAATAGGCGTCGCGCAGCGCGGCGTGAATGCGCGGCGCCAGCGCCTCGGCCCGGGCCACGAGCGCAGCGTAGCGCTCCACCCGCCGCACGCCCTCCTCGCCGCCGGACGCCATATAGTCCGTGCGGCGGTTCGGCGTGATGGGTTCCACCTGCCCGAAGCCCATGAATTCGGGACGGCGTTCCCAGGCCAGGTCGTAATAGCCGCGCAAAATCCCGGCGATCTCCGCGCCCGCTTCGACGCCGAACTGGGCGCTGCTCCAGGCGGCCAGGTGCCGCGCCGGGTCGGCATCGAGCAGGGACGCGTCGAATGCGCTGTCGAGGAAGTACTGGACGAGGTACTCCGCCGGCTTGATGTCGCCCACGTTCACGACCCACAGCTTGCGCGCGCCAGTCGTCCAGGCCCGCTGCAACTGGTCGCGGACCAGCGCCGGATGCGTCGTGCCCAACCATAGGTAATCGTGCGGCCGGCCCCAGTACGAGATGTGGTAATAGATACCGGCCCCACCCGCCCGGCGGCGCTCGCTCGCGTTGCTCAGCTGGTGCAGGTAGCCGTAGTTGTCGTCCGGCCAGACCAGTGTGACGTCGTCCGGCACCTTCAGGCCGGCCTTGTAGACGTCCAGGACTTCCTTGTACAGCGTGAGCGCCTGCGGCACGCCGGCTGCCGGCCGCCCCAGGCTGCGCGCCAGGATGTCGCGCTGCAGGCGGATGGCATCCTCCGTGCCGGCGCGCGCCTGTTCGATCGACCCGGCGCCCTCCATCGCCGAATCGTGCACGCCGCGCAGGCCGACCGAATAGATGTTTTCCCCATTCTTCACCTCGTCCACGCGGCGGCGCCAGTAGTCCGCCATCGCGTCGCGATTGGTGAAGAAGTTGAAAGGGCCGTTCCTGGCGCTGTCCCATTCGCGCACGTTGTTGCGCATCATGGGCTCGGCATGAGACGTTCCCACCACGATAGCGTAATCGGCGGCGGTCCTGGCATTGCCGTCGATCTGGTAGAACGGCTTCGTCGAATCGTGCATCGCCGGCCAGATCAGGTTGGCCTTGAGGCGCCACATCAGTTCGAAGATGCGCGCATACGTCGCCGGCCCGATGTCCCCGGCAAGGTCGTGTGCCGCCGCCCAGGGCTGCAGGCCCCAGTCCTCGTCGTTCAGGAAGATCCCGCGGTACTGGACGGACGGTGCGGACGACAGCCGGCGCGCGCCATCCACCTGCGGACGCTCGTTGCGGCGCGGGGCAACGTCGGCCCACCATTCCCAGGCCGACACGCCCAGTTCACGGCTCAGGTCGACCACGCCATACACGGCGCCGCGCGGGTCGGAACCGGCGATCAACAGGATGCGCCGCCCCGCACCGTCGCGGACGGCAACCCGCAGATAACGCTCCCACTGACCTTGCAACGGCGCCAGGTCGACGCCGGCCTGCCCCGCCAGCGCCGTCACCATGGGCGAACCGGCAATCCCGACGACGACGCACACGCGCCGGCAGTCCGACAGTTCAGTCGACGTCGCCGCCTCGACGCCGGCCACCGCGCGCAGGTCGTGGCGCAGCAGCCCCGCCGCCAGTTCCAGGGTCCTGCCGCCGTCGTGCACGATGGCGGGCGGCTCTCCCGGCGCAGCCAGGAGGAAGGGCGCCGCGCCGGCGCGGGTCACGGCGAATGCTGCAAGCAGAGCAAGAATCCTGAGTGATATCGGCATGATGGAGAGTGACTTGGTGTTCGGCGCCGGCCGGCGCCCAGAATCAGGATACTAAAATATTACGAGCCGGCGGCCAATGCCGAAAATCGCATGCCTGCATACCAAAAAGGAATATGCGAGTCGTAATGTATTAGTGTACCTTACCCAGTCATTCACTCCTGCTGCTGTCGGCCGGCAGCGTGAAGCTCGAACCGGCCGCTTGCCGCGGCCGTGGACGACACGACAACAAGGCGGCGATGGCCAGTCCATTCCGGCCGAGGAGATCCGACATGGCACACCCGAGCCGCCCCCCGCCCGGAAGCCGGACGCCGGTTTTCGGGGATGTGACGCAGCCATCGGCGTTGGCGGCGGGGTCCTTACGCCCTATCCCGGCCACCTGGCACGATTTGCTTGCACGATCCTTACGCCGACGTAACGAATTAACAACCATCATTGGCTGGACCAATTGCCGTTTTTGTTAAATGGTGCAATTATCTTGTCGGACCAATTCATACGCCAGGTCCGACCACTTTTCAACGCTGGAAGCTGGTCGACGCCCCAGGCCGCACGGAACCCGCGCCGGGTACACGTTCCGCCCCGGCGCGGGTGCCTCCATCCATCAGAAATAAAAAGGAGAAGAGATGAGACATTTGTTATCCGCCTGGATCGGTACGCTGATGCTCGCAAGCGGTCTGGCGGCATGCGGCGGGGGCGCCGCGGACAGCGGTGCCATGAGCGGTGCCATGAGCGGCACCAGGCTGCTGTCGGCGCAGGAGTCGGCCACGACCGCGGCGCCGGCCATCCCGACGATCCATATGCTGGGCGACTCGACCATGACGGCCTACACGGAAGATCGGCGGCCGCAAATGGGCTGGGGAGAAGCGATGCCCCAGTTCTTCGACGCCGGCGTCAAGGTCGACAATTGGGCGCTGGGCGGGCGCAGCTCGCGCAGCTTCTACTACGAGGCGACGCGCTGGCCCGCCATCCTGCCGAAGATCGCCGCCGGCGATTATGTCATCATCCAGTTCGCCCACAACGACCAGAAGGCCGGCGGCGATTACGCGCAGTTCGGTACCTATGCGTTCTGCAGCGACGGGTCGAACGACGGCGAGGCATGCATGGGACGTCCGGACAAGGTCGACCCGACCGTCGATATTTCGGAACACTCGTATTACCAGTTCTTGAAGAAATACGTCCTGCAGGTGCGCGCCAGGGGGGCGAATCCGATCCTGATGTCGCCGATCGTGCGCAAATACTTCAGCGGCACGACGATTACGCCGCAGGGCCAGCACAATGTCGGGATCACGGGAGGCGAGACGGTCCCCCGCGGCGATTACGTCGCGGCGATGAAGGCCGTCGCCGCCAGGTATGCGGTGCCCTTTGTCGACATCACGGCCGAGACCAAGGCGATCGTGGAAAGCTACGGCAACGCGGCGGCGACGGCGGACCTGTACATCGCCGCGGACAGCACGCATCCGCAAGTGCTGTTCGCGAACCTGATCGCCAAGCGCGCGGTGGAAGGCATGCGCGCGCTGAACATCCTTGCCGACCATATGGTGCCCGTCACCTCGCTCATTCCCAGCCCGGGCACGCTCGACTGGTCGACCCGCTACGTGGGCATGCCGACGACCAAGACCGTCACATTGTCCGCGTTCGACCTGGTGCCGGCGCAAGGGGCGATGACCATCTCCGCCCCGGCCGATTTCGCGCTCTCGCTCGACAACACGATCTGGTCGCGCAACGTGACCGTCGACTTCACGAACGGTGCTTTCACCCGGACGCTGTACGTCCGGTTCACCCCGCGCACGGCGACGATTTATAGCGGCAAGGTCAGCTTCGCGATCGGCAGCACGACGCTTCCCACGACGATCGCCCTGCACGGAGAAGGCGTGTCGGCTGCCGGCGGCATCGCGTCGTATGCGAGCTGGTTCAAGGCGGGATTCGCATTGGCGCCGGCGACGGATGGCCTGGTGACTGCGGACGACGCCGTCGTGCACGGACTGGTGCCGTCGACGGCGAAGGTCATTGCGGTCGACGGGCAGGACACGACGGTAGCCCGCTACGTGGCGAATTCCCCGACGCGCGACAACAACCAGTACCTGCAGTTCGCCGTCCACGCCGGCACGGCGACCCTGTCCGTCGACACGATTTCGGCCTATCTCACCAGCAGCGGCGGCTCGACGGTGGTGGCGGATATCGCGTATTCGCTGAATCCGGATTTTTCCGGCTCGACCAGGCTGAATACCAGTCCGTTATCGTTTGTGAAGGATACGTTCACGGCGAAACTGAGCTACCCTGTCGTCGTCCAGGTTCCCCCGGCGGCCACCCTGTATGTCCGCGTCTATCCGTGGAATTCGGCTGGCGTCACCGGCAAAACGCTTGCCGTCTACGGTGTGACGGTGTCCGGCAGCGCGACCAGCAAACAGTCGACGCCCACTGTCGTCGACGCCACGTCCAGTTTCTCGCTGCTGCGTTCCGGCCTGGCCTGGAACCGTATCACGAACAAATACAGCGCGTCGATCACCCTGACCAACACCAGCGGCGCGACGCTGGACGGGCCGTTCCAGCTGGTCTTCGACAACCTCACGGCAGGCGTCACGCTCGACAATGCCAGCGGCATGCGCGCCGGGACACCTTACCTCACCATCGCCGGCGCGCCGGTCGCCGCCGGCGCCTCAGTCACCGTGCCGCTTACCTACAGCAATCCCAACAAGATTGCGGTCGGTTACACGAACACGATATTTGTCGGTACTTTTTGAGATCGGGACGCAGACCATGTTCAATGTGAAGACTCTCCTGGCGCAATGCTGCTGCGGGCTCGCCCTGCTCGCGGGTCATGCGGCCCACGCCGTTCCCACTTATCACGTCAGCATCGACACGGCCGGCCTGGCCGGCCGCGGACTGATGGACTTTACCTTTCTCGCCAACGCCGGCGCGACGCCGGCAACCGCCGTGTTGAACAACTTCAGCGGGGCCTTCGGCGCGGCGTTCGATCGCTCGCCCGGCGCCGCGGGCGGCATCCCGGACGGCATCGTCCTGGGCAACCAGAACGGCGGCGACTACCTGACGCAGTTCGTCGACCTGGGTGGCCTGTTCAGCTTCGACGTCCGCTTCGACGGCGATTTCGCCACCACCGAAACGATCGACGAATCGCAGTTCGACGCGACGCTCTACAACGACGACCTCACCGCCTACCTCGGCGGCACCGGCAGTTTCGCGGAATTCGTCCTCGTGCCGCAGCTGGACGGTATTCCCGGCCAGGTTCTGGCGTCGTCCCCGACCGGGCTGGCGAACGTCACGCAGGCCGCGGCAGTGCCCGAGCCGTCGGCACCGCTGCTGGCGCTGACCGCACTGGGCGTGCTGGGGCTCGTACGCCGGCGTTCGTCCTGCCGGCGTCACTGACCGGCCGGCGCCAGGGTCCACGCGACGTCGTCGACCAGCGCGCCGGCCTGCGCCTCGATCCGGTTCGCACCCGGTCCGAGGCGTACCTGCCAGCGCGCGATGCGGCCGTCGACGGGCTTCTCGCCCAGGTCGACGCCGTTCACGCGCAGGCGCACGGCCGGCTGGTTGCTGTACACCTTGACCTCGACGTCGGCCGCGGTGCGCCGCACCGCCCGGCGCGACGTGATGTACACCATCGGCTTCTTCGACCAGTTGGCCTGGTACCAGTAATACGCATCCTTCCTGACCTGGCGGTCCATGCTGACCAGGCCCTTGTCGTTGATGCCGGTCGCCGCGCCCTCGTTGCGGCCGCTGGACGCGAAATCGAAACCCGTCCACACGAAGCTCGCCCACAGCCACGGCGCCGCTTCGATCTGGCGCCACGCCGCTTCGTGGTACAGGGCCTGGTACTGCTCCGGATGCCAGCGGCTGTTCGCCACCGGGCGGCGCGGCGGGTCTTCCTGCTGCCGGCTACTGCCGCCGGCACCGTATTCGCTCAGCGCCTCGGGCGTGTGCGGGCGCAGTGCGTGATTGGACGCGAGGAACGGTGCGAGGTCCGCGAACGCCTTGTCGTACCAGCCGAAATACACATTCGACGCGATGGCATCCGTGTGCATCGCCTGCGGTCCGTCCAGCGGCGCGCAGCAGTTCGCGTACACCGTCGGCCGGCTGGCGTCCTCGTCGTGCACGAGCTTCTGCATCGCGTCGAGCAGGCGGACGCTCACGTCGTCCACCTTGTAGATCTCGTTGCCGAGTCCCCAGACGAATACGGACGGGTGGTTGAAGTTCTGGCGCACGAGTTCGCGCGCCTGCTGGGCGGCGTTGGCCGCGAACGCGGCGCTTGCACCGACCTCCGACGTCAGCGGCAGCTCCGTCCACACCAGGATGCCCTTGCGGTCGGCCAGCGCATAACTGTGCGCGTTGTGCTGGTAGTGGGCGAAGCGCAGGCCCGTCACGCCGAGGTCTTCCAGGATGCGGTAGTCGGCATCGATGTCCGTGTCCGCCACCGCCGTGCCCTTGCCCGGCGCCCAGGTCAGGTGCACGTTGACGCCGTGGACGCGGTACGGACGGCCGTTCAGCAGCAGCCCGCGCTCCGGGTCGAGCCGCACGGTGCGCACGCCGACCTCGTCGTCCACGCGATCGAGCGGCGCCCCGCCGCCCGCCCGCGCCACGGTCACGTCGCTCGTGTACAGATACGGATCGTCGACGCCCTGCCACAGGTGCGGCGCGGCCAGCACGGCGTCCATCTCCACCGGCACCACGCCGCGTGCCGGCACCGCGACGGCCTGCCGCGCCGTCGCCACGACGGCGCCGGCGGCGTCGCGCAGGCGCGCCGTCACGACCACGCGCTCGGCCCGTCCGCGCTCGTTGGCCACGCGCGCGCGCCAGTGCAGGTGCGCCTGCTTGTCCGTCACGTCCGGCGTGCTGAAATAGACGCCCGGTCCGCCCGCATCCAGCATGTCGATGTGGACGTCGGACGTCGTCACGAGCCGCACGCTGCGATACAGCCCGCCGTACAGCGTGTAGTCGCCGCCGAGCGGCGCCACGTCCGGCTGGCGCGCATTGTCGACCCGTACCGACAAGGCGTTGGCGCCCGGCTTCAGGTGCGCCGTGACGTCGAAGCGGAAGCGCGCGAACCCGCCTTCGTGGCGGCCGATGTGCGTACCATTCAGCCAGACGTCCGTCGTCAGCGCGGCGCCGTCGAATTCCAGGTACACGCGGCCCGCCCCGGCGGCCGGTGCCACGATCGTGCGCCGATACCAGCCGGGCCCGCGGTACGGATGCGGCGCCGTGCCGTCTTCCGCGTTGAAGGTATGCGGCAGCGTTACCTTGGCCCAGCCGCCCTGCGCCGGCGCGACCACGTCCGGCGCATCGCCCTTGATGAATTCCCAGCCGTCGTCCAGCGCGACCGTCGCGCGGGGCGATGCGGCCGCGTGGGCCGCGGCCATCCAGGTGCAGGCCAGCGTCAGCGCGAGGAGCCGGCAGATGCGAATCGCGAAAGCGCGCATGCGTGTATCCGATATAAAAAAAGGGCCCGCGAACGGGCCCTGGTGTTGAACAGGACGATCAGTGGTTATGCCGCGGCATGTCGTGCCCGACGCCGCGATACGGCAGCGCGAGCTCCATGCACGCACCCGTGTGCAGCTGGCCGACGGTGGCGCGGTAGATCTGCTGCCACGGCGTCTGGTTCGGCGGGATCGCCGGCGGCGCGTCCTTGCGGCGCGCTTCCAGTTCGGCGTCGGCGATCAGCACGTCGCAGCGGCCCGTGTTCAGGTCCACGCGCACCACGTCGCCCGTGCGCAGCAGCGCCAGGTTGCCGCCCGCCGCGCTTTCCGGCGACGCGTTGAGGATCGACGGACTGTCCGACGTGCCGGACTGGCGGCCGTCGCCCAGGGTCGGCAGCGCCGTGATGCCCTTCTTGATCAGCGCATCGGGCGGTTGCATGTTGACGACTTCCGCCGAGCCGGGCCAGCCCACCGGGCCGGAGCCGCGGATCACGAGCATCGTGCGCTCGTCGATGTTCAGGGCCGGATCGTTGATGCGGTGGTGGTAATCGTCCGAACCGTCGAACACGACGACCTTGCATTCGAATGCGTTCTCCGAACCCGGCGCCGACAGGTAGCGCTGGCGGAACGATTCCGAGATCACGCTCGTCTTCATGATCGCGAAGTCGAACAGGTTGCCCTTGAGGACCATGAAGCCGGCCTTTTCCTTCAGCGGGGCGTCGAACGGGTAGATCATCTCGCGGTCGATGCTTTCGCGGCCGACCAGGTTCTCGGCCATCGTCCTGCCGGTGACGGTCGGGCGCTGCGACCGCAGCATACCCTTCTGCTCCAGCTCCCACATGATGGCGGGCGTGCCGCCGGCGCGGTGGTAACGCTCGCCGAGGTATTTGCCGGCCGGCTGCATGTTCAGCAGCAGCGGCACGTCGTAGCCGTAGTCCATCCAGTCCTCGGTCGTGATCTCGACGCCGGCGTGGCGCGCCATCGCCACGATGTGCGGCTGCGCGTTGCTGGAGCCGCCGATCGCGGCGTTGACGACGATGGCGTCGATGAACGCCTCGCGCGTGAGGATCTGCGACGGGCGCTGGTCCTCGAACGCCATGCCGACGATGCGCTTGCCCGTTTCGTACGCCATCTGGCCGCGTTCGCGGTACGGCGCCGGAATGGCCGAGCAGCCGGTCAGCGACATGCCCAGCGCTTCCGCGACGGCGTTCATCGTCGATGCCGTGCCCATCGTGTTGCAGTGGCCGGCGGACGGCGCGGACGCGGTGGCGATGTCGATGAATTTCTTCTCGTCGATCTCCCCGGCGGCCAGGCGGCGGCGGCCCTTCCAGATCGCGGCGCCGGAGCCGACCAGTTCACCTTCGAACCAGCCGTCCAGCATCGGACCACCGGACAGCACGATGGCGGGAATGTCGACGGTGGCGGCGGCCATCAGCTGGGCCGGCGTCGTCTTGTCGCAGCCGGTCGTCAGCACGACGGCGTCGATCGGGTAGCCGTGCAGGATCTCGACCAGGCCCAGATACGCGAGGTTGCGGTCCAGCGCGGCGGTCGGGCGGCGGCAGTTCTCGAAGATCGGGTGCAGCGGGAATTCCATCGGGATGCCGCCGGCGTCGCGGATGCCGTCGCGCACGCGCTTGGCCAGGTCCAGGTGGATGCGGTTGCACGGCGAGATGTCGCTGCCGCTCTGGGCGATGCCGATGATCGGCTTGCCGGAGCGGAGTTCCTCGGGCGTGATCCCGTAGTTCATGAAGCGCTCGAGGTACAGCGCCGTCATGTCGATGCGCTCCTCGTTGTCGAACCAGTCCTGCGACCGGAAGCGCTTCGGTTTGCTGTTCTGTTGTGTCATTCCGTATTACTCCTGCAGCGCCAGCACGTGGTGCGGCAATCCGGCCGTTTCGGCGCGGAAGGTGAACAGCGCGCCCGCGAGCGGCTGCTGGGCCAGTGCCTCGGCCGACAGGCCCTTGCGCGCCGACGTCGCGTACACGGTGCGCAGGTCGTCGCCGGCGAAGGCCAGCTTGGTGATGTTCGAGCAGGGGAAGCGCACTTCCCCGACCTTGCGGCCGGCGGCGTCGCGGCGCTCGATGCGCCAGCCGCCGAACACCGCGATCCATACGTGGCCGTCGGCGTCGACCGCCATCCCGTCCGGATGGCCGCCGTCCGTGATGTCTGCGAACAGGCGCTTGTTCGACAGGCTGCCATCGAGCCCCAGATCGAAAGCATACACCCGTTTATCCAGCGTGTCGGTGTGATACAGCGTGCGCCCGTCCGGGCTCACGGCCGGGCCGTTCGTGATGATATAGCCGTCGTCCATGCGCACGACGCGCTTGCCGTCGAAACGGTACAGGACACCCGTCGGTTCGGCCTCGCCGTCGTCCATCGAACCGAACCACAGGCGGCCCTGCGCATCGACGTGGCCGTCGTTGAAGCGGTTGCCCGGCACGTCGGCCTCGACCTTCGCGAACGGGACGAATTCGCCGCTCGCCTCGACGAAGCGGTACAGTCCGTCCTCGAGCGAGACCACGAGGCCGCCGTCGTCGGCACGCACGACGAAGCTCACCTGGCCTGGCGCCGCCCAGCTGCGGCGCGCGCTGCCGTCCGGCGCGCAGCAGTGCAGGCGGCGGCCCTTGATGTCGACGAACCAGACCAACTGGTGTTCGGCATCCCACAGGACGCCCTCGCCCAGCGTGGCCTCGACTTCCCACAGCGGCGTGGGTGCGGTGGCGATCCCGCTCATGCGCCGTACCAGCCCGCATCGACGAAGTATTCGCGGCCGCTGATGTGGCGCGCGTTGTTCGATGCCAGGAACAGCGCCAGCGCGGCCACGTCTTCCATTTCCACGCGCTCGGGGATGCACTGGCCGGCCAGGATGCGGGCCTCTTCGTCCGGGTTGTGCCACAGCGCCTTCTGGCGCGGCGTCACGACGGCGCCCGGCACGACCGTGTTGGCGCGGATGCCGTGCGGGCCGAATTCGCGCGCCTGGCTGCGGGTCATGCCTTCGATGGCGGCCTTCGCCATCATGTACAGGCCCAGTTGCGTGTGCGGCAGGTGCCAGGAAATCGAACCGAAGTTCAGCAGCACGCCGTACTTGCGCTCCTTCATGCCCGGGATCACGGCCTGCGCGCAGAAGTACTGGTGGCGCAGGTTCACGTTCATGCGGCTTTCCCAGTACGCCGGCGTCACGTTCTCGATGTCGTGGCGGTCGTCGTTGGCGGCGTTGTTGAGCAGGATGTCGACGCCGCCCGCCTCTTGCTCGATGCGCGCGAAGGTGGCCTTCAGCTCGTCGATGTTGGTCAGGTCGCACTTGATGAATTTGGGCGCGTGGCGCGAATTCGCCAGCGCGGCTTCCAGCGTGCGCGACGCTTCCTCGGCGATGTCGAGGAAGTACACGCGGGCGCCCTGGCCGGCGAACGCCGTCGTCAATTCGCTGCCGATGCCGCTGCCGCCGCCGGTGATCACGACCCGCTTGCCGGCGAGGTCCGGGTACGTCGCGTAGACGAATGCTTGGTTTTGTTCAGACATGTAGTTCTCGTTATATTCGGTTCAAAGCAGGCCGCGTTGGGCCAGGTTGGCGTACAGCGCGCGCACGCCGAAGGTCCACGGTGCGATCGCGTCGCTGCGGTGGACGGTGTTGACCAGGGTCCCCAGCGACGGCGTGGAGATGCTCACGCGGTCGCCCGGGTGGTGCGTGAAGCCGCCGCCTTGCGCATCGCGGTCCTTGATCGGCGAGAACATCGTGCCGAGGAAGAGCATGAAGCCGTCCGGGTACTGGTGATGCTTGCCGCAGGTCTGGCTGACCAGGTCGAGCGGATCGCGGCTGATCTCGCGCATGAAGCTGCGGCCCTCCAGTTCGAAGCCGTCGTCGACGCCTTCGATCAGCATGCGCACTTCCGCGCCGCGCAGCGTGTCGATGTCGAAGTCGCCGTCGAACAGGCGGATGAACGGGCCGATGGCGCAGGAACCGTTGTTGTCCTTCGCCTTGCCGAGCAGCAGCGCGCTGCGGCCTTCGATGTCGCGCAGGTTGACGTCGTTGCCCAGCGTGGCGCCGACCACCTGCGCGCGGCTGTTCACGGCCAGGACGATCTCCGGTTCCGGGTTGTTCCAGTGCGAACTCGGATGCAGGCCGACGGCCGCGCCGTGGCCGACCGCCGACATCGGCTGCGACTTGGTGAATACTTCCGCGTCCGGGCCGATGCCCACTTCCATGTATTGCGACCACATGCCGCGCGCCGACAGGTCGGCCTTCAGGCGCATCGCGGCCTCGCCGCCCGGTTCCAGTTCCGACAGGTTGGTGCCGATCGTCGCCTGCAACTGCGCGCGCAGCGCGTTGGCGCGGGCCGGGTCGCCCTTGGCCTGTTCCTCGATCACGCGCTCCAGCAGGCTGACGGCGAACGTCACGCCGCAGGCCTTGACTGCCTGCAGGTCGCACGGCGCCAGCAGGCGCACCGGCGCGCCGTCGTCGCCCCGCAGCGCGGCCGCGACCAGCGCGTTCACGTCGCCCAGGTCCTCGCCTTCCGCGCCGCGCACGATGGCGACGAGGTCGTCGCGTTCGAGCAGTTCGGACACGGTCGGGGCGTGGCGGGTGATGTCGATCACGCGGCCCTTGCGCACGGCGACCACGGCGGGACCCGCCGTGCCGTTGTCGTTCTGGGCCGCGCGCCAGACACGGCCGACCATCAGGGCCTGGTCCAGGTCCTGGGGCAGCGGATTGGCTTGGATAGCTGTCATGTTGTTCTCTCTAGGGTTATGCCACCGTCAGCGTCGTTTTTTTCAGGTCGACGCTGTTCGGTCCTGCGAAAATGGTGAATGTCCCCGGTTCCACGACGCGTTTCATGTCGGCGTTGTAGAACCACAGGTCGGAAGGCTGGATGTCGAACGTGACCGTGCGCTTTTCGCCCGGTTCGAGCGTCACGCGCTCGAAGCCCTTCAGTTCCAGCAGCGGACGGGTGACCGAACTGACGTCGTCGCGGATATACATCTGCACGACTTCGTCGCCGCGCACCGCGCCCGTGTTGTGCACGTCGACCTGCACCCGGGTGCTGCCGTTGGCCGCGATCCGGTCCTTCTCGAGGCGCGGCGCGGAAATCTCGAAGCGCGTGTACGACAGGCCGTAGCCGAACGGGTACAGCGGCGTCGTCACGTCGTCGATGTAGCCGCGGCGGCTGCTCGGCTTGCGGTTGTAGAACATGGGCAGCTGGCCGACGTCGCGCGCGATGGTCACCGGGAGCTTGCCGCCCGGGCTCACTCGGCCGAAGATCAGGTCGGCGATGGCGTTGCCGGTCTCCTGCCCCATGTACCAGCATTCCAGCAGCGCGCCGGCGCGCTCGGCCAGCAGGTTCACGGACAGCGGACGGCCGTTCAGCAGCAGCACGACGGTCGGCTTGTTCAGCGCGAAGATGGCGCGCGCCAGGTCGTTCTGCTGGCCGATCAGGTCCAGCGTGGTGCGGTCGCCAAGGTGGTTGTCGGCCCAGGCCTCGCGCGCCGTCTGTTCGTTGTCGCCCAGGACCATGACGATGGTGTCGGCCGATTTCGCCGCTTCCACCGCCTCGGCGATCAGGCGCGCGTTGACTTCCGGCTTGGTCCACACGATCTCGTCCTGGCCCCACACATGGCCTTCCGTCAGGCGCACGCCTTCCGCATACGCGAGCGGGAAGCCGTGGGTCTGCGCCTCCTTCTGCAACGCCTCGTAGACCGAGACGACGTGGCGCGGCTTGTCCGAATAGCCGCCGATCGGCGTGTCCCTCGCATGCGTGCCGACCAGCAGCAGCTTGCCGACCTTCTGCGGCGCGAGCGGCAGCAGGCCCTGGTCGTTTTTCAACAGGACGGCGGTGCGCTGGGCAGCCTTGCGCGCGAGGGCGATGGCCGCCGGCGTCGCCGTGCGGGCGTCGGCCTGGGCGGCGTCGGCGTACGGGTTCTCGAACAGGCCCGCCTCGAACTTCAGGCGCAGGATGCGGCGCACCACCGTGTCGATCTCACGCTCCGTGATCTTGCCTTCCTTGACCAGTTGCCCCAGCGCCGCATAGCCCGCCGGGTCCGGCGTCTCGATATCGACGCCCGCCTTGAACGCGCGCAGGCCCGCTTCCTTCACGGATGCGACCAGGTGGTGGCGGCTGCCCAATTCGGCGATGGCCATGTAGTCGGACACGGTCAGGCCCTGGAAACCCCATTCGCGGCGCAGCACGTCGGTCAGCAGCCAGCGGTTGGCGTGCGACGGGATGCCGTCGATCTCGTTATACGACGGCATCACGGCCGCGATCTTGGTTTCCTTGATAATCTTTTCGAACGGCGGGAAGAAGTCCTCGCGCAGCGCGCGCTCGCCCACGTTCGCAGGGCCGATGTTGGTGCCGCTTTCCGGCTGGCCGTGGCCCGTCATGTGCTTCAGCGTGGCGTAGACCTTGTCCCTGGCCAGCGGCAGCGTGTCGCCCGAGAAGCCCAGCACGGCGGCCTTGCCCATGGTGCCGCACACGTGCGGATCCTCGCCATAGGTTTCCTCGATGCGGCCCCAGCGCGGCTCGCGCGCCACGTCGACGACGGGCGCCAGCGCCAGGTTGGCGCCGCGCGCGCGCATTTCCTTCGCGGCGAACGAGAAGATCTGCTGCACCAGTTCCGGGTCGAACGTAGAGGCCAGGCCGATCGCCTGCGGGAAGCTGGTCGCCTCCGGCGCCACGTAGCCGTGCAGCGATTCCTCGTGCATGAAGACGGGGATGCCCAGGCGCGTCTGCTCCAGCGCCCACTTCTGCACGGCGTTCACGTATTCCGCCGTTTCCTTCGGACCGCGGTTGCCCACGGCGCCGGAGTTGCCGGCGTTGTTGTCGGCGCCGACCTGGCGGTCGGACGGGCGCGCGAACATGCCCATGCCGTTCGGATGCACGCGGCTGGCCTTCTCGTGCGAAAAACTCGTGTCCGGGTTCTGCAGGTCCTTCTTGGTCAGCCACACGCACTGCATCTGCGCGATCTTTTCGTCGAGCGTCATGCGGCCCAGCAGATCATCCACGCGCGCCGCGACGGGCGCGCCCGCCTGCTTGTACACCGCCGCGCCACCCTTCGCGGCCTTCGCCGCCATCGCGCCCGGCACGACGGCCATGCCGGCCGCACCGCCCACGGTGGCCAGAAACTCCCTGCGTTTGATACCCATCGACTTATATCTCCTGCTTGTTTTTGTAGGTGCCGCCGTCGACGCCGGCGGACTGGTTTGCCTGGCATGTGCTCAACATTCCAATAACAGAAATGTTACCGCAACCATTCCAGTCTAATCGGCACATTTAGCCCTTGTCAATCAATTATTCGGAAGATGTCCGGCAGAGGCGCCGCGATGGGTGCAATACAGGCGCGCAGCGGCCCGCGCGATGGCAGAATCGGGTGGGAACGCGGGGAAAAGGGATGTTAGCGTGAACAAGACGCAACGCCCGGGCGGGCGCGGCGCGTCATGCGGGATGGGTGCGACAGGACCGGGCCGGGCGCCGCCGGCCCGGCAATCAGCCGGCGCGCTTGCCTGCGGCCAGCGGCAGCAGCGCCGACGGACGGGTGCGCGGCGCGGCGTCGGACTGGCGGCGCACCAGTTCGAAATCCATGCGCACCTGTTCCGGTTCCGCGACCTCGCCCTCGCGCAGCGCACGCACGCGGCGCACGAGCGACTGCACGGCTTCGCGCGCCATGCCGGCGATCGGCTGGCGCACCGTCGTCAGTTCCGGCCAGATGGTGGTGGCCAGCGCCGTGTCGTCGAAGCCGGTGACGGTGAGGTCGCCCGGCACGTCGAGCCCAAGGCGGTGCGCGACGGCGACGGCGGCCGCCGCCATGTCGTCGTTGCTGGCGAAGATGGCGGTGGGACGCTCTTCCAGCGCCAGCAGGTGTTCCGCGGCGTCGAGGCCGGAGCGGTAGGTGAACATGCCCTGCACGATGAGCTCCGCCGACGCGTCCGCGCCCTGCTCCGCGATCGCCGCGCGATAGCCCTCGAGGCGGCGCGCGCTGGCCGTCTGGTTCGGATGGCCGACGACGAAGCCGATGCGGTGGTGCCCCAGGTTGATCATGTGGCGCGTCATCGCGTGGGCCGCTTCGAAGTCGTCGATGCTGACGGCGCCGACGCGGCTGTCCGGCAGGCCGCAGGCCACGACGACGGCCGGGATGTTCGCGCCCGCGATGGCGGCGAGCACCTCTTCGCTGTCGCACAGGGGCGGCGGCAGGATGATGCCGTCCAGGCCATTCTCGACGAGGCGCCGGGTCTGCTCCGCCTCGTGCTCGCCGGCCTCGCATTTTTCCACGAACAGCTGGACGTTGTTCAGGCCCGACTGGCTCAGCAGGCCGACGAGGAACTCGCTCAGGTAGGCCGCGCTCGGGTTGCTGTACAAGAAACCGACGCGGATCGGCTTGGAACCGGCGAGGTTGCGCGCTTCCTGGTTCGGCGTGTAGTTCAGCGCCGCCACGGCTTCCGCGACCTTGCGCCGCGTACTTTCGCGCACGAGCCCCTTGCCGTTCATGACGCGCGACACCGTCATCGCGGACACGCCCGCGAGCTTGGCGACGTCGGCCATCGTCGGCTGACCCCGGCGTTCCGCCTCTTCCTGGACGGACTCTACTTTGGCTTTGGTCATGTTCTCCCGGTTCCCCATCCTTTTGTTTGCGCTATCTTAGCACTTCACAGGCATGCAAGGATAGCTGTAAAGATAGACGTAAACACCCAGAAATCGATTTCCCATTTCCAAAGTTTGCGCTAACATTCCTGCGCCGGGCGGGCCGCCGCAGCCGGCAACCATAAATACAACGGAGACTACGATGCAGCATTTCCTGCGGCATGCCCGCGCACGGCTGACGGCGGCGCTCGCGCTGACCGCCCTCCTCGGGCTGTCCTGCGCCCATCTCGCCCATGCCGCCGACGAAGACGGCTACGACCTGTGGCTGCGTTACCGGCCCCTGCCCGCCGCCGGGCGGGCCGCGCTGGCGGCGTCCGCCACCGGCATCGATGCGCCGGACGACACCCCGACCGTCCACGCCGCTGCCAACGAACTGCGGCGCGGCCTGGCCGGCCTGCTGGCGCGCGCGCAGGACGCGATACCGGCCGCCACGCAGCCGCGTGCCGGCACCATCGTCCTGGCCCGCGCCAGGCTGCCGGCCGGCCTGGCCGACGCGAGCGCCGTGCGCCGCGAGCTCGCCACACTCGGCGCCGATGGCTATATCGTGCGCCCCGCGCGCATCGGGGATGCGCCCGTCACCCTGATCGCGGCCAACACGGACATCGGCCTGCTGTACGGCAGCTTCGCCTTGCTGCGCCAGCTGCAGCTCGGCGTCGCGCCCGAGCACATCACCCTTCTGGAGAAGCCCGCGCTGCCGCTGCGCGTGCTCGACCACTGGGACAACCTGGACCGCACCGTCGAACGCGGCTACGCGGGCGAATCGATCTGGAACTGGTGGGAACTCCCCAACATCATCGATCCGCGCTACACCGATTACGCGCGCGCCAACGCGTCGCTCGGCATCAACGGCACGGTCCTGAACAACGTCAACGCGAAAGCCGAGGTCCTGAGCCCGGCGTTCATCGCCAAGACGGCCGCCATCGCCGCCGTGCTCCGGCCATACGGCATCCGCGTGTACCTGTCCGTGCGCTGGTCGACGCCGCTGGAACTCAAGGAGACGAAGACGGCCGATCCGCTCGATCCGGCGGTCGCCGCCTGGTGGGCGCGCAAGGCCGACGAGATCTACCGCAGCATTCCCGACTTCGGCGGGTTCCTCGTCAAGGCCAATTCGGAGGGCCAGCCCGGCCCGCAGGACTATGGCCGCAACCACGCGGACGGCGCCAACATGCTGGCGCGCGCCCTCGCGCCGCACAAGGGCATCGTCATGTGGCGCGCCTTCGTCTACAGCCCGCCTGCGCAACCGAACCAGGTCAGCGACCGCGCCGCGCAGGCCTACGACCAGTTCAAGCCGCTGGACGGGAAGTTCGACAAGAACGTGCTCGTGCAGGTGAAGAACGGCGCCATCGACTTCCAGCCGCGCGAACCGGCGCATCCGCTGTTCGGCGCCATGCCCGCCACGCCGCTGATGATGGAATTCCAGGTGACGAAGGAATACCTCGGCTTCGCCACGCACCTCGTCTATCTCGGCGCCCTGTTCCAGGAAACGCTGCGCTTCGACACCCGCGCCGGGAACAAGCCGATGACGGTCGCGCGCGTGCTGGAAGGCGCCCAGGCCGGCCGCGTGGGCGGCATCGCCGGTGTCGCGAACATCGGCAGCAGCCGTAACTGGACGGGGTCGACGTTCGACCAGGCCAACTGGTATGCCTACGGCCGCCTCGCCTGGAACCCGGACCTCGACAGCCGCGCCATCGCGCGCGAATGGGCGGGCCAGACGTTCGCGCCGGACGCGCGCGTGGTCGATCCGGTCGTCGACATGATGATGCGCTCGCGCGAGGCGGCCGTCGACTACATGACGCCCCTCGGCCTGCACCACATGATGGGTACCGGCCACCACTACGGCCCCGCGCCCTGGGTCGACGACCTGGCGCGCGCCGACTGGAACCCCGTGTATTACCACCGCGCGGGCAAGGACGGCATCGGCTTCGACCGCACCGCCACGGGCAGCAACGCCGTGGCCCAATATGCGCCGGAAGTCGCGCGCCGCTTCGCCGACCCGGCCACCACGCCGCCCGAACTGCTGCTGTGGTTCCATCACCTGCCGTGGGACTACCGCATGCCGTCCGGCCGCACCCTGTGGGACGAGCTGGTCGCGCACTACGACCACGGCGTGGCCGAAGTCGATGCCATGCAGGCCGAGTGGCAGCGCCTGCGCCCGTTCGTCGACGCGCGCCGCTTCGACGACGTCGCCCAGCGCCTGGCCCAGCAGCGTCGCGAAGCGCAGTGGTGGCGCGACGCGTGCATCGCCTATTTCCAGCACCAGTCCGGCCTGCCGCTGCCGGCCGGCGTGCGCGCGCCGGCGCAATCGCTCGACTATTACCGCAAGCTGGAATTCCCGTTCGCGCCCGGCCACGGATAAACACGCAATTGCCACCGTCATACCACCACACAAAACAGAAGGACTACACACAATGACATCGAGACGAGAGATCATCAAGGCGCTCGCCGGCGCCGCCCTGCTGCCCGCCGCCGCGCCCTTCGCGCGCGCGCAGGGGCCCGCGGGCGAGACGCTGAAGGACGCCGCCGCCCACAAGGGCATGCGCTTCGGCACCGCCATCAGCCACGGCCGCAACCAGTTCGGCGACCCGGCCTACCGCGCCCTCGTCGAACGCGAGTGCAACCTGATCGTCCTGGAAAACGAGATGAAATGGCAGGCCGTCGAGCCGGCGCCGGGCAAGCCGAACTTCGGCGCGGCCGACGACGTGATCGCATGGGCCAAGGACAAGGGCATCGCCGTGCGCGGCCACAACCTGTTCTGGCAGGCGGAAAAATGGCTGCCGGCGTGGGTCGCGAAGCAGAACTTCGGCCCCCAGCCGGGCAAGGCCGTCGAGCAGCTGATGCGCACGCACGTGAGCACCGTGTGCGGCCACTTCGGCAAGGCGATCCAGAGCTGGGACGTCGTCAACGAAGCCGTCGACCCGGCCGACGGCAAGCTGCGCCAGAACGCGCTCACGCGGCCGCTGGGCGCCGTCGAACAGATCGACCTCGCATTCCGCCTGGCGCGCGAGTACGCGCCGCAGGCGCAGCTGGTCTACAACGACTACATGCGCGGCGACGCCGGCAGCGCGCGCCATCGCGCGGGCGTCCTGTCCCTGCTGGCGGCGCTGAAAAAGCGCGGCACGCCCGTGGGGGCGCTGGGCCTGCAGAGCCACATCGGCTCGTGGGATGAAACGGACCGGGGCCGCGCCGACCTCGTGGAATGGCGCAAATTCCTCGACGAGGTGAGCGCCATGGGCTACGGTCTCCTGATCACGGAGCTGGACGTGAACGACCGCCGCCTGCCGGCCGACATCGCCAAGCGCGACGCCGGCGTGGCCGCCGCCACCCGCGACTACCTGGACGTGACGCTGTCCTACCCGCGCCTGCACGACATCCTCGTGTGGGGCCTCGCCGACAACGTCAGCTGGCTCCAGACCTGGGACGAGGCGCCGCGCAAGGACAAGCTGCCGATGCGCCCGACGCCGTTCGACGACCACCTCAAGGCCAAGCCGATGCGCCAGGCGATCATCGACGCGATCAAGGCGGCGCCGGCGCGCCAGGCGTGAGCGGAGCGATACCGGTTTCGGGATCGGTCGGCGCAAACAAGTGATTGGTGCGCCGGCCGACCCATCCCTATACTCGCGCGAACCCTTTCAACCACCTGACCTACCTATGGATTCCAACCGCCGCCGCCTGCTCACCGCCTCCCTCGCCACCGCCGCCGCGGCGAGCGTGCCCTCCCTCGCCGCCGCCGCGGCGTCCAGGACCGCTTCACCCGGCGCGGGCCTCGCGCCCACGCCGCCCATGGGCTGGAACAGCTGGAACTCGTTCGCCACGACGATCACCGAAGCGCAGACGCTGGAGACCGCGGACATCATGGCCGCCAAGCTGCTGCCGTTCGGGTACAACGTGCTGACCGTGGACATCCAGTGGTACGAGCCGAATGCGACCAGCTATGAATACCGCAAGGATGCCGAGCTGACGATGGACAAGTACGGCCGCCTGCTGCCCGCGCCGAACCGGTTCCCGTCGGCGCGCGACGGCGCCGGCTTCAGGAAGCTCGCCGACCAGATCCACGCGCGCGGCATGAAGTTCGGCATCCACGTCATGCGCGGTATCCCGCGCCAGGCCGTGCGCCTGAACACGCCGATCCTCGGCACGAACCTGCACGCGCGCGACATCGCCGACACCGAATCCGTCTGCGCGTGGAACGGCGACATGTACGGCGTCGACATGACGAAGCCGGGCGCGCAGGCCTATTACGACTCGGTGTTCAAGCAGTTCGCGGCGTGGGGCGTCGACTTCGTCAAGATGGACGACATGTCGCGCCCCTACGAAAAGAACTGGCGCGAGATCGAGGGCGCGCACAAGGCCATCGTGGCCAGCGGCCGTCCCATCGTCCTGTCGCTGTCGCCGGGCGAGACCGACCTGCGCTGGGCCAGCCACGTGCCGCACTACGCCCAGATGTGGCGCATCTCGGACGACTTCTGGGACGAGTGGCGCCTGCTCGCCGAACAGTTCCAGCGCCTGGAAAACTGGAACCCGACCATGCGCGAGAACGCGTGGCCCGACGCCGACATGCTGCCGCTCGGCCGTCTCGCGCTCGGCGCGCGCGACACCAAGTTCACGCCCGACGAGCAGCAGACCCTGATGACCCTGTGGAGCATCGCCCGCTCGCCGCTGATCATGGGCGGCGACCTGCGCCACCTGGACGCGAAGACGCTCGCCTTGCTGACGAACCCGGAGGTGCTGGCCGTGAACCAGCGCAGCCGCGACAACCGTCCGCACCGCGCGGATGCCGGCACGCGCATCTGGAGCGCACGGCCCGCCGACAAGCGCGGCGTGCAGTACCTGGCGCTGTTCAACACGGCGGATGCGCCGGCCGACATCGTGTTCGACCTGTCGCGCCTCGACCTCGGCGACCGCACCGTCAATGTGCGCGACCTGTGGGCGCGGCACGACCATGGCACGGTCAAGGGCGCCATCCGCGCGACCCTGCCGCCGCACGGGTCGACGCTGCTGGGCATCACGGCTTGAGTGAGAAAGGGTGACTATTCACACCGCATGATCATGCGAGAATAGCGACGGTATAAAAACTGGAACATGATGGCTGTGCGGGACACCGTCCCCTGATAAGATCAGCCGGCCATCACCGTTCCGTCCGTCGACTCATGAGATTCCACCCGCTCTCCGGCGAGTTCGCGCTGCCCGCGAACGAAGCCGCGTTCCTCGTCCACAAACTGCCGCAGACCCGCGCCCTGCTCGGCTTCACGCTCGTGTTCTGCACGGTGTTCTACCTGGCATTCGCCGCCTCGGACCTGGCCGCGCTGGGCTACGGCGCCGCCTTCCTGCGGTTGTGCGCGGCGCGCGCGGTCGTCGCCGCGACGGCCGGCACCTGCGCGTGGCTCGCCTACCGGCGGCCGCTCTCCGTCGCCGCGACGCGCCGCGCGGCATCCGCCGCGGAAGCCGTCGCGCTGGCGTGCTTCATGTTCATCGCCGTGCACCGGCCCGGCGAATTCCACTGGCACGCGATGTCGCTCGCGATCATGCTGATCGTGATCTACCTGTACATCCCGAACAGTTTCATGGGCGCCTTCGCGCTGGCCGCGGTCGCAACGGCCACCTTTCTCGCGCTGGCCCTGAAATACGGGCGGCTGACGGCGGCCGACGTCGTCACGATGATCATGCTGCTGGTGCTGGCGAACGCCTTCGGCGCGCTCGCGGCGCGGCGCTTCAACCAGGTGTCGCGCGAAGAATTCGAGGCGCGCACGCAGTTGCAGCACGCGGCCGCGCGCGACCACCTCACGGGCTGCTTCAACCGGCGCTACCTGCACGAGAACCTGATGCGGCCGGAACAGATGCCGGACGGCCAGTTGACGGTGGTGTTATGCGACATCGACCACTTCAAGCGCATCAACGATACCTATGGCCATGCGTGCGGCGACGCGGTGTTGCGCAGCTTCGCGGCGGCCCTCGGCCGGATGACGCGCGAGGAGGTCGACCGTGTCGTGCGCTATGGCGGCGAGGAATTCCTGGTCGTCCTGCCGGGCACCGACCTCGAGGGAGGCGTCCGGCTGGCCGAACGCCTGCGTACCCACGTCGCCGCCACGAGCATCCCGGCCCCGGACGGTCTGGGCAACGTGGCCACGACCGCCAGCTTCGGCGTGGCCTGCCTCCACGTGGCGCCGGACATGCGCCACGCGCTACGTGACCTGATCGCGGTCGCCGACAAGCTCATGTACGACGCCAAGCGTGCGGGACGTGACTGCGTCCGCGCGCTGCAACTAGGCTGATTTTTCCGGCGCGATGCTCTCGCGCCGGACGCTCAGGCTCACGCCGCGCGGCGCCGCCCCATCCATCCGACCAGTCCGAGGCCGAGTGCGAACAGGCCGCCCGGTTCCGGCAGCGCCGTATCGGCCAGTGTGAAGTCGTCCATCACGAAAAAGCCTTTGTCGCGCGTGATCACGAGGCGCGCCACGTCGTCGAACCGGGCCGCGACGAACGCCATGCTGTTCGTGATGCCCACGTCGCCCGTCGTGCCGATCAGCTGATTGGCTGCGTCGTAGGCGCTGATATTGATCGACGTGGCGCGGGTGCCGTTGATGTCCGGCGCCGCGAACCAGGCGCCGGCAAAGTCGAACCCGGCGCTGCTCGACACGGCCACGCTTTTCACGCTGAAGCCGTTGTTGACGAAATTGCTGCCGGAATGGGCCCCGTTGTCGTAGCCGCCGACCGTAGTCACACCCAGGAACCAGTTCTTGTCCCAGGTGAGGCCACCGTACGGATTGTTGGCGCCGATGGATGCGAGCTTGCCCTTGGCATCGAGATCGTCGAAGCCCAGTACGGTGGCGTGGGCCTGGACGCCCATCAGGACGCCGACGGCGAGGGTGGCGAGCGTGGCGAAATAGCGTACTTTCATATCATTCCTTGGGTGCGTGGTTCAGTTGCAGACGTCGCCGGTGACGACGGGGAGCGCGCTGCCGCTGACGGTGATGCCGAATTCCACCGTCGAGCCGGGGTAGATGACCGTGTTCCAGCTCTGGTTCGCGGTCGCGGTATAGGTGGGCGGCGTGCCGGTCACCAGAGCGTTCCACGAGCTCTGCACGACGGAGCCGTCGGTGTAGGTCCAGTTCACGGTCCAGCCGTTGACCGGGGCCGTGCCGTTGTTCGTGATCCGGATCGCCGCGTTGTAGCCGCCGCTCCAGGACGCCGTCACGACGTAGTCGCACCGGTTGACGGGTCCCGTGGCCGGCGGCGTCGTGGACGTCACCGGCACGACTGGCACCTCGCCGCCCTCGGCCGTCATGCCGTACACGAGACCGCGGCCGGAGGTGCCCATGTACACCGCGCCGTACGTGTTCATGTCGCCGACGACGAACTGGCCGTTGCCCGGACCGCCGTATTCGTGCTCGTCGTCGTTGACGCGGACCCACGTCACGCCTTTATCCGTCGAGCGCAGCATGCCGTGCACCGTCCCGACCGTGCCCCACATGTACAGCGCCGGATAATTCGTTCCCGGCGCCGCCTTGCCGATGCCGATCGCACCGCATGCCGCGACGGTATCCACCTTGGCGAAGTTGGCGCCGCCATCGACGGTGTGCGCGAGACCGCCACCGTTCAGGCACACCCAGACGTCGCCTTCGTGCGCAGGTACCGCACGGATCACGTTCGAGCCGCCGCCTGCCAGCGCCGACGCGACGGCGAACGAGGCGCCGCCGTCCGTACTGACGAGGAATTTGCCGTTATCGTAGGCATAGAATTTCGCCGGATTGACCGCGTCCGCGACCGGGCGGGCGCTGTTCGCCGTGAGGCCCGCGACCGGGGTCCAGCTCGTGCCGAAATTCGTCGAACGGTACGTCGTCGTGCCGTTGGCGGGGCTGTGCAGCAGGACGTAGCCGTCGGCGGACAGCGCGAGCTGCCCCTGGGTGCCATTCATCGTCCCCGCCTGGTTCCAGCTGGCGCCGCCGTTGGTCGTGTAATACAAGGCGTTGCCCGCGCGCGCCATCACCTGCGGGTTCAGCGCGGCCACCGCGAGGCCGGACGTGGTCCCCATGCGCGGCGTGTGGATCGCGCCATAGGTATCGACGTCGGGGTGGATGAAGCCGTCGTAATCGCCGATCGCCGACACCAGGGGCGCGCCCGCCACGCTCGCGGCGTTCAGCGGGACGGTTTCCTCCAGGCCCTTCACGTCGAACGTCCAGGTCGGCGTGGCCGCGTCGATGTCGGCACTCTTGAACAGGCCGTTGCCGGACGTGACCCAGACCTGGCGCGTGTCGAACGGATCGAACTCGATGTCGCCGGCCCAGTGGATCGCTTCCGTGCGGATCCAGTCGGCGCCCTGGCTGTCCATGCTGAAGCCGCGCTGCACGACGTCGCTCCACGTCTGTCCGCCGTCGCGGGTGCTGTAGATACGGTCGCCGTATGCACTGTCGTGCTGTAGCCGCCACGTGTTGATCGTCGATGCGACCAGGTGTTTCGGATCGTTCGGATCCATGCTCACGCCGCCGAACGCGCTCGTGATGCCGGGCGGCGTGATATTGGTCCAGTTGCCGCCGGCCGCGTCGTAGGCCCAGATCTGGCCCTGGTCCATCGGTTCCGACCCGGTGCCGTACGGACCGGCGCCGTTCGCGTAGGTGACCACGAGCAGGCCGTCCGGCGACAGCACGGCACGCTGCGGCATCAGGCCGGACGGTCCGCCTTCGACCGGGTCGAACGTGACCCCGCCGTCATAGCTGAAATACAGGTTCGGGCCGACCGAGCCGTAGCGCGACACGCCCACGAAGATGCGCTGGGCCCGGCCGCTGTCCACGCTGGTCGGATCGAGCAGCACGAAACTGATGCCGTTGTCGTTCGGCGTGCTGGTGACGGGCAGTCCGGCCAGCAGCTCCCACGTGGCACCGGCGTCCGTGCTGCGGAACAGGCCGTCGCGCCGCGTGCCGGCATAGACGACGGTGCCGTCGCCCGGATCGACCTGCAGTTTTTCGCCGGACTGGCGTCCCATGCCGTTGCCGTGCGCCTTGAACTGTGCCGAGACGTCGGTCTTCGCGAACGTCTTGCCGTAGTCGGTGGAATGCAGGACGATCGTCTTGCCGCCGCTGAGATAACTGGTACCGGCCAGCAGGTACACGTTGGCGGCGTCGTTCGGATCGACGGCCAGCGATTCGACACCGAGGTAGCCTGTCTCACCGTCGGACACCCAGTCCAGCAAGGGTTCCCACCGGTTGCCACCGGCATCGCGCCGGTAGGCGCCGCCCACGTCGGTGCGGGCGTAGACGACACCCCGCTCGGCCTTGCTGGCGACCACGCCGGTCACGTATCCGCCTCCTCCGATGGCCACGCTGCCCCAGTGGTAGTTTTCCGCCATGGCGGCTCCGCTGCACAACAACCCCGCCGCCAGCAACGCCGCGATCCGTTTCGATTTCATCCTGTCCCCTTGTTTATTGTATTTTTTGAATGGGCGACACGGCCTGGCCCGCGCCGCCCGGCCCGGTCAATAGGCGGTGACCGAGAAATTACGCGCGGCGTAATCCATGCCGCCCGACGACGACGTGATCTCGAACCCGTACTGGACGTCGCCGACGGTGACGTTGCCCATCCAGCCGAGGTTCTGCAGATAGCGCATGATGGCCAGGACGTCGACGGTCGTGTTGTTGGTCTTCGACGTGCGCAGGAACGAGAACACCATGTTGCCGCCGTTATTGCCGCGATAGACATTCCACGTGGCGCCGCCGACGTTCACGTTCGTGTACACGGGGATCGCACAACCTTGCGCCGTCCAGTTGTACGACACCGGCTTGACGTTGCCGCAGCCGGCCGACGTGCCCGTGTAGTTCAGCCACAGCATGATCTCGTTGGCGTGGTTCGAGTCCCAGATGTCGTACGTCGATTCCCACGCGCCGCCGGACGGCGTCGTGGCCGACACGACGGACGTCAGGCGCGACAGCGAACCCAGGGACTTGCCGACGTAGTAGCCGATATGCGGATAGGACTTGATGCCGCCGGTGTTCGGCTGGTTCGACCACACGCCCCAGTCGCTGGGCGAGTTGACCCACAACGTCTGCGGACCGGCGCCGGCGCCCCACACGTCGTTGTTGAAGCTGTACGCGCCCATCGTGGTCGACCCGTATTGCGCGGAGGTCGCCCAGGTTGCCGCCTGCGCCGGGGCGGCCAGGATTGCTGCAAGTGCTACAGCGGACATGCAAAATGTCTTCTTCATATAGTCTCCTTGATGTTCGCCCCGCATAGGGCGGGCCGGGCGTGCCGGTGTCCGCGGGCGGCGCCGGGGGCGTTGACGCCGCATTCTTATGATATCGATTTCATCGTAAGGACACTGATACGGGGAGTCAATCGAACTAACAGTTTTGTTAACCGCTATCATCGAGACATGCCATCTTCGTATGGCAAATGCGGATTTCGATATGGCTGAATGGAACGGTTACTCGCGCACCTTGCCGCGCAGCGCCTTGACCTCGCCGCTGCGCGACTTGGCCTCGAGCCTGCGCCGCTGCGAGCCGCGTGTGGGACGCGTCGGCTTGCGCACCGTCGGCACCGCGGCGGCCGCGTCGACCATGGCTTGCAGCCGCGCGAGCGCGTCCTCGCGGTTGCGCTCCAGGCTGCGCGCGCGCTGCGCCTTGATGACGACGACGCCCTCGCGCGTGATGCGCGCGTCCGCCTGCGCGCGCAGGCGCTCCTTCACGAACAAAGGCAGCGACGACGCGCCGATGTCGAAGCGCGCCTGCACGGCATTCGACACCTTGTTCACGTTCTGGCCGCCCGGGCCCTGGGCACGGATCGCGCTGAACTCGACGTCGTCCGGATCGATCACGATGGCCATGCCCGGCTCCCCCGCGTCAACGGACCTGCGTGCCCAGGATCGCGCCGTTCGCCGTGCCGTAGACGTACGGGCCGTTCAGCGACGAGCCGTCGCCGAAGGTCTGCGCGCTTTGCCGCGCCCAGTCCGACAGGTTGAACGCCGCCTGCACCTTGAAGCTGTACAGGGGCGCGGCCGGATACGGCGACGGCTGCGTGGGCTGGGCGCTGAGGCGGTAGACCTGGATGCCGCCGTTGTCGTTCAAGGGCAGCTTGGCGGCACACTGCGACGGCGCCCGCACGATCTTCGCGAAATAGGCGGAGTTCTGCGGCGTGTAGGGCGCAGTGGTGTTCTCCGCGTTGTACGGGTTGGCGACCAGCTGCGCCTTCGCGCTCCCGCGCGGGCCGGACACCAGCACGGCCGTCTCCTCGTCGATGCCGATGCCCAGCACCGAACCGGACGCCTCCAGCCCGCCGGGACAACCGTTGCCGATGCGGGCGACGAAGCCGAACAGCCGGCCCAGGCGGTCGCGCGTGTTGAAATGGTCGTCCGTGATCGTCTTTTCCAGCGTCGGAATGGCGAGGAAGCTCCCGGTCTGGACGAACTTCTTCGACGCGGTATTGAGGGGATCGATCGTCATGTATTTGTTGAACGGGTCGGCCAGCGCCTGGTCCGACGTCACGCTGCCGTTCAACGCGGCGAATGCGTACTGTCCCAGCATCGCGTTGCCGGCGCTGGTGCCGCCGACCGGAATGCCCGCGTTCACCGCCCGCTGCAGCGCCGTGTCCAGCGCGGTGCCCTGCCAGTTGTCATAGTAATCCGCCTGGTCGCCGCCGGCGATGAAGATCGCGCTGGCCCTCGCGATCACGCCCAGCACGAACGGGTCCGCGGCCCCCTTGCGGGTGGGGATCACGAGCGTTTCGACGGACGTCACGCCCAGGTCGATGCCGCCGACCGACTCGTAATGCCTGGGCGTCGTCGTATCGATCTGCCCGAGCCGGCTGTAGACGTAAGGATTGTACGCATCGGTCCCCGTCGCGCGGATGATGACGAACCTGCCGCCGGTGGCGCGCGTGATGCCCGCCCGGGCGATCATCCAGCGGAACGCCTCGGCCACGTCGTAGCCGCCGCCCATCAGCACGACCGACGGGGTGCAGGCCGTGTCGAAGCACGACGCCGGCTTCGCGCTCACCGGCGCGGCCGGCGCGCCGAGATAGCTGTACGTGTAGGTCGAGCCGGCGACGGCGGGCTGGATGGCGAGGAACGGCACGGCCGCGAGCAACGCCTGGCCTGCCTTCGTTTTGAGATTGGATGTCATGCGGGCTCCGTGTGGTTGGCAGGCCCAGCATATTATCTTTTTCATACCGCTGGAACCAGCGTTTCGATGTATCGTCACGTTTGGCCCCATTTTCACCGAAAGCACCACACGATGAGCTACGACCTGATGGTATTTGCCCCGGAAGCCGCGCCGTCGAAGCGCCCCGCCTTCCTCGACTGGTATGACGAACAGACGGAGTGGGACGCCGATCTCGCCTACGACGATCCCGCCGTCGCCACGCCGGCCCTGCAGGCGTTCTACGCCGACCTGTCCGCCGAATTCCCACCCATCCCCGACGACGGCACCGATGCCGACGGGGCGGCGGACTACACGATCGCACCGAGCCTGATCTACATGAACTTCGTCGACTGGGACCGGGTCGACGCGGCCTGGGAAGCCGTGCATCGCCTCGCGGCGAAGCACGAACTGGGCTTCTTCGACGTCAGTTCCGACCTCGGCGAAGTGTGGCTGCCCGACCGCAAGGGCGGCCTGCGCATCGCGCATGCCGATTAAACGCGCGGATCAATTCGCGCCGACGCGCGGGCTCTCCTGCGGTCCGAGATAGCTCGGCTTCAGGCCGCCCGCGTCGATCACGAGCCGCTGCAGCACGAGGCCCGGGTCGAGCGCCCAGAACTTCAGCGTGTGGCGGCCCGGCGCCTTCACGTCGAGCGCCGTCGTGAACTGGGCCACGCCGTCCGACACGATCGTTTCCCAGTGCTTCAACGATTCGTCGGCATGCACGTCGACGATCCGCGGCGCGTCGCCGTCGATCGAGACGGCATACCGGAAGCCCGCGCCCGGCCGGAATTTCAGCGTGGGCGCCAGCGTCGCCTGCACGTTCACCTTGCCCCCTTCGAACAGGTACACGTCGTACTCCAGGTGCATGCCGTCGGCGAGCGTCGCGGCGGCTGCATCGACGGGCAGCGTCGTCATGCCGGACAAGGTGCGGCCCAGGCCCGGCACGCGCAGCCATTCGCGGCCGCTCGGCGCGAACGCGCGGCTGTAGTGCTCCGCCTCGATCGCGACCGTGCCGCCCGTCTCCACGAAGCCCGCCACATTGGCGCCGCGCTCCTCCGCATGGCGCAGCGCGACGTCGATGGTCGCGGCCTGCCCGTCCGCACCACGCACGATCACGTGGCCGGCCGTCGCCCCGGCCGGCACCTGGTCCCAGCGCACGTCGACCGGGATCCGCTTCGTCCCGGCCGTCGTCCCGGCGGACTCGCCCAGCACGATCCAGGGCTGGTCCGCGCGGGCGGTCCAGGCCAGCGGCGCCGCGCCGCGGTCGAATACCTCGACGTAGCGCGCCGATTTGTCGAACGGCTCGAACGCCGGCAGGCGCAGGCTGGCCGCGGCCGGCCACGCGGCCTCGCTGCCTTCCACCGCCACGCCCAGCGCCGGTGCGGCGGGCAGCGTGATCTCGCGCACGTCCGGCATGATGTTGGTCGCGGGGTCGCGCCAGCTGGTGTAGCCGATGTGCGTCTGCGCCATCATGTGGTTCCACTTGCCGCCGTTGATCTCATGGTATTCGCGCGAGATCGCGGCGTCGCGCGCGAACAGGTCGCGGGCGCGCGCCGCGAGCTCGTTCGTGTCGGCGCGGCCCTGGGCGGCATGGATGCGGTTGGCCTGCACCGTCGCATACAGTTCACCGAGCGTGCCGGCCGCGCGCACGGGATGTTCGACGAGCTGGAAAAAGGCGTCGCGCTGCGCCGGCGCCAGCTTCGCCTTCACTTTCTCGGTGCGTGCGGCCAGGTCGCGCCAGTCGGCGACGATGCGCTCGGACTCGCGGTAATTCGTCGCGCTGTACGTGTCCGGCTCCAGCTGCTCCGGTTTGCGGCGGCCGTTGTAGCGGGCGTACGTCGCGACGATGTCGGCGATTTCCGCGGCATTGTCGGCGCCGAATTCGCGCGTCGCCCACAGCTTCAGGTAGTCGGGCAGGCGCGCCGCCGGCCACGCGGCCGGGTTCCATGCGTACGTGAGGAAGAATTCCGTCGGCACCTCCATCGGCTTGAGGTCACCCACGTTCACCACCCACAGGCGGTCCGCGCCGAGGCGCCACGCCAGGTGCATCTGTTCCCAGACCTTGGGCAGCGGCGTGACATTGATCCACTTGTACGAACGCGGGCCGCCGACGTAATCGAAGTGGTAATAGATGCCGGCGCCGCCGCTGCGCTTGCGCTCGTCGGGCGTCGGCAGGCGGCGGATATTGCCCCAGTTGTCGTCGCACCACAGCAGGGTGACGTCGTCCGGCACGCGCATGCCCTTCTCGTAATACTCCTGCACTTCCTTGTACAGTGCCCACACCTGCGGCACCTGGGCCAGCGGCTTGCCCATCGTTTTCGCGATCATGGCGCGCTGGTCGCCCACGATCTTTTCCAGCAGCGCGACGTTCGACTGTTCCGACATCGGCTCGTCGCCGTCGCCGCGCATGCCCAGGGTGATGACCTTCTCGAAGTCCTTCGAGCGGTCCAGGCCCTGCTGCCAGAAGTCGCGCAGCACCTGCTCGTTGCGGCTGTAGTCCCACGGACCCTTGCCGTACTTGGCCCATTCGGCGTGGGCGCGCATGAGCGGTTCGTGGTGCGACGTGCCCATCACGATGCCCATCTCGTCGGCCAGCGGGCCGTTTTCCGGATCGTCGTCGTAGAACGCATTGCCCCACATGGCGGGCCACAGGTAGTTCCCGCGCATGCGCAGGATCAGCTCGAACAGCTTGCCGTAGAACTTGTGGTTGAAGCCGCCGAATTTCTCCTTGGCCCAGCCGGACAGCGCCGGCGCCTCGTCGTTCAGGAAGATGCCGCGGTAGCGCACGACGGGCGCGTCGGCCACGCGCGTGCCGGCCGCCACGGCCAGCACGTCGTGATGCGGCGCCGGCACGTCGGCCCACCAGTTCCACGGCGAGACGCCGATCTGCTCGGACACCGTGTACAACCCGTAGATCGTGCCGCGCTTGTCGCTGCCCGCCACGACGAGGGCGCGCGCGACGCCCGGCCGCGGATTGCGCACGGCCTGCACGAGATAGCCTTCCCATTTGCCGCGCAGGCGCTTCGCATCGATCTTGCCGTCGCGCGCGAGGCTGTCGACCAGCGCGCTCTTGCCCAGCGTGCCGACGATGACGACGTCGCCGCCGCGCGCGACCGCGCCGCCCGCGTCCAGCAGCGCGGGACGGGCGCCGGACACGCGCGCGATATCGCCCTGCAGGTCCGCCGCCGCCCGCCGCACGCCCGGGAAATCGTTGCGGTCGACGACGATGCGCGCGGCCTGGCCGGCACGCGCCAGCACTATGGCGTCCTTGGCCGCGGCGAACGTCACGAAGGGGCGCTCCCCCAGCGCCCAGGCCGGATGCGCGCCGGCGACGGCCAGCACGGCGGCGGCGACGAGTGATTTCATAAGTCTCCTGATGTGATGAGTGTTCGTGCTGCGGTCAGCGCGCGCCGATGTGGCATGCCTTGAGCTGCTCCAGCGGCACGGCGTCGGCCATCGCCTGGTAGCCGGCCGGCGCCGACGGATGCAGGCCGTCGTTGTCCAGCGCCTTGCGCAGATGGTCGGGCCGGGCCGGGTCGCGCAGCGCCGCGTCGAAGTCGACGACGCCGTCGACGACGCCCGCGCTGCGGATCCACTGGTTGTACGCGAGCCGGTCGGCCTCGTTGTCCGGACCGGGCGCGTAATAGCCGCTGCCGCCGTACGGGGTGATCGTGGCGCCCAGCACGCACACGCCGCGCTCGTGGGCGCGCGCGACGATCTGGCGGTACGCCTGTTCCAGGTCGCCCACCAGGCGCGCCCGTTCGGCCGGGGTGTCTTCCTTGCTGCGGTGCTGCACGCCGAAGTCGTTCACGCCGATCATGACGATGGCGTGCGACACGCCCGGCCGCGCCAGCACGTCGCGCTCGAAGCGCGCGACGAGATTCGGACCCAGGCCGTCGCGCAACATGCGCCCGCCGCCAATGCCCGCGTTGACGACGCCGACGTCCGTCATGCCGGCGCCGCGCAGGCGCGTGGCGAGGCCGTCGGTCCAGCGCGCATAGGTATCGGGCTGGACGCCGTAGCCGTCCGTGATGGAATCGCCGATCGCGACGACCGTGTGCGCGCTGCCGCCTGCCAGCACCTCGACACCAGCGATCTGGTACCAGCGCGTGAACGTGTCGGCATGCGGCCAGCTCGCGGCCTGCACCTGGTTGCCCGGCACGCGGAAGCTCGTCGCGCGGGCGCCCGGGTGGCCGGTCTGGCGCGCCGGCGCCTGGGCGAAGTGCAGCGAGATGGCGAGGTCGGCGCCGGCCGCATGCGGCAGGTCGACGGGATCGCTCAGGTATTCGCCGCCGGCGGGAATCGTCACGCTCGCGGCGCCGCCGAAACGCAGCGCGCGCAGGCTGGCCGCGTCGACGTCGGCGCGGCCGGGCGCCGTCGCCAGCGCGACGCTGCCGGCGTCGATCACGAGGGGCGCCGTGCCGAACACGTTGCTGAGTTTGACGCGCAGACGGCGTGCGCCCAGCGACACGCGCACGACCTGGCGCAGGCTCGCATCCTGCCATTGCGCGGCGGGCAGCTCGTTCTGGCCCTCCGGCACCAGTTGCGCACTGCCCCAGGAGGCGACCCAATGCTCGCCGGCGGGTGGTTGGGAAGCCGTTCCGCCGGCGACGGCGGCGCAGCCGGCGAGGGACACGGAGAGGAGGCTGGCGGCCAGAATCGATTGACGCGACATCGTTATTCCTTCACACTGGGAAAAAATGGTTGCGCTACCATTCTAGTGTAGATAAATGTTACGAGCAACCAGATATATCGCTCATTTATGCCGGTTATTACCCAGGAGACCCCCATGACCCCGATCCAGCGCGCCGCCAGCCCGACCATCACCGAAATGCGGGTGATCCCCGTGGCCGGCCGCGACAGCATGCTGCTCAACCTGTGCGGCGCCCACGCGCCCTACTTCACCCGCATCCTCGTCCTGCTCAAGGACAGCGCCGGCAACACCGGCATGGGCGAAGTGCCCGGATCGGACGGCATCCTGCGCACGCTCGAAAGGCTCGTGCCGCTCGTCACGGGCACCGAGGTGGCGCGCTACAACCGCACGCTGAACGTGCTGCGCGCCGCCGTCTCCGGCGTCAGCCACCAGGTGACGTCGAGCGCCGAGGAAGCCGTCATGAAGCAGCCGCACGAGATCAACCTGCGGCTGGAAAACGTCGTCACGGCTGTCGAGGCGGCACTGCTCGACCTGCTGGGCCAGCACCTGGGTGTGCCGTTGTGCGAACTGCTCGGCGACGGCCAGCAGCGCACCCACGTGACGATGCTCGCATACCTGTTCTACATCGGCGACCGCGCGCGCACCGACCTCCCCTACGATGGCGGCGCCGCGCCGGACGGCTGGTACCGCGCGCGCGACGAGGAAGCGTTGACGCCCGAGCAGATCGCCGACCTCGCGTCCGCCGCCGTCGACAAATACGGCTTCCGCGACTTCAAGCTCAAGGGCGGCGTGATGCGGCCGGAAGAAGAAGTGGCGGCCGTCGCGGCGATCAAGCGGCGCTTCCCGGACGCGCGCGCGACGCTCGACCCGAACGGCGCGTGGTCGCTGGCGGAAGCCGTCGTCGCCTGCAAGGGCCAGGGCCACGTGCTGGCGTATGCGGAAGACCCGTGCGGACCGGAGAACGGTTACTCGGGCCGCGAGATCATGGCCGAGTTCAGGCGCGCCACCGGCATCCGCACGGCGACCAATATGGTGGCCACCGACTGGCGCCAGATGGCCCATTCGCACCTGCTGGGCGCCGTCGACATCCCGCTCGCCGACCCGCACTTCTGGACCATGCAGGGTTCGGTGCGCCTCGCGCAGCTGTGCCACGACTGGGGCCTGACCTGGGGCTCGCACTCGAACAACCACTTCGACGTGTCGCTGGCGATGTTCACGCATTGCGCCGCGGCCGCGCCGGGCGCCATCACGGCGATCGACACGCACTGGATCTGGCAGGAGGGCCGCGAACGGCTCACCACCGAGCCGCTGCGGATCGTCGGCGGCCAGGTCGCCGTGCCGGAAGCGCCGGGCCTGGGTATCACGCCGGACATGGCGCAGATCGAGGCGGCGCACGCGTTGTACAAGAAGGTCGCCGGCGGCGCGCGCGACGATGCGATGGCGATGCGCTACCTCGTGCCCGGCTGGACGTACGATCCCAAGAAGCCCAGCTTCGCGCGCTAGGACTCGCCCGCCGGCCCGCCCGCACAGAGCTCGTAGACCCAGCGCCGCAGCCAGCGGTGCGCGGGGTCGGCTTCCATGCGCGGGTGCCACATCATCGATACGGTGACCGCCGGCGTCGCCACCGGCAGGCCGAACGTGTGCATGCCGTCGCGCAGGCGGGCCGTGTGCCGTTCGGGCACGCTGGCGACGAGGTCGGACGTGCGCGCCAGCGCGAGCGCCGTCGCGAACGAACCGACCATCACGGCCACCGGGCGCTCCAGCCCGAGCGGCGCCAGCGCCGCATCGATGGCGCCGCGCTCGCGCCCGCGGCGCGACACGGCGACGTGGCGGCAGGCCGCATACCTTGCCGGCGTCATCGCGCCGCTCGCCAGCGCATGGCCGCCCCGCACGACGCCGACGAAGCGGTCGCGGAACAGCGCGCGGGTGCGGATCTCCGGCCCCGTTTCTTCCCCGATCACGCCGATCTCCAGGTCGACGAGGCCCTCGCGCAGCGGCGTGCTGTCCTTGTTCACCTTTTGCACGAAGCACAGGCGCACGCCGGGCGCGTCGCGCTCCAGGCGGGCGAGCAGCGCCGGTCCGTAGTTTTCCACGAAACCATCGGTGACGCGCAGCGCGAACGCGCGCGCGATCGTGGCCGGGTCGACGTCGTCGAAGGGCCGCAGCATGTGGCCGGCTTCCTCCACGAGGCGGGCGGCCTGGTCGCGCAACGCGAGCGCGCGCGGCGTGAGCACGAGGCCGCGGCCCGCACGCACGAGCAGCGGATCGCCCGTCGCCGCGCGCAGCCGGGCCAGCGCGCGGCTCATCGCCGACGGACTCAGTTTGAGGCGCCGCGCCGCGCCGGCCACGCTGCCTTCGGACAGCAGCACGTCGAGTGTCACGAGCAGGTTCAGGTCGGGCATCGTCATCCGCGCACGATAGCACAGCCGCGGTGCCGTGGCGGCGGCATGGCGCCGCGCGCAAGGTGTCATTGCGTGCGGCGCGCCTTCCGCCCGCGCGCCGCCTGGCCTACGCTGGAGGCCATCACCGACCAGGAGCCTATATGCCGACATCGACCACCCTCTCCGTGCCCGAGCGGACACGCACGCCGCTGCCCGGCCTCGCGCTGTGCGTGCTGCTGGCGTCGTTCGGCGCGAGCAGCGCCAACGTCGCCCTGCCCGCGCTGCAGCACGCGTTCGGCACCGGCTTCGCGGCCGTGCAATGGATCGTGCTCGCCTACCTGCTGGCGGCGACGGCCGCCGCCGTGGGCGCGGGCCGCCTCGGCGACATGATCGGCCGGCGCCGCGTGCTGCGCGGCGGGATCGCGCTGTTCGCTGCCGCGTCCGGCCTGTGCGCGCTGGCGCCCACGCTGCCGCTGCTCGTGGCCGCACGCGCGCTGCAGGGTCTGGGCGCCGCCGCGATGCTGGCGCTCGGCATGGCGCTGGCCGCCGCGAACCTGCCGCAGGGCCGCACGGGCAGCGCAATGGGCCTGCTGGGCAGCATGTCGGCCGTCGGCACGGCGCTCGGCCCGGCGCTGGGCGGGCTGCTGCTGGCCGGTCCGGGCTGGCGCGCCGTGTTCGCCGCGACCTTGGCGCCGGCCGCGCTGGCCCTTGCGCTGGTACGGCACCTGCCGGACGACGCGCCGGGCCGGGCGTCCGCGCCGCGGCCCCCGTTCGACCTCGCCGGCCTGCTGCTGCTCGTCGCGGCGCTGCTCGCGTTCGCGCTCGCGGCCACGGGCGCCGGTACGCTGGCGCGCGGCTGGCTGTTCGGCGCCGCCGCGCTGGGCGCCGGGCTGTTCGTCCGGACCGAGGCGCGCGCCGCGGCGCCGCTCGTGCCGCTGGCGCTGCTACGCGACCGCGTGCTGGCGCCGAGCTTCGCCATGAGCGCGCTGGCGATGGCATTGATGATGACGACGATGCTGGTCGGCCCGTTCTATCTCGGGCATGCGCTCGGGCTGGCGCCGGGCGGGGTCGGGCTCACGCTGGCGGCCGGTCCGCTCGTCGCGGCGCTGGCGGGCGTGCCGGCCGGGCGCCTCGTGGACCGGCACGGCGCGCACGCGGTGTGCGTGGCGGGGCTCGCGGCGATGGCGTTGGGGGCTGGCCTGCTGGCGCTGGCGCCGCTGCGGACAGGCGTCGGCGGCTGGATCGCGCCGCTGGCCGTGCTGACGGCCGGCTACGCCCTGTTCCAGGCGGCGAACAACACGACCGTGATGGAAGCCGCCGGCGGCGCGCGGCGCGGCGTGGCGGCGGGGCTGCTGAACCTCGCGCGCCAACTGGGCATGATCGCCGGATCGGCCGTGCTGGGCGCCGCGTTCGCGGCCCGTCCGCGCGGGACGGCCGTGGAAGTCGCGGCCGCGACCCACGCGACGTTCGCGCTGGCGACATTGCTACCGCTGCTGGCGCTGTTGGCGCTGGCCACGGCCTGGCCGGGCCGGCGCGCGCGCGCGGAATGACTCAGGCGGCCATGCTGCCCGGGATTTCGCACTGCAGGAATTTGTCGAATTCCGGCAGCGCCATCGGGCGTGCGAACAGATAGCCCTGCGCTTCGTCGCAGCGGCAGTCGCGCAGGGTCTCCATCACCTCTTCCGTCTCGATGCCTTCCGCGACCACCTTCAGGCCGAGCGCGTGGGCCATGTGGACGAGGGCCGCGACGATTTCGTCCCCGTTGGCGTCCTGCGACTGCTCCAGGAAGAACGAGCGGTCCAGCTTGAGCACGTCGACGGGAAAGCGCTTCAGGTACGACAGGCTCGAATAGCCGGTGCCGAAATCGTCCAGCGCCAGCGTCAGCCCGAGCCCCTTGAGGCGCCGCAGCACGTCGACGGATTGCTCGGTGTCCTCGATCAGCGCGCTTTCCGTCAGCTCCAGCTCCAGCGCGCGCGCCGGGAAACCGGAATCGCGCAACGCCTGCTCGACCTCGCCCACCAGGCTCGCCGTGCGCAGCTGGCGGGCCGACACGTTCACGGACACGTGCAGCTGCGTGCCGTATTTGTCGCTGAGCCGCTTGCCCACGCGGCAGGCTTCGGCCAGCACCCATTTGCCGATCGCCTCGATGTGCCCGCGCTCTTCCGCGATCGGGATGAATTCGAGGGGCGACACCTGGCCGAGCTCCGGATGCTTCCAGCGCAGCAGCACTTCCACGCCGCGCAGGCGCAGGGTGCGCACGTCGATGCGCGGCTGGTAGTGGAGTTCGAACTGGCCCAGTTCCAGCGCGCGCCGCAGCGCGGCCTCGATCTGCAGTCGGCGCCTCGCTTCCACGCTCATCTCGCGCTCGAAGAACTGGTACGAGCTCTCGCCCAGCGCCTTCGCCTTGTACATCGCCGTGTCCGCGTTCTGGAACAGCAGTTCGGGCGTCGGGGCGTCCTGGCCCGACAGGCTGATGCCGATCGAGGCGCCGACGCACATCTCCAGGCCGTCGATGTAGAACGGGACGGTCAGCGTCGTGAGCAGCCGCTGGGCGATGCCGGCGGCGGCGTCGCGGCCGGTGCAATGGGCGGCCACGACGAATTCGTCGCCGCCCAGCCGCGCCACCACGTCGCCCGGCCGCATGCACGATTGCAGCCGCTGGCCCACCTGCTGCAGCAGCACGTCGCCGGCCGCGTGGCCCAGCGAATCGTTGACTTCCTTGAAGCGGTTCAGGTCGATGAACATCACGGTCGTCGCCGCCTGGCTGCGCGCCTGCCCCAGCATCGCCTTCAGGTGGCCATTGAGCCAGGCCCGGTTGGGCAGGCCCGTGAGGTCGTCGCGCGTGGCCAGCTGCTCGAGGCGTTCTTCGGCGCGCTTGCGGTCCGAGATATCGTGGAAGAACACGGACAGGCCGTCCTCGCGGGCATAGACGCGCAGGCTGAGCCACACGCCGGCGGGATCGTAGAACGCTTCGAACGACGTGTTCTCGCGCCGCTCCATCGCGCGCCGGTAGGTGCTGGCGATCTCGGTGCCCGCAAGTCCTTCCGCCAGGTCCCACAACACGTGGCCCGTCGACGTGCCGGGCGTGACCCCCGCGAACACCTCGGCCAGCGTGTTCGCGTACGTGATCTCCCAGTTGCGGTTGACGGAGAAAAAGCCGTCCTCGATGCTTTCCAGGACCGTGCGCACGTGCGCGTGCGCGTGCTCGACCCGGTGCAGCATCTCCCGTTCGCGCGTGATGTCGCGCGAGACCAGCACGGCGCCGAACACGGCGCCGGTCGCGGGGTCGGTGACCCTGCGCACCTTCGTGCCGAGCGAGACATAGTGGCCGTCCCGGTGCCGCTTGCGGACCTCGATGACGTCGTCGATGTCGCCGCCGGCGAGGATGCGCGCGAGCGCCGCGGTGGCCGCGCCCCGGTCGTCGGGATGCAGGAAGCACGTCACCAGCTCCCCCACCATCTCGGCCGCCTCGCGCCCGATCACGGTCTCGTACGACGGCGAGACGTAGATGTAGCGGCCGTCGACGCCGCAGTGCGCGATCAGGTCCATGCTGTGGTCCACGATCAGCCGGTGCTCCGCCTCGCTCCTGAGCGCGCGGTCGAGCGTCGCCTTCTGTTCCGTGACGTCGGCGAAGGCGCCGCTGTAACCCTCGCAACGCCCGTCGGCGGCGACGCGCGGCAGGCCGGACACGACGACCCGGCGCCTGCGCCCGTCCGCGCACCGGACCTGGACTTCGTGGTGGAACGGCGCATGCCGCGCCAGCGCATCCGCGACGCCATGCGCGGCCTCGGCCCCGGCCGCGTCGCCGCAGCCGCGCAGCCAGTCCGGCAGGCTCGCCGCGGCAGCGAGCGGCGGCAACCTGTCCGGTGCGTGGTCGACGACGGACGTGCAGATGCCGTGGAGATCCGTTGTCCAGATGCTCGCGATGAACGATGTGGGCTGTGCCATGGGATTCAAAAAAGGTGGGAACCGGAGGTTTTAGCCACCATTATGCGGCAGGGATGTTGCCGCATGAAAACTCTCACCAAGAATCGGCGGTAGCTGTTGCCCGACTACAACTCAACAGGCAAGGCGCGCGGACGCACGCCGGCGCGACGGCGTGGGGTCGGAGGGAGGCGTCGTGGAAAAGCGCGGCCCGGCCACCGGGGCCGGCACCGCGTGACGGACAGGATTACTGGCGCAGCAGCGTGCGCAGCGTGCGCGACAGGTCCTCGGCCGAGAACTTGGCGACGTACGCGTCGGCGCGCACGTTCTTGACGTGTTCCTCGTTCGTCGTGCCGGACAGCGACGAGTGGATCACGACCGGCATGTTGCCGAAGCGCGCGTTGGACTTGATGTTGCGGGTCAGCGTGAAGCCGTCCATCTCCGGCATCTCGAGGTCGGTCAGCACCAGCGCGACCTTGTCGTGCACGGTCTTGCCTTCGGCCTCGGCGGCGGCGGCGATGTGGTTCAGCTGGTCCCAGCATTCCTTGCCGCTCTTGGTCATCACGAACGGCAGGCCCATCGCATCGAGGCCCTGCTCGATCAGCGCGCGCGCGACGACGGAATCGTCCGCCGCCAGGATCACGGCGCCCGGCTTGAGCTTCATCTTGGCGCCGACGGCCTGTTCGATGTTCTCGCTGTCCGCCTCCGGATTCAGGTTGCGCAGGATCGTCTCGACGTCCAGCACCTGGGCGAGGCGGGCCGGCTGGCCGTCCACCGATTCCAGGCGCGCGATGCTCGTGACCATGCCGCTGCCGGCGCTCTTTTCGGCCGACATCACCTGGGTCCAGTCGAGGCGCACGATCTCTTCCACGCTTTCCACGGCGAACGCCTGCGTGGTGCGCGCGAATTCCGTCACCAGCATGATGTTCAGGCCCGTCTTGGGCGTGACGCCGGCGATGCCGGGCAGGTCGAGGACCTGGATGATCTGGCCGCGCAGGTTGACCACGCCGAGCACGTGATCGGGCGCGCCGGCCACCTTGGTGATCGTCGGCATGGCGACGATCTCGCGGATTTTAAAGACGTTGATACCGAACAGCTCGCTGTGCTCGCCGCTGGCGTCGCCGCCGAGACGGAAGAGCAAAAGCTCGAATTTGTTCGTGCCCGTGAGGTTGCTGCGCTCGTCGACTTCCTGCTGAACCGATTTCATGTCCCGTCCTAAAATGGTTGATTCTTTTGGGAAATTTTAGACGTGAACCGGCCGTCGGTGTAAATGCGAGCTTGAATCTTGGTAACTTTTTGGCGATTCCGTTCCAAAAAACCACAGACGTTTGACGAAATCGTAACGGGCCGGCGCGGCGGCAGCCGCTTTCCGCTCGATGTCCCGTGCAAGGCAGATAACTGATGCCGCTTTCGAGGGTGCCGACGGGCGCCGCCACCTTGTCCGGGCTTTCGCTGAACTTGACGAGCACCTCGGCGACGGTGGCCCGGTGCTGGTCCAGCGCGGTGCAGGATGTTGGCGTAGAACTGGCCGACCAGCGCCGCGTAGCTGGTCAGCGCTGCGTATGTCGCCTTGAACCCGTCCGATGCGACGAATGCGTTCGCCACGTCGCGTTGCCCACATTGTCACGCCGCGGACCCGACGGCGCTGCCCGCGTCGACCTCGCGCAGCGCCTGGCGGGCCATCTCGAGGATGCCGTCGAACGACTTGGCCGCCGCGATGAAGCGCCCGTTGTGGCAGAAGCCCGCGTCCGGCACGCCCGTGACGGCCGCCAGGTCGGCGTCGCGCAGGCCCGCCCAGGCCAGCGGCAGGTCGGCGCGCGCGTCGAAGCTCTCGGCGCTGACGGGCACCGTGTGGATCATGTGGCGCTGCTCGGCCAGGCTGTAGCTGATGACGAACAGGACCTTGGGCATTTCCTTGCGCACGACGGCCGTCCACGGCAGGGCCGCATTCTTGAGGAACAGTACGCGGCCGCCCTCGAGCACCTGGGCATGGCGCACCTGCTCGACCGCGAGCACCGCGCCCACGCGGTATTTGACGGCATTGATCATCAGGTCCGTCAGCAGCCCCAGCACGCGGCGGAACTGCGCGTCGCGATACGCTTCCGCCGCGGCGCCATAGCCCAGGCGCTGCTCGTCCATCCAGTTCGGATTGAATCCGGACACGATGGCCGACAGGCCGTAGCTGCCGGGCGCGTTGCGGGCCGCGCCGACGTCGGACAGGTCGAGGTATTGCACGACGTCGGCATCGATCGCATACGCCATCTGCTGGGCCGCCTCGTCCGACAGCTTGTGGCCCGCGTGGCGCTCGGCCAGCAGGGCGACGCAGCGCGCGCCGTGTTCGCGCCACACCAGGCCGGCGCTGGCGTACGGCACGCCGCTGGCGCGGGCGCCGTCGAATCCCTTCTGGTGGTGGTCGAAACGGCCCGCGGCCGGGTCCCACACGCCGCCCACGTCGATCGCGACGTCGGCGGTGGCGATGATGGCCGGGTCGCGCGTGCGCACGAGTTCGGCCTCGGGGTACAACAACATCAGGACGGCCACCGCCCACGCGTCGTCCGCGTGAAATTTGCCGCCATGGGTCACGATCAACATGCTTGCTCCAGTGTGAATGCCCGGCACCGCGCCGTCGTGCACACGCCCGGCATGCGCACCGCATGCCAGATGATACCGGCTTTGGCCGCAACGCCGGGCACGGGTATGATGACAGCAAAGGAGGCGCCATGCCGATCCGCTCACCCGTCCTGCCCCTTGCCTTCATGCTGGCGTTCGGCCTGGCGCCCGCCGCCACGCGCGCGGACGCGCGGGCGGGCGCCGGCGCGGCGAAGGGCTCGCTCGTGATCGCCGGCGGCGCCCTGCGCGCCGACAACGCCCCGGTGTGGAACAAGATCGTCGAGCTGGCCGGCGGCCCGGGCGCGCGCATCGCCGTGTTCCCGACGGCGTCCGCCAATCCGGAGCGCTCCGGCCGCGCCACGGCCGAGATCCTGGCGGGCTACGGCGCCAGGGCGTTCGTCGTGCCGGTGTCCGCCCGCCTGGCCGGCACCGACGTGCGGCGCGCCGCCGACGATCCGCAGCTGGCGGCCAGCGTGCGCGCGGCCGGCGGCGCGTTCTTCGTCGGGGGCGACCAGGGCCGCATCACGGCCGCGCTGCGCCACGCCGACGGCACCGACAGCGCCGTGCTGGACGCGCTGTGGGACATGTACCGGCGCGGCGGCGTCATCGCCGGCACGAGCGCCGGCGCCGCCATCATGAGCACGACGATGTTCTACGAGGGCCGCGCGCCCCTGCCCACGCTGCGCGACGGCGTCACGGACGGCCGCGACATCGCGCCGGGCCTCGGCTTCATCGGCGACGACGTGTTCGTCGACCAGCACCTGCTCATCCGCGGCCGCTTCGCGCGCATGCTGCCCGCGATGCTGGCCAAGCACTATCGGCTCGGTCTGGGCATCGACGAGAACACGGCGGCCGTCGTCGCGCCGGACCGGTCGATCGCGATCATCGGCTACAAGGGCGCGCTGCTGCTCGACCTCGGCCAGGCCAGCGTCGACGCGGCGCATGCCGGCTTCAACGTGGCCGGCGCCCGCATCAGCTATCTCGACAGCGGCGACCGCTACGACCCGGCCAGCGGCCGCTTCACGCCAGGCCCGGACAAGGAGCACGTCGACGCGGCCGACCCCACGTACCGCGGCCCGCTGTTCGCCCCGGACATCCTCGGCAACACGGCGGTCGTCGACCTCTTGATGAAGCTGTGCGACAGCGACCAGGTGCGGGCCACCGGCATCGCGTTCGGCGACCCGGCGGGCGCCGCTCCCGAGCGCGGTTTCGAATTCACCTTCACGCGCACGCCGGAGAGCGAGGGCTGGGCGTCGAACCGGGCGGACACCTATTCCGTCTACCGCGTGCGCATGGACGTGCGGCCGGTGCGGCTGGCGTTGCCGCTGTACCGCGTCGAGTGACGCTCAGCGCGCGATCGACACGGCCAGCGTTTCCTTGACCTCTTCCATCACGACGTAACTCTTCGACTGGCCGCCGTCCGCCACGTGCAGGATCTCGCCCAGCAGTCGGCGGTATTCCGTCATCTCCGGAATGCGCGCCTTGATCAGGTAATCGAAATCGCCCGACACGAGGTGGCACTCCATCACTTCGGGCAGCGCCAGCATCGCGCGCCGGAAGCGCTCGAACGCCTGCTCCGATTTCTGGCGCAGCGTGATCTCCACGAAGACGAGGATCTGCAGCCCGAGCAGGCGCGGCGCCACGTGCGCGTGATAGCCGGCGATCACGCCGTCGCGCTCCATCCGCTTGACCCGTTCGATGCAGGGCGTCAGCGACAGGCCAACGCGCTCCGCCAGGTCCTTCATCACGATGCGGCCGTCGTCCTGCAGGATGGACAGGATGTGCAGGTCGATGCGGTCCAGCACACGGTTCGAGTCTTTTTGCACGCGCATGATTTTTCACTAAAAAGTAAATCGCAAACCGAAACTATTATGGCAGTCCCACAACTAAAATGAAAACATATTCTAATTCCTAAACAACCAGAGACACAGGGAAAGCTATGCGCGTCATCGTACTCGGCAGCGGCGTGGTCGGCGTGACCACCGCTTATTACCTGGCCCGGGCCGGCCACGACGTCACCGTCATCGACCGCCAGCCGGGTCCCGCCCTCGAGACCAGTTTCGCCAACGCCGGCCAGATCTCGCCGGGCTATGCGTCGCCCTGGGCCGCGCCGGGCATCCCGCTGAAAGCCTTCAAATGGCTGTTCCAGCGCCACGCGCCGCTGGCCATCCAGCCCGACGGCTCCCTGTTCCAGCTGCAATGGATGTGGGAGATGTTCAAAAATTGCGACGCGGGCCGCTATGCCGTCAACAAGGAACGTATGGTACGCCTCGCGGAGTACAGCCGCGATCGCATCCGTGCGCTGCGCGCCGAGACGGGCATCGCGTACGAAGGCCGCCAGCAAGGCACCCTGCAGCTGTTCCGCACGCAGGCGCAGTTCGACGGCGCCGCCAAGGACATCGAGGTGCTGAAGGAGGCCGGCGTGCCGTTCGAGGCGCTGACCCGCGACCAGCTGGCCAATGCCGAGCCGGCGCTGGGCCACGTGCGCGCCAAGCTGGTCGGCGGCCTGCGCCTGCCGAACGACGAAACGGGCGACTGCCAGCTGTTCACGACGCGCCTGGCGCAGATGGCGCGCGAACTCGGCGTGCGCTTCCAGTTCGACACCGCGATCGAACGCCTCGACATCGCCAACGGCCAGGTCGTCGGCGTACAAACCGATAAAGGCCGCGTGACGGCCGACCGCTACGTGCTGGCGCTGGGCAGCTATTCGCGCCTGCTGCTGCAGGGCCAGTTCCGCGTGCCGATCTACCCGCTCAAGGGGTATTCGATCACCGTGCCGATCGTCGACGCCGCCAGGGCGCCCGTGTCCACGATCCTCGACGAGACCTATAAGATCGCCGTCACCCGCTTCGACGACCGCATCCGCGTGGGCGGCATGGCGGAGATCGCGGGCTACAGCCACGCGCTGAACCCGCGCCGCCGCGCGACGCTGGAACTGGTCGTGAACGACCTGTTCCCGGGCGGCGGCGACGTCGCGCGTGCGAAATTCTGGACGGGCCTGCGGCCGATGACGCCGGACAGCACGCCGATCGTCGGCGCCACGCCGCTGTCGAACCTATTCCTGAACACGGGCCACGGCACGCTCGGCTGGACGATGGCATGCGGCTCGGCCAGCGTCATCGCGGACCTGGTCAGCGGCAGGGTCCCCGCGATCCACGCCGACGACCTGGCCGTGTTCCGCTACGCCGGCACGCGCGCGCCCACCATGCGCCCGGCGCTGGCCAAGGCATGAACGCGGCCGCACATCCCGCCCACGTGGCCCCGGTTGCGCGCACTGGCGCCGTGCTGACGATCGACCTGGATGCCGTCGCGGCCAATTATCGCCTGCTGGTGGAACGCGCCGGCGGCGCCGTCGTCGCCGGCGTGATGAAGGCCGATGCGTATGGCCTCGGCATGGCGCACGTGGCGCCGGCCCTCGTGCGCGCGGGCTGCCGCGTGTTCTTCACGGCCCACGTCGAGGAAGGCATCCGCCTGCGCGCCATCGTCCCGCCAGGCAGCGCCATCTACGTGCTGCACGGCCCGCCGCCGGGCACCGCCGCCGACTTCATCGAACACGGTTTGATCCCGGTGCTGAACGACCCGGGCCAGGTGCGCGCGTGGAGCGCCGCGTGCGTGCGCGCGGGCCGGCGCCTCGCGGCGGCGGTGCAGGTCGACAGCGGCATGTCGCGCATGGGGCTTGCGCCCGCCGACCTGGAGGCGCTGGGCGACCCACGCGACTGGCTCGCCGCATTCGAACCGGTCCTGTTGATGAGCCACCTGGCCTGCGCGGACATGCCCGGCCATCCGCTGAACGCGCGCCAGCGCGCGCGCTTCGACGCCATCCGCGCACGGCTCCCGGCGATGCCGGCGAGCCTCGCGAATTCGTCGGCCATCTTCCTCGGACCCGACTTCCGCCATGACCTCGTGCGTCCCGGCGCCGCGCTGTATGGCATCAATCCGCAACCGGGGCAGGCGAATCCGCTGCGCCGGGCGGTGGCGCTGGATGCCCGCATCGTGCAGGTGCGGACGATCGGGGCCGGCGACGCCGTCGGCTACGGCGCCCGCTACGTGGCGGACGGCACGCGCCGCATCGCCACCATCGCCATCGGCTACGCGGACGGGTGGCTGCGCGCGCTGTCCGGCCGCGGCTGCGCCCATATCGACGGCGTGCGCGTGCCCATCGCGGGCACCGTCTCGATGGACAGCATCACGCTGGACGTCACCGGCATCCCCGACGCGCGCCTGCAGCCGGGAATGACGGTCGAACTGCTCGGGGCGCACCAGCACGTCGACGCGGTCGCGGCCGACGCCGGGACGATCGGGTACGAGGTGCTGACGCGCCTGGGCAGCCGCTTCGAACGGCGTTATTCGCCGCCGCAGTGATCCAGCAAGTCCGTGCCGTAGGAATTGTCGACCGTGCAGACCCAGCGCGCGCCGGCATCCCTGCGGAACACATAGGTGGCGCGCCGCGTGGCGCTCACCTTCTCCCCCGCGTCCAGGTAATCGAGCGTCGACTCCATGATGACGAGGGCGGTATCCGCGCCTTCGATCACCTCGATCCGTCCCTGCCCGACGACGAGGCTGTGCCGGACATGCTCGGCGATCTTCACGAACGCCGCGCGGATCTTGTCCTTGCCCGTGACATGCAGGCCGGGCTTGACGACGAGCGTCGCGTCGTCCGCGTAGAAATCCGTCAGCGCGTCGAAATCCTCCGCCGTGATGGCGGCGTCGGCGGCGCGGATGACGTGTTCGAGGGGATGGGATGCCATGGTGTCTCCTTGTGGACAGGCCGTGGAGACTGGCTTGCTGCAGACCCGCCTCCAGGCGGGTTGCAGTAACAAGCGCTAACCCACCATCCGGTTGATGGTGGTAATAATCGCTTGACGGGTAACAGGGGCGCGGTTCATGCCACGATATTAACAACGGCGTGCGGCGATTGCAACGGCAGGCCGGGCGCACGGCGAATCCGTCTTGCAACGTGATCGATGCACGGCCTACACTGCACCTTTACGCACCTTATTCGATCCCATGGAAATCCGCCGTGTCCTGCCGTCGGAACTTGCGGCGGCATTCAGCCTGCTGGTCGACAACGGCTGGGCGCACCGCATCGCGGGTCTCGCCGAATTCGTCGCGCTCGTCGAGGCCTCGCCGATCGCGGCGGTCGCCGTCATCGACGGCCAGGTCGTCGGGTTCGTCCGTGCCATTACGGACGGTTTGTCGAACGGTTACTTGTCGATGGTCGTCGTGGCGCCGGGCCACCGTGGACGAGGCATCGGCAGGGCGCTGGTCGATCATGCGACCGGCGCCGACCCGCGCCTCACCTGGGTGCTTCGGGCCGGGCGCGACGGCGCGCCGGCGTTTTTCGCCAGGCTCGGTTTCACGGTGTCGTCGATCGCCATGGAGCGTGTGCGCGCCTAGTCCGGCGGACGCGCCCCGCCACATGCAAATCGACGAAATATCCTTACATATTTCGGACAGGATCCAGTTTATATTGTCGTGCACGCAAATTAAATGTTCCAACAATAAAGGAGTCACCAAGCATGATGAAGCATTTCTTGATCGCCGCAGGCGCGGCGTGTGTCCTCAGTGCCTGTGCCCAGGATCCGGCCGCCGACGGGCAAAAGCTCTCGCGCGAGGACCGTGAATCCCCGACCGGGAGCATGCTGCCGCGGCGCCATGCGTCGAACAATGCCCAGGTGATCAACAAGGACCAGATCGATACCAACCAGATCCTGAACCCGGGGGCCGTCCAGCCGCACATCAAACCCTGAACGGCGTCCACACACGACGCGGGGCCGGGCGGTTATCCCCCGGCCCTTGTCTTGTCATGTTTCACGAAACAGTTCGACGAAGTCGGGGACCGCACGATTGCATGGCGTTTCCCATCATCGGCAACCCTGCTGGCTGCCGCCAGCGCCGGCGCCCAGGTGCCGGCCGGCACGTCCGACCGCGACGACGATTCGGCGGCGGCCGAAGCATCGCGGTGCGCCCGCGGGTAGCATGCGGGCATGGAACTCATCGCCTACCTGCACACCCACTTCCTCACCCGCGCGCAGTTGCTCGCGGCCTGCGCCGCCGACGGCGCGCGGCTCGATGCCTTCACCGCCGCCGGGACCATGCCCGCGCCGTCGTACCGGCTGAAGGTCCGGATCGATTGCACATCGTACTTCGGCGCGCACGCCGCGGATCATGCGACCGACTGGTATGCGCGCGGCTATGTGGACTGGCTATGCATGCTGCTGGACGGCAGCGCGGATCCATACGCACTGTTCGCCGCGCGCTACCGGGCGGCCCTGGACGCCCAGCCGTTGTACCGGACAATACCCGCAGCCGCACTGGCGGCGGAGCCGCACCTGCGCAGCGAGTGGACCCATTTCATCGCGGGCACGTACGGGCTGTGCACGCGCTCCGGCCTGCCCGAGGACGTCGCGGCGAAGGAACTGGCGATCCACGTCATCCGCGCATCGACCGACGGCGACCGGCCGCTGGACGGTGCCGAACTGGAACGGCTGGCGGCGGCCGTCGACCTGCTCGACCGCGCCAGCAGCCCGTTCGCGCCGCACGAACGGTCGCGCAGTTCGCGCGCCCGCTACGTCGACGCGCTGCGCCTGCGTCACGGATTCGAATGAATTCGCGCGGACCCGTCACAAACGCGCGCGCCGTTCCGTCTAATGCATAGAGGGCCACATTTCGCACCCTCGTTCAAACGAAAAGGAACCATCATGTCGCACGCTGCCCGCCTCAATCTGTTCGCCGTCCCCACGCCGGGCCTGAAGGCCATGGTCAACCTGTCCCAGGCCGTCAAGCAAGGCGCGCTGGGACCGCGCCTCGTCGAACTGGTCAACCTGCGCGTATCGCAGCAGAACGGCTGCGGCCTGTGCGTGGACATGCACTGGCGCGACCTGGTCAAGCAGGGCGCCGATCCGCGCCACCTGAACAGCGTGGCCGCCTGGCGCGAATCGCCGTTCTTCAGCGCGCGCGAACGCGCGGCGCTGGCCTGGGCCGACGCCGTCAACGCCCTGCCCCACCGCGACGACACCGACGCCGCGTGGCCGGCCCTGCGCGAGCATTTCAGCGAGAGCGAGATCGCGGAACTGGGCTATACGATCGCCGTCATCCGCGGCTGGAACGCCATCAACCTGTCGGTGCGCACCCAGATCCCGGTCGAACCGCCGGCCGGCATGTAATCAGCGTACGTTCGCGGCGTCGAACAGCGGATTCTCGATGAGGCCAAGGACGTTGCCGAACGGGTCCTTCAATTCCGCCACCTTGATGCCCTCGCCCACTTCCTGGATGGCCGCATGGACGGTGGCGCCCAGGCCGACGATGCGCTCGACCTCGGCCCCGATGTCGTCCACGCCCCAGAAGGTCGTCGACCCGGCCGTGCCCGGCGTACCGTCGGGCACGAGGCCCAGTTCGAAACCGCCGACGGCGAAACCAACGTAGAACGGCTGGTCGAAATAGGGCTGGACGCCGAATACGGCGGCGAACCAGGTCTTGGCGCGGCCGAGGTCGGCCACGGGATAGGTTACGGTGCGCAGTCCCTTGATCATGGAAGTCTCCTGTCGAAAACCGCCATGATGCCTGTTTCGCGCGGCCATGGATTGGAAAAATGGAAGATGGTCGGGCCGGGAAAGCCCGAGCGCTGCCATCACGGGAAGGTCAAGTCCAGGCCGATCATCCCGGCAAGGACGAATGTCACGATCCCCAGGCCCACGAGCAGCAGCACGAAGACCGCGGCCACCTTGCCGGCCGCGCGCAGCACCGCGCGCCGCTCCGCCTCCTTCCCCTTCCGGCCTTGATCGTAATGCCACTTGACGGCGAAGAACATGCCCGTGCCTAGCACGAGAACCTTGAACGTAACGAAGACTATCGGGATCCAGTCCATCTTTTTCCATCATGAGGAGCACGACCTCTGCCGGATGCAGACGCGGCGAGAACCACGGCGACCGCCATCCGAGGATGGTGTTGCGGCCCGTTCTGAGGCATTCTACTGGGAAGCAATATCCATACATTGAGACATAATGTCCCAGTTGAAAACCATACAAGACGACGATCCGCCGCTCTGGCTGCCGCGACTGGCCGGGAACAAAGGCCCACGCTTTTTGCAGATCGCGGATGCGTTGCAGGCGGCGGTGGTGGACGGGTCGCTGAAACCGGGTGACCGCCTGCCGCCGCAGCGCCACCTGGCGGCGCAGCTGGACATCGACCTGACGACCGTCACGCGCGCCTACGACGAAGCCCGGCGCCGCAACCTGCTGGAGGGCCGCGGCGCCCGCGGCACGTATGTCGCGGCGCCGAAAGTCGAATCGGCCCCGGTCCTCGACCTGAGCATGAATACCCCACCGCCGCCGGACGGCGTGGACTTCGACGACATGCTGAGACAGGGTCTGTCGCAAGTGCTGATGCGGGCAGATAATGAATTGCTGATGACTTACCACCTGGGCGGAGGCAGCGACGCCGACCGTCAGGCCGGCGCCAAGTGGATCGAACCGATGTTCGGACACGTGGATGCCCGGCAGGTTGTCGTCTGCCCCGGCGCGCAAGCGGCGATCGCCGCATTGATCCTCGCGCTGACGCAGCCTGGCGACGTCATCCTGGCCGAGCCGACGACCTATCCCGGCTTGCGCGCCGCGGCGACCCAGTTCGGCCGGCACGTCATCGCGGTGGAAGCCGACGGGCACGGGATGGTGCCCGGGATGTTCGAGGAAGCGTGCCGCCGGCACACGCCCGGGCTGGTCTACCTCAATCCGACATTGCAGAACCCGACCGCCAGCACCATGCCGGCACACCGGCGCAAGGCGCTCGCCGGCGTCGCGGCGCGCTGCAACGTACGCATCGTCGAGGACGATCCCTACTGGCTCCTGGCCGAAGCCCCGCCACCACCCGTCGCCACGTTTGCCCCGGAACAGGCGGTCTACATCTCGACCCTGTCGAAATGCCTGACGCCCGGCTTGCGCGTCGCCTTCGTGCTCGTACGCGACCGGCAGGAACGCGAACGGTTCCTGGTCGCGCTGCGATCGTTTGCGCTGATGGCCGCGCCGCTGACGGCCGCGCTGGCCACGCAGTGGATCCTCGACGGTTCGGCCGGCCGCTTGATGGAAGGCGTACGCAGCGAGGCGCGCCTGCGCCACCGGATGGCGCGGGATATCCTGGCGGGGCGGTATAGCGGCGCCGGCGACGGCCTGCACGTATGGCTCGCGTTGCCGGCATATTGGAACCCGTCGCAGCTTGCGCGTGCCGCCGCCGCCGAAGGCATCGCGGTCACGCCGGCGGACGCATTCGCCACCGGCAGCGGATCCGTGAATGCGATCCGGATCTCGTTGGGCAGCATCAGGGACCGCGGACACTTGCGGACGGGCCTGCAACGGCTGTCCCACCTGCTTGCGCGACCGCCCGAGCCGTTCAGCGCCGCCGTGGTTTGACTGCCCGGACAATGTGCATGCCGCGCGTGATCGCCGCTGCCGCATGCATCGTCACGGCCGGAACGACTCCGGTGTCGCGTCCGCGAACTGGCGGAACGCGTGGATGAGGTGCGACTGGTCGTAGTAACCGCACTCCCCGGCCAGGCGCGCCCAGTCGACGGCGCCGGGCTGGCCCCGCAAGGCCGCGTGCGCGCGGCGGAAGCGGCACACCATGGCGAATGTCTTCGCACCCAGGCCCACGCGTTCGCGGAACAGCAGCGCCAGGTGCTGGCGCGTGACGCCGAGGTCCGCCGCGAGGTCGTCGACGCGGACGGCGCCGCCGCTCGCCTCCAGCCGCGCGACGGCCGCCCGCGCCAGCACGTCCGCGCGCGCCGGTTCGCGCGTGCGCAGGCGCGCGAGCAGCGCCCGTTCGATGATGCCGAGCCGTTCGGCCGGCGTCCGCTCGCGCTCCCACAAGGCCGCCGCCAGCGCCTCCGCCTGCGCGCGCGGCCACAGGTCGGCCAGCGCCGGATGGCTGTCCCGCAGGCCGCACAGGGGCAGGTCGAAGAAGGCGCGCGCGGCGCCGGGCAGGAAACGCACCGCGACCGTCAGCAGCGGCGCGGCTATCTCGACGTGGTGCGGGCGCGACATCATGCCCGCCACCTTGCCCAGCGACGCGCCGTCCTGCCACAGGATGTCGATGCAATTGTCGGGCAGGACGCGCGTGCGGACCGGCGCGCCGTCCGGGATGGCGTGGCTCGTCCACAGGCAGGCCACGTGGCCGGCGAGCGCGGGATGCGGCGGGTATTCGCGGTACAGCTGCATGGCGGCGTCAGTATCGCCGGCGCCGCGCGCCCGCGCAGCCCAGCGCGAAGCCGATGCCGGCCAGGCCCCAGACGATCGCGGCGACCACCTCGAATGTGTTGCGCAGCTCGGGATGCGTCATCGCCAGCGGCGGCAGGAGCATTGCGCGTACGAGGCAGATCGCGGCCATCACCGCGAGCCCGGTGCGCAGCAGGGGCGGCCGGCGCACCATGTCCAGCGCCGCGCACGCATACCAGGCGCAGGTCGCCATCAGGCCGGCGATGGCGACGGCACCCACCGGCGCCGGCCAGGTGCCGGCCCGCGCCGACGCCACGACGGCCGGCGGCGCGCCGAAATACGCGTACCAGGACGGGCCGGCCGGAATGGCCGCCACGTGGATGAGCGCACCGGCGGTCGCGATGGCGGCGGCCAGGAGAATCCACGGCCTGGAGGATGCGGTCATGCGGTCTCCCGATGTCGAAACCGTCATCATGTCACGGCCGCCACGGGCAAAGTGCGCGCATTGTCACGCCCGCCCTATCAGAATCGACGGGCCCGCAATGCTGGCGCCGCCGGGCCCGCCGCCTATACTGGGTAGATTCGTCCGTTGCCCGCGCGCCGGCCGTACCGCGGCGCTTGTCCTTTCCCACAGGAGACACAGCATGCACGCCACCCACCCGACCCGCCACCGCACCTGGCCGGCGATCGCACTCGCCCTCGCCGTCATGGCACCTGCCGCGGCCGCGCCCGACACCGACGGGGACGCCGCTTCGGCCCTGAGCGACACCAACAGCCGCGCCATGCGCGGGCGCGAGATCGTGCCGCCCGGCGTGATCCTGAACCTCAAGGGCAAGCAGCGCAATCTCGTGTGGCAGGGCAGCTACATCGTCAACACGTCGGGCTGCATCGACTGCCACACGCATCCGAGCTATTCGCCCGGCGGCGATCCGTTCCAGGGCCAGCCCGAGCGCGTGAACGCCGAACAATACATGTCCGGTGGGCGCCAGTTCGGTCCCTTCACGGCGCCGAACCTCACGCCGGACAACGCGGGCCGCCCGGCCGGCCTCACGCGCGACGAATTCGTGCGGACGCTGCGCACCGGCCACAATCCGCACGACCCGGCCGGCCAGATCCTGCAGGTGATGCCGTGGCCGGCCGTCGGCAAGCTGACGACGCGCGACCTGTACGCCGTCTACGAATACCTGCGCGCGATCCCGTCGCTGCCCGACAATCCGAATCCGGGGCCGTGACGGGACCGGCGGTCATTGCATCGTGTAGGTCTGCAGGGCCGTGTCGACGGCGTAGTTGCGCGCCGTGTCCCAGTACGTGAAGCTGTAGCGCACGACGTCGCCGATCTTGAGACCGCCCGCGCTGTACGTATTGGTCGTGCCGTCCAGCCGCATGCGCACGTTCTGCTGGGTGCCGTCGTTCACGGTGTAGTGGACGTCGGCCCAGCTGCCCGTGGTCGTCGTGAACTGCAGCGTGGTCGCCGACGTCTGCGTCGCGGAGGTCGGCCCGGACGGCGGCGGCGTCGACGTCGTGCCCGAATCCCACACGATGTCGTCGATGGCGAACTGGAAGGCCGATGCCGGCAGGTTGTTCGCGTCGCTCGAGATCATGAAGACGTCGAGCAGCGACTGCAGCGCCACCTTGGGCCCGATCAGCGTCGACACGGGAATGCTCACCTGCGCCCAGTCGCCGTTGCGCACGAGGCCATATTGCGTCGTGTTCGCCGGGAAGTTCACCCAGTTCTGGTTCGTGTAGGTGTCGCCCACGCCGATGTTGAACGACACGTTGGCCGGGATCTTGATGCGGAACTTCATGGTGCCGTTGCGGTAGTTCGTCAGGTCGTGCGCCTGGCGCGCCTGCACGCCGCCGCCGAACCACTGGCCGGGCGCCGTGTAATTCCAGGCGATGACGTTGGCGCCCTCATACGGCGGCGTGTTGCCGGCGCCGGACGAGGCGCTGTTCCACAGGAAGATGTCGGAACTCGTGCCGGCCACCAGCTTGTTGTTCACGGCCGTCGTGTCGGTGAACACGCCGAACTTGCCCGCCACCTCGGGGACGGTCTGGTTGCCCAGCTTGACGGCGCCCTTGCCGTCCAGTTGATAGACCCGCACATAGTCGACGTACATCGTGCCCGGCAGCGGCGCCGTCACCTGGCCCGGCGTGGCCGCGTCGGTGAAATTGCCGCCGACGGCGAGGTTCAGCAGCAGATAGAACGGCGCCTGCAGCGCCGTCGAATTCACCGGCAGCGGCGCGTCGTACATGTCGTGCTCGACGCCGTTGTCGATCGTCGTGAAGCGCATCCCGCTCTCGGTCCAGTACAGGCGGTAGGTGACGAAACGGTTCGCCAGCGACGTCGCCGGCACGTACCAGTTCTTCGTCTGCCAGGCGGTCGAGGCGGCGCAGCTCTCGTTGCCCGGCACGCAGGCGGCCTGCTGCCACGTGATCACGTTCGAGCCGACGAAGTTGTTGGCCGACGGCGACCCGGCCGCCGCGCGCGCCGACGCCTTGTGGCCCATCTCCATGATGTCGATCTCGCCGTTGCGCGGCCACGTCTGCGGGCTCGTGCCCAGCATCCACCCGGCCGGCCACAGCCCGGTCGCGACGTTCGGGGTGCTCATGCGGATCTCGATCATCCCGTACTGCACCTGCACCTTGCCGTGGCTGTCGATCTTCCCGGACGTGAAGACGTTGCTGCCCACCGTCTGATGTTGCGCGCGGATCGCGAGCGCGCGCGTGCCCGGTTCGAACGGCACGTCGGCGATCGACACGTTGTTCGGGCTGTAGTACTCCAGTTCCGCATTGCCGTAGCCGCACAGGTTGATCTGGCAGCCGTTGCCGTCGGTGGCGGTCCAGCGGGACGTGTCCAGGCTCGGCCCGTTGAATTCCTCGGACCACAGCAACTGGCCGATGGCCGGGCTGGTGACGCTGGCCGATGCGTGCATGCCGCACGCAAGCAGGCCGGCGGCGGCTGCCGCGTGGAAACCTTTCCATTTCAAGTGATGTTTCTGGTTTTCGTTATTCACTTCGACTCCTCTGTTTCACTGCGAAGAATTGTGGACGCCCTTGCCGGACGCACCACGCCGGGCCGGCTCGGCGGCCGGTCTTGTTGGGATTCTTGTGGAGACTGGAGTTGGAAACGTTTCCAGCGCGGAAACGGAAATATAGCCCTGTTTGGCCGACGCGTCAAATCGTATCGCGCGCGCGCGAACGCCGGCGCTGACCTGCTCAGGTAACGATCGTTCCTTGGTGGTAAATCGCCTGCCATTGCCCGCCGCTGCGCCGCCACACGGTCAACCGGCGCGTGACGCGACCCGGCTGGTGCAACGTATAGGTGAGCAGATAATGACCGGCGCCCGCCGCCGCGATCTGAAAATCCTCGGCGCGCCAGTCTTCAGGCTCGGGGGCGGCGGCGCGCTCGCGCAGCACGCCAAGCACATAATCCCTGCCATAACACCGACCCGATGCGCCGACTTCCCAGAACGTGGGCGCGGCGATACTTTCCGCGTCGTGCCCGGTGTGAAACAACGGTTCGAGCAGGCGCAGTTCGGCGAGGACGTGCGTCAATCCGGGCGGCGTGGCGGGTGTGGCATCCATCATGAATCGCCCGGGACGCTAGCGCCGCAACGACGGAAACAACCGGTTCGTGCGCGATTGATAGTCCGCGATTCCGGCATGATGCATGACATCTCCCTTGTTGTATGGACTGCGCAGGATAGTAGCATCCGGAGCGCCATGCGGATAAACTCATGCGCGTCAAATGTCATCGATACCCGAACCACATGAAGCATGCAAACAGCGGCCTCGTATATTCCACCGACGGCGGACGCATGTGCCCCGATTGCCGCCACCCCGCCGCGGCGTGTGCCTGCAAGGCCACGGTCGTATCGACCGGCGACGGTGTCGCGCGGGTGTCGCGCCAGACCAGGGGCCGCGGCGGCAAGACCGTCACGCTCGTCAAGGGACTCGCGCTCGATGGCGCCGCGCTGACGGCCTTGGGCAAGCAGTTGCGCACCGCATGCGGTTGCGGCGGGACAGTGAAGGACGGCGTGATCGAGGTCCAGGGCGACCACTGTGACCTCATCATGGAAGTGCTGGGAAAACACGGACTTCGTGCGAAGCGCGCCGGCGGGTAATCCGGCCGGATGCAGGCGCCCGCGCATGGCATCGCAATCAGAACAACGCCCCCTGCGGGCTGGTGAGCCGCGCGAAGCTGTCGTCCAGGAACGGCAGGATGCCGTCGGCGACGGGTTCCAGCTGCTTGGTCAGATAGTGTTCGTAGTCGATGGGGGTGCGGCGGGTGTCCAGCGTGTCCAGCGGTTCCGGGCCCGCCGTCGTCATCACGTAGCGGATCCAGCCGCCGTTGCGGTAAGGCGCGGGCCGGCCCTGGCGCACGTGGAACGCGTCGGCCGCGCGCGCGGCGCGCACGTGCGGCGGCACGTTGCGCTCGTACTCGACCAGCGGACGGCGCAGGCGCTTGCGGTACACCAGCTGCTCGTCCAACTCGCCGCGGAGCGTCGCGGCCACGTAATCGCGCACATAGTCCTCGTACGGCTCGCCGCGGAACACGCGGCCGTACAGCTCCTGCTGGAACGTCTGCGCCAGCGGGGTCCAGTCCGTGCGCACCGTCTCCAGGCCCTTGAAGATCACTTCCTCGCTGCCGTCCGCGCGCCGCACGAGGCCCGCGTAGCGCTTCTTGCTGCCCTCCTCCGACCCGCGCACGGTCGGCATCAGGAAGCGCCGGAAGTGGGTCTCGTATTCCAGCTCCAGCGCGCACTCCAGTTGCAGTCCGGCGCGCAGGTGGTCGCGCCACCAGCCGTTCACGTGGTCGACGAGCGCCCGTCCGATGCGCTCGGCCTCAAGCCCGTCGTGCGCGCGCCCGAGCCACACGAACGTCGAATCCGTGTCGCCGTAGATCACCTGGTAGCCCCGGGCCTCGATCAGCTCGCGCGTGCGGTGCATGATCTCGTGGCCGCGCATCGTGATCGATGACGCGAGGCGCGGATCGAAGAAGCGGCATCCCGTCGTGCCCAGCACGCCGTACATCGAATTCATGATGATCTTGAGCGCCTGCGACAGCGGCGCGTTGCGCGCGCGCTTGGCGGCGTCACGGCCCTGCCACACGCGCGTGACGATGCCGGGCAGGCAGTGCCGCGTGCGCGAAAAGCGCGCGCCGCGAAAGCCCGGCACCGTGTCGTTTTCCGGCTCTTCGAGGCCCGCGACGAGGCCCACCGGATCGATCAGGAAGGTGCGGATGATCGACGGGTACAGGCTCTTGTAGTCCAGCACGAGCACCGAGTCGTACAGGCCGGAACGCGAATCCATCACGAAGCCGCCGGGGCTGTCCGCGCCCGGTACGTCGCCGATGTTCGGCGCCACGCGCCCGAGGCGGTGCATCAGCGGCATGTACGCGTGCTCGAACGCGGCGACCGAACCGCCGCTGCGGTCCGCCGCGAGGCCCGTCACGCTGGCCCGCTCCAGCAGGAAGGTCATCAGCCCGGACTTGGCGAAGATGCGCGTGACGAGCACGCAGTCCTGCAGGTTGTAGCGGGCCAGGGCCGGCTTGTCCTCGTCGAACATGCGGTCGATTTCCGCCATGCGGTCGTACGGGTTGTCGATGGACTTGCCTTCGCCCAGCAGGCTTTGCGCCACGTGCTCCAGCGAGAACGACGGGAAGCTCCACGTGGCCGAACGCAGCGCCTCGATGCCGTCGATGACGAGGCGCCCGGCGACCGCGGCGAAGTAATGCTCCTGTCGCCCGCCATGCTCGCGCCATTCGATCGCGCTGCCGTCGCGGCCCAGGCGCAGCGGGCGCTGCATCTGCTGCGCGTGCTGTTGCAGGATGCGCAGGTCGAACTGCACGAGGTTCCAGCCGATGATCGCGTCCGGGTCGTGGCGGCGGACCCACTCTTCCAGCCGGTCGAGCAGGTCGCGCCGCGTCGCGCACACCTCGTAGTCGAAGTCCAGGCCGGACGCGTCGCCGTTCGCGGGGCCCAGCATGTACACCTGGCGCTGGCCGCAGCCTTCCAGCGCGATCGAGCGCAGCTCGCCCTGCATCGTCGTCTCGATGTCGAGCGAGACCGTCGACAGCGCCGGCCGGTAGTCGTTCACGGGTTTCAACTGGGCGTCGACGAGGAGCCGCGGGTCGGCCGCGGCCGGCGTGCCCGCGTACGCGACGGGGGCCGTGATGAAGCGCTCCATCAGGTAGCGTTCGGGCGGGCGGACGTCCGCCTCGTACACGTCGACGCCGTGCTCGCGCAGCCGTTTTTCCAGGCGCAGCAGGTGGCGGTACTGGGTGCAGTACAGGCCCAGCACGGGGCGGTGGCGGAAGTCGCACAGCGTCAGTTCGCGCAGTTCGGTGCCCCGTTCGCGCTGCAGCAGCAGGCGCGCGGTATCGGCCTGCTCCGCTGGGATGAACGCGACGGCCGGCTGCGGCGCGAGGCGCACGCGGCGCGGCCCGTCCGGCGTCGCCAGCCAGAACTCGACCTCGACGCCGGCCTCGGTGTCGCGCCAGTGGCGCGTCAGCAGGAAGCCCTGCGCGTCCATGGCGTCAGGCGCCCGCGAACCGGGCCAGTTCCGCTTCGGTAAAGCCGGCCTGGCGGCGCGCGTCGAGGTTGAACGGCCCCTTGAGCACCGGCGCCTTGTACCGCACCGTCAGCGCGTCGTACGTGGCCACCGGCTCCAGGCCGCGCAGCGCGCACAGATGACCATACCAGCGGTTGCCGATCTCCACGTGGCCCACCTCGTCGCGCAGCAGCACGTCGAGGATGCTGGCGGCGGCCTCGTCGCCCGCCTGCGCCAGCTTGGCGCGCAGCGGCGGGATCGCGTCGAGGCCACGCGCCTCCATCGTGCGCGGCACGAGGGCCATGCGCGCGAGCACGTCGCCGCTCGTCTTCTCGACCATCTCCCACAGGCTGTCGTGGCCGGGAAAGTCGCCGTAGGCCCAGCCGAGCGTGCGCAGGTGCGCCGCCAGCAGCGTGAAATGATGGGCTTCCTCGGCCGCCACCCGCAGCCAGTCGGCGTAGTAATCGTCCGGCATGCCGGGGAAGCGCCAGACGGCATCCAGCGCGAGGTTCACGGCATTGAATTCGATGTGGGCCAGCGCGTGGACGAGCATCGCGCGGCCTTCCGGCGTGACCATGGAGCGGCGGCCGACGAGGCGCGGCGGCACCAGTTCGGGCCGCGCCGGGCGGCCCGGAATGACCGCGGTGCCCGCGTCGAGGATCGCGGCCGTGTCCAGCGCGCAGCCGCCGGCGCGCCAGCTTGCCGCAAGCTGCGCCACGCCCTGCGTCTTGGCGGCCGGATCGGTCTCGATCAACAACGCGAGCGCGCGTACGCGCAGCGCCAAAGGGAGCGCCATCGTGGTCCTCTGCGACAAAAGCCGGCAGTTTACCACCCGGCGCCCGCCGGGGCGAGGACGCCCCCTCTACTGCTGCTGCGCGGGCGGCAAATTGCCCTGCGGCGGCTGCGCCGGCGCCTGCATGTCCTGCTCGTCCATGTGCGGCGGCGGCAGGCCGCTCGTCTGGCCGCTGCTCGGCGCGACCGCGTCGTCCTTGCCGCCCACGCTCCCCGCACCCGAGCCGGTGGCGCCCATGCTCGAGCTGCCGTAGGCGGTGGCGCCCGGCTGGGCGGGCGTCCCGGGCGTGGCCGGCGTCGTGGACACCACGCGCTCCGTCACCTCACCCCGGGGCGCCGCGGCCAGCAGCTGCGGCGCATGCGCCATGTCGTGCTGGTAGACCTGGCGCGCCTCCTTCAGGCAGGTGGCGCGGCTGCCGGACGACTTGTGCTTGCACGCCGACTGCTGCTCCGCGTACGCGGCATTGATCTCCTTCTTCAGCGTGGCCATGCGCTGGGCCTTCGTCTTGTCGCCGGTGGTCCAGCGCGCCGGGTCTTTCGCGGCCTTGGGGTGACTGTCGGCCAGTGCGGGCACGCTGGCCGCGCACAGCGCGCATGCGATCCACGCGCCCCGCAGGATACTTGATGCTTTACTCATCTCGACCTCCTGATACCGTAGAAATAGCGACGCCGGACGGCGTCAACCGAAACACGGCTTCAGTATAGTGCCAGCGGGCGGATGACCTGCGTTCCTTTCCCCTTATCAAATAAACAGCTGAAGTTTCAACCGAAACAATGCCGCCATACGAATATTTCATAGGAGACGCGAAAAATGAATGGGGTCGGCGCCGCGATTCCTGCCTAGAATCCGGGGCTTGGTGGCTTGACAATAACAATCCCGGAGACCGATGAAGCATTTTCTTTTCGCCCTGGCGGCCGGCCTGGCGCTGGGTTCCGCCCTGGCGCACGCGGACGTCGCGGATGCGCACCGAACGTTCGCCAAGGGCGCCGACGTCGGCTGGGTCAGCGAAATGGAAGCGTCGGGACGCGTCTTCCGCAACCGTGACGGCAAGGCCGAAGACCTGTACGCCATCCTCAAGGAACAGGGGATGGACGCCATCCGCCTGCGCGTGTGGGTGCATCCGCAGGACGGCTGGAACGGCATCGCCGACGTCGTCGCCAAGGCGAAACGCGCGCAGGCCGCCGGCATGCGCATCATGATCGATTTCCATTACAGCGATTCCTGGGCCGACCCGCAACAGCAGACGAAGCCCAAGGCCTGGGCCGACTATACGGTGCCGCAACTGGCCGCCGCCGTCGACGCGCACACGCGGGCGACCCTCACCGCGCTGCGCGACGCCGGCGTCGCGCCCACCTGGGTCCAGGTCGGCAACGAGACGCGCACCGGCATGCTGTGGCCCGAGGGCGACGCGACGCGGCACATGGACAACTACGCGCGCTTCGTCGACAGCGGCTATGGCGCCGTCAAGCAGGTGTTCCCGGATGCGATCGTGATCGTCCACGTGGACAACTGCCACGACAACGCCACGTTCCGCTGGAACTTCGACGGCCTCAAGGCGCACGGCGCGCGCTTCGACATGATCGGCGCGTCCTCATACCCGACGACGGCGAAGAACCTCACCTGGCGAGACGCGACGACCGCGTGCCTGGCCAACCTGAACGACATGGTCCACCGCTACGGCAAGCCAGTGATCCTCTCCGAGGTCGGCGTGCCGTGGGACCAGCCGGACGGCAAGGCCGTCATCGCCGACCTGATCGCCAAAGCCCGCGCCGTCGATGGCGGCGGCGCGGGCGGCGTGTTTTATTGGGAGCCCGAGGCTTACGACTGGAAGGGCTATCCGATGGGCGCCTTCGACCGCGGCGGCAAGCCGACCGCGATCATGGACGCCTTCCTGGAGCGCTGATCCCGGCGCCCCATTTACGTTTCTCCGTTTGACGAGACAAACCCTATGAATCTGATTTCCCGCCTCGACTTAATCGTCTTCCTGTTCTACTTCGTGGTCGTCGCCGGCTACGGCCTGTGGGTCTACCGCCGCAAGAAGAGCGCGAACACGTCCGCCTCGCACGACTACTTCCTGGCCGAAGGCTCGCTCACCTGGTGGGCCATCGGCGCGTCGCTGATCGCGTCCAACATCTCCGCCGAGCAGTTCATCGGCATGAGCGGTTCGGGCTTCCGCATCGGCATGGCCATCGCCGTGTACGAACTGATGGCCGCCGCCACGCTGGTCATCGTCGCCGTGTTCTTCATGCCGGTCTACCTCAAGAACCGCATCTACACGATGCCCCAGTTCCTCGAACAGCGCTACGGCAAGGCCGTCGCCACGACGATGGCGCTGTTCTGGCTCGGCCTGTACGTCGTCGTCAACCTGACCTCGATCCTGTACCTGGGCGCGCTCGCGATCGGCAGCGTCACCGGCGTCGGCGTGCTGCCCTGCATGCTGTTCCTCGCCGTCTTCGCCGCCATCATCACGCTGGGCGGCATGAAGGTCATCGGCTACACGGACGTGATCCAGGTGACCTGCCTCGTCATCGGCGGCCTCGTGACCACGTGGCTGGCGCTGGACCTCGTCGCCAAGCTGGGCCAGGGCCACGGCGCGCTGCAGGGCTTCTCGACCTTGTACAACACGACCCGCGACCACTTCGAAATGGTGCTGGGCCGCGACAACAAGAACTACATGGACCTGCCGGGCCTGTCGACGCTGATCGGCGGCATGTGGATCGTCAACCTGAACTACTGGGGCTGCAACCAGTACATCACGCAGCGCGCCCTCGGCGCCGACCTGCCGACCGCGCGCAAGGGCCTGCTGTTCGCGGCATTCCTGAAACTGGTGATGCCGATGATCGTCGTCATGCCGGGCATCGCCGCGTTCGCGCTGGACCGTGCCGGCGTGCTGGGCGACGCCATGCGCGTCGGCGGCGAGCTGAATCCGGACCGCGCCTACCCGACCCTGCTGGCGATGCTCCCGTCGGGCATCAAGGGCATCGCGTTCGCCGCGCTGACGGCCGCCGTCGTCGCATCGCTGGCCGGCAAGGCCAACTCGATCGCCACCATCTTCACGCTCGACATCTACCAGAAGCGCCTGCACCCGAACGTCAGCGAACAGAAGATGGTGTGGATCGGCCGCATGACCGTCATCGTGTCGATGCTGCTGGCCATCGTGATCGCGCCGCTGATGGGCATCGACAAGAAGGGTGGCTTCCAGTACATCCAGGAATACACGGGCTTCGTCTCGCCGGGCATCCTGGCCATGTTCCTGCTGGGCTTCTTCTGGAAAAAGACAACGGCGGACGCGGCGATGTTCGCGACCGTCGGCGGCCTGGTGTTCTCGATCATCCTGAAGTTCCTGCCGACGATGATGGACCTGCACTTCCTCGCGCCGATCGGCTTCGCCCACGACAACGGCAGCGGTGTCTACGAGATCCCGTTCCTGGACCGCATGTTCATCGTGTTCTGGCTCGTCGTGGCCGGCATGGTGCTGCTCAGCACCGTATTCGCCCGCGGCAAAGTGAAAGCGCTGATCGTCGACACCAAGCTGTTCAAGGTCGACGGCGCATTCGCCCTCGGCTCGGCCGTCATCTGCGTGGTGCTGGC